>CALMSO010000086.1 GCA_937872385.1 uncultured Saprospiraceae bacterium
AGCCGAGTTCCCGGTAAAGGTGGTGTTGGTGATGGTGGGCGAAGAGTTGGAGTTGTACATCCCGCCGCCTTGGTTAGCCGAGTTCCCGGTAAAGGTGGTGTTGGTGATGGTGGGCGAAGAGTTGGAGTTGAACATCCCGCCGCCTTGGTTTCGGAAAATAGTTTGCCCTTCTACGGTAATAGTACTAAGACCATTAGCATTCCCCCCGCTTATCGTAAAGCCGTCCAGCACAGTGGTAGCCGTATCGTTCACAGAAAGCACTACGTGGTAGGCGTTTTCGCCATTTCCTGTAATGCTCAAGGTGCTGCCGCTGCCGCTTATTACGTCATCGTCATTGAAATCACCGCTGAGGATGGTGGGGTTAGCAGCTATATCCCTGAGGCCACCGCCGTTGGGGAAGCCGCCGTACAGGGCTACGCCATTGGCTAAGTGGAAGGTAACATCGCGGGCATCGGGAGTGGTGATGGGGGCGCCGTTTTCGTAGGGTTTGGTGCCAGGCTTGTAAGTGCCGGCGGCTACGTTGATGGTGGTCACGCCCGGGCAGTTGTGGGCTATGAGTAGCGCCTCGTCCAAAGTTTTAAAGGCGGTAGCCCAGCTTGTGCCATCACCGCTGCTGCTGGTGCTCTGGTCCACGTAGAGGGTGTTGAAGGAAGGGCAGGGGAAGTTTTCATACGCCCCAATGTCCACCGGTGTGCTTCTTGGTGAACCACGTTGGTCGGTCGTCAAGGCAAAAGGCGGATTATTCGTCATGCAAGTAAGATCGAGCACGCAGTTGTTTCCATTGCCAATCGCTGGAGAGGTCGGCAGCAAAGCGTGTGTTGGTGTTGGGCCGCCGTTATTGGCGAGGGAGCCGAGTAGTGGATTGAGGGGAGAGGTCGAATTGCCAACTTGGTCGTTGTTTACACCATTGGTAAAGCCGGCATCGGGTGCGTTACCGATGATGTTGTTGCCAAGTGAAGTCACAGTTGTAGATGATGCTTTCGTAACATCCGGCACGGCTGCATTATTGCGGTTTCCGGCGATGATGCTGTTGCGGACGGTCATCGTTCCGCCTTCAACGCGAACTCCGCTTGCGCCGCCGTTAGATCCGTTGTCTGTAATCGTCGAATTGATGATATTCGTAAAGCTTAACGCAACCCCAATACCGCCGCCCGAATCGAAGCTGTCATTCGCGGTGGTATTGCCGCTAACGGTCGAATTCACGAGGTTGAACGTATTTCCACCGCTAAACTGTATGCCGCCGGAACCGCCGCTGCCACAGCAGAAGCTGCTCGTATTGTTGCTGACCGTGCTGTTGACCAAGTTCAGGTTGTAGGTACTAACGGCAATCCCGCATCCGCCGCCGCCGCACGAGTTGGCTGTAATATTTAAGTCTGAAAAATTCAGCACCAGATCAGGCGGAACAGGGAAAATAGAATTACTAGCAGTGATTCCCGCGCCGTTTGCAAAACCTATATTCCCGCCCGTGATTGTCATCCCCGACAAAGTCACCGTTGTGACATCAACGATTTGAATGACGCGGCTGCCCACAGCGATCTGCCGCAGCGTAAGCAAGTTAGCTCCCGGACCGTTGATGGTCAGATTTTTGTTGATGAAAAGCTGCCCGTTGAGTTGAATTTCTTGTGGTGAATCAAACAGTGGCGAGGCAAATAGGATGATATTGTCTGGAGCAGCATCAACAATAGCCTGCCGAAGCGAGCCTGGCCCGTTATCGTTGGTATTTGTTACCGTCAGGGTTGCGGCGGGTGCCATGCACAAAGCGATGCCCCAAGCCAGGAGGGTGAGTAGTGTCTTTTTCATGAGAATGATTTGTTTATCCTTATTATGTTATAAGGCATACAGTAGTTACGTATGTAAATCAGGTCGTTTTCTGCGCATAAAAATGAGGTGTTTTTTTAAAAGTGGCTGCGTCTATTGTCTCAAATGCTGCGTTTATTGTTGCATCGTGCATTTTTTTTCAGATTTCGTAAATCTTGGAGATTTAGCAAATCGGTTTCCTACTGCATCGGTTGCAGCCCATAGGCTTGGAGAATATTGTGGAAAGCAGGATGCGTTTGCAAGGGAGCATAGCAGAAATCAAAGAGTAGGTATTCGGGGATTTTACCTTTGTCGGCGGCGGCTTGCAGGTAGGTCATGCCCTGTTCTATTTGCCCCAGTCCGGCGTGTGCCGCAGCTGCGGCGAGACAATCTTCGGCGCGGGTGGTATCCAAAGAAGCGAGGAAGTCCTTTACTGCTTGGCGGTTGCCTATTTTGCCCAGACAAAAAATGCGGGATACCTGAACGGAACGGTATCGGGGGTTCATGGTCAGGCAAGTATCGAAGTGAGCCAGCGCGGGTTCGTATTGTTCTTTTGCAAGGTAGAGCAGCCCCATTACATTGGGATAGAGAAAGGATTGTTGGAAATTTGGCGTAGCGAGTTGTAGCAAAGTATCGGCGAGGTCAAATCGGTTGGCAAAAATAGCGGTATAAATATACCCTCCGGCAATGACGGGGTAAGCGGGGTCGAGTTCATAGGCCAGCCGATGATACTGTAGTGCCTGCTCCAGATCACCGATGCTGCGCAGCGTCAGACTGTACCAGTAGTTGGTCAGTGCATCCTGCGGCTGAAGCTTGAGCGCAATCTGATAGACCGTCAATGCTTCCTGCCACCGATATTGATCTCTATAAATGTTGCCCAGCACGGCATAGGCCTGTGCATTGCTGGTGTTGTGTTTGATGGCGAGGAGTGCTAATTGTTCTGCTTGGCGTAGGTCCTGCCTTTCAGCGGAGGAGTATTGTAGGTTCACCAGTAGATTTAACCCACTGGCCTTGCCGAGGTAAGCATCGGAGTAAGTGCTGTCCAATTGGATGGCCCGGTCAAAAGCTTCCATGCTTTCCCGCAAGGATTCTTGGGTGCGTTTTTCCAAAAGCTGTTTTCCGAGCATTACCTCTTGGAAGGCCTCAGCAGAAGTGGTTGGAATTGAACTACTTACAGCGCGTTTTTTTTCTTGTACTGAAACTATGAAAGTGCCTATTAACAAGCACACCAGCACCAATAGCCCCCAGCGCACTGCGCTTTGCCGTTTGCTCTTGAAAGGTTCTGGGGTAGCATCTGAAACGTCAGGGACAACAATAACCGGCGCTGCTTCGGCAGTGGTTTCGGCGAGGGGCGTTCCTCTTTGTTTGCGATAAGCGCTGGGACTCAGGCCGTACGCTTCAATGAAGTATTTGCTGAAGTTTTGCGGGCTACTGACGCCAATTTGATAAGCTATTTCTGAGACGTTGAAATCGGTGGTTTCTAATAGCTTTTTGGCTTGCTCCATCCGCACATGCCGAATGAGAAGCGAAGTGGAAAATCCGGTTGCGGCTTTGACCTTGCGGTGCAACTGCGCCCGGCTGATATTCATTTCTATGCAAATCTGGACGATAGAAAAATCAGGTTTCTCCAAATTTTTCTGGATGATTTCCTGCAGCTTTTCTAAAAATTCATTGTGTAATTGCTTTTGCTTGGTCATGCGATGTTACTTCTTAACTTCCAACGCTATCGCCAAAAATACAAAACAAATTGGCTAAAACGCATGAACAAACTTCCATTTTCTCGTTCTTGCAGGGTACAAATAATGATGCCGGGTATCCAAATAATTGATAGCCAAACAGGGCGACAGGAGCCCAGAAAGCAGCCTGCCACCTGTTGGGTATTTTTTTTAAAACATTTCTACTTCGGCGAAATGGAAAGCGCCTTCGATGGCCGCATTTTCGTCCGAATCAGAGCCATGTACGGCATTTTCGCCCACGTTTTTGGCGTACAGGGCGCGGATGGTGCCGGGTTCTGCCTTGGCGGGGTCGGTAGCGCCAATCAGCGTGCGAAAATCAGCTACGGCATTGTCTTTTTCAAGGATAGCCGCCACAATAGGTCCGGAAGACATAAATTCTACCAACTCACCATAAAAAGGGCGCTCCTGGTGTACGGCGTAAAAAGCTCCGGCTTTCTCCGGCGAGAGTTTGGTCAGTTTCATGGCCACAATGCGAAAGCCTGCGCCATTGATTTTTTCGAGAATGGCACCAATATGCCCCGCCTGTACGGCATCGGGCTTGATCATGGTAAATGTTCTGTTGCCAGCCATTTGGTATTATATTTTTGATTTTCAGAAACAAGGATTTTTAAAAAGCAGCGCAAAACTAAGTAAACACGCTTAATAGTGCTAAACCCTTGCAATAAATTTTGGTTAATTTCCTATTTTTTGTCAACTTCGCATCTTGATTTTTCAGGCAACAAAATACATGGAGTACCTACACGAAATTAAGGAGCTGTTAGTCAGACCGAAAGACATTGTCATCACGACGCACCGCAACCCGGACGGCGACGCGATTGGTGCTTCGCTGGCTATGTATCATTATTTGTGCGAGCTGGGGCATACCGTACGCGTGATTTGCCCTTCTGACTATCCCGATTTTTTGGAATGGATGCCTGGAGTTCAAGAAATCATTATCTTTGATACCGAGCCTGAGTACTCCAAAGAACTGGTAGAGCGGGCCGATATTATATTTTTCCTTGATTTTAATGCGCTGGATCGGATTGACAAATTGGGGGAGCTAATCGCGCCGCTGTCGTGCACTAAAATTATGATTGATCATCATTTGTATCCAGAGAACTGCTCCGATTATCTGATTTCAGACACCTTAGCCAGTTCGACTTGCGAATTGATTTATGATTTTATTGACCGAATGGGCGAACGACACAAGATTGATACGGTGATTGCGGAAAGTATTTTTACGGGCATTCTGACCGACACAGGATCGTTTACTTACAGTACTTCTCCCAAGTTATTTCGCACCGTAGCCGAGCTTATCGAAATGGGCGTGGATGATTACAAGCTCCAGGATTTGATTTTCAACAGTATGCAGGAGAAGCACCTCCGCCTGCTGGGGCACTGCCTCAATCGGCGGCTGGAAATTTTGGAAGAATACAAAACTGGCATTATCACTCTGACCAAAGAAGACTACGAGCGCTTTGATATTCAGCGGGGCGATACCGAAGGCATTGTCAATTATTTACTCAAATTGCGCAATGTAAAACTGGCGGCTTTCATCACCGAGCAGCCTACAATCGTCAAGCTATCCTTGCGTTCTAAAGGAGATTTTTCTGTGCAAGAAATTGCTAAAAAATACTTCAAAGGCGGCGGGCACAAGAATGCTTCGGGAGGCTATTCGTTTCAAAGTCTGCGGGCTACGGTCAAAAAATTCAAGGATGTGCTACCGGAATATGGAGAAAAGTTGAGGGGCTGAAAAGCTTGAAATATAAAAATATTGTCTGGCATAAATTACTAATAAACAAAATTTTATGAGAATTTCCTTCATTATTGTTGCTGCATTATCCATTCTTTTGGTGCAAGGATGCAAAAAAGAAGAAACCGGGGTAACGCCCAGTGGCTACGAATATATCGTGCATACCAAAAGTGGCGGCGAAGTGCCCAAGCCGGGCGATTACGTCTATTTCCATGCTCAGCTGCGCAATGGCGATTCGGTGTACTACGCCAGCCGCGAGATGGGACAGGAGCCGTTTATGCAAATCACTGCCCAAGACCCGAACGATCCGATGAGCGCCATGCGTACTCCCTCCCCGGTAGAGGAAATCCTACGCATCATTGGTGTTGGCGACAGTGTTACGGTACTGATTCGCTTAGACACCATTCCGAACAAGCCTCCAGGATTTGAAAACACCAACATCATGTATTATGATGTGGTCAGCTTGGAAATCAAGAGCGAAGCGCAATTTCAAATGGATGCCAACAAGCAGCGCGAGGCCGAGCGAGGCAAACGCGAAGCCGCCCAGCAACGCGAACCAGAAGTAGCCGCTACGGTCAATGATCTTGTGACACGCTACAACTCCGGCCAGCTCAATAGCCAACTGAAAACTACCGCTTCAGGGCTAAAGTATGTTATCCTTGAAGAAGGCGGTGGTAAAAAACTGGAAGCCAATAAGTTAGTGAATGTGCATTATTACGGCGCACTCACCGATGGTACCATGTTCGACAATTCTTTCTCGCGGGGTACGCCTTTCACCTTCACCCTCGGTAGAGGCCAGGTGATTGCAGGCTGGGAAGAAGGCATCGCACTGCTACGACAAGGTGCCCGAGCCATATTTTTTATCCCTTCAGCACTGGGCTATGGCGAAGCTGGCTCACCACCGGTCATTCCGGGCAATGCCGAGCTGATTTTCTACGTGGAAGTGCCCCAGGAAATGTAATGTTTTTGCAAAAAAAATACACGACTGGAACAATGAGGCAGCACCTTGTTGTTCCAGTTTTGTATATCAATCACTCAACCACTTTAACTATGACTATCGAACAACTTAAAAGCCTTCGGGAAAGGCTCGGCGCTCTTAGGAGGTATCTTTGACGTGGATCAACGGCTGATTCAAATTGAAGATAAGGAACAACTAACACTCGACCCTACTTTTTGGGATGACCCCAAAGCAGCCCAGTCGGTGCTCAAGGAGGTCAAAAGCCACAAAAAATGGGTAGCGCAATATAGCGAAGTAGCCCAACATGTAGATGACGCAGAAGTGCTACTCGAATTCTTTCGGGAAGGGGAAGTCTCCGAAGCCGAAGTGGATGCCAAATACACCGAAGCCATAGCTGCCGTGGATGACTTGGAATTCCATTCTACGCTCAATCAGCCGGAGGATGAACTTGGCTGCCTGCTCGAAATCAATGCCGGCGCGGGCGGCACCGAAGCCTGCGATTGGGCAGCAATGCTCTACCGGATGTACCTCATGTGGGGCGAACGCAAAGGTTTCAAAGTCAGCGAACTGTATCGCCAAGATGGCGACGTGGCCGGCCTGAAAAGCGTTTCATTAGAAATTGCTGGCGACTTTGCCTACGGACTGCTCAAAGGCGAAAACGGCGTGCATCGCTTGGTGCGTATCAGCCCCTACAATGCCCAAGGCAAGCGCATGACTTCCTTTGCATCCGTATTTGTGCATCCTTCCATTGATGAGCGCATTGAAGTGGAAATCAATTCAGCGGATTTAGAATGGGATACCTTTCGGGCCAGCGGCGCCGGTGGTCAGCACGTCAATAAAACCGAATCGGCGGTGCGTGTGCGGCATATTCCTTCGGGCATCGTAGTCGAATGCCAGCAGGAGCGCTCCCAGATACAAAACCGCGAAAAGGCCATGCAGATGCTCAAATCGAAGCTGTACGAAAGGGAATTGGAAAAACAACGCGCCGAAAAAGATAAAATCGAAGCCGGTAAAATGAAAAACGAATGGGGGTCCCAGATTCGCAGTTATGTATTAGATGACCGACGGGTGAAAGATCACCGCACTGGCCACCAGACCAGCCAAACCGACGCCGTGCTCGATGGCGATATTGACGAATTTCTTAAAGCTTTCCTAATGCACCACGAAGACGCTGAGTATCAGGACTAAGCGGGAAGAAAAAACTGAGCAAAGCTACAAGCAGCGGGCAGCAGCATTAGGTTGCTTGCCCCTTGTTTGTTTCCGATGCTATCCATTGCTCGTAAGCAGCATTGGCCTCCACTTCCATTTTTATAATGCAAGGCGTTTCGTAAGGGTGTATTTTTACAATCTCCGCTTGGACGCGCTCCCAATAGCTCAGGCGCGTTTTGAACAGGGCTACCCATTCGCCCTCTTGCTGCAAAACATCTTGCCACCAGTAAGCGCTGGTGATTGGAAAAACATTGGCGCAAGCAATCAATCGCATTTGCAACAAATGATCGCTCACTGCTCGTGCAGCGACTTCGGAGCTGTGCGTAGTATAAATCATTGCGAAAGCCATCCTGTTGTATTGAAAAACACGGCAAGTATTGGTAGTCCCGCTAGGAATCGAACCTAGATCTCAGGTTCCGGAAACCTGCATACTATCCGTTGTACTACGGGACCTGCACGGCGCGCCACTGCTCTTGGGCAGCTTTTCGTACGCCATTTTTTTAGAAATGCAAAGTTACGTCAAGCGAATGGATTTCGCAACAAAAACCGAGCGCTTTGCCGGAAATATTTTTCCTATTGCCAACCCAGACAGCCTATTGTGCCGTCTCCCTTCTTAAAAAAAACTGTAATACCAATGAAAACATTTCAGCACCCGACTTTTTTGATTTCGCTATTCTTAACCAGCTTTTTCTCCTTGCAGGCCCAAGATAATTGCCAACTGCCGAGAGGGGTTACCATCCAAAACACCGAACGCAGCGCATTTTACGAGCATTATGTACGCAATTTTGCTAATCGAGGCGGTCATTTGTCCACTGATATCAAAACCATTCCCGTGGTCGTTCACATTCTGTACGAAGCAATAGCCGACAGCCTGAGTGAGGAGCGGGTAATGCAACAAATCGAAGCGTTAACCCTCGATTTCCGGCGGCTGAACGCCGACACCATGCGCACTCGCGAGCTATTCAAACCTGTAGCCGCCGACCTCCACGTCGAATTTTGTCTCGTGCGCAATGACCCTACAGGGCAAGCTACTACTGGCATTACCTGGCATTATGTGCCAAATATTGCCGAGCAAAATCTTTACGACCTGATGCTGGCTACCCAATGGAATCCGCAGCGCTACCTCAACATCTGGGTGTCGCCTACTATCGAAGGTGGGCAAAGCTCTTTTCCCTGGGACGACCACACCGAGCGCGTAGATGGCTTTTTGGTCGGAACCCGCGTTTTCGGCACCTCCGGCGACCTGATGGAAGGCTTTGGCGAGGGCGGAGTAGCCACGCATGAAGCTGGACACTATCTCGGTTTGTACCATACGTTTGAAGGCGGTTTTATATGGCTCGGCGAATGCGATGTACCCTGTGATACCACCGGTGATTTCGTATGCGACACACCACTCGACTGGAACTTAGCTTGGGCTATCGGTTTTTGTGAGGAAGGCGAGCGCTTTTGCGAAGACGGCTCTACCTTTTTTGTACAAAGCGAGAACTTCATGGCCTATTCTAATGACACCTGCTGGAATATGTTCACCGACGGGCAACGGATCCGCGTACGAGCCACCTTAGATAGCTTGCGCGCCGAGCTGGTATCCCTCGAAAACCTCGTGACCACAGGTTGTGCGCTACCTACTCATATTCCGGTAGAGCCCGTGGTAAACGCCCTGCGCCTTTACCCACAGCCGGCTAAGCGGCAAGTGATACTAGATTTCGGGCAAACGATTCCAAGCGCAGTCGTGCGGCTGTTTGCTACCGATGGGCGCTTACTTTTGCAAACCACCAGCGAACAGCAGCAGGAGCTACAACTCAATTTACCGGACTTGCCCCCAGGGATGTATGTGATACAAGTAAGCGATGGGCACAGCCTGCGTGCCGCGAAGTTGTTAGTCGGTCAGTGATTTTTCAAATAACTAGGTAATCGCTGCAGCAAATTTTCCGTAAATTTTCGTAGAATAGGCGGGAGTTTGCTGTAGTTTTGTACATTTGCGGCTAAACTAGTCATACCGATACATTTTAACACGCTTTTGTACAATTTAAGTAATAGGATATTGTTATTTTGTTAATGTTATTTGT
The DNA here is from genome assembly GCA_937872385.1 of uncultured Saprospiraceae bacterium. Lineage (GTDB taxonomy): Bacteria > Bacteroidota > Bacteroidia > Chitinophagales > Saprospiraceae > JADJNW01. The sequence goes on from CALMSO010000086.1 coordinate 9,499, forward strand.
TAGTTGTTATTTGTTAGTTATTAAATTGTTAATTGGGGTAGCATTTTTGCCTTTGATAATCAGTTGTTTATATGTTTTTTTTACTGAAAATAGTTTTGTCCGGTTACTTATTACATCCACACCTCTCCCATTCATAAGCGCTTTTTAAAATGTATTGAAAATCAATATTTTACAAAATAAACTCGATAATTAGCATTAGAACAGAGCTAAATAAATTGACAGATAATAAAAAATATGCGCGACAAATTGACCCGAATCGGTGTTTTTTACGATGGTAATTACTTTCTGCACGTTAGCAATTATTACAATTATGACCACCTGCGCAAAAAGCGCCTGAGTATTGCGGGCTTGCACGAGTTCGTTCGCAGCCATGTGGCCCAAGAAGAAAGCATGGATGTACACCTCTGCCACATTGTGGATGCGCACTATTTCCGGGGGCGCCTCAATGCGCAAGAAGCTTCGCAGCGCGGCAATGTGCTGTATTACGATCGGGTTTTCGACGATATCCTGATGTCGGAGGGTGTCACCACTCATTATCTACCTTTACGCAACTACGGCGGCCGCCGCGAAGAAAAAGGCATTGACGTGTGGCTGGCGCTGGAGGCTTTCGAGCTGGCGATCTATAAAAAATTTGACGTACTGGTGCTCATCGCTTCCGATGGCGATTATGTGCCATTGGTGCGCAAACTCAATACGCTGGGCACGCGTGTGATGGTGCTAAGCTGGGATTTTGAATACACTACCCCAACCGGGCAGACTTTAGTGACGCGTACTTCGCAAGATTTGCTGGAGGAGGTATCTTACCCAGTAGCTATGCACGAAGTGATTGACAACCGCCTCAAGCGCAATGACCCAATGATCAATAATCTTTTTGTGCAATACGAAAGCAAGCGGCAACCGCCCACCATCACCCCGGCTACGCCCGACGAGACGGAAGTACCGGAGTATGAATTTGACGGGGAGGCACGTACCAGCGAAATTCTCAGCATCAAAAATGGCTACGGCTTTATAAAATATCCGCCCAATAACTTGTTCTTCCACTACTCTACCGTAGCCAATACCGATTTTAACGAACTTCGAGAAGGCGATTTGGTGCGTTTCAACATTACCAAAGGTGAAAAAGGCGACTATGTAGCCGTCAATGTGCATTTGGCTGATGAACCCACGGAGGAGGAGTAAGTAATGGGATATTGTTAATTGGGGCAGCGTTTGAGAAGGGGGATAGGGGAATGGGACAAATAAGGATATAAGGAAATTAGGTTTAAAAGTTGAGAAGTTTAAAGGTTGAGACCGCATCTAACTTCTATTGTCTAATGATCTGAAATCTACCTACCATTCCCCCATTTGTCCTATCGTACCTATTCCCCTATTCTTCCTATCAACCCCTCAACCCCCTCACAGCCCCAACAAAAAACCGATGGTAAAATTGCTATCCCAGTCAAAAACGAAGGTGTCGCAGCCGGTAGCGTCCTGCAAAGCCCGATAAATATTAATGCCTGCTTTGGTTTTGGCTTCTTCAATGGTATAATCATCCGGTGCCTTGAGCACGGTGTAGCGCTCCTTGCCGTTGCGGTGGGTTTTTGCCAAATCGAAAGGCGCGCCGCCAATCATAAACCCAACTAAGCGCCGATCCGCCGGAATTTGCCCGGCTAATGCTTTTACTTCATTATAAACCTTGCCGTCGGTGACATTATTTTGAAAATACTTTGAGCCATAGGTCTCAAGGCTGCGGATGCGGTCGCCCTGCATCCAAGATATTTTGGTGTTGCTGGAGCCGATGTCCACTACAAAAGCATCATTCAGATAAGCCTCCGGCAGTACGCACTTGAGCGCGAGTTGCCCTTCTTTTTCGGGTGTCACCGGATTGACTACGTAGCCGAGTTTTTTTAATTCTGCGCTAATTTTTTGCACTTGCTCGCTTTTGGCAGCGCCGGAGCTGACCACAAAATGAATATCTTTGCCCGACACGCCATAATTGAGCATGCCAGAGATGTAGTTTTTCAGCCCTTCCCGAATATCGGTGGCGGTAGCCATATTTTCGTGTACAAGGCTGGCCCCAAACTCCGCTTTTTTCAGTTGCCAACGCTTCTGCGCGTCTATATCTACCACAAAGGAATTGAAGCCCGAAGCTCCGAGTTCCACTACGCCTTTCAGTACACCATTGACCGGCGCGGGCGGCGTGAAGTTGAAAGCGCTAAGGTCTGTTTGTGGGGCAGGAGTTTCTGTTGCCGGCTGCGTTTGGGTAGTAACAACGGGCGCTTCATTAGGGGTGGATTTCATAAAGTATTGAAACGCAAAAAATGCAGCGGCTACAACTGCCACTACAATCAGAAACTTGGAAAAAGTGGTTAATCTCATGGTTTTGTTGTTTGTTTTTGAGGCGAATAAATGACCGAAAGTCTTTGTTTCAGCGGCTGAATTTAAGCAAAAAAAGCGCTTTTTTGGGTAAAAAAGTGCAAAAAAAAGGTTGCCTGTGCACAGACAACCTCGTTGGGTGGATGACCGGGCTTGAACCGGCGACCTTCGGAACCACAATCCGACGCTCTAACCAACTGAGCTACAACCACCATTTTTGATGCAAAATGGCTGCGAGCATTGATACGCTGACAACCATTTTATTAAAGCGATGCAAATATACAATTAGTTCCCCGAAAATTAAATTTCTTTTGGCAGGTTTTTTGACAGGAAGTTGTATTTTGGGTCAAAACCAGCGCATTATGAAAAATATTATCCTTGCTACTTGGCTGCTGTGCTTGCTATTGGCCTGCAAACGCGACTTGGAAAAAGGTGCTGCGGAGTCAACGATACAATTGCTTTGCGAATACATGGAATCTGCCAACGAGACGCCACATTTCGGGGTGTATATGATTGTGGATGCCATCAAAACCAAAGTAATGGAAGTACCAACCGGCTGCACCGAGATCGCTCCGGATGCTTACGACAAGTTCGCCATACCTGCCAATGCGCTGAGTGCAACGGGTGGCCGGTGGCCCGGTGGTGGCGATTATTTCTATGCGCTTCGGGAGGCTTCCGGGCGAGTGGTGGTCTATCACACAGCAGTGCATGAAGACCGAGCAATGGCAAGATATGCTTATGTACCGATTGCTGTGTATGAAAACGGCCGAATACAAGTGGAAATACCTGCTTTTAATGAGAAATGATGTTTGGAGAATGGTTTAGGGTTTATTTTATAGGGAGTTGCAACCATGAAACCATGAAACAATGAAACCATGAAACCACATTCAATTCTCCCAGAATTTCCAATTGAAGCCCTCGCGCTTGCGGCGGTTTTTGCGTTTTTTCTTATTGCTACCACTAAAGGGTTTCCATTCTCGTTTGTCTATAATATAGCGCAGTGAAATGCCCGTTTGGGTGTAAAAATTGTTTTGCCCGCCAACGATATTGATAGCCGGTTTAAAATCATAGGAAATATTCAGACGAGCCAAGGACAGCTCAATGCCGCCAATAAAAGTAATACCGAACGGGTTTTTGTAAGGCATTTGGTCGAGGTCTGTTTCGTTGATCCAGCCCTTGTGCAATCCGCCACCGTAATACACATTCATCCGGCGCGACAAAATCGGAAAATGCTGCTCAGCCATCAAAGTGATGAGCACTTCTTCGCGTTGCAAACTGGACTGGAGGAGGGCCTCAAGCGTGGTTTTGGTTGCTATGCGTTGCTTCACGGTCAGCCCCCAGTCGGTGCCGAGGCGCATGCCGAGGGCTGTGTCGTAAGACTGGGCTTGCAGACTCGCTGGAATGATGAGTACAAATAGGAGATGCCGTAAATATTTCATGCCCTCAAAACGAAGGAGAAAAGCGGAGTAGTATCAATTTTTTTAAAATATTTTTGCTCCGGCTATTGACCAAACGACCGGCAGCCGGAGCGAGCTTTCAGCGCCATTTTATAAATCAAAAAAACTGTCGTATTGATTTTTGTGTGCCGGGTCTTTCACACGCTCTTTGACAGGGGCATTCAGGTCGAGCACATCTTTATCGTCATTGGCTTGCAGCAGTAGGTTTTGCTTTTCTTCCCCCAAAATCAAAGAAACTCCTTCGCGCTCCCATTTTTCGAGCATTTTCAAGCCTTCTTCTTCAAAGATACCGTTTTGCAAATCAACGGAATTCATAAAATTGGCCGACATATCCATGAAGCGCTCCATCTCGCCTACTTTGTTGGCTACATCCTCGGCAATGGCTTCCATAGCTTGGTCAAACATAGCGCGCTTATCGGGGTCGCCACTGATAATGCTCATAGCCGAGCGCATGGCTCCGTGGCTGGCGTGGATGGCTTTGCGCTCTTGTTCCTTCACCATCACCTGATCCTGAATGTCTTCCATCAGTATCTGAGAATTGTCGTACATTTTGCTTAGCACACGATAGAGCACCTCCATCTTGCGGTAGAGGTCTTCGAGGCGCATATTCGACTCTTTGAGGCGGCCTGCCTGCCGCGATTTCAAAATTAGAATATTTTGCTTGTCGGCTTCTCGGGCCTTGTTGGCCATATTCAGGCTGCTCTCGATCTGCTTTTTGTTATTGTGAATGACCTCTTGCAATTTGTGCATCTGACCGCGCAGTTGGGCAATTTGTTTATTCATCTTGCGCAAGTTATTTTTCAGCTCCTCTACATACGACTTCAGGATGCCAATAGGGTCTATTTGCACAAAAAGTCCTGTCAACCAGCGCATTACACTTTTGTACATATAACTGACTAAATTGCGCATTTTAGGATCGAGCACCATATACACTAAGGCACCAAGTGCTACCAGCATCAGGCTCAGGTATAGTACATTCTGAGCCAGCACAATCAGTGTAGGCAAAGCCATGTACAAAAGATAACCGCCACCAAGGATGAGCGCGGCCAGAAAAATCATGCCAGTGACGCCTTCCGGGCGCTGCCAGAATGATTTGGGTTTAAATTCTTTGCTGTAAGTGTCCATTGTTGTAATAAAAAATTTTCGGTGAAAATAGCATAAAAAAATGAAATACTATCCGGCTGTATTCAACAAGTATTTTTGAATATTCGCCATATCTGTGCCAATGCGCCCGGCCAAAGCCTGGTAAGAAGCTTCAAAATTGCGGGTGGTCGTGTCCACTTTAGCGGCAGCCTCTGTGATTTCTGCCCGTAGCGTTGCCGTTTGCTGGCGGTGCTGCTCGATGTCGCGGGTCAATTGTTCGATTTGCTCGGTTTTGGTCTGTATAGCAGCTTCTATCTGCCGGATTTCCTGCTCCCGAGTGCCCACGAGTTTTTCCTGTTGGTTGGCTGCGGCCATTTGAAATTTCTGCTCCTCTTGCTGTAGCACATCAAGATAGTGCTGCGCGGTTTGCAATAGTTTTTCGGGGGTAGCGCCCATGGTTTGGGCCATAGCAAAGGCAGAGCGATAGCGCGTTGGTTCGTCCATCGGTACCGTTTGTAATGATTGCAGCGACTTTTTAAATTCTAAATAATCAAAACCATCAAGATTATGCGCTTGCATAGCCTTGAATAGAATCTCCATAAACTCATCGCGTACCTCGCCGGGGCTTGTTGCCGGTGCCTGCGTTTCGATAGCTGCTTTCGGCGCTGGCGGCGGTTTTGGCTTTTCCTCTTCGAGGATGAATAATGATTTGATATTTTTCAACATAAGCAATGCGCTTTGTTATAATTACGGTCAAAATAGCGGATAAGTTTTATACTGTAATAGCCGATAGATGAATGGCGTAGATTTTTCTACAAAATAAGCAAATTTCGTGGATTTACCAACCACCATGCCGTCAAATTCATCCGGATGTTTTTTTGTCTGTAAAAAAACGCCGACCTTTAGCACTCGAATTTGTTTCAAACAGCATCTAACGCACAAGTAATATATTCTGGATTTAAACAATTGATTATCAATTGCATAAAATGACTTTTGACATAACGGTGCCCGTGCTCAACGAAGCGCCTACCTTAGCGCAGCAGATAAAAATATTGCACGCTTTCCTGCGCACGCACTTCCCAGTGGCGGGGCAGTGGCGCATTGTGATTGCTGATAATGGCTCTACCGACGATACCTTTGCCATAGCCGAACGCCTCGCGGCAGTGCTACCCGAAGTAGCCGTAGTAAAAGTACCGCGCCGGGGAGTAGGGCTGGCCTTGAAAACCTCCTGGGGGCAGTCGCAAGCGGACATTGTGGGCTACATGGACCTCGATTTGGCAACTGATTTGCCCCATTTTCTGGAAGCTTACGCCGCTTTAGCCGAGCAAAGCTACGACATTGTGTATGCCACCCGGCTGCATCCGCAGGCTAAGGTGATCGGGCGAACGCTGCGGCGCGAGATTGCCTCACGGGGTTTCAATTGGCTGCTCAAGCGGTATCTTGGGGTACATTTTTCTGATGGCATGTGCGGGTTTAAATTTTTGCGCCGAGCGGTGTATCCGCAGTTGTACGAAAGGGGCGCGCAAAACGACGGCTGGTTTTTTTCTACCGAATTGCTGACCGTAGCCGAATGGATGGGTTTGAAAATATATGAATTGCCGGTGCGCTGGACCGATGATGTGAGCAGTAGCCGGGTGAAGATTCTTCCTTTGGCCAAGCGCTACCTACAGGATATGCACCAGTTGAAAAAGCGGAAAGGAGTAGTAAGGACATAAAGGTTTTGCCGTTTATGAGGGGAATAGGACAAACCATGCAACCATGAAACCATAAAACCATGCAACCATGAAACCATAAAACCATGCAACCATGAAACCATGCAACCATGAAACCATAAAACCATGCAACCATGCAACCATAAAACCATGCAACCATGAAACCATGAAACCATGAAACAAAGAAACCATGAAACAAGGAAAAAAAGAATGCGTTTTATATCTTCACGATATTATTACAAATCGTAACGCCTAAAGATGTTCGCCGAAAAGCATTACCCCGACGCTTTGGTTCCGGAGCAATTAGACGCCTACCTTGAGCAGGGCTGGTATCGAATGGGACAGAGTATTTTTACCACGCATTTTTTGTGCTTTGGCGAGCAATTCTATTCCGCCGTCTGGATACGCCTCGCTTTGCAAGACCATGCTTTCAGCAAAAGTATGCGCAAACTCCTGCGCCGCAACGGAGCGCAATTTCGTACCGAATTTCGACGCTCAAAAATCAATAGCGAGCAAGAACGCCTCTATCAGCGCTACCGAAGCAATTTTCCGGGTGTGCTGGCCCCTACCCTACGCGAGTCTTTGCACGACGGCGAAGACCTCAACCTCTACCACACTTGGTCGGTACAAGTATATGACGGCGCCCGCCTCATCGCTACCAGCTTTTTTGACATTGGGCACAACAGCGCTGCCAGCATTATGGGCATTTATGACCCCGACTACAGCCGCCACAGTTTGGGTTTTTATACAATGCTCTGTGAAGTAGCTTTTTGTCAACAAAACAAGCTGTCGTTTTTCTATCCGGGCTATGTGGTGCCCGGCTATCCACGCTTCGACTACAAGGCACGCATCGGCCAGGTGGACTATTTTCACCTGCCTACCCGTTCGTGGATACCCTTTGCCTCGCTCGCACCAGACGAGATTCCTATCAACAAAATGGAGCAAAAACTCCAAGTGTTGCAGGCTGTTATGAAAAAACAAGGCATCCCAACCCAGTTGCTTTACTACCCGCTTTTTGAAGCCAATTTATTTGCTTTTTGGCAAACGGATTATTTTGATTTCCCGGTATTCCTCTTGTGTTATCCCAAAGATAAATCCGATGCCTACACGGTTGTCGTTTTTGATGTGCGCGACCATGCCTATCACCTTTTAGAATGCGTACCCTTAGACGACCTGATGTTCTACGTCAATGATTCCTACACCAGCCTCTTCGACCGGCGGCGCTTCTTCCTCGATTTGATTGTCGTTAAAGAGCGGCTGCTGCACACGCCTAATCCTGAATACCTACCCGTAGTGCTAATGGGATTAGCGCTTTCCAGACGATTGAAATAGCCTGGCTGCTCAAATAGCAAAAAACGAAAAGATATGCCGGACAAAACCGCCCTCATCCTTATCAACTTTCAAATTGACTTTTTTGCAGGCGGTGCCACAGGCCTTGATGCTGGGCCCGAGCTGATAACAAAAGCCAACACACTAATGCCTCAGTACGACCGCGTGATTGGCGTACGCGACTGGCATCCGGCCGATCACGTCAGCTTTGCTGCTTCGCACCTCTGGCGTCGGCCCGGGCAGGTCATGCGCATCGGCGAACGGGAACAACTGCTTTGGCAAATGCACTGCGTACAGGATAGCTTTGGCGCAGAATGGGCACCAGGATTGCAAATCGAACGCTTTGATGCTGTGTTCAATAAAGGAACTAATCCCGCTACCGATGGCTACAGCGCTTTTGAGGGCACTGAGTTGGCTGCCTATTTGCACGCCGAAGAAATTGCTGCAATAGACCTAATGGGTTTCACTCTCCAGCACGACGTGCGCTACACTGCACAAGATGCCGCCGAAAACTGGGCGGTGAAAATATTAGACGGCTTGTAATTGCAATAGCACAAATTTATCGGAACGGAATGACGAAGGGCAAGCGTGCCTGCACGCCCTTAGCGTCGTGGATTTCCTTTAGGGTCTGATAATACGGATACCAGTCGCCAAACTTCTGACGCAGGAGCAGCGTTTCTACCGCCGTTTCATCGCCGCCCGTGAGCGATTCGAGAAACTGCTGGAAAGGCTCTTTCGTTCGCGGGTATTCCGTGATGCGATATTTGCTCATGCCAGCCATATTTGCGGCAATTTCAAGGGCGCGGCTCAGGTCGCCAATCTCGTCCACCAGCCCGATTTCTTTAGCACGCAGCCCTGTCCAGACGCGGCCCTGCGCAATCTCATGCACCTTATCGCGGCTCATACCTCGGCCTTCGGCCACCCGTTGCAGAAAAAATTCATAGCTCTGGTCGGTACGCACTTGTAGCAGTTTTCGCTCGGCTTCACTCATGGTAATGACTGGCGTGATGCCCGTAGAAAATGGCCCGGTACTCACGGTATCAAAATTGATACCCAACTTGTCGTTGAGCATTTTCTGGGCATTGGGAATGGTGGAAAACACTCCGATAGACCCCGTTAGCGTGACCGGCTCGGCTACGATAGTATCCGCTAAGCAGGCAATGTAATACCCTCCGGAAGCTGCATAATCGCCCATCGAAACCACCACTGGCCGACCGCTATCCTTGATTTGCTGCACTTCATACCAGATATTTTCCGACGCAATGGCGCTACCGCCTGGCGAATTGACGCGCAGCACAACGGCTTTCACGCGTTTGTCGCGGCGCACTTCTTGCAAAATTTTAAGATAATTGGCAGATCCCACCGAGCCGTACTCGGCCTTGCCATCTAAAATGGTACCTTCGGCATACACAACGGCGATTTTATCTTTTACACTATAATCCGGTTTGAGCGGGTTGCTTTTAAAATAGTTAGTCAGGGTGACCAATTTCACCTTTTCGTCGTCTTTCAGCCCTAAGCGCCCACGCATAAATTTCATAGCGTCTTCGCGGTAGCCCAATTCATCTACCACGCCTGCTTCGAGGGCTTTATCCGGTTGAAAACCGGCGTAGCTATCGGCCAAGCTGCGCATCTCCGCTACACTTTTGCCGCGAGTACGTGCAATATCTGACAGAAATTCGCCATACGTATCTTCTAAATATTCCCGAACTTGTTCGCGGTTCTCTTCCGACATATTGGTGCGCCGGAATGGCTCGGTGGCGCTTTTGTATTTACCTGCGTAAAATACTTCTATGCTCAACCCGATTTTATCAAACATATTTTTATAAAATGGAACCTGCGCCGAAAAGCCCCGAAAATCCACTAAACCATTGGGATTCAGCACGATAGCATCGGATGTAGTTGCTAAATAATACGAACCCTGCGTGTAATAATCGCCGTACGCGACGATGAATTTGCCTGCTGCGCGGAACTCTTCCAAAGCATCGCGCAAGCTATTGACCGTAGCCATGCCCGCCAGCACGCCGTTGGGCGCATCAAGAAAGACGCCCTTGATATTATTATCGGCTTGGGCTTGCTCTAAGGCGCGTAGCATGTCGTGCAAACCCATAATTTTACTATCCGAAGGTTTGAAACTTACCACCTGAATGTTGTTGGTTTTTTCCGGCACGGGCTGCGGAAAAGTGAGGTGCAGCACCGAGTTGGGTTGCACTTTGGCTGGTTTGTCAACGCGACTAGCAATGCCTGCAATCACAATAGCTCCGATACCAAACAGGGCAATCAGGGCCAGAAACACGCCGAGGCAGGAGGCTAAAAGAAACTTAAAGAATTGTCCCATTGTATTATAAATACTTATTTGAAAAAAGGCTGTTTATTTTGGCATATAATGCTGCCTTAAACTTAATAACATTAAGCGAATTTTGATAACAATAGTTGCCGCTATTTAGTAGCAGTGCCCCTGTTTTTAGATAAACGACCAAATAAATGGGATGAAAACGCCGGAAAAGTCGGCGCGAGAAATTTTGTGATACCAAAAACCTGGAAGCCACAGGACGCAGCTCCGCAGGTCTTTAGCCACAGAAAGTATTAAATTGCCTGATGGTTAAAGGGCTGTAAAACCATTTCAGAAACGACCCCAGAAGAAGGCTGCTGACACAAAAACCAGATGGCGCGGGCGGCTTCGCGGGCATTGACAAACTTTTCGCGGTTGACGCGCAGGTTTATCTCATCCCAGAAAGGCGTATCGGTGCCGCCGAGATACAAATTGGTGATACGCACATCGGTACGCTTCAGCTCTTCGCGGATAGATTTAGTCATGCCCTCCAAGCCGTATTTGGAAGCAGCGTAGGCGGCAGCTCCGGCCATAGGCGTTTTGCCAAGTACACCCGGCAGATTGATAATCAATCCTTTTTTGGCTTCTTTCATCGGCGGTAAAAATGCCTTGAAAATATGAAAAGCACCTTTTAGATTGACATCAATGACTCGGCTAAAGTCCTCATAACCAAGTGTTTCTAAAGGATGAATAATGCCAATGCCTGCCACGTTGATCAAAATATCGAGGGCTCCGGCCTGAGCGTGGACCTGCTGGGCAGCTGCCTCTACCTGTTCGGGCTGCGTGATGTCTATCGCAAAAACCTGCGCATCGGGAATGCCATTGGCAGTAGCTACTTCGGCTAATTTGGTTTGGCTGCGCCCGCTGATAAAGACATTAGCCTGGCTGTTTTTGAGCAGTCGCACAGTTTCCGCACCTATGCCACCGGTAGCGCCCACTACCAATACCTTTTTATTTGCTAAAATTTCCATAGCGCCTTACAATTGAACAATTTTTAATAAAACCAGTCCTTACGAGCGAATAGCCTGTAAAAACTCGGCCCGTACCGTTTCATTGAGAAATTTGCCGCTGTACTCGGTCGTCACCGTCGAGCTGTGGTCGTGCTCCACGCCACGCATTTTCACGCACATGTGCTCGGCGTCAATATAGACGGCTACATCTTCGGTTTTCAGCACGCGGCGCAGCTCGTCGGCTATCTGCATAGTCAGGCGCTCCTGCACTTGGGGCCGGCGCGAGAAATACTCGACGATGCGGTTGAGCTTGGACAAGCCAATCACCTTGCCGCTGGAAATGTAAGCGATGTGCGCCTTGCCTACAATAGGCAGAAAATGGTGCTCGCAAAACGATTTGAGCGTAATATCGCGCTCCACCAGCATCTGGCGGTACTGATATTTGTTGTCGAATAGCGAAATGGCAGGTTTGTTAGCCGGATTCAATCCACCGAAAATCTCCTGAACGAACATCTTGGCTACGCGCCGGGGTGTATCGCGCAGCGAATCGTCATTGAGGTTGAGACCGATAATGTCCATAATTTCGTGAAATCGCTCGGTAATCAGCGTTATTTTTTCCTCGTCCGATAGCTCGAAAGCATCAGGTTTGAGGGGCGTATCATAATCTGGTTTGGACAATAATCTTGCGGCTCCATTTACAAACACCTCCATGCTATTTCCATTTGATTTGCCATTGGTGGCATAATTTGCTGAGATCATACAATAAAATTTGGTTCTTTTGAATTTTAAAAATTGAAAACCCACAGGCTAACCGATTTGCCGGGGCTTTTGTTTAGAAAAGAATTCGTGCCTTTTTATTAAAACCAGATAATCAATGCTTTACAAAATAGCGCTCCTCGTTTTTATTACAATTTTAACAAGTAGCTGTAACCAAAAGCGCGACAGCCAGTCCGCAGATGCCTGTAAATATGGCGCGCCCCAACCGATTTTCAATCCTACACAAGCCGGCCTGAGCGGGCACGAGTTTAGCAGACAGGGCAACGATGCCACCGAGCAAATACGCTTTGACAATGGCGAAACGCTCACCGTGCTGCAAAGTGGCTGCAACGAAATACGGCAGGAGTTTCAGTTTGGCTTATTAGAGCAACCTCTGACTGACTCGCCAGCTTGGTGGATTGCGCAAGCAGTGAACGAAATGCGGCGTCTAAGTAGTTTTGGGCCTGATTATCAAGCATTTGCCGCCTGGGCTGCCGAGATTGAAGAGCGCGCTGAGACGATTAAACTCGCCGAAGCATTCGAGTTGCAACGCGGCTTTTTTGTCCGTATTGATCGCATTGCGAGCACCGAAAATGCCACCTTAGTGCTTACACTTTCCGATGCGCCCTGATTTTTTTTTCCGCTTAGTAAAATTCTTTCCAAAGTGCTCTGTTTCTGCACAAAACACTCGAATTACGAGGTTTAAATTATATTTTTCAATATTTTTAAAATTTTGAAAAACAAGGTTTTAATCAAAAAACTTATAATTGGCTTTTCCACTTCGTCCGTCGAAAAATTGTCGGTTTTTTTTGCCTTGCCAAGCGAATATTTATATCTTTACGGTCGCCTGAAGCGATAAAAGTCGAAGATGCAATTAAGATGCTACAAGGGGGCTAAAGCTACATTTCCTGCCAAATCGCCAGGGCCATTCAACCATGCTTAGGAATCTGCCGCAACCAAGTCATTACTTCTGCACTACGCAAGAAGTGCAATGGGCGCGCTGTCTGTAAAATATTAGTATCAGTAAGTTAGGCAAGCTCTGCTGCAGGTTTCTGTGGCGGAGTTTTTTACTTTATAGCACCACTTACCAGCAGAACCTGTGCCCAATTGATATGATTTTATTACTGATTAGCTATCTTTGCGCCGTTTTTGGGCTGTAAAACCACGGAACATCCGTCTTCCAACTTGCAACCGACGGGATGCTGGCAGTGTTGAAACAGCATATCAATCACCTTAAAAAAGTAGAACTGTATGAACTATGATTTGATTGTAATAGGCAGTGGCCCAGGCGGCTATGTAGCAGCTATCCGGGCTTCTCAATTGGGTATGAAAACCGCGGTGGTGGAGCGTGAGTCTCTGGGCGGTATTTGTCTCAACTGGGGCTGCATCCCGACCAAAGCCTTGCTGAAAAGCGCTCAAGTATTTGAATACATTAGCCACGCTGAGGACTATGGCATCAAGGTAAGCAGCGCCAAAGCCGATTTCGAGGGCATGGTCAAGCGTAGCCGAGGAGTAGCCGACGGCATGAGCAAGGGAGTCAGCTTTTTGATGCGCAAAAATAAAATTGATGTCATCAAAGGGGAGGGCAAGTTGGTACGCGGCAAAAAAGTGGAAGTGACCGATGCCGATGGCAAAAAGCAGGAATACAGTGCTCCGCATATCATCATCGCTACCGGCGGACGGGCCAAGGAACTGCCCAACCTGCCGATTGACGGCAAAAAAATTATCGAGTACCGCAAGGCCATGTCTTTGGAAAAGCAGCCCAAATCTATGGTAGTAGTAGGCGCAGGCGCTATCGGGGTGGAGTTTGCCTATTTCTACAATTCTATTGGCACCGAAGTGACGATTGTCGAATTTTTGGAGCAAGGCCTCGTGCCGCGTGAAGATGGGGACATTTCAAAAGAACTGACTAAATTGTACACCAAAAAAGGTATTCGCATTTTAGCCAATACTTCGGTAGAATCAGTGGACACCAGCGGCCGCGACTGTAAGGTACTAGTGAAAAGCCGTGAAGATGGCAAAACCGAAGAAATCAAGTGCGACATTGTGCTGTCGGCAGCGGGTGTGGCACCTAACACCGAAAACATCGGGCTGGAAGAATTGGGCATCACCACCGATCGCGGCATTATCAAGGTGGACGAATACTATCGCACCAATGTGCCGGGCGTTTATGCTATTGGCGATGTGGTGCCGGGGCCGGCCCTCGCGCACGTGGCCAGCGCCGAAGGTATTATTTGTGTAGAAGCCATCGCAGGGCACAAACCGGAGCCTTTAGATTATAACAACATTCCGTCCTGTACCTATTGCATACCGGAAGTGGCTTCGGTAGGCTACACCGAGAAAGCAGCGGAAGAAGCTGGTTACGAAATAAAGGTCGGCAAGTTTCCTTTTTCGGCTTCGGGCAAGGCCAGCGCCGCCGGAGCTAAAGAAGGTTTTGTAAAGGTAATTTTTGATGCCAAATACGGCGAATTCTTAGGCGCACACATGATCGGTGCCAACGTCACCGAAATGATTGCAGAAGTAGTAGCCGCTCGAAAATTGGAGACCACTGGTCACGAAATTATTAAAACGGTACACCCCCACCCTACCATGAGTGAGGCCGTCATGGAAGCTGCCGCTGCTGCTTACGGGGAGGTGATTCATTTATGACAATACATTAGATACGAACGCATGAGCACGCTGCGAAACCTAAGCTCCGTAGCGTGCTCTTTTCTTTGGCAAACTGACAATATAATAGACCATAGATTTTAGATTTTAGATGATAGATAATAGGTGGTAGATAAATAGGTGATAGATACGGTCTCAACCCTTTCTAAACCCTTCTAAACCCCCTCAACCTTTCTAAACCCCTTCTAAACCTTTCTAACCCATTCCCCTACTAACAGTGCTCGGTTCTGTTCCTTCAACTCTTCTCGCTGCGTCGCTTGAGTTCATCGCGTATTTGCGCTGCTTTTTCATAATCCTCACCGGCGAGCGCTTCTTCCAGCAAATGCTCAAGCTCTTTGGTAGTGTAAGAAGACAATGGCGAACCAGGCTGAGGCATCGGAACTTCCTCCGTCACTCCTTCGCCCTCCACGGCGATGGCGGCCTCATCCAGCACCTTGGCATTTGCATAAATCGAGGCCCCAAAGCGCACCGCAAGCGCTAATGCATCGGAGGTGCGTGAATCTACCTCCAAGATGGAGCCGTCGGGTTTCAGATAGACCAAAGTAGCGTAGAAAATGGCTTCCTGCAAATCGGAAATAATCACCTCCATCAGATACACCTCTAAAGCAATCAAGGATTCCTTGAACAAGTCGTGCGTCATGGGGCGGTTGGGCTTGATGTCCTGCAAAGACAAGGCAATTGCCTGTGCTTCAAAGCCGCCAATGACCACCGGTAGCCGCCGGTTGCCGTATTTCTCCTTCAAAATCACTACAAAGCTGTTCTGCTGGTTTTCGCTATTGGTCAAGGCCAGTATATCCATTTCAATTTTTTCCATAGTGCCCAGTATCTAATTTTAACTCGCTCTTTATCAGCAAGTTATTTCTATATTTCTGAAAAATTCTACAGTAAGCGGAGCTTAATTTCGTCCTTTTATTGGAAACTACAAAATACCCGCGCAGTTTTATTAATGCTGAAGCAAAATTTACTGAGGGTCAAGGCACTTTTTTCTAATAAAATGAGCGCCAAGCTCAGTAGTAAAAGCGAAATTTCGCTTGAATTGTTGTATTTTGGCCCGCATGAGCGGTAAAGCACAATACCACCGGATTATTTTCGGGCTGAAAGTGAAGCAGTTGCGCCAAGCAAAAGGACTTTCTTTTGCAGATTTGGCTGACAAGACTGGCGTGTCGGTATCGTATTTGAACGAAATCGAAAAAGGCAAAAAATATCCTAAGGACAACAAGGTGGCGGCACTGTCGCAGGCGCTGGGCATTCCGGTGGAAGAATTGACCTCCGGCGAATTGGACAAATCGCTGGAGCCGGTTGCCGAGTTATTGCAATCCAATTTTTTGAATGAATTGCCGCTCGATTTATTCGGCATTGACTTGGCCAAAGTCGTGGAAATCATTGCCAGCGCGCCGGCCCGAGTTGGGGCTTTTATTTCTACCCTGCTGGAGATCTCGCGCAATTACGCCCTCAAGGAAGAGAATTTCTACTTCAGTGCCTTGCGCAGCTACTTAGAATTGCACAATAATTACTTTCCGGAGTTAGAAAAACAGGTAGCCGACTTTTGCCAACAACATCAAATACCCGACACCCGGCCCCTGCCCGGCGATACGCTCAAAAAACTGCTCGAAACCCAGTTTGATTATCAAATTATAGACAATGGGCTGGACGCTTACCGCGAATTGCAGCACCTGCGCTCAGTGTTTGTACCCAAAACTCGCCAGTTGTTGCTCAGTAGTCGGCTCTCTTCGATGCAAAGGGCTTTTCAGCTTGGCAAAGAACTGGGATTCAATGTTTTAAACATAAGAGAACGCGCTAATACATCTTCACTGTTGCGCGCCAATACTTTTGAGGAAGTCCTCAATCATTCCCGAGCTACCTATTTTTCCGGGGCGCTGCTCATCCCTCGGGAGGCCTTTTTAGCAGATATTACACAGTTTTTTCAATATCCCAAATGGGACGGCGATGCCTTTCTATCCATTATGAAAAAATATGATGCCTCGCCGGAGATGTTTTACCATCGGTTGACGAATATAGCGCCTGCGTTTTTTGGTTTAGACCAATTGTTTTTCCTGCGGTTTGTACAAAACCCGACCACCGATCAGTATGAAGTGGACCGCGAGTTGCATCTGAGCCGGCGCCATCATCCGCATGGCAATGCCCTGTTAGAGCACTACTGCCGCCGCTGGGTGGCCTTGTCTTTGTTGCACGATTTGAATGCCTTGCAGCAAGAAGGCAAAGCCGTGGATACTATTGTGCGGGCACAACGCTCGCGCTTCATCGGTACCGACGACGAGTACCTCTGCTTCACCATTGCGCGTCCGGCGTATCCGGCTCCCAATCGCAATGTAAGCGTGACGCTGGGTTTTCTGGTTAATGAAGCATTGCAAGACAAAATCCGGTTTTGGAATGACCCCGCCATTCAGCTACGCGATGTGAACCAAACTTGTGAGCGCTGCGCCCTGACCAATTGTGCCGAGCGGGCCGCCCCGCCGGTCATTGTCGAAAAACGCGAACAAATGCGACAGGTGCAACATTGTTTGAATGGGATATTGGGAAATTAGGGAATTGGGATATTATGATATACCCCCAAATAACAAATAACAGTAACAAAATAGTAAATAACAAGGCAACATTACTTAATTAAAATCCGATTCATTATGAAGAGAGTAATATTATTATGCATCGTGGCGCTGATGGGCGTGCATGGTATAAGGGCTCAGAAACTCATTACATTAGAAGACATCTGGCAGTACGGTACATTTAATGCGAATTCGGTGCCTGGCTTCAATTTTATGAACGACGGCAAACATTACACCCGCCTCGAACAAAATAAAATACAACAGTACGACTTAACTACTGGCAACCTGGTACAAACCATTTTTGATGCTTCAACGGTGGCTAATCAGGCTGGCTTCAATGGCCGAATACAGGGTTACCGCTTTAGTAATGACGAAAAAACCATTCTACTATGGTCGGAGGTGGAATCCATCTATCGGCATTCTACCCGCGAAAAATATTTTGTTTTCAACCGAGCTAATAATGCATTTGCTCCGGTTTTCGCTGAGGGCAAAGTGAGCCTCGGTACGCTCAATGCACAAGCTGACAAGGTCGCGTTTGTCTTTGAAAACAATCTTTATATGCGCAATTTACAAAATGACGAAATTTTGCAAATCACCCGCGACGGAGCGGCCAATGCCATTATCAATGGTGGTATGGACTGGGTATATGAAGAAGAATTTGCCCTGAAAAGGGGCTTTGAGTGGTCGCCCGACGGGCAGCGCATTGCATTCTATCGCTTCGACGAAAGCGAGGTGAAGCAGTTTACCATGACATTGTATAATAACGACCTCTATCCGGAGTACGAAACTTTCAAATACCCAAAAGTGGGCGAGCGCAACGCCATTGTCACTATTCATGTATATGATGTGGCAACTGGCCAAACCGCAGCAATGACAACCGGTGAGGAAACCGACATCTACATCCCGCGCATCCGCTGGACGCAAGACCCCACGCAACTCTGCATTTTCCGTATGAATCGCCACCAGAATAAGTTAGAGCTCCTGCTCGCCAATGCAGCTAACGGTGCTACGCGGGTTTTCTTTGCAGAAGACAACAAATACTACATCGAAGAGTCTATTCTCGATGATCTCACTTTTCTAAGCGACGGCAATCGCTACCTCTTCACTAGCGAGCGCACCGGCTGGAAGCATCTTTATCTTGGTACCATAGATGGTAAAAAACCCTTGCCACTCACTACGGGCAACTGGGAGGTAAGCCAAGTATATGGCGTGGACGAAAAACGCGGACTTGTGTTTTACCAAGCAGCTGAAAAATCTCCCCTGCAGCGCCAGGTGTATGCCATCGGATTAGACGGCAAAGGGAAAAAAGCTTTGGCTGATGCCCCCGGCACCAATAGTGCACAATTCAGCAGCACCTACGATTATTATGTAGTGACGCATTCTACCATTAATGCGCCCGCCAGCTATACCGTTTACAACCTGAATGGACAACAACTGCGCCTCATAGAAGACAACACCGCCCTGAAAGCCAAAACCAAGGAACATCAAGCCCGCGAAGTCGAGTTTTTTCAGTTCAAAACCAGCGAAAATGTAGAATTGAACGGCTGGATGATCAAGCCGCGTGATTTCCGCGAAAACCGCCGCTACCCAGTGCTGATGTTTGTGTATGGTGGCCCGGGCAGCCAGCAGGTGACCGATGCTTGGAAAGGCGCTAACTACTGGTGGTTTCAGATGCTGGCCCAGCAAGGATATGTTGTAGCTTGTGTGGACAACCGCGGCACCGGCGGCCGCGGCGAAGCTTTCAAAAAAATCACTTACCTCCAGCTTGGCAAATACGAAACTATAGACCAAATCGAGGCAGCCAAATGGCTCGGCACACAATCTTATGTGGACAAAAACCGTATCGGCATTTTTGGCTGGAGCTACGGAGGCTACATGTCGAGCCTGTGCTTGCTCAAGGGCAGTGATGTATTCAAGGCGGCTATTGCCGTAGCGCCCGTCACCAACTGGAAATGGTACGATACCATTTATACCGAGCGTTTTATGCGCACCGAAACGGAAAACCCGGACGGCTACCGCGACAATTCGCCAGTGAACTTTGCGCACCTGCTCAAAGGCAACTACCTGCTGATGCATGGCATGGCCGACGACAATGTGCACTTCCAGCATACGGTGGAAATGGCCAACGCGCTCATCAATGCGAACAAACAATTCGATACGTATTTCTATCCCAATCGGAATCATGGCATCTACGGCGGCTATGCGCGGCTGCATTTGTACAAAAAAATGACCCGTTTTTTAGATGACAACCTGAAAGGCGCAGAGATACAACTGACACCTACCAACGCCCCCCGCGACGTAAAACTCATCGAGGATCGGCAAAAACAGTAAGGTGTAATGGGGGTTTAAATGGGTATAAGGTGCAAGGTGTAACGGTGCAATCCTGATAAGTCGGGGCGGTTTAAAAAGGGTAGATGGGTTTAATTGGGGAATAGGTTGATAGGAAAACCATGCAACCATGCAACAGTGAAACCATGAATCCATGAAACCATGAATCCATGAAACCATGAAACCATGAATCCATGAATCCATGAAACCATGAATCCATACACCCCTCCCGGAACTGTAAGCTGCTCGAAGGTGTTATACAAAATCGGAAGTAGAATTTTCAAAATAATGGGAGAGAAAAAACAGAAGAAGATAGAGGTGGTGAATCGGCGGGCCGAGTACGAGTATTTTTTAGATGACAAATACGAAGCGGGGCTTGTTTTGCAGGGCACCGAAATCAAATCCATTCGCAAAGGCAATGTCAACCTGACGGATGCTTATTGTATTTTCAAAGATGGCGAGCTGTATGTGTACAGTATGTACATCAAGGAGTACGAAAATGGCACTTATGCCAACCACGCTACACGCCGCAATCGTAAGCTGCTGCTGCGCAAAAGCGAATTACGTAAGATCGAGCGCAAGGTAAAAGAGCGCGGATTTACCATCATTCCCTACCGACTATACATGACCGACCGGGGCTTTGCCAAGCTTGAAATAGCGGTGGCCCAAGGCAAAAAGTCTTTCGACAAACGCGAAACCATTAAGGAAAAAGACAGCAAACGCGAATTGGACCGCATCAAAAAAATGAAGCTGTAAAAAGCTACGACGCTACCCCGCGCACGGCTTGCACAAATGCCACTGTGGCTGCGGGCACTTGCTCTGGCTGCAGACCTGCCAATGCCTTGATAAAAGCGCTGCCGATGATGGCGCCCTGCGCGTACTGACAGGCTGTACTGAAAGTATCGTGATTGGAAATACCAAAACCAATCAAGCGCGGATGCTGCAATTGCAGGGCCTGCACTCGATTGAAATACGCTAATTGCTGCTCGGAAA
Source organism: uncultured Saprospiraceae bacterium (assembly GCA_937872385.1). Lineage (GTDB taxonomy): Bacteria > Bacteroidota > Bacteroidia > Chitinophagales > Saprospiraceae > JADJNW01. Next base: position 30,022 of record CALMSO010000086.1, read on the forward strand.
TGCCGGATTTGGCACCAGTGATAGAAGAACTCGACACCATATAAATGAAGCCACGCGTGAGGGCGTCCACTTGGCGGATGCGCTCTTCGTTCGTCTGCGGCGTGATGAGAAAACTGATACCCAAGTCTAAGGTTTCAAAAAGGGATCGGAATTGCTCTTCATATACATACACCGGCATATCGGGTAAGATAACGCCATCTACTCCTACCTCCTTACATTGGCGAAAAAAACGCTCCTCGCCATATTGCATCACCTGATTGAAATAGCCCATCAGCACGAGCGGAACGGTAGTTTTGGGGCGTACCGCAGCAATTTGTTCCAACAATAGCGGCAAGGTCATTCCATTTTCCAAAGCAGTCATGCTACTCTCCTGTATCGTAGTGCCATCTGCCAGCGGATCGGAGTAAGGCATTCCAATTTCAACCAGATCCGCCCCCCCCTGCTCTAATGCAAGGATGATGGCTTCGGTATCGTGCAGATTCGGGAAGCCCGCCGTGAAGTAAATATTGAGTACATCCGATTTTTTTTGCTCGAATAATTGCTGAATTCGGTTCATGCTTACAAATATGGTTGTCCGTTTTCCAAGATAAAAGCTCACCGGGCAAATCGCGGCAAATGCTCCACGTACATCGCCAAGTCTTTATCGCCGCGGCCCGAGAGGTTTATTACAATGATATCACTGTGCCGGAACTTAATTTTATTCAAAGCGGAAAAAGCGTGTGCTGTTTCTAAAGCAGGAATAATGCCTTCGGTACGCGCCAGTTCAAACGCCGAAATCAGTGCTTCGTCGTCGGTAATGCTCACTGCTTCGGCCCGACCGGTAGAAATCAGGTGCGCGTGCAGCGGCCCTATGCCCGGATAATCTAATCCGGCAGAGATAGAGTAAGGCTCCACGATTTGTCCGTCTTCGGTTTGCATCAGCAAGGTGCGGCTCCCGTGTATAATGCCCTTGGTACCCAGTACACTGGTAGCAGCCGAATGCCCGCTATCCACGCCTTTACCGGCGGCTTCCACCGCAATGAGGCGCACGCGTTGGTCATTCAAAAAGTGATAATAAGCGCCGGCCGCATTGCTACCACCGCCTACGCAAGCGATGACTAAGTCGGGATGATTGCGTCCGGTATGTTCTTCTAATTGCCATTGAATTTCCTCGCTAATCACTGCCTGAAAGCGCGCCACCATATCGGGGTAAGGGTGCGGCCCTACCACCGAGCCTATGATATAATGCGTATTTTCCGGGTTATTGATCCAATCGCGGATAGCTTCGTTGGTCGCATCTTTCAGGGTTTGGCTGCCACTGGTGGCCGGGCGTACTTCCGCACCAAGCATTTTCATACGCGCCACATTGGGTGCCTGCCGCTCGATGTCCACCGCACCCATATACACAATGCACTCTATACCCATCAATGCGCACACGGTGGCCGTGGCTACGCCGTGCTGGCCCGCGCCGGTTTCAGCAATGATACGGGTTTTGCCGAGACGTTTGGCCATTAGTATCTGCCCGATGGTATTGTTGATTTTGTGTGCACCGGTGTGGCAGAGGTCTTCTCTTTTGAGGTAAATCCGAGCACCGTAGCGTTCTGAAAGGCGCTCTGCTAAATACAGTGGCGTGGGCCGACCGACATAATCGTGCAGCAGTTGTTGAAATTCTAACTGAAAATTAGGTTCGTACATGATTTTCAGGTAGCGCTCGCGCAGTTCTTCCACATTCGGATACAACATTTCCGGTATGAAAGCACCGCCAAATTCGCCATAATAGCCGCGCTCGTCTATTTCTATCGGGGCAAAAGCGGCCGGCGCTGCCTGATTGGCCATTCCTGTATTTTGCATTTTTCTATCTTTTTATAACCAAACAAACGATAGTTTGCGAAACAATTGGCGAGTACTTTGGTTGAAAATTTTTAAAACAAGATAGCCGCTTCGGTTTTAATCGCTTGTAATGCCTTGTCAACGGCCGTTACGCCTCGCTTTTCGAGAATACTCATAATGGCTTGTGCTAATTCGTCGGCTGGAGCTTTGGGCGTCACCAATTCAAACGCCAATCCGATGGTATTCATCGCATCGTCACGAGCCATTTTCACAATTTCCCACAATTGCCCGGAGACGTACACTTGCTGAGTAATATTATACTCATATTCCTGCTGAATAGCCAGCATGAGCGAGGCGCGAAACTGCCCGGCGCTCAATTCCTCGTGGCGCAGACGCAGCATCAGGCTGGGCAGGGCAATACGCTCGCAAAACAGCGACAGGCGCTCATAGGCCTGCAGACGCAGCGGCGTGGTGGTGCTCTGCTGGCTTTGTTTCAATTCTAAGTGCTTGATAGCCCGCTGATTATCTAAAAATTGTTTCAACACAAAATAGACCGTCAGAAACACAATCAGACCCGGAATCGTCAATTTCAGAATTTCAAGAATAACCGTCATGCCTGTATTTGAATTTGTAATGCGGATAAACTGGCGCTATCATTGGGATTGTACACGGCAAAATTACGCCCTACCGACACTTTTCCAAACCTTTCGCCAAATTAATATCCCGTAGAATCGAACCAAAAATATTTTTCGGTCGTTCTCTTTTTGCTTACTTTTGTAGAATAAATTTAAATAAGCGCCTCTTCCTGGCGCGCTGCAACTGAAAAGCCTTGTTTTTTTAAAAAGCATACGACCATGAGTGAAGTAAAAACAGCTTTGCAACCAATAACACTGACCGAAGGTGCCGTAAAACAACTCTTGCGCATCCGCGAAAGCCAGAATGTACCCGCCGACTATGGGCTGCGCGTGGGCGTGAAGGGCGGCGGCTGCTCGGGTTTTTCCTATGTGCTGGGCTTTGACATGCTCAAAGACAACGACGAAGTGCACGAAATCAATGGATTGCGGGTGCTGATGCAAAAATCGCACGCCATTTATCTGCTTGGTATGGAAATTGACTGGGTGGACGGACTGAACAACCGAGGTTTTTCTTTCAACAACCCCAACGCCACGGATACCTGCGGTTGTGGCACTTCCTTTTCTGCCTGATTTTCAATGCTCTACGGCCAGTGCCGGGTTTCAGGGTGCAATCATCGCTACTCCATCCCGGCGCTCGTCGCCAGCAGCCGTCCAATAATTGTCTATTCTTCTCAAGGTATGCACTCCACCAAAAAACAGCGATTGCCGCTGCCACAATTTCATCTGCTGCTGTGCGGCTGAACTTATTGCCGGAATACCCTTAAAGCCTGGTTCTATGTGCAATACATCGTGTTCCCAATGCACGCGCGGCGCATTCACGGCCACTTCCACCGGTAGTTTGTAATCAATCAACAAGCTCAAAACCTGACTAATGGCGAAGGCAATTCGGCTGGCGCCACCCGTACCCAGCACGATTTCCGGCTGTTGTGTTTCGTTGCATACCATCGTTGGAGCCATCATAGAAGAAAGGCGCACGTTTTTTCGCCAAGAATGAAAACCATTGGGCATGAGCGCGGCCTCTCCCAGCATATTATTCAATAAAATATCGGCACCTGGCACTACATACCCGCAGCCTTCACCAATAGTGCTGCTCAGGCTTACTGCATTGCCCCGGCGGTCAGCCACATTGAAATGGGTAGTGCTGCCCCAAGTTTTTTGCTGCCATGTGCGCACGGCGTGGTGCAGGTGTTCGGGTGACTTGCCGAGGGCGTCCACTTGTGCAAAAACTCGATACATTCGTTCAATGTGCCCTTCGCCGAGATAATCCTCAGGAATATCTTCATCGGCCAGCGCGCCCATAGCCAAAGCAATGATAGCTCCGCCAATGCTGGGCGCGGGGTTGGTATAAACCATCTTGCCATGCCAAGGAAAATGCAAGGGCTGCCGTATTCGTACCTGATAACCAGTAAAATCTTCCATCGTCAGTGAGCCGCCGGCGGTGCTGTAATCCCGTACAATTTGCTGCGCAATTTCTCCTTGATAAAACAGGGCTTCGCCTTCCTTAGCCAGCACTTCCAGAAAATCGGCCATATCCGACAAGCATACCCGCTCGCCAACCGCTGCTACCTTGCCGCCCGGAAAGAAAACGGTGTGCGTACGCTCATGCAATTCTAAAATCGGCTTGACCAAATCAAAATCGAAATGCTGAAAATCGTTTACCACGACCCCATTTTTAGCAGCCGCTGCCGCTGGTTGCACCAAATCTGTCATGGGCACCGTGCCGTAGCGCCGATGCAAAGCAAAAACGCCGGCCACCGCGCCGGGAACAGCCGTAGCGCCTTTGCCTACATGAAAAACTTCATGCGTATCGCCAAAATCAACTGTGACCGGGAAGAAATCAGACTCGTGCGGCGGGCGCTTTCGGCGGGGTGTTTGGCAAAAAAAATCATACAGTACAATTGGCTCGCCTTCCATGGCTACCATCGCAAAAGCGCCGCCGCCAGCCGAAGACATACAAGGCTCTGCTACCCAACTCATAAAAAAAGCGGCTATCGCTGCGTCCACCGCATTTCCTCCGGCTTGCAAGACGTCTGCGGCCGCCCGGGCCGTCTCCTCGTGCCCGGCCGCAATTCCAGTGTTCATACCTTACCTGTTTTTAAAAATCTCAAGTCGCTGTGCTAAAAAGCATCAATAGTGGTTATTCCAACAGGTCAATTCAACCCGTTCACTTGCACATTCAGTTTGCCGCGCAATGCTACCTGCACCTTGATGCCATCGGCTGCCAAAAAGGCATCCCGGATGGAAAGTTCGTCTAAATTGCCATCCAATACAATATTTTGCCCCACTTTATACTCATTCAACTGCGTTTGCAACTGGTTTTTCAATTCCGCCAAATTATAATCCAGCAAAAAATTCATGTTCGATTCTATTTGCTTACGCAAAGTACCCTTGAGCAGCCAGCCAGCAGATTTGTGCAAAAAATTGCGGGTTTCCAATGTGAAATTCAGGTCGCGCACATCCACCGTGTTCTTGCGTTCATTGTAGAATGGCCGGCCGCTGAGATAGACATTGCCATTGTAGCTGCCCGACAACCGCGTATTGACAATCAGCCGGGTGCCCTGCCCGAAAAGCTCAATGTCTTCTACCCGTACCGAGCGCTTGCCCTCACGGAAAGTCTCGCCTTGCAGCTCTGATTTGGCCAAACGCTCCGCTTCGGCATAAGGTACTTCAGTACTGATTTGAATGAAAAAATCCTGCTGCACATTTTCAGCATTGCGCAGCACAAAAAGTGGTAGTGGTGCTGGAGTCATGGACACAGGCTTGCTGCCGAGGCTCACGCGCGGGCGCGATTCAATCAAAATGGTGCTGCGCAGCATTTCTTGAGTGGTGACAATGGGCGTCATCGCAATACTTTGGGGATTCACCAAAAGCCAAGTGTTGTATTCTGGTGAAATTAGCACCGGCTCGAACATCTGCTGCCAAGTGTCACTCACTAATTGACGTAGATTGAAATTTTGCCGGGCTTGCTCGTCAATGGAGCGGGCGATGACCGCTCGGCTTTGCTTGAGCACAATGTCGGCAATGAAACCAACCGGCAGATTCAGTGCGCCCATTTTGAGCTTGGGCTGGCGTAGCCACTCGTAGTTTTCAATGGACGTGTGGGTTTCCATTTCCCAGTCGGGGTTGATGGAAAAATCCGTCTTAAAGTTGAGTGCAATGTCGCCATTGGCTTCTAATGCCGTGATGCCGAAATCGTATTTCACCCAAAGCTTCAGCGGCAAGCGATAGCGAATGGTCTGCCCTTCTATTTGTAGCTGAATGTCTTCGCGTTTTTCGGCGCGCATCATCATCTTATCGCCGTCTTTCAGGTCCTTGTCTTCGTACAAAACACCTTCCAATTGCTGGTTGAGTGATTTTTCCAGCTCCCGCAGATTGATTTGCACCGGAATATTGATCACCGACAGCCGGTCTTCCACCGGTATTGCATCGTACTGTTCCATAGGTTTGTTGAGTTGGGCTGTTTTGCGAGAACATGCTAACAGCGCACACAAGGAAAAAAACAAAATTCTACGCATAAGGCGAATTTTTTAGTCCAAAAAAAAATTTGGTAAAAGCTTTTTGGCGAACAAAGCACCTGTCTTTCCGGACGATTGGATGCTATTAATGTATAAAAACCGCAAAGCAGCCCCCTGCGGTTCATTTTTTCTTTTGTAAAGAAAGAAAAATCATTGGCTTTGCAAGCAACTTTTTCTGGAAAAACAAGTCTTTTTTGCAATGTGCAAATCATATTGCATAGTTTGTTGAAAGTTTTTTAAATGCAAAAGCATTCTAAAACGCTCATAAACAGACGATTAAAACAAGTTATTTCATCTTGTTGATTACTACCTAAATACCAGTCGAAAATATGAAACATCTATTAAACGCCTTGAGCCTGCTGCTCCTTATCGCCACTTCAGCCAATGCCATAGCCCAGTCTGGCGGCAGGGCTTACTTGGGTATTCATTCCGAGCCGGTTTCCAAAGCGAAAGCCCGTATTCTCGGTTTTGACAATGCGCACGGAGCCTACGTGACCAAAGTCATTTCCAATTCGGCAGCCGAAGCAGTCGGCATGCAAGTTTTTGATTATATTTATAAAATTGATAAAGAAGAAGTTAGTGCCAATCGTGATTTAAGTGACTTACTCGCCACGTATCGTGCGGGTCAGCGCGCCACGGTGCATTTCATCCGAAAAGGCAAAAAACAAAGCGCCGAAGTGACTTTCAGTGGCCGCGTGAGTGATGCAGCGGAGGCACGCAGTAAGAAGGGGTTCCTCGGCGTCAGTCCGCATAACAACACATCCGAGCGGGAAATCGGAGTCAAGGTGTATATTGTGCGCAATTCAACTGCTGAAGCCATGGGTATGCAGGACGGCGACCTCATCCGCACCATCAATGGGCACCCGATGGTGGACTGGGACGATATTTCGACGGCCCTTGGCGTGGTGAGCGCCGGCGAGCCGATTGCGGTAGAATTTGTACGCAAAGGCAAAACCATGCGTGCCGAAGGTGTGCTGAATGCAACGCCTGACCCGAAAGAAGCAGCTATCAGCGCAGCCGGAGGAGCACGTATTATAAATGAGTGGGGGCACCTCGGCATCTATTCCAATACAGTGTCGAAGGAAAAAGCCCGGCAGTTGGGTTTTGACAATCCTTATGGCAGCTACGTGATCCGTGTCATCAGTGGCTCGGGCGCGGAGCAGGCTGGCTTGCAACCCTTTGATTATGTGTATGGTATAAATGATTACCGCACCAATGCCGCCGAAAATCTCACGAATATTCTAAAGCGCTTCAGCCCCGGCGAGCAAGCCACCGTACATTTTATCCGGCAGGGAGAAAATCGTCAAGCAACCCTTACCTTCAGCAAACGCTCGGAAGTCAGCAGCGTAATGGAGCCGGGGCCATGTGATTCGCCAATGCTGGGCGTGCAACAAATGGGCACCCCAAGCACTACGGGCGTAGCGGTTGGCATTGTACCAAAATCTACAGCCGCCGAAATAGGATTAGAAACAGGCGACCGGATTACAAAAATCAACGGGTATCCGATTATTGATTGGTCAGACATCAGCACCGCCGTGGACAATACGCAAGTGGGCGCTACCGTAGAAATTACTTGGCTGCGCAAGGGCGAAACCTTCACGGACAAAGGGCAAATGAAGTCGCATTGCGATACCTACTCCGAAGACGGCGGCAGTCTGTTTTCCAGCCACGATAGCAATGGGGAGAGCGCGCCCATCCGCGACATTGACATCCGTAATGCTGTTGTAGAATTAAAAACCATCCCGGGTGAAGAAATCCGGGCACTTAATCAGCAACTTGGACTCAATCTTTCCGATAGTAACACCCTCAATATCAGCGACTTGCGTATTACGCCTAATGCTGCGGCCGAGCGCTTCCAGCTTGAATTCAACCTGCCGGACAATGGCGAAACCAGTGTCAATGTGTATAATGCCACCGGGCGTTTGATTTATAATTATGATTTGGGCACATTCGGCGGAGCATTTAGCGATTTGATTGATCTTTCGCAAAACGGCGCAGGCAACTATTTCCTCGAAATACGGCAGGGAAGCCAAAGTATTGCTAAAAAAATTCTATTAGAAACGCGTTGATAGTCAAAGTATTACGAGCTGAACAGCAACAATTAGGCGATTTGCGGTCTTTTCATTTGGTATAATGATGGGAAGCTTTATCTTTGAAAGTAGCAATTGTTATTACATCCTGACTTTTTTCTCAACCCGTTACTAACCGAATTATGACCTTTGCAGAATATCGCCAACATGACGCCATAGCCCTCGCCGAGCGCGTGCGCCAAAAAGAAATCACGCCATTAGAATTGGTAGAAATGGCAATTCAACGCGCCGAGGCTGTCAACCCGCAACTTAATGCCATCATCCATAAAATGTACGACCAAGCGAAAGCCATGGCCCAACAAGTGAACCCGGCCGCGCCTTTTGCCGGGGTGCCTTTTTTGGTCAAAGACATTGGTTTGCACATTCAGGGCGAACCGCTGACGCGCGGCAGCAAGGCTTGGCAAAAATACGTATCTACAGAAGACAGCTTGATTATCAGCAAATTACGCAAAAGCGGACTGTGTTTTTTGGGGCGCAGCAATTCTCCGGAATGGGGGCTAACCCCCTACACCGAGCCAGCCCATTATGGCCCTACCCGCAACCCCTGGCATACCGACAAAACGCCCGGCGGCTCCAGCGGCGGCTCGGCAGCAGGCGTGGCCGCAGGCATTGTACCCATCGCCACTGCCAGCGACGGCGGCGGCTCCATTCGCATACCAGCTGCTAATTGTGGACTATTCGGTCTGAAACCCAGCCGAGGCCGCATAAGTCTTGGCCCCCAAACTGGCGAATGGTGGAACGGAGCGGTAGCAGAAGGCTGTGTGAGCCGCTCGGTACGCGACAGCGCGCTTTTCCTCGATTGGATACAAGGCAATGCACCTGGCGAATTGTACCGGACGGAGCCGCCCGCCCGCTCTTACCTCCAAGAAGTACAAACGGCGCCCGGCGCGCTCAAAATCGGCTTTTCTACGCAGCATACGCTGGGGCACGAAATGGATCCGGAATGCATCGAGGCAGTCGCGCACACCGCTCGGTTGCTGGAAAGTCTGGGGCATCAGGTAGAAGAAGTAAAGCTACCCTACGCAAAAGAAGACCTCACAGAAGTATTCCTGATGATGGTGCTTGGCGAAGTGGCTGCTGATTTTGCCGAACTCGCGGCGCACCTCGGGCGCAAGCCTCGCCCCTCCGATACCGAAGGCACGACCTACGCATTGGGTTTGCTTGGCAAAACCTTCCGCGCCGGCGATTTTGCCCGCCAAAAACGCCGTTGGAATGACATCGCACGCCGCCAGGGTGTTTTTCATCAGCAATATGATTTGCTGCTCACCCCTACCCTGTCCATGAAGCCCTTTGACATTGGCACGTTGCAGCCTACCGCCGCCGAAAAATCCTTTTTCCGTTTTGTCAATACCTTAGGCTGGGGCAGCTTACTCAAGGCGGCTATCCAACCTTTGGCCGACAAGACTTTCTCCTACATTCCCTACACCCCAATTGCCAATATGACTGGACAGCCCTCCATGTCTGTGCCGCTGTACTGGACGCCCGACCAACTACCCGTGGGCTTGATGTTCACTGCTGCACTTGGCCGCGAAGATGTATTGTTTCGGCTGGCCGGACAATTGGAGCAGGCGCAGCCCTGGTTTGAAAAAATGCCAATAATGTGAGATGACCATAGATACCAGACAATGCATTTAGCAAAATTATACGGAATTTTCCCTCTTATTATTGCCTTGTTTGTCACCCTTGCCTGCGCCTGCCAGAGTAGGCTGCCAGGAACGAATAGCGCCACTTTGATTCCTTCCGAAAAAATCCGGATGCGTGTGGATTATCTGACCGCCAATTCTGCAGGTATGATGTCAATTTTAAACGATTCCATTTTAACTTTTGAAAATCGGCTCACCAATTGTATTCAGTTTTATAATCTGAACCAACAGGCATTCATTTCAGAGCTATGCTTTGAAATAAGAGGGCCTAATGGTACAGGTCTTATGGCTGGCTATCTACTAGAAAACCTCGACTCCATTTACATTATGGGCGATCACACACGCTCGGTGGTATTGGTCAACCAGCGCAGTGAAGTAGTCAGCGCTTTCAAACTCTCCCGCCACGACTTTAGCACTCCCATAGGACTTACTTTTTTTCCAATCCGGCGCATAGACAATATCTTGTATTTTGTAACGCTCCCAAACTTCAATATATACACGGTTAGTTCTGTTGGGCAAGTAATGGAAATCGCCTACGATTTGAATACCCAGACCCATACCGAGCATTTCCATCTGCCTGAAGAATACGAAGGTTTTCACAATACTTATTACATCACTTACAGCCGGGATATTGATGCGGCGGGCAATTTCGTATATTCTTTTCCGATGTGCCACGATTTGTATATCAAAAGTCCGCAGGGCAAAGTGCGCAAGGTAGCGGCCTCCAGCCCATACGCCTTGGGCACCACTATTCGTAAAAACACGATTATCAACGATAATACAGATGAAATAAAAGCTGATATAGAAGGTTACAAATATCGTTTCATTGTATATGACCCCTACCGCTCGGTGTATTATCGCTTTGTGACACACCCCATGTCCTACCTCGATCCGGCTACCGGTCTGCCCCGAAGACGCGACGAAAAGCCTTTTTCTATCATTATTTTAGACAAAAACTTCAACAAAATCGGGGAGCGGGTATTTCCTGCCAAACAGTATCTGATTGATAATTATTTCCTGAACAGCCGAGGGCTGTGGATATCCAACAACCACCCCGCCAACCCAGAGATGGAAGAGGATTATCTGAGCTTCACGTTGTTGGAGTTGGTGTATGGCGAAGAGTGATTTTGGGAACAAAAGGGACTTAAATGACGAGAAATTTGAAAAGATGAAAATGAGATAATTTTTTAACTAAAAAAGTTCGTTCGTTCGTTCGTTCTTATCTTTATGCGAAATTTATTACTTCACCAAAAATCATGTGTCATGAAACCGTTCAGAGTTATTATCATTGCTTTCATTTTCTGCTTTACTACCTACCAACAAGTATCTGGCGAACCAGGCGATTGCTGCTACACTGTTACATTTGATCGAGAAACAGGCGACCCGATTCATGCTGATTTAGAAAAATATTATCCGGACTTTGCTCATCAGTGTACTGGTGATTGCCATATCACCGGCCCCGACGGCTGGGGACCAAAACATTAAAATAACATTCATTCAATGCTATCGGCAGCCCTGGCAAGTAAATAATAGTTGTATTCACAAAACAACTAATTAAAGCTGTATTATATGATAACCGGGGCTGCCGATTATTAACAATGGTTCATGCATGAAATCTGAAGCTTCGAATACTTTTATTCAGCATTTGACAAAAAAATACAATGTCTTCCCTGTTATTGCCTTGTTTGTCACCCTTGCCTGCGCCTGCCAGAGTAGGCTGCCAGGAACGAATAGCGCCACTTTGATTCCTTCCGAAAAAATCCGGATGCGTGTGGATTATCTGACCGCCAATTCTGCAGGTATGATGTCAATTTTAAACGATTCCATTTTAACTTTTGAAAATCGGCTCACCAACTGTATCCAGTTTTATAATCTGAACCAACAGACATTCATATCAGAGTTGTGCTTTGACATAAGAGGACCAAATGGTACGGGACCTTTGATAGGCTATTTAGTAGAAACCCTCGATTCCATTTACATCATGGGCGATCACACACGCTCGGTGGTATTGGCCAACCAACGCAGTGAAGTCGTCAGCGCTTTTAAACTCTCACGCCACGATTTTGGCACGCCTGTAGGCGGCACGTTCTTTCCTATCCGGCGAATAGATAATATCTTGTATTTTGCAGCGCCCATAAATCACAATATATACACTGTTAGCTCGGTGGGAGGGATTCTGGAAATCGCCTACGATTTGAATACCCAGACCCACACCGAGCATTTCCATCTGCCCGAAGAATACGATGGTTTTCACAACACTTATTACATCACTTTCAGCCGGGATATTGATGCGGCGGGCAATTTCGTATATTCTTTTCCGATGTGCCACGATTTGTATATCAAAAGTCCGCAGGGCAAAGTGCGCAAGGTAGCGGCCTCCAGCCCATACGCCTTGGGCACCACTATTCGTAAAAACACGATTATCAACGATAATACAGATGAAATAAAAGCTGATATAGAAGGTTACAAATATCGTTTCATTGTATATGACCCCTACCGCTCGGTGTATTATCGCTTTGTGACACACCCCATGTCCTACCTCGATCCGGCTACCGGTCTGCCCCGAAGACGCGACGAAAAGCCTTTTTCTATCATTATTTTAGACAAAAACTTCAACAAAATCGGGGAGCGGGTATTTCCTGCCAAACAGTATCTGATTGATAATTATTTCCTGAACAGCCGAGGGCTGTGGATATCCAACAACCACCCCGCCAACCCAGAGATGGAAGAGGATTATCTGAGCTTCACGTTGCTAAAGCTGGCGTATGATGAGGAGTAATGGCTTTTGGTTTTACTTTGTTCCCATATTTGCCAACGCATTCATTTTCAGTGGACTATAAAAGAGAATAGTGCCGACCACCAACGCAATGATAAAGCCATAGGGCAAACCCGCGGCCATGACTCCCGTGAGGACGGCAATGACAAAATGCCGGCGTTCAGCAATGGTGTCTTTCACCAACAGGATGAGCGCAATGCCTTCAAACAGTAGAATAACGCCCAGCACGGGCAAGGGAAATACTTGAATAATGGATTCGAATCCATCGCTAAAAAACAAGCCCAGCGTGATGTAAAACAGCCCGTAAAGAATTACCGAGCCACCCGTGCGCCCACCGAAGGTATAATGCCCCACCATGCCGCCGGAGCCGTGGCAGCAAGGAATGCCGCTCAGCAGCGGTGCCAGCAAATTCATAGCCGAGTAGGTAATGCCGATGCCCCGCACCGTGAGTGGCCGCCGGTCGGGGAAAAGGTCTTGCGCCACCTGTCGGGTAGCGATGATAGAATTGCCCAACGAAAGGGGTATTTGTGGCAAAGCCAGCAAAACAAAGCCCTTCGCTATGTCATCTACCGTAGGAATGTACCCCATTGGCAGATTGAAACCCAGCGCATCCCGAAAGACGGTAATTTCCACTTTGAAAGCAAAAGCGTACAACATACCCAGCACAATGACCACAAAGGCCACAGGCAAGGCTTTTTTATCCATAAATAGCACCACAACCAGAAAGGCGACAAACGCCAACGCATAGCCCGCGGTCTGGTCAGCAGCGATATAATCTTTGAAAGCCAACAAACTCAGGCTCAGTCCCAGCCCCATCTGAATGCCCCGAATAACGGCCTTAGGCACGAAGCGCGCCAGCTTGTCCAAGGCACCCGTCAACGAAAGCACCAACATCACCAGCCCGATGGCTAAACCCGCCCCCAATAGCACAGGGCCAGCTATTTTTTGCGAAATCACTAAAGCTGCCATAGCTTTGAGCGGCTGCACGGGCATGGGCATTCTGTAAATCAATCCGGTTGCAATCTGTAGCAAGCCCAGCATAATGAGTACGCTCGGCGTATGCAAGCCAGCCGCAATAATCATGGCTACGACCAAGGGAAAATCCGTACCAATATCACCGAAAGCACCCGACAGCTCCTGCCGGTTGAATTGTATTTCTTTTATTGCAAGCATACCGAAAAGAGATTGGCTTGTAAAATGCAAATAGATGCAAAGAAACAGAAAATTAACCGACAAATTGCCCTGTTTTTGGGCAAAAGCTGTTATCTTGGTGCAAACCATTGAACCGGTCTCCACTTGCGGCAGTAGCCGTGCTTTTTTCAAAACCAAAAAAAACGCTGTTATGAAAATTACCTATTACGGACACGCCTGCTTTGGTATGGAAGTGAAAGGCAAACACTTGATTTTTGATCCCTTCATCAGCCCCAACGAATTAGCGAAAAGCATTGATATACAAAGCATTCCAGCTGATTATATCCTACTTTCGCACGCGCATGGCGACCACGTAGCCGACGTGGAAACGATTGTTCAAAATACAGGGGCCTCACTCATTTCTAATGCGGAAATCATTACCTATTACAGCCAGAAAGGCATTGAAGGACACATGATGAACCACGGTGGCAAGTGGAAATTCGATTTCGGAATCGTCAAATACACCACCGCTATTCACTCCAGCAGCTTTCCTGACGGTAGCAATGGCGGCAACCCCGGCGGCTTCGTCATCTGGAATGACGCCAACTGCTTCTACTACGCTGGCGATACCGCTCTGACGATGGACATGAAGCTCATCCCGATGACCTGCCCCAGGCTCGATTTTGCCATCCTGCCGCTCGGCGATAATTTTACGATGGGCTACGAAGATGCCGTGATTGCCAGCGATTTTATAGAATGCGAAAAAATCATCGCCTGCCATTTCGATACCTTTGGCTATATCCGGATTGACCACGAGGAGGCAAAAAAAGCTTTCGCAAAACGCGGAAAAGAATTAATTTTGCCGGGCATCGGGCAAAGCATCGAAGTGTAAAACCGCCCCGTTTGCCAGATGAAGCCCGGGCTTCATTGATTACTGACTGAACAGCAACTTGCTACTGACAAGGGATTCCGAATTTCAAATCGCTCAGGTATGCCATCGGCCTCCACGGGCAGCGGCGCTATCTGGCTTCTAAACGATTCAAACCAATGGGAAAAGTCATCGCTATTGCCAATCAAAAAGGCGGCGTAGGTAAAACCACTACGGCTATCAATCTGGCGGCCAGCCTTGCTATTTTGGACAAAAAAGTGCTGCTGATAGATGCCGATCCGCAAGCCAATTCTTCCTCCGGTGTAGGCATCTTGCCGGATACGGCCGAAAGCACTATTTACGACTGCATCATCAATGAACTGGACCCTGCGGACGCTATCTACGAAACCGAAACGCCCAATTTGCACATCATTCCTTCCAGCATTGATTTGGTGGGCGCGGAAATAGAATTGGCCGGGCGGCAGCGCCGCGAGTTTGTACTCCGAGGCATAGCCGAGCGCGTAAAAGACCACTACGATTACATCTTCATTGACTGCTTGCCATCGTTGGGTTTAATCACTATTAACGCCCTGACCGCCGCCGATTCGGTGCTCATCCCTGTGCAATGCGAGCAGTATTCGTTAGAAGGCCTTGGCAAGCTGCAGGACACTATTCGCCTTGTAAAACAAACCCTCAATCCCAAACTCAAAACGGAAGGTATCCTGCTCTCTATGTACGACGCGCGCCTGCGCTTGTCCAACGTCATTGTAGGTGAGGTGCGCGAGGTGTTCAAAGACCTTGTTTTTGATACCATTATCCATCGCAATTCGCGGGTAGGCGAAGCGCCCAGTATGCACATGCCGGTGGTGATGTTTGATGCGACCAGCCGGGGTAGCGTCAATTTTCTGAACTTGGCCAAAGAATTTTTAGAAAAAAATGGCGACAAGGTAACGCTGAGCGTCGAAGCTAATTAACCGTACCAGATAATCGCTTGATTAACAATTTATTGTAAAAAATGGCAAAAAAAATAGACAAAAAGCAGATAGGGCTGGGCGTGCGTGCTCTGTTGACCAATATCGAGGATCAAGTAGCTGAGAACCAAGAAGAAGTGGTCAAGCAGCTTGCGCACATGGTGGCAATGATTCCTTTGACGGAAATAGAGGTCAATCCTTTTCAGCCAAGAAACGAATTTGATGCCGAAGCGCTTCAAGAGCTAGCCGATTCTATTCGCACGCATGGGCTGATTCAACCTATCACGGTGCGTCGCCTGAGCGCGCATGAATACCAACTTATTTCTGGGGAACGTCGGCTGCGGGCTTCTAAAATGGCCGACCTGACCGAAATACCCGCCTATGTACGCTTAGCCAATGACCAAGAAATGCTGGAAATGGCTTTGGTTGAAAACATCCAGCGCGAAAACCTCAATGCCATTGAAGTGGCGCAGACGCTAGCCCGCCTGAAAGAAGAATGCAACCTGACCGATGAACAACTCTCCGACCGGATGGGCAAAAAGCGCAGCACCATTACCAATCATTTGCGGCTGCTGAAACTCCCCCCCGAAATTCAAAAAGCCATCAAAGAAGGAGCCATCTCCATGGGGCACGCGCGGGTGCTGGCGGGCATAGAAGATTATGCCCTGCGCGATTCGCTATTTCGTAAAACCATTCGGGAGGCGCTCTCGGTACGGGCTTTGGAAAATCTGTCGAGCGCTTATAATGAAGATAAACCCACTAAAACTGCCGTAGCTAAATCTGCCTTGCCCGATGCTTACGAACAGGTGCAGCGGCGACTGCGCGAGCGCTTCGGCACGCCACGCATCCAACTAAAGCTGAAAGACGCAAAAGGCAAAGGGCAAATCGTAATTCCTTTTGAATCGGATAGTCAATTGAATGAAATGCTGGATCAGCTTGATTTGTAAGCAGCTATTTTCAGTGGGCAAAAGAAAGTACATGATGCAAAAAGGCTACTGGTTGGTGTGGTGTCTGCTGGTGCTCTGGATGAACCAAGGGCTGGGGCAGCAAGAGGATTCGCTGCTCATTTTTCCGGCGGAAGAATTAGTGAATGTGCGACCACCTGAACTGCCCGCTATCAGCAAGCAACGCGATGGCTGGCTCAGCCGAGACTATCCCAATCCGCGCAAAGCGGCCCTGCTCTCCTTTATGTTGCCGGGCGCGGGGCAAGTGTATAACAAGGGAATCTGGTACGTCAAGGTGCCCATTATTTATGCTGCCCTCGGCGGCGTAGTGTATGCCATTGATTTCAATCAAACGAACTACCGGCGCTTCCGGACGGCCTATGCCCTGAAGCTACAAGATCAAACCCATGAATTTAGTGGTACCAACCTCGACAATGTGCGCGTGCTGCGCGTGCTACGCGATTCTTACGATAAAAACACGCAGCTTTCCTATATTGGCTTTGTAGCCGTCTATGCACTCCAAGCGGCCGAAGCCTTCGTGCAGGCACATCTCAAAACCTTTGATGTGAGCGATGACCTCAGCCTGCAAATCAAACCCAGCCTACAAAACGATTTCCTGACCGGCTCGCCAACCCTTGGCATTGGTATTGTGTTAAAATTTGAGTAAGTCAATACAATTTTAAAATTCAGACAAACCCGATTTTTTGCATGGAGGAGCCGATGATTGTTTTTGAACCCGTCACCGCAGGCATGGATAGTCTTTCTATTACAGCTATTATCATTCTTGTGGGTTGTATAGCAGGCAGTTGGGTGCTGCTGCGGCAAAAAGCAAGTGGCCGCAATCGCAATACGAATATGCTGGTGGTGATGCTCCTGTTTTTTACTGGAATGATTGCGCTCGGAACGCTTGTTTTCAATAATCTGGCGCAGCAGCGAGTCGGGGTGGTACAAATTTATGCCGACCGTTTGGAGTTGGGCCGACGCAGTATCCCATTTACTGATATAGACAATGCGGTCATAGAAGAAGCCGGGCGCAGTTCTTCCTTCAATCCAGGTGTGCTAAGAGATAGGAATCTACTGTTGCTCATCAGCGAGCGGGGCGGCAAAACCTACGTGCTTTCGTCTGAGCACTACCCAGTACAGGAAGTAATGGGCACACTCCGATCTGCCATGCGCGGGCAGCCGTTAGAAGCGGAAAATGAATAAATCCAGGATTATTTAATGACTACCGTTTTGCGAATCACACTGGTGAAAGTGCGCAACTCCACTTCGTACGTACCACTTTTCCGGCGGCTGAAGTCTAATTCGTAAATAGTATTCACAGGCAGATCGAAAACTTTGTCTTGCCATACAATTTCGCCTTGTGCATTTCTCACAATTACATCGCTTACATTGACGCTAAGTGATTCAAAATCAATGTAATACAATTTGTTTTCTTCATCTGCGTAGAGCGTCCAATTGTCACTATCGGCAGGAGCAGCAGTGGTAACATTGGTAGTCAGATCGGAAAAGCCGGCCTCAGGCTTTACAGAAGTCATTTGCCCATAAGCAAAAGTGCCGCCGAGGCAAAGGAGTACAATGAGGGGTAGAAACTTGCGTTGCATGGTCGTCTTTATTTTAGATATGTTATGAGAATTCAACAAAAGTAGTCTTTTTTTAAATATAAAAAAAATAGTTTTTCAACAGGTTGGAAAAGAAAAGTTTACAAAAGTGACTGATTGTCAAGTGATAAGACCTGTTTAGCTCATCCAGCAGTAACAAACGCAGAGAAAAAAGTTTTAGTATGCGGTACGAATATTTTAGAATTTGGCGACTGCATTTTGCAATACCTCCCGGATGCTATTATATACTTGGCGCTTCGCACTAAAAAAATCCTGCACATCCCACCAGACCGCCTGCTCGATGTTTTCCTCGGCCTGAGGCGTCAGTTCTTCTTGCGTCGTTTCCATCACAAACCAATGGGTGCATTTGAGCACACGCTGTTTATCTTCGCGGTAGGTATGGTACATCTGCCCAAGGGAGCTAAGCAGGTCAAGTTCCCGCAGTCCGGTTTCCTCCTGCACCTCGCGCAAGGCCGCCGCTTCTATGGTTTCGCCGGGGTCGAGTTTGCCTTTCGGCAAATCCCAGTAGCCACGCCGATAAATGAGCAAAACCTCGTGCCGAGCATTGAAGACCACCCCTCCGGCCGCCTCGATGCGTTTGTATTGAGCTACAAAATCAGCGTAGAGTTGCTCTAAGCTATCGGCGTATAAAGTCACCGACTCGAAGCGCTTGCTTTTTTCGAGCATATCAACGTAATTGAACAGAAACTTCGGCCGCCCCGGGTAGCGCGCCACTAAAGTACGCTCATTGCCGCCGGTCAGCGCCGACATCTCCGAGGCAGACTTCAGTATGAGCGGCGTTTCGTTGATATATATTTTGTACATTTGCGCAGTTTTGGAAAATAATACCGAAAATAGCATGAGCACTACCATAGAAAATGAAGTAGCCCGCTTATTGTTGCAAATAAATGCAATAAAGCTGAGTCCGCAAAATCCCTTTACCTGGGCCTCGGGCCTGCGTGCACCAGTCTATTCCGACAATCGGCTCATCGCCTCCTACCCGGCGCGGCGGCGCACAGTGGTGGATGGTTTTGTACAAAAAGCGGCGGCTTTTCAGCCTTTCGATGTGGTGGCGGGTATTGCTACTGGCGGCATTCCCTATGGTGCATGGCTGGCGGATCGGCTCGATTTACCCTTTATTTACGTGCGCTCTAAAGCGAAAGAACACGGCCGGCAAAACTTGGTGGAGGGCGAACTGCCCGCAGGTGCCCGTGTATTGGTGATCGAAGACCTCGTCTCTACTGGTGGCAGCAGCCTTGCAGCCGTGCAGGGCATCCGGGCCGCGGGCGGCGAGGTGGTTGGAGTGCTGGCTATTTTTACCTACGCCTTGGAACAGGCTACCGAGGCTTTTCGCAATGCCAATTGCCCCGTAGATACGCTGACCCACTACCCTGCCCTGCTGGAAGCGGCACTTCAGGCGAATTATATCCAGCCAGCAGATGTACAAACCTTGCAACAATGGCGGGATAACCCCGGCCAATGGTCGGCGAAACAGGCTGATTAAAACGGCCTGCTCTGCTTTAGTCGCTCAGAATTTATAATCCATTCGGGCCGTCAAATTGCGCGGACCTGACAGCAAGCCAGGTCGCACGCTGTATTCTACGTTGAAAATGTTATTGAGCAACAGCGACAATTTTATGTTGTTTGAAAACATATAGCTGGTACGCACATTGTGCACCCAAAAGCCCTTATTATTCACTTCCCGGTAGCTTTGCAAGCCTTTGACAATCGCTAAAAATACCGCATCAATCGCTTCGATATGCGAATTGTGGAAGGTCTCCAGACCAGCGCTGAAAGGACCGTTTTGCAATTCGAGGTCTAATTTGAAGGTATGCCGAGGACGATATTTGAGTATATTGTCGTTTTTCAAAGAAGAATTATTGTGATTGCGCTGCCCGATAGTTTGCTCCACACCTGCTACGATTGGCGTATTGTCAAATTCGCGGAAGCGGGGGTTTACGTATGTATAGCCGGTCAGAATGCTGGTTTGCCAATTGCCAAAGAGCTTGCCGCGCCCAGCTAAAGATATTTCGTAACCTTTGATTTCGGTACTGCCAATATCGCTGGCTTGGAAAAACGTGCGAAACGAAGTGCGGTCAAAAATCAAATTGAATTCGATCATATTATCAAAATTCATTTGAAATACCGATAAATCGAGAAATC
This sequence comes from uncultured Saprospiraceae bacterium, assembly GCA_937872385.1. Lineage (GTDB taxonomy): Bacteria > Bacteroidota > Bacteroidia > Chitinophagales > Saprospiraceae > JADJNW01. Next base: position 50,168 of record CALMSO010000086.1, read on the forward strand.
CCTCGAAACCACCAATTTTTAGTCCTTGCTTTACGCCAATTTCTGCGGTCCAGCCGGTTTCCGAGCCAAGCGTCGGGCTGGGAACTACAAAGAAGCCGCCTGCATCCGTGAAAATGTACTTCTCGGCGATGGTCGGGTAGCGGTAGCCTTGCCCCCACGAGCTGCGGAAATAGGTAAAATCAGCCACTCGGTAGTTAGCACCAATGCGCATCACTGGCTTCGACTCGCGCTCCGAGAGCGGATCCACTACTCGGCGCTGATTGCCAATGAAATAGTCAAAACCGGGGTTGTCCAATACATTGTCTTCGTAGCGGAAACCCGCTGAAATATTGAGCCGGTCGCCAATTTTCTTTTCTAATTGCAAATACACCGCGAGGTTACGCGCAAAAAAAGTGGTGTCACCGTACAATTCTGCTTCCACACGCGACTGCTGGGCCACCACGCCGGTGGTCATCACGAGGTCGAGATTGACAAAGCGCCGCTGAAACTGGTATTCGCCATAATAAATTTGCGACTGATTGGACTGGTTGCTGTCGTTATCATTGTCCACACTATAAAAACGGCTCAGGATACGGTGCCGGTTGCCTGCCTTATCGAAATAGTTGAGGTGCGGGTCAATATTGTAGCGCACCCGCTCTCGCTGTGTGATAGTAGTCGTATCGCCTTCATAGGCACGTTCAGCTGAGCGCCAATAGAAAAACGAGCCGGATTTGCCCACGTTCAAATTGCCATTGACGCCAACGGTAAAGCGGTCGGTGATGCGATAATTGGTCGTAAAATTGAAGCGGCCAAACTCGTTATAGGTATCCCTATTAAAACTCTCTTCTTTCAAATAATACCCACCCAATACCAGATCGAGGCGATTGAACTTCTGCCGATGCGAAATGCTACCACCGAGCGTGTAAGGCGCACTGTCCCACCATTGCTTGGCTTTATCTTGCGGTGCAAAATAGCCCGTATAGAAAGCGGCCACGCGGGTTTCCGGCTCCGCTTTGGGTATGGCCGTCCGAATGTTGATAATGCCGTTGAGCGCCGAAGAGCCATACAAAGAAGACGCAGCGCCTTTGACCACTTCCACTTGTTCGATGTTTTCCACCGGTATGTCATCCCAGTTAGGAAAACCGGCATCGGCTTGTAAAATGGGAATATCGTCCACCAAAAGCAGTACCCGGCTGCCCGCACCATAAGAATAGCCGGAGCCGCCGCGTATATTCGCCTGTCCGTCAATGACATTTACACCTGGGACTTTATCTAATGCCTTGTCAATCGTCAGTTTGCTGGTATTTTCAATCAGATTGGGTCGCAGCACATCCAGCGAAACGGTCACTTCGCTCAAGGGTTTTTGATACTTGCCACTGGTGACGGTCACGGTTTGCAAAATCTTGTCTTCAAAGTTCAGTGCCAGATTGAGCGTTCTATTTTCATTCGCTTGCAAATCAATGACTTGTAGCTGTGGTTGATAACCTATGTAGCTTGCTTCCACCTTATAAGAGCCGGGGTCCAGCATGATGCTATATTGCCCGTCAATGTCCGTCACGGCACCTTTGCCAGCCACGAGTACTACCGCCGCGATGAGTGGCTCGCCGGTAGCAGCATCGGTTATTTTGCCCGTAAGGGTAGCTTTTTGTGCACATAAGAGGCTGATACTCAGAAGTATGAGTATCCAAAGCGAAAGGGTTTGTTTTTGCATAGAATGTCGAATTGTGTTGTTTAAAATGATGCTACAGGCTGTTCTGAAGGGCAATTCAACAAGCGCTAAAGTTAAGCGAATGTAAAGCAATTTTTATTTTTTTTCTACGCCGGATGCAGCGTATTGGACAAAACGCAGTTTTTTTTTCGCTACAATTCGCAAATGTCATATATTGCCAAAAATATCATGGGACTTATTGGTGTATTTTTACATATTTAGAAACCGATTGCGGGCCAGCTCTGCTGAGTTTGCTGAATCACTTACAAACAAAATCAATCTTGCTATGAAGAAAATTTTACTATTACTTTGCCTCGGCGTTGCCATGTGGAATACAGCGCTTGCACAAACCTGCGAACCCGCACAAAACCTGCCGGATAGCTTGGTCGGAGTTATTCCGTTCCCATTTGACGCCACACTCAATCCGACGGGCGGCATCAACGACACCGCCTGCGTGAACGAGCCTTTCGAGTTTGTTTTTACCCTTGTCGTACCCGATATCTTTGAGTTGGGTGGCGTTTCCTTGCCACTGCGGAGCATCAATCTATCGGCACAGGGTGCCATTTCTAACCTGCCCAACGGCATTACTTACGCTTGCGACCCGCCCAATTGTATTTTTCCGGCCGATACTTCCGGCTGTGTAGTTTTGTACGGCACAGTGATGGATACCGCAGGGATTTATGATTTGCAAATAGCGGGCGTAGTCAGTACGGTTTTTATTGACCTACCGCTGTCGTTCCCCGATCCGAATATTTTTCCGGGCAATTACTTTCTGCACGTACGCGAACAAGGACAATGCACGCCCAGCAATACCCGCGACCTTGGTAGCCTCGGCGTGAGCGCAACGGTGCAACCCAATCCTTTCAATGGCTTTGCGCAAATTGTAATCAATACGCCTCTTGGCGGCGATTTCGATTTTATCGTCAGCGACTTGCTCGGCCGACGCGTGGCCCGGCAAAGGGTCCACCTCATCAACGGCGAAAATACCATTCCCTTTGACGGAGGGCACTTAGCACCAGGTGTTTATATTTATACACTTAGCGACGGGCAGCGGCAGCTTTCTGGTAAAATGGTAGCCGCCCGATAGCCTTTTCAGGGTTGCCAATTGTATCGCGGTTTTGCAAAACAAGCCGAAAAACAGCGCAATTGGCAATCCTATTCTATCAAAAAAAGTCTTTACATTTGTAATGCAATAGCTTATCTCTTTTCTCTTGCCCTGTACAATTAAGACGCCCTGTATTGCACCCTGAATAATCCATACAGGTTGTGCTGCTCTATTCATTTTGTAAAACAAACATCGCATGAGAAAACAAACAACACTGCTGGGCGCAGGGCTACTGCTACTTGTAACTATGCCTGCACTGGCACAGAACGGCTGCCCCGATTGTACTGCTATGGTACCCGATACGCTGCCCGCCGATACGATTTTCCTTTCGGACGCCCCCGACGGGCGCGTGAACGAACGCTACGAGGGCGTACTGCATTTCCGAATGCCGCGCACGACTACTCCCGTAGCGGCCAATGACCCCACCGTAGCACCGGGCTTGACTATCAACGAAGTGACCATTGTTTCGGTATCCAATTTGCCGCCGGGCATGACTTGGCAGGCCAACCAAACAGTTTTTAGAACTGCCCAGCAAACCGATGGCTGCGTCACTTTTTGCGGCAGACCTTTACAACCGGGGCTTTACGAAGTGGAAGTAGTGGTGCGAGCGCAGGTATTAGTGGTTTCCCAAACTACGTCTTTTTCCTTTCCGATTTTGATTGAGCCTGCCATACGCAGCACCGAAGGATTTACTATGACCAATGCCTCCGGCTGCGGCGAAGTGACCGTTCATTTCAGCAATAACATCCCTTCAATGGGCAATAGTGGTTTCTCCTATCGCTGGAATTTTGGTACGGGCCGTACCTCGCTCGACGAAAATCCGGTACCAGAGACCTACCGCACACCCGGCGTCTATCCTGTTCATTATCAAGCGGTAATTGATACTTTCGGGCACACGCTCAGCAATGTGCGCGTGCTCAATGTAGGCTGCAGCGATCTCTTTGGCCGACCGGATTTGCTCATTGAAGTATATGCACCCGACAATACTCGCATCTACCGCTCTGGCGTAGTGGACAATGCGCGCCTGCCGCTTGATTTCAACGTCAACATTCCCATTGGCGATGGCAATTATGTGCTTCAAGTATGGGACGAAGACCAAGGCATTTTTGGCGGTAGGCAATACGAGGATTGCGGTAAGGTCACTTTTAATAAACTGTCGCAAGGTCGGCAGGCTGTGAGCAATATGACCGTGGAATTAAATATCATCCATCCGGTGGATACGGTAGAAGCTACGGATACTGTGCGCGTTTTTGCTGTGCCCGATCCGCCTTTAATAAGCGGCTACGACGGCGAAGCACTCTGCCAGGGCGATACGGTAGAATTGATCAGCCATTACGCTGAAAACATTCAATGGTATGAAAACGGTGCGTTTATCATTTTTGGCGACCAGCCGATTCTATCTGCAACAAAATCAGGTGCTTATCAGGTGCGCTACACTTCGCCGGAAGGTTGCACGGCTTTTTCCGAATCTGTGGCATTAGAATTTCCGCCGCTGCCCACCACGCCTGTTTTTTTGAATAATAATAACACCCTTAGCTTATTCGATCTCGGTGCTTTGCCCGCACAGTATGCACTGCAATGGTACTTCAACGGCACGCCGCTCAGCAAAGAGCAAAGCACCACCCTTTGCGCCGAAGCCACTGGTACCTACCTGCTACGCGTGACCGACGAAAGCTCTGGCTGCTTTAGCACTTACGCACGGCCGGTGACCTACAATCCTGACTTTGCAGGCTGCATCAGTACTTCGGCTGAGAACCGCTTCCGGGACTTAATAACCGATGTTCAGCTATTTCCCAATCCGACAACTGACGGCAAACTTTGGTTGGAATTGCAAAGTAATCGCCCTGTAAAAGGCTCGCTGGTACTGCACAACCTGCTGGGAGCAGCCATTGCGCCAGCACAAGCCATCAGCCTGAGCGGTAGCGCTACCTTACCAATAGACCTGAGTGGACAACCAGCAGGCGTTTATTTTATAATATTGCAAATAGAAGACGGCCGACAAACCTATCGAGTGCTGAGGCAGTAATACGATTTACGAAGCACGATTTTCTATTTTGTAAAACATTGAAAGACAATATTTTATAAATAAATAAGCACATCGTCTTCCAATTGAAAAGAGCATAAATGAGCAGGGGGTGTTCCGTTCGAACATTGCATGAATGCCCCCTACTCCAAGTCATCTTTTTCCCAGTGCATAGTGCGTTTCACCGCTTTTTGCCAACCGCGATAGAGCTTTTGTCGTTCATTATCAGGCATTTGTGGCTCGAAAGCTTCATCCAACTGCCATTTTGCCTTTAAATCGGAGGGCGACCAGACACCCACCGCCAGCCCCGCCAGATACGCTGCGCCAAGCGCCGTAGTTTCAATGATTTTAGGACGTTCAACGGGCACGCCGAGTATATCCGCCTGGAATTGCATGAGCAAATTATTCGCGGAAGCGCCACCGTCCACGCGCAAGCCTTTCAGTTGTATGCCAGCGTCTTTTTCCATAGCTTCCAGCACATCTTTGGTTTGATAGGCAAGCGATTCCAGCGTAGCCCGGATGAGGTGTGCTTTGCGCGTGCCGCGCGTGAGTCCGAAGATGGCACCACGAGCATACATATCCCAGTAGGGCGCGCCCAGCCCCGCAAAAGCAGGCACCACATACACCCCTTCTGAACTCGGCACTTTCATCGCAAAGAACTCAGAATCAGGCGATTCGTCAATAATTTTTAGCCCGTCACGCAGCCATTGAATAGCCGCCCCAGCAATGAACACGCTGCCTTCCAGCGCGTAGTGCACCTTCCCTTCGAGGCTCCAAGCCACGGTGGTCAGCAGCCCCGAGCGCGAACGCACCAACTCTTCGCCCGTATTCATTAGCATAAAGCAACCGGTGCCGTAGGTGTTCTTGGCCATACCGGGGCTGTGGCACACCTGCCCGAAGAGCGCCGCCTGCTGGTCGCCTGCAATGCCTGCGATGGGAATGGGAGCACCAAAAAGCTTTTCAGCGGTAGTACCGTACTGATAGCTCGAAGGCATGACTTCCGGTAGAATGGCTTTGGGAATATCGAGCAGGTGCAAAAGTTGCTCGTCCCAGTTAAGTGTTTGAATATTGAACAACAAGGTGCGCGACGCATTAGAAACATCCGTAAGGTGTAACTGTCTGCCGCTCAGATTCCAAACTAACCAAGTGTCCATTGTACCGAAAAGCAGTTCGCCGCGTTGGGCGCGCTCGCGGGCGCCAGGGGTATGATCCAAAAGCCATTTCACTTTCGTACCAGAAAAGTAGGCATCTACGACCAATCCGGTAGCTTCACGGATATAACTTTCGTGGCCGTCCTGTTTGAGCTGATCGCAAATACCCGCCGTGCGCCGATCCTGCCAGACGATAGCGTTGGCAATGGGTATGCCTGTATTTTTATCCCAGATGACCGTCGTTTCGCGCTGGTTGGTAATGCCAATCGCTGCAATATCGGTGGCTTGCAGGTTTTGCTTGCGCAATAATTCCTTGGTTACAGCCAACTGCGTCTGCCAGATTTCCGTAGCGTCGTGCTCTACCCAGCCCGGCTGCGGGTAAAATTGCGTAAACTCTTGTTGTTCAACGGCTTGAATCGCTCCGTTTTGATCAAATAAAATTGCGCGACAACTCGTAGTGCCCTGATCCAGCGCAAGAATATATGGTTTCATTTTGATGCTATTTTAGATGCCAGATTTTTAGATGCCAGATGCCAGATTGTTAGACAATAGATGATAGATTTTAGACCCCTTCAACCTATTCCCCTATCCACCCCTCCAACCCTCCAAACTGTTAAGATTTCGCTAAGGTGCAACCAAATGCAACAACAGTTGTAGATATTTTCATTTATTCGCCTAAAATTAAACAATCCAATGCAAAATCCGAATCGCTTGATGGAAATCCTGAAAATTCCCTTCCCGCAGGTGCCGCAATTATCCGCCAAAGACGTGGCTTACGCAAGCGCCGACCCCGCACTCCGCCCTTTCTACCAATACGATGTATCGCTGGATGCCTTTGCGCAGGTAATCGAAGATAAAAAACGTGCCGCCACCGACCGCCAAACGCTGGTAGAGGTACTCCGCGCCCAATACGAAGCTTTCCCGACGAGCGAGTTGGTGAAGCAAAATATCGAATCGCTGCTGCAAGCCAATACATTCACAGTCACTACTGCGCACCAGCCGGTTTTATTTACCGGGCCCCTGTTTTATATTTACAAAATTATATCCACTATTAACCTCGCCGAGCAACTAAATAAACACTACCCGGATTATCATTTTGTGCCGATTTTTGTAAATGGTGGCGAAGATCACGATTTTGAAGAAGTAAATAGCGCACAAGTTTTTAATAAAAATATTGAATGGCAATCGGGCGAATCCGGGCCGGTGGGCCGCATGCATACGGCAAGCCTGGCGGGTGTGCTGGAAGAATTACAACAATTGCTCGGCAACTCAGATCATGCACAGCATATTTATAATATCATAAAAACCGCTTATACTTCGCAGCAATATTATGGCTTCGCTACTTTACATTTAGTAAATGAATTATTTAAAGCATACGGACTCATTGTACTTGGCATGAACCGCGTGCCGCTGAAGCACCTTTTCCGCCCCATCATGGAGGAAGAATTATTACATCAAACTTCACAGCAATATGTAGAAACCGCCCGGCAGGAGTTAGAGGCCGCGGGCTTCAGCGGGCAGGCGCACGCGCGGGAGATTAATCTTTTTTATCTACAACCTCAGGTGCGCGAACGTATTGTGCGTGAGGGAGATACATTTAAGGTTTTAAATACAGATTATGTTTTCAGCCAAGAGGAAATCGTGCAAGAAATGCGTGTACATCCGGAGCATTTCAGTCCCAATGTAGTGCTGCGGCCCCTGTATCAAGAGTTGATACTGCCCAATCTGGCGTACATCGGCGGCGGTGGCGAGATTGCCTATTGGTTGGAGCGCAAGCGTCAGTTCGAGCATTTTGGTATCAATTTTCCAATGTTGGTGCGGCGCAATTCGGTACTCTGGATTGACGGCGGCTCCGCGAGTCGGATGCAGAAATTGGAACTGAGCGTGCTGGATTTGTTCCTCGACACCGAGGTGCTCATCAAACAATACATCGCCCGGAATGCCGAAAGCGAGTTAAGCCTCGCGGAGGAAAAAACTGCGCTCGAAGCCCTTTTCGAACAGGTGGCCGCCAAAGCCAAAGACGTGGATCCTACGCTTGAAAAAGCAGTACTGGCCGAAGGTGCCAGGCAACTAAAAAGCCTCGAGCAAATGGAAGGGCGTATTGTGCGCGCCGAAAAGCAGCGCCACGAAACCGCGCTCAACCAGATTCGCAGCCTGCGCGACAAGTTCTTCCCCGGTAATGGATTGCAAGAACGCACGGATAATTTTACATCATTTTATACTAAATACGGTGACGAATTTTTGAAAGTTTTAAAGGCTAATCTCGATCCGCTTGATGCACGATTTGTAATTGTATTAGATAAGTGATGGGATATTATGATAATGGGATGTTATGATGTTGGGATATTATGATATTGTTGAGAGGTTGAAGGGTTGAATGGGTGAAAGGGTGAATAGGGGAATAGGATGAATAGGATTTAAAAAGTTGAAAGGCTGAGAGGTTGAAGGGTTGAGACCGTATTTAACTTCTATCGTCTATTATCTAAAGTCTGGCATCTGGCATCTAAATATCTGGCATCTAAAATCTATCATCTATCGTCCATAAAATAAAGTTAGATTCATTATATGCTAATCAAAAAACGGCTAATCTTATGAAACCATGTTATGTACTTGTATGCTGCCTGCTGGCAATCGGTAGTAGTCCAATCGCTGCCCAAACCGACCCGCGCATGGATTTTGAAGCCTACGATCCGCCTTCCTCTTTGGTAGTGCCAGAGAACCCGACGGTTCGGGCTAAGTTTTCCTTCATTGACGTGCACAGCCACCACTGGCGCATGGACGAAATGGACCTCGACAAGCTGATTGCTGAAATGGACGCCATGAATATGGGGCTGATTGTCAACCTCAGCGGCGGCGGCGGCCAGCGCCTCAAGGGCATTATGGATAACATTAAAAAATACGGCTACGAAGATCGTATTGTGGCTTTTACGAATATCAATTTTGGCAGTATCAGCGACCCCGACTGGACAGAGAGCACCTTACAACAGTTGGAATACGACGTGCGCATTGGTGCCAGAGGCTTGAAAATATTCAAAAATCTCGGCTTTTCAGTCAATGACAAAGCCGGCAAGCGCGTGGCTGTGGACGATCCGCGGCTTGATCCTATTTGGGCAAAATGCGGCGAACTCGGCATTCCGGTGCTCATTCATACGGCTGATCCCAAGCAATTCTGGGAGCCTTTCGACTCAACCAATGAGCGTTGGCTGGAACTCAAAACCCACCCGCGCCGCAAACGTAGCGATACCGACCCCGTGCCCTGGGAGCAACTTGTTGAAGAACAGCACAATATGTTCAAGAAACATCCTAATACGAAATTTATCAGCGCACACATGAGCTGGCACGCCAGCGATTTGGACAAACTTGGGCAACTCTTGGATGAAATGCCTAATATGTATGTTGAAATCGGCGCGGTCATTGCCGAATTGGGTCGGCAGCCGCGGCAAGCCAATAAATTCTTTGCAAAATATGGCGATCGGGTACTCTTTGGCAAGGACGCTTACAATCCAGAGGAGTACCACACCTACTTCCGGGTATTGGAAAGCGCCGACGAATATTTCCCTTATTACAAACGCTATCATGCTTTCTGGCGCATGTATGGGCTTGACTTGCCCGACGAGGTGCTGAAAAATGTATATTATCGCAATGCCATGCGCATCATACCGGGGCTGAATAATGGACAGTTTCCGAAATAAAAGGGTGAGACCATCTTGCCCCTTCAAAAACTAAAAAAATGCTTGGAAATGCCTATTTTCGCCGTCGTTTTCTAACCAAATAAAATTTTTCCAACAATGAAACAAATCAGCGTGATTGGCGCAGGTACGATGGGCAACGGCATCGCGCACGTATTTGCCATGCATGGGTTTTCGGTAAGGCTCATAGACGTATCGCAGGAGGCGCTCGACCGGGCGCTGCACACCATCAGCGGCAACCTCGACCGGATGGTAAAAAAAGAGAAAATCAGCGAAGCCGACAAAACCGCTACCCTAAGCCGGATTGCTACGTTCACTTCCATACAGCAGGGAGTGCAGCAAGCTGACCTCGTGGTGGAAGCTGCCACCGAAAACATGACCCTGAAGCTCGATATTTTCCGACAGCTCGACGAGCACGCACCTGCCGCCGCTATTTTGGCCAGCAATACATCCTCTATTTCTATTACCCGCATTGCCGCCGCTACTCGCCGCCCAGCGCAAGTCATCGGTATGCACTTTATGAATCCGGTACCGGTAATGCAATTAGTAGAAGTGATTCGCGGCTATTCTACAACCGATGCCGTAACGCATACAATTTTCGAGCTATCGAAACAACTGGGCAAGGTGCCGGTGGAAGTAAATGACTATCCGGGTTTTGTGGCCAACCGCATTCTGATGCCTATGGTCAACGAAGCGATTTACAGCTTGTACGAAGGCGTAGCCGGTGTGGAAGAAATTGATACCGTCATGAAACTCGGCATGGCACACCCGATGGGGCCGCTGCAATTGGCAGATTTTATAGGATTAGACGTTTGTTTGTCTATTCTGAATGTGTTGCATGAGGGTTTTGGCAATCCGAAATACGCTCCCTGCCCGCTGTTGGTGAATATGGTGACCGCCGGCAAGCTCGGTGCTAAATCTGGTGAAGGTTTCTATCGCTACACGCCCGGCTCGAAGGAATTGGTGCTGGCAGAACGCTTTAGCAAATAAATTGGTGTCTAAGTAGCTGATGATCAGTCGAAATCATCGAAATTGAACCATTCGTCTTTAAAAACATCAATCTCGCGGCGCTCCTTTTTTGTGGGGCGCCCGGTGCCTCTTTCGCGTTTTTCGGCGGGTGCCTTGCCGGCAATAAACCATTCTTTATACTTATTCAGCTCCGCTTCGGGCGTCAGATTCTCGTAGCAAGTTTGTGCAATGGGCGCGGACACTCTTTTGTGAATTAACTGCACAGCCTTATACTGAAAATCAAAACCGTCCTTGCGCACCACTACAACTTCCCCTGGCTGCAGCAGGTAGGAAGGTTTCACCGAATCCCCCTTGATTTTCACTCGCCCGCCCTTGCAGGCATCTGTAGCGATGGTTCTACTTTTATAAATTCGGACACTCCACAGCCATTTGTCTATTCTTACCTTGTCCATAATAAGTAGTCAGATATAATTATTTTGATAGTGTGTCAAAACGGTTGTTTTGTTATTCAGATTTCGCAAATCTCAAAGATTTACGAAATCACATCCACCCATTTGACCCAGCACCATTGTTTTTTAGTATAAAAAGTATAAATCACTGATTATCAATAGACGATAGATAATAAATTTTAGCCCCCCTTCAACTTATTCCCCTATTCACCCTTTCAACTTCTCACCCTTTCAACTTTTAAACCCTATCACCCTATTCCCCTATTTTTCCAATTCCCCATCATCTAAAGGCGGATATGTCATATTGAGTTGTTCAAGATATTCCACCAAGATTTTCGACATGAGATAGTCGCGGTACCAGCGCTGGTCCACTGGTATGATATGCCAAGGAATGGTGCTTCGGTTTATTACATCCTCGTAGCAAGCCATGTAGGCATCCCAGTGCTCGCGCTCTTTCCAGTCGCCACTGTTGTGCTTCCAGTGTTTGTCGTGCTCGCTGAGGCGCTGGCGCAGTTCTACTTCTTGCTGCTCTTTAGAAATATGTAAATAAAATTTGAATATATGCGTCTGATTGTCAAAGTATAACAATTGCTCGAAACTATTAATTGCTTCGATTCGGCGCGTTACGTGCGTCTCGTCAATCCACTTGTGCACGCGCTGGATGAGCACATCTTCGTAATGCGAGCGGATGAACAATTGTATCATACCTTGCGCGGGCGTATGCTGGTGTACGCGCCAGAGAAAATCGTGTGCAAACTCTTCTTCGGTCGGTTTTTTGAACGAGTGGGTATTGATGCCCACTGGATTGCAGTTGGCAAATACATTTTTAGCAGCACCATCTTTGCCGCTGGCGTCCATACCTTGTAGCACCACGAGTACGCTGTGCTTGCGCTGTGCCATCATCACATCCTGCAACTCGCCGAGGCGTTGCACCCATTGCGCGGTTTGTTCCTGCGCCTGTTTTTTCGTCAAATCCGCCGGTGAGCGGGTAGGTATTTCCGAAAGTCGTATCATAACTTGTTTCACAATTCATTTACCAACAATATCATAATATCCCAATATCATAATACTCTCACCCCCGCATCCTGCTGCGCTTTACTAAATAAGATTGTAAAATTGGGCGAAATCCCTTATTGATATCCGCTTCTACGAAGTCAATTTGATATTGTAAGCACTTGAATTTCAGGGCTTCCACAAATTCATGCATTTGGCTCAGGTAGCGCTCTTTCACCTGATTGGGCTGAAGCCGCAGCCGTTCGCCGGTTTCCATATCAATAAAAAGATACGGACGGTTTTCAAATTCAAAATCCAGTTCTTTTGATTTGTCCACTACATGAAAAAGTACCACTTCGTGCTTGTTGTGCTTGAGGTGCTGGAGCGCTGCAAAAAGCTGCTCGGTATCTTCCGACTGTTCAAACATATCGCTGAAAATAATTACCATTGAGCGCTTGTGGATGCTGTCGGCAATTTGGTGTAGGGCTTGGGCAGCGGCGGTTTTCCGGTCGCGTTCAGGATGGCTGATGAGCTGGTCGAGATACGTCAGCATGAGCCGATAGTGCGTGGTATTGGTTTTGCAGCGGGTATGAATATTGACGGTATCGTCGAAAATGCTGAGGCCGTAGGCGTCGCGCTGTTTTTGGAGCAGGTTCATCAGGGCGGCGGCAGCTAAGGCCGAAAAGCGGATTTTGTTGACGTAAGCACCTTTTTTGGGGTCGGCTTCTGGGAAATACATGGAAGACGAAGCATCAATTACAATTTGGCAGCGCAGATTGGTTTCCTCTTCAAAGCGTTTGGTAAAGAGCCTGTCGGTACGGGCATACACTTTCCAGTCAATATTGCGGGTGGACTCGCCCTGATTGTAGAGGCGGTGCTCGGCAAATTCTACCGAAAACCCATGAAAAGGGCTTTTGTGCAAGCCAATGATAAAACCCTCCACGACCTGGCGGGCCAGGAGTTCGAGGTTGCCAAAATCTTTTACATCTGTGCTGTCGAGCAGATAATTCATAGCGGATGATCCTGTTTTACAACGATTTGAGTAGAAAAAAGGTAGCAGTTTTGCAACGCAAAAACCCTTATTCCAAAGCGAAGTTTAGAATAAGGGCTTAAGCTAAGACTTTTTTATAGCAAATTAAAGGTTCGATTCGATTTTATTCGCTAATACTTGCTTGGAAGTAGCGCCAACGTGCTTGTCCACTACCTCGCCATTTTTCAGAAACAAGATGGTCGGGATGCTGCGAATACCGTATTTCATAGAAATTTCGGGATTGGTGTCCACATCCACTTTGCCTACCAGCACTTTGCCGTCGTATTCCTGAGCGAGTTCCTCCACGATGGGGCTGATCATACGGCAAGGGCCGCACCATTCTGCCCAGAAATCAATGACGGTAAGGCCTTCTCTTTCGAGCGCTGTTTCCTGAAAATTTGCATCTGTAAGTTCAAATGCCATTGTTCAACTATTTTTTGGTGATGAAAATATACTACCACGTTTTTAATACAAACGCCTGTTTGATGTATTCAGTTGTAAAGGTAAGCACTTCTCTGAAAACGGTGCTGTCCGAGTACGGACAATGCATCTGAATCTTTACTTTTACAGCCCAATTCAGGTGATAAAACAAGCAACCTTGCAAAAAGTTGAGCGCTTGCGGCATCCCTTTCCAGCTTTCTGACGTTGTAGTGTATGTTTAAGACGCGAGGCATGAATAAAAGTCACAACTACTTTCGTAAAATAGGCTGGATACTACTGGGTCTATTGGCTGTTTTGCTGCGTATCACGCTGAGTGAAGCAGCTATTGAAACTTGGTACAGCCGGGGGGTATTCGTCGCATTGCGCTGGCTGATTGACTACCTGCTGGCTTGGCTGCCGGTACCATTGATGTATTTGCTACTGCCAGCGCTACTGTTTTTCGGCGCACGCAATACACGGCGCTGGTATCGGGCACAGCAATCGTGGCGCACCAAAACCTGGCAAGCGCTGATGGCTACGCTCTCTTTTGCAGGTGCCACCGTGTGTCTGTTTCTTTTTTTATGGGGCTTCAATTATGGAAGAATACCGGTAGAAACACACCTTGGATTAGAGCCGAAACCCCTGTCTTTCCAGCAATTGCAGGAAGAACTAACCCGCGAAACGCAAGTGCTGCTCGAACTGCGCCCTACTATTCCTGGCATTACCGATTCTGCCTTCACCGCCGACTTGCTGCCCCCGCACCTCGAATCGCACATGCGCTATGCCCTGACCCAACGCCTCCAGCAGTACGACTTCCCAACACCGGGCCGCGTACGCGGGCGCTTGCTCTATCCCAAAGGTATTTTTCTGCGCTTCAGCTCGGCAGGGCTTTATTTTCCCTGGACGGGCGAAGGACACATTGATGCCGGGCTGCATCCTCTGCAAATTCCTTACGTAATGGCGCATGAAATGGCGCACGGCTATGGTTTCGGCGACGAAGGTGATTGCAATTTCTGGGCTTATTTAGCCTGCATTGGAGCGGAGCACCCGGCGATCGCCTATGCCGGGCATCTTGACTATTGGCGAAGCCTCGCCGCTGATTTTGCACGCTACGACCGGGAGGCTTTTTTGGCTTTGCGCCAAAGCTTACCGCCTGGTATTCAAGCTGATTTACAAGCTATTTATGACTATTTGCGCCGCTACCCCGACATCATGCCGCGCCTGCGCTACGTAGCTTACGACGCTTATCTCCGCACCCAAGGCATCGAGGAGGGTATGCTCAATTACGATCGCGTGACCATGTTAGTGTATGCTTGGCGCAAAACGCGTGCACTGTAGTTTTTTCCCTTTGCTTGCCGCAAAAATCATTCTACGCAACCCCCAAATTTTATTTTTCGCTAAAAAATCCAAAAAAACCGTTTATTTTGGCTGCTGAACCATTGCTTCACGCAAAACTAAATGCTACGGTATGAACAGCGAAACCACCATCGTTCCAAACGGCGCATTAGTGCCCAAGCCTCGGCTCAGCTTTTGGGATATTCTTTTCATGAGTTTTGGCTTTATGGGCATTCAGATGGGCTTTGCTTTGCAAAATGCCAATGCCAGCCGTATCCTACAAACTTTTGGTGCCAATGTGGAAGAATTGTCGTGGTTTTGGTTGGTGGCACCGGTCACCGGCATGATTGTGCAGCCCATCATCGGGCATTACAGCGATCGCACCTGGAACCGGCTCGGACGGCGGCGCCCTTACTTTCTTGCCGGAGCTATTATGGCGGCCATTGGCCTCATTCTGATGCCTAATGCCTCCGCTTTTGCGGCTTATCTGCCTGCCCTGTGGGTAGGTGCTGGCATGTTGATGATTATGGACGCTTCGTTCAATGTAGCGATGGAGCCTTTTCGCGCATTAGTGGCAGATAAATTGCCTACCGACCAGCGTACCTTAGGTTTTTCGGTGCAAACACTACTCATCGGCGTGGGCGCTGTGCTGGGGTCGTGGCTGCCTTATGTGCTGGCCAACTGGTTTGGCGTAGAAGCCACTGCCGAAGCCGGCATTGTACCATTCAACGTTATCCTGTCGTTTTTCATTGGTGCCGCCATTTTAGTAGGTACCATCGTCTGGACGGTTGTCACTACGAAAGAATACTCGCCGGAGGAGCAGATTATGTATAGCGGCGAACCGGAGGAGCAGGAGTCGAAAGGTTTGGCTGATATTTTTACCGATTTTGCCAAAATGCCCAAAACCATGCGCCAATTGGGCTGGGTGCAATTTTTTTCGTGGTTTGCCCTTTTCTCAATGTGGGTGTTTACGACTCCGGCGCTGGCGCAGCACGTTTGGGGGCTCCCACCAGATGATCGCAGCTCCGCCGCTTTCAATGAGGCTGGCAACTACGTTGGCGTTATTTTTGGCGTTTACAATCTCGTTTCGGCTATTTTTGCTATGATGCTACCCGTCATCGCGGCCAAAATTGGGCGTAAGCGCACGCACGCTATTTGCCTCACCATCGGCGGTATCGGCTTGATGTCTGTGTATTTGGTCACCAATCCAGAGATGAAATGGCTGCTCAACTTTTCGATGATCGGCGTTGGAATCGCCTGGGCGAGTATTTTAGCCATGCCTTACGCGATTCTGGCCGGCTCCATCCCGGCCCACAAGATGGGCGTGTACATGGGCATTTTCAATTTTTTCATTACCTTTCCTCAGATTGTCAATGGCATAATCGGCGGCCCGATGGTACGTTTTCTATACAACGATCAGGCTATTTGGGCGCTGGTAGTAGCTGGCGCGGCCATGATGTTAGCGGCCCTGTTTGTAGCCAGAGTCGAAGACAAAGATGATGTGGTAGCCAGCGCATAATGTTTACTGTTTATTATGTAAAAGATGCCAGGTTTTTTAGACGCCAAACAATAGACAATAGAAGTTAGATGATAGAAGTTAGATGATAGATGTGGTCTCAACCCCTCAACTTTTAAACTTTTAAATAAACCTCTAAACTTCTAAACCCCTCAACAATATCCCATTACTTATTTTACATTTATGAACCATTTCGCAAGCAAAATAACCGTGTGCATGATGCTGCTCTGCTTGTTGCAAAGCGGCAAATTATTTGCCCAACCGGAAAAGGGAATGTGGTTAGTCGGTAGCGATGCAACGCTCGGCACCAATCTGAACAATGACGCCGATAATTACTACCTACAGCTCAATGCTACCGCGGGGTATTTTCTTACGCGGAGTTTGCTGCTCGGAGCCAGCGCCAATGCCTTTCGCTCTTATAGCCGCCTCGAAACGCCCCTCTTCGATTCGCGGTTTTCCTACAATCTGCTGGGAGCGGGTGCTTTCGCCAGGTATTATTTACCGCGTCCCGACAAGCCATTTCAGTATTTTGTCGAATTGGGCGGCAGTGTGCAAGCCGAGCGTACGCAGTTTTCTTCCCTGTTTACCAATCAATCGGAAAGTCGTATCACTTACATCACTTTTGGCAGCGCTGGTGTCAATTATTTCATTCGCCCCAATATCGCCGTGGAAGGCAGGCTCCGCTATCGCAATGCCGCTAATAACGACAGTACCCGCGATTTGCAATACCTTATCGGGATGCAGTTTTTCATTCCCAACACAATGGAGCCACGCGCTATCGGACAACCTTTGGTGGGCAAGGGCTTCTGGATGATTGGCGCAGGCGGGCTGGGTGGCTGGAACAACATTGGCGACACCGACGACCTTTTCGGCTCTATCGAGCCTACTGTAGCCCGGTTTTTGTTGGATAAATTGGCCGTAGGCGCTACTTTACAATTGGCTTTCGCCAATGAAAATGCGATTATCAATCCGCAGCCGTTTGTGCGTTTGTACCTTACTGACAACGACTCCGTCGCGCAGTTTTTCTTCAACGCTGGCATGGGCACGCGCTTTCAATTAGCCAAACCGACCTCCGATCCCGGTTTCTTTGGGCTGAACGCCACGCTTGGCATGGGCCTCGGCTGGTTCGTTATGCCGGGTGTAGCCGCCGAGACTACCTTTCAGTACAATGCACGCCAAATCGAAGAGCCCGGGCGGGTCAATTCCTTAGAATTGGCCTTTGGTTTTCAATTTTTTATAAAATAAGTAATTCTATAATCCGTTTAAAATTTCAGTTATCATTGCCGCTACCCTACCCCCAGTGATGCCGCAGAAAAATTACCTGTTAAAAATATGCAACAAATACATATATTTCTTTAAGGAGCGGTAACTTCGCGTTGAATCATAATCCAAACCAAAAACCCATGCTCCGCAACTACTACTTTTTGCCCTGCGCCCTGCTGCTGCTGTATTCAAGCGGCTGGTCGTCATTACAAGCTCAGGGCTGCCTCGGTTCACAGCGCGTGGACGCCAGCTACGAATTAGCCAATAATGACGTTTGTGAAGGCAGTGAAATCACCGTGCGCAATATCTCCGAGGAGTTTGGCAATACCAATGTGATTTACATTTGGGACTGGGGCGACGGGCAGCGCGACACGATCAGTGGGCGAGAAAATGTAACACATACCTATAATTTTTTTGACCAAAATGCCTGCACCGCCGAAGATGGATTGCTGGTGCTGGAGCTGCGCCTCGATGCACGGGTGCCGGGCTGCCAGCAGTTTAATCACTTCGTTATCAAGCCAATCTATATTTTTCTGCGCCCTGTGGCACAGTTTGAAGCCGAAGAAACCATTTGTCTGCCCGAAACCACCCTTCGTTTCAAAAACACCAGTTGCACCGCCGATAGCGCAGCTACTTACTCGTGGAATTTTGGTGACCCGGCCTCAGGCTCTGCCAACACCTCAACCGCATTCGAACCTTCGCACACATTTAGCGGCCCCGGCATTTACAATGTATCCCTGAGCGTCAATAGCGCTTGCGGTAGCGGTACTTTTGTCAAACTTATAGAAGTAAAAGAGCCACCTGTGGTGCAGGTTACGCTTGAAAAAAATCCGACCACCAGTTGCATCCCCTTGGATGTGCGCTTTCGCAATGCCTCCACCGGCGGCCTTAGCTACGAGTGGAAAGTTACTCCCAATCGGGGTTATACCTTCCTTGATAGCACCAATCTTTTTTCCTTCGAACCGCGAATGCTATTCTTTGAATCGGGCAGCTACCGGGTAGAATTCACTGCAACCAATGAATGTGGCGACAACACTTGGTCGGAAACTATCGAGGTATTTGAGCCGCCTATTGTCACGCTACGGCCAGAACCCATTGCCTGCGAAACACTTAGCTATACACCCGATGTGCGCTATGAAGGCACGGTGAACAGCGTGCGCTGGACTTTCAGTAATGCAACGCCCGCTACGTCCACTGAGCGAATGCCAAGCAACATCATCTTCCCGCCAGGACGGCACCTCGTGCGGGTAGAAGCCACGAGCGTTTGCGGCACTTTCGAAGCCAGTGATACAATAGTAGTACTCAGCCGAGAAGCCGTCAACATTGAGCCGGTAGCACCAGTTTGCAATACCGCACAAGCTTTCACGCTGCGAGCCACTCCAGCCGGTGGTGTCTGGAGCGGGCGCGGTGTCTCTCCCGTGGGCTTGTTTACGCCCTCGGCGGCGAGCTTGGGGATGAACGAAATCACCTATACTTTCGGCCCGGCAGGATGCACCTCGGTAGCCACCATTAATGTCGAAGTGAAAAACGCAGCGCCCATCGAGCCAGGGCCAGACGAAACAATTTGCATTGACGCACAGCCTTTTACGCTCAGTGGCTTTTCGCCAACAGGCGGAGTATGGCAAGGAAGCGGCATTACCGATAGCCTGCAAGGTAGGTTTTCACCAGCGGCCGCTGGCCTGGGCAATGCCCGATTGACGTATTTTTATTTTGATGTTGCTAATAGCTGCGTGGCTACGGCCAGCCGCACGATTACAGTAGCGCCCCTGCCAGTAGTTACCATTGCCGAAGATGATGTTGCCTTTTGCATTACACCCGATGACATTCGCTTGTCGGAAAATATAGATTTGCAAGTAACTGCTAATGACGGCTCCGGCCGTTGGTCGGGTACAGGCATTACAGATGCCTCAGCGGGTATTTTCAATGGCAGGGATTTGCCGCCAGGCGCTTATGTACTGCGTTACGATTATACCTCCGGAGCAGGCTGCATGGCTGGCGACGCCGTCACTGTCAACCTGACCGAAAAACAGCAGGTCATCGCTCAAGCAGATACGACTGTTTGTATCAATCAGGAAACGCTTACATTGCAAGCTACACCAGACGGCGGGCGCTGGTCGGGCCGCAATATCAACACCAATAACGGCTCTATCAATTTGGCGCAAGCAGGCGGCGGCACCTTCACATACACCTATACGCTTTTCGCCAATACTACTTGTGAAGTACGCGACGAAGTTCAGGTAGAAATCATTGACTTAAGCGGCGTTTCGGCCGGAGCAGATGTGGGCTTTTGCGCATCAGAAATGCAGGTGACGCTCAGTGGCTTTTCGCCAGCAGGAGGCGTATGGAGCGGCTCCGGCGTAGTGGACAATCGCAATGGTGTAATCAACGTTCAAGCATTGCCCCCAGGTGCATATACTTTGACGTATCAGATTGAAAGTCAAGCAGTAAGCGCCTGCGCTGCGCAAGATCAAATCACCCTCACCGTGCATCCGCTACCGATAGCCGATTTTACAACCGATGGCAATCAATGTACCGGTGAAACCTTTCGCTTTGCGAATACCTCCACCGACGCGCGCACCTACAACTGGACTTTTGGCGACGGGCGCAGCGCTACCGTGCAAAGCCCTGAAATTGCTTATGATGCAGCCGGCGACTACCAGGTGGCGCTCACCGTGCGCTCGGCTTTTGGCTGTGAAAGCTCCATTACCAGAACGGTGCACGTATCTGAGCCGCCGCCGGCCATTGCCTTCGATGCGGATGTGCGCAATGGTTGCGCCGATTTGCAAGTCAACTTCACCAACCTGAGCCGAGGCGAGGATATTTCCTTTCAATGGGATTTTGGCAACGGACAAACCGACACCCTGTTCAATCCACCGCCAGTCATTTATACCGCTACGGCAAATGACACCACCTACTTAGCCCGGCTCACAGTGCGCAATGGCTGTGGCACAGGCGAGTACGCCGATTCGATTCTCGTCAGCCCTCGGCCAGTAGCCAGTTTTGGCACGCTATTCAACAGTTTTTGCTCCGGCGAATTGGTCGAAGTGGTCAACACCAGTTTTGGCAATCCGGATGTGTATATCTGGGACTTTGGCAATGGCCGCGTTTCCCGCCAGGTCACGCCCGATGCCCAAACGTATTTTACCGATAGCAATCCAGCCAATTATACAATTACTTTGGTCGTTTCAAACGGCTGTGGCTCAGATACGCTTTCGCAAAACTTGACGATCAATCCGACCGATGTACGCGCATTTTTCAACCTGCCTGCCCCAGAATTTTGTGTAGGCGACACGGTGCGCATTCGCAATTTTGCCACGCCGGGGGCGCGTGTCAGTTATGATTTTGGCGATGGCGATGTCTCAGCCGACCCCAGCCCCACGCATGTTTTCACCGAAGCTGGTTCC
This sequence comes from uncultured Saprospiraceae bacterium, assembly GCA_937872385.1. Classification (GTDB taxonomy): domain Bacteria; phylum Bacteroidota; class Bacteroidia; order Chitinophagales; family Saprospiraceae; genus JADJNW01. The sequence goes on from CALMSO010000086.1 coordinate 71,202, forward strand.
TACCGCATCACCCAATATGCTTATGGCTGTGGTTTCGACAGTACTGCCGCCACGATTCGCGTGCTCCCCCTGCCCGAAGTGCAAATGCTGGTGGAAGACCAGGTTTGTTTGAATACAACACTAACTTTTCGGTACGCGGCCTCAGAGGTCAGCAGCAGTTTGTGGGAATTTGGCGATGGCAATACGTCCATTCTCGTCAGCCCTATGCATACCTACGACACAGTGGGCACTTACCTCCTGCGCCTTTCAGTCACTGATTTGAATGGCTGCCGCGCTTCTTTGCAAAAAACGGTTGCCGTGCTGCCTCTGCCGCAATTTACCATTGAAAATACCGACTCGCTCTGCGCGGGTGAAAACGCTCGATTCGAGGTAATAACCGACGACAACATCGGTAGCTACGTCTGGGCGTTCGGTGATGGCGAGCAGCAAAGCGGCCGCATTGTACAGCATCTTTTTATGCAAGCTGGCACTTACACCGCTACGGCCACGGTCACCGATTTGAACGGTTGTACAAATACCCAACGTAGTAGCTTGTTCGTGCGCCCCACCCCGGAAGCAGCGTTTTCTTACACTACCGCAGGCGATTGCGCGCCGGTAGAAATCGCTTTTATCAATCAATCGAAAACAGCCAATGCCTATCAGTGGCTCTTTGGCGATGGCGCTACAACCACCCTGACCAATCCAAGCCGTGTTTTTTATGAAGGTGGCAATTTTACAACGCAATTAGTAGCCTCATTCGATGGTATCTGTTTTGATACAACAGCTCAAACTATTACTATCAATGCGATCCCCAATATTGATTTTCAAACACAAAATATCACTTGCTATGGCAACAACGATGGGCGTATTGAAATTCTGACCGGCGGCCAAAACAATACAATCGCCGTGTATGGCCCCGACTATTTCCAGCAGGGCATCAACCTGTTTTCGGGCCTGAAATCAGGTTTTTATGATATTGAGGTAGTAGGACCCACCGGATGTGATACAACTTACCTGATCGAAATTACACAACCGGACAGTATTATTATGTTTATTCGGCAAGACACCGCAGCGATTATCACTGGCGATACAGTGCGCGTAGAAGTATTTTCCAATTATTCTGACTTGGCCTACCGCTGGTTTCCAGATACCGCCATTGTGCAAACCGGGACGCACTTCTTCGCATTGCACCCGCAGCGCAGCACTTGGTACGAACTCACGGGTACACGAGGTGCTTGCACCGTACGCGACCAAATTTTTATCGAAGTAGATCGCCAGCGAAAAATTTATATTCCGAATATTTTCAGCCCTAATAATGACGGAGCCAACGATTTTTTCTACGTACAAACGGGCGAAGGGGTCATAGAAATCGAGCAGTTGCAAATCTTTCAGCGCTTTGGCGATATGGTGTTTTCGCGTAGCAATATTCAACCCAATAATCCAGCAGAAGGCTGGGACGGCACCTTCAAGGGCAAGCCACTCAACCCGGCCGTATTTGTGTATCGGGCGGTCATTCGTTTCAAGGACGGGCAAAGCGAACTATTTACCGGCGATGTAACTTTAGTGCGATAAGCTGCAATGATATTATTGTTATTTACTCGATTTTTCATAAAGAATAATCTAACTTTAGTAAACAAAACATTGGAATCGCTTCAATACTTGATCTAAAAAAGAAAAAACTATCGTTTTGTACTCTACTGTAATCTCTTTTATTCAGTAAATTAACTACATTTAATTCAACACCCATTCTTTTTTTTGCAATAAAAATGTTTTTGGATGCTTTCATTTGCGTGCCCAACAAGTTTACTATATTATTATCACTTTGCCCATATATTCTATTGCAAGAAAAGCTGACTCGCCAATCATTTATCTGGTACAAAGTAGTAAAATCTGTGCGCCAAGTAAAAACGCTGTTACTACTCGTGCGTTTTTTACCCGTTTCGTAAGACTGAAAATTGCCCATGCTATTATCTATGATTACATTGAAGTTTCTTAGAAAAACTGATCGAAACGATGTGTGTAATTGCAGTGCTTGATTAGACAAATTGGATGTTTCATTTTGAATCAAAAACGCTCCTTTATTATTTGAATATGTTGAACCTACCTTTATGTTGGTTTTAAATTTTGGAATAAATTGATCAAAATTGCCCGTTATACTAAAACCATTATTTTTGTTTGAAAACCAGGGTGTGACAATGAATAAGGAGCGTTCAAACAGTGCTGCATCCCGCCAAATTTGTTGGTTAATATCATATTTTATATTAAGTGTGTAATAGCGTAATTTTAATTCATTTCGTTTATTGTAATTTACACTTAACCGATGCCCTACCGTATTTCGATTCCTGATATCTGGCTGATAGAAAGTGTAACTATCTGAAAAATAAGGTGTTGAAAAATAAAATTCATTCACAGGATTCTGATTATCAAGGGTGTAAGTAATCAATCCTCTGGCATTATTGAAGAAAACTCTTTGAAAAGAAACACGGGAGGACATTGTTTGGATTGTCGAAAAGCTTGTATTTTCATCCTTTTTGTTACGATTTGTTATTCTGTCCAATTGAAGTAAATAATCCAAAGAACTTTTTTTATCTAAATTTATTTTTACTCTCGCATTGAGTTTATACTGGTTGCTAAAAACCTCGTCTTCCATGTTTTCATTTTGATACGGTGAAATTTGTAAATTTGCAGAATCGGTCAGCATCAAATTATTACCAAACCGGGATACAGAAAGTGCATAAATCGGCTCAACTTCCAGCAGTAAAATTTTATGCGACCATAAATATCTACCCGTTATTTCCATTTCCTGATGGCTGTAGGCAAGCGATTGGCGCAGTTGTGACCATTCATTTACTTGTCCGAAAAAAACAGGAAAATCTTCATTTTCGGCTATGAGCGTTTGCGGGCGGGTAAAAGAATTCCCTTTCAGCTGGATTTGCCCAGCGGCATTATTACTTATTTTTTGTGTAAAAAGCCCCGCAGCCAGCCAGTTTTGCTGTTTTTCTGCAGCTTCTGAAAAGTAATTTCTAACAGAACTTGGATCAAACTCAAGAATATTTTGGGCATTAAAGCGATTGCTGTAGTCTCCCTTGATATATAATTGTAAACTCCGTTCCTGATTTTTACTAAAATGATCCACCTGTAAGTCCGCATTCCACAAACCGCCTTGTAACGCTAAATACCTATCAACACTCAGGTTGTAGGTATTTTCATCAAAAAGAAAAGATTGCTGCGTAAATGATTGCTGCGAATCTTGTTTCCTTGAGAAAATGCTATTTAAATTTATAGACCATTGGTCATTAATATTATGTAAAGCCCTTATTGTTGAAAAATAACTTGCTGCATTATTGATATAAATAGACGGCAAACCAGGGTTTTGAATATTTGCAATATGTTGATAATCAGAATATTGTCGAATTTCATTTTTTATATCTTTACTATTGGGCGAGCCGTAAGTGGCTGATAATTCGCTAATGCCATATTGAGTGCCTGTATTGCCATTATCTGATAATAAAATAAATTTACTTTTCTTGGATACAGAAAATATATTTACATGCAATGCGCCTTTCAATTCATCATCTATCCCAATGCCCGCACCGCCATTTAAAGCTCCACTAATAATATTTTTTTTATCTTCGTGGATTAAAAGATTTAATACCACGGCATCTGATATGTTTACATTTTTTAGTACCGGATTTTCTTGGTAATGATCAATAACTTCCACTTTTTCAATAAATTCAGCACGTATGTTTTTAGTACCCAAAGTATATTTTCGACCAAATAAATCAGCTCCTTCAATCAAAACCTTATCAATATTCTTGCCATTTACTTTTATAGAGCCATCTGCATTTACTTCTACACCCGGTAGTTTTGCCAATAAATCTTCCACATTATATTCCGTTGAATCACGGAATTGTTTGAGGTCATAAATCGTGGTATCTGACTTTTGTATCACAGGCGGGCGCTTATCTGAAACAACGACTTCCCTAAGGTTATTATCCTTTTTTGTCAGATAAATATTTAGTGCAGCATTATCATATTTGGAAGTAATTACTTCTTGCGGCGAGTAACCTAAGTAACTTATTTTCAAGCGTATTGATGAATACCTGTTGTCAATTTTAATATCAAATTTTCCATTTTCATCGGTATTGGTATATGACAAAAACGTGTCAGAGGTATCAGGCGTAGCATATATCAATACATACGACAAAGCATTACGCGTGGCACTGTCTGATACTATACCCGATACATTCCATGAGCGATTCTGTGCTACCGTATTTGCAAACAAAAAAAAGCAGCAATATAAAAATGTCCATACCTTTTTTCTGGCGATGATATTACTAGCATGCATTTTTAACAATTATAATGCTTTGCTGCATAACTGCTACTTTATTTAATAATAAATCAACTCGTTTCGTCTGTATTATGTCAAAAACACCTGCTGTAACGAGTCAATTTCTTCGTTGATTGGTGGCTCGTTGCTTTTTATATTCACTAATAACTGTGTGTTTATTATATTCAATTTCGTAGTTGGGATCCGGGTCGTTGTTGGTAGCCCTGTACTGGTCGTTGGATAAAGATTCTGTCCGCAAAAGTTTATTTATGATATGTGCGTTATATTCTTCCCATGATACTTCCTGCCCCACGTTTGGCTTTTCAATTTTTACTTCATCCCTGATAGGTGATTCATAACTTTTAAACTCATAAGAAACCCGTCCGTCTTTGGATTTTGCCTCCAGAATCATGCCCGGCAAGCCCCATAATTTGTAGGGCCCCAGGCGAACTGGAATATCTGGTGTAAACCAAACATCATAAGTGCGCCCCCCGAAGTCTCCCACTGCTTTGATGCAATTGAACTGCTCAATCTTTTTGTTTTCCGACAAAATTTTCCACTGAATGTCTGGGAGATCTTCTCTCAAAATAAAACTGCCATTAGCTAATCCATAAGTACTCTTGTAATATAAAAATTGTTCTTTCAGGTTCATAAAAACGGGAAGCCCTTCTGGATCGCCCTGCATAAAAATCATTACATTACCCTTAGTAAGGTATGCGTCTTCTTTCGGATAATTATGGTGGATAAATAGCCCTTTATCTTGCGTAAAGTAGAGGGTATTCAGCCCATCATGCACCGGGCCTTTTGCCAATTTAGTAGTGCAAAGATAGGACACTTTTGAATGAATAGCTTGGGCCAAGAGCGCATTAGTACTAATTAAAAAACAAATATTATACAAAATGAACCGTTTCATATAATGAGACTTTAAAGTTGTGTGAAAGCAGCCGAACAATATTCGGTTTTATCAAATCAATCCGCTTATTTTTCGGTAATTTCTCTTGTTTTTTTCATACTCCACTCTATAATTATAGCTACTAATACTCCAGAAATAATCGCAAAAATTAGATTTCCTCTTAACTCCCTCAATAGTATTTTAATAGGAATATCTAAACTAAAGTAGGTAACTATAAACACATTTAAGATTGTAAAAAGCACAACTGTTCCAAAAAATCGAATAGTCTGGTAATTCATATTAATACGATTTTGAAATACCTGCATATAAAAAATTTGGTATTCCGCTGGCAGTACATTTTTCGGTTGTGAATAACCATGCTTTAAGATATTCTCTCTACTAATTGTTCCGTCGGTGTTTTCAAGGATATACTGCACTGCAATATTGTGCTTAACACCAATTTCTTCAAACATTTTTTATCCACAATACTATCATCAGCATCATTAATCTTAATATTTTCTTTGCCACATCCCATCAGAAATAGGAGCATGACTACAATAGAAAACAAAATTAAAGGATTTTTCATAAGTATTAAATTTTAAAATCATTCCTACTTCCTGTTTAAGGAGTTTTCGGGATCGCCTCCTGCCTGCAAACCAACCATTTGGCGCCTTCACAATTGAGTACTACAGGCAGTTACAAAGTTAAGCACTAATACTGAACGAAAACGGGGCATTTTGGGGCATTTTGGGACATATAGTTTATTTCTTCTTATTCTGTTGCTTATCTTCCGGATCACCAAATCTTTCAAAAATAAGCTTTTGGTCTTTGGGGTTTATCCGTCCTTTATCCAGCACGATGCCCGCTTTTTTCAGCCAGCGGTAGAAGGTCTTTCGGTTTATGCCATACAAATCCGCGATTTCCGCCCTTGTTTTGGCTTTGTTTTGATCCATGACACTGAAGTTTTGAGCTTATAATGATAACTTACTATATGCTAACGAACGGAGGGTGTAATTGTTGCTATCGGTGAACGTTGACCGGCATTGATAGTCAAACAGTTCACAACTCATTGAAATTGGTATAATATGCGAATATCGAGTGAACCCTGAAGGGGTGAAACATTTATAGTGAATTGATAATCAATGGCTTTGAACCCCAACGGGGTGACACCGTGTTGGTGTAATATGTCACCCCGTTGGGGTTCCAATCGGCTTTTTTATAGCTTACAGTTATATCACCCCCTACGGAGTTCGTTTTTACGTATGCCTAATGCTTTAATCATTTGAAACCGATATTCGCATATAATACTATTTTTAATTGGAAATAGCGCACTCATTTACGCTCAAAACTCTGTTTTTCAATACTTTACAAAATAGAAAATCGGGCTTCGCAAATCGTAATTGGTATAATATCCTTTTCAATACAAAATGTCATGTCTTGATTTAGCCAATCCATTATCTTTCCGGCATCCAAGATCTGATATTTAGCATCGAAAGCTGCATGGCTATTCTTCTTACTCAAGCAATTTTTTTACAAAAAAGCTGAAGATAGTTTTTCCATAGTGGCGCTCCTGCCAAAAATGCGGGTGGTTTTTATAGGAATGCGAGGGGTCGTGCTCTAAGACAAAGAGTCCGTCGTCGGTGAGTAAGTTGTATTGAAAAATCAGGTCGGGAATCGTGTCAATGGTCGGTAGCGGATAAGGCGGCCCGGCAAAAATGTAGTCGAACTGTCGGGCGCAGGTTTCTATAAATTTGAAGACATCGCCCCGCACGATGCGAAGGTGATTTTCGATGCCCAATTCAATGGCGGTTTTTTGGACAAAAGCGGCGCAAGCAGGGAATTTATCTACGTAAGTGACATCGGTGCAGCCCCTGGAAATAAACTCGTAGCTGTGGCTACCAGTGCCCCCGAAAAGGTCGAGCACATGCACCGCCTCAAAATCGAGCAAATTATTCAACACATTGAACAACCCTTCTTTTGCAAAATCGGTGGTTGGCCGCGTGGGCCACTTATCAGCTGGCGGGTGGAAGCGGCGTCCTTTGAATTTTCCGGAAATAATACGCATAAATGGCTGTTTTTCAGTAGGAAACATCTTTTCCGCAGCGCGTAACACCGAACAGGTTGAAATACAAATGCGGCTCCCGGAGCTTGTCGCCATTTTGAATAAATGCAGGCATGGGTAAAAATTGCAACTGGCGAATGTAGCGATACAGCAAGGGATAAATCTCAGAATCCTTGATCAACTGGCCAGCAATGAAAGCAGGCGTTTCTTCTGGATCGAGCTTGAACTGATCGAACACCAGCATGACGTAGTACAGAAAATCTCGGGCAGATTGATAACTAAAAACATTGACAAATTGCAATTCCTTCTTGTGCAATAGCAGCAGGAACAGTTTACCTTCGTGTATATGAATGTGCAGACTGGTAGTATGCGCAGCCAGCGCCTCGTGTGCCAAAAGCCCAGCGGTAATAGCCGTAGCGATATGAAAAATCCGGGCACCTGGCAGGTGTTTTTGCAAGGTTTCGACGGTATCGCGCCTTAGGGCATAAACATTAGTAGCGGCTAAGGTTTTGATATCGTCATTGCGAAAAGCCATTTCTCGGTCGGTTGCCGTAAGGTGCTGCAAATAAGTCGTTTTCTCGGCAGGATTGTACAGCCGGGCCGGCAAAAACGTAAACGCAGGTGCTGCCACTGCTATTCGAATAGCGCGATAAGACTGCCGAAAGTATTCATCTTGCAGGAAAAACTCGCCGAGCACCTTGAAGTCGCTCGTGTCATAGTCGCGCAGCAGCAATAGCTGTTGCTGTGCATCGGTGATGCAATATGACAAACTGCCCATCCCGACAAGGATGGACAGTTCGCATTGCGGATTGACCTTACCGGCAATGTTATCGGTTGCTATTTCAAATATTACCTTCCTTCCCAATTTCCGGATAAATTTGGTGCGGTCATGGTACCAAACTTGATGATACTGTTTGGATTGTAAGCCTTATCATAGCGTGCGTAGCGCGGGTCGGCATAGGGCCCCATGAATACACTTCGGCGTACTCCTACTTCCACTACATTTACTAATGTACTTTGGTAGGTAAGCGTATCTGCCTGAATTTCAAATACTTCGCCGCGTCCGAAAGGTACAAATCGCAGAGAATCGAGATTGATGCCAAGCGCTCGGATAGAGTCAATAGCCGGGTAGTACAAAGTATCGTAGGTAATTGCTCCGGTGTAATTCGGATCGTCCGGGTCACCAAATACCTGCACAATACGGAAGCTATCGTTCATCAATACGTGCCTGAGCGAATCAAAAGTAGGCGCAAATCCCCCTTTAATGTCGCGGAATGCCTCTTGGGCCTTGCGAATTTCCATTAATTTGGCTACAACGGCCTGCTCACGTTTAGTTCTTTCCGAATTGAAAGCAATTGGCTCGCGGATGCTTTGGATAAGCAACCATACTAGCCCGATAATAACCACAAATAGGAAAATGTTAATTACGAGTCTCATTTTTCGGTTTTGTTTTGCGCAATTATACTGCTTTTTATTTAAAAACTGTGGAACTCTAATAATTTTTGTACTGCAATTTTCACGGGAAACCCACCAATAGCAGGCAGCTCCAACCGCCCATCTCACAACCCTCCACAGCAAGTGAATACATCCTTGCTTATGCAAATTTTTTTATTGCTATTCAATGCATACTATTGCCTGTTGCTTTAGATGCAAAAACAGCGTTGAGTGGTGTGTGCTGCTGTAAAAAAAATCAAGCGCCCACCTTACAATCACCATTAAAAACAGCGCCTTCGTCCACAATCATGGCTTTGGCCGTGATGTTGCCTTCTATTTTGGCAGTGCCCTGCAAATGCAGCGTTTCCGTAATTTGCACATCGCCTTTCACAGCGCCCATGACTACGGCGTCTTGCGCGAAGATTTTGCCCTCTACAAGGCTGCCCTCGCCCATGACTAACTTTTTGTCGCAGCGTACCTCCCCTACGACCGTCCCGTCGAGGCGAATATTTTCCGGCGAACGGAAATTACCTTCTATCTTTGTACCTTTGGCCACCACACAATTGGCGGAGGAGCTGGGTGGCAAAGAAGTCTTGGCAGCAGCAGCTACATCTGCTTTCGGCTTTGCTTTAGTATCCAAAAGTGCCATAACTACAAATGTTTTTTGGTTTTGAAAAATTTGCACGATTGTTCGATTGTTTAATTCAGACAGCTGATTATCAGTTATTTACAATACATACGAAGCTTCAGTTGCCGAATTATACCTCAAACGGGGGGATAATGCGATAAAAATAGAATAAAATTCGTTAGATTACACAATATGCATGTCACTATTTTAGGGATAGAATCTTCTTGCGACGACACTTCGGCGGCCATCGTACGCGACGGCAAGGTGCTGAGCAATGTGGTGGCTGGACAGGAAGTACACAAACAATACGGCGGCGTGGTGCCTGAAGTAGCTTCGCGCGCGCATCAGGTACATATCGTACCAGTAGTAGCTATAGCGCTACAACAGGCAGGGCTGCGCCGGGAAGACGTTGATGCGGTAGCTTTCACAAGGGGGCCGGGGCTGATAGGCTCGCTGCTGGTGGGCGTTTCCTTTGCCAAAGCCTTTGCGCTGAGTCGCGGTCTGCCACTCATCGAAGTCAATCACCTCCAAGCACACGTGCTGGCGCATTTTGCCGAAGCGCCGAAGCCGTCCTTTCCTTTTCTCTGCCTTACTGTGTCGGGTGGGCATACACAGATTGTGCTGGTGCGCAACTACTTAGACATGGAAGTGCTGGGCAGTACCATAGACGATGCCGCCGGCGAGGCTTTTGACAAAACGGGCAAACTGCTAGGGCTGGACTATCCGGCTGGTCCGCACATTGACCGATTGGCGCAGCAGGGCACTCCGCGATTCGACTTTCCGGAGCCGCAAATACCCGAATTAGACTTCAGTTTCAGCGGTTTGAAAACTTCAATTTTGTATTTTCTAAAAAAGGAAATGGCAGCCAATCCGGATTTTATTCAAGAAAACCTGGCGGATATCTGTGCCTCGGTGCAGGCGCGTATCGTCAGCATTCTAATGCGAAAAATGGAAAAAGCAGCCCAACAAACGGGCATCCGGGAAATCGCCATTGCCGGTGGCGTATCCGCTAATTCTGCATTGCGTAAAGCATTAGAAATGAGTGGAAAAGAGCATGGCTGGCGCACTTTCATTCCTCGGTTTGAATATTGTACAGACAATGCGGCCATGATTGCGCTCACAGGGTATTATAAGCATTTGCGTGGCCAATTTGTGGGGCAGGAAGTAGCGCCGGTAGCGCGCTGGAGCATGTAGCAGGCGGCTTTAAAAAAATTAGCAGCAGCGACAAACCAGTACCATTGTAGCACCTTGCCGCTGCCGCCCGTGCCTAAAATTCTTCAATTAGTTTTTTCTTCATCTGGTCAAATTCTTCCGGCGAGATGATGCCTTGGTCTTTCATTTCTGCCAGTTGTTTGATGCGCTCGATGACCCGGCTCTGGTCGGGTGTCGTAGCTTCGGGTTCGCCTTTAGGGGCGGCGGTTTTGGCTTTTTGGGCTGCTTCTTCCTTGCGTAGTTCTTCGGCTACTTGCTTGCCTTTTTCAAACTTTTCCTTATACGCCTTGCGCACGCGCTCCACGTCAAAATCAAGGATAGTGCCGCCCAGTTCAAAGTGTTTTTTGAACACTTCGCCGAGGGCATAGGTAGAAGCACCGTTGAAAACAGCCAGCGTCACCCCGCCAATAATGGTGCCCACGCCCGGAATGAGCTTCAGAGCGCTGCGTACCCCCATTTTGGTGAGAATGGAAGTGCTGAGCGCGGAAATGACCGCTTTGCCTTGGTTTTCTTTAAACTCGACCTCATATACCTTGCATAGCTGGCGAATCATATCCAACTGCACCGCGCCGGCGGCCAGTACGTCCATGAGTGGTAAGGGTATAAATCCAACCCCCATGGCAATGAGCATGTGGTTGCGAATCACGCTGTCGGCATGGCTCGATTTTTCTTGCTTGATATTGTCGCTCATAAATTGTTTTTTTACCTGCCTTGCGGCATAATTGATAATTTGCTTTTTGTCTATCATTTCAAATACTATTTGCAATCAAAAATAGCTATAAAACAAACAAGGTGCATTTTTTCTCGACTATCGGAATTGATTCAGCGATAAATGCGCTCTATTCGCTTCTTTTCACTGCGTACGAACCTTCTGGCGGAAAGGGCTGTTTTTTACTTGATTTCAAAAACAACGACTATGTTTCGTACACTTATTTATTTAGCAACAATAAAAAATGTAAGCTGGTTGTGCTGTCTTTTGCTGCTGCTCGCTGCTTGTACCCCCCGATTGGAAAGCCGTTTTTTGCATACCGAAGATTTACAAATACTGCCTCCTTTACAGGCACAAGATGCCCGCCCCGGCCGGCTGGCCCGCAGTAGTTGCTACGATGCGCTCTCCTACGTGCCCGATACGGCGCATCTGGAGCATACACCTATAAAGTACGTGCGGGTGAATTTTCATTGGATGAATGGTGCCGATAGCTCGCTGAACTACACTGGCCAGCAAGCGATTGACTATACTTACGAATTGCTGGGCGCTATCAATCACGACTTAGAGAACAACCAGCCTATGGCCCTGCCCGAAGGCAACAATACGCCGGTGCTGCCCACGCGCTATCGCTTTGTCATCACGCCTCGCTGGAATGACCCCGCTGATCCGGGTATTTATTTCCACTTCGACGACGCGACGAGTTATTATGTTCATAAAGGCAAAAATATCAATATTCATCGGCGAGACGCCATTCAGAAATACGGTATTCAAAGCGATGAGGTATTAAATATTTTCATTATGCCACATCACCCCGACAGTGTGGCTTCGGAGACTTACAATGCCTATGCCGTTGGCGTATCGTTGGGCAATGCTGTAAAGGCGGCGGGCATGTTTGAAAACGGGGGCAATCCCTGGTATTATCGCGGTATTTTCAATCACGAAATCGGGCACGTGTTTGGGCTGGCGCACACCTGGGCATTCAATGATGGCTGCGAGGATACCCCGCACAATCCCAACTGCTGGAGCCGCACCGACGAGCCGCCTTGCAATACCGTTATCTCCAACAATCTGATGGATTACAACAGTTGTCAATGCGCCTGGACGCCCTGCCAGATTGGCAAAATACACCTGCGCATGGCTCAGGAAAATGCTCCGCAGCGCCGCTTTTTGCAACCCAACTGGTGCCATCTGCACGAAGAACGCCATATTTTTATTCGGGATTCGGTGGTTTGGCATGGTGCCAAAGATTTAGAGGGGCATCTGACCATTGAAACGGGCGGCTCGCTTACCATCAAATGCCGAGTGTCTTTACCGGCTTCCGCCAAAATAACCGTGCAGCCCGGCGGTACGCTGCGCTTGGAGGAGCACGCGCGCCTGCACAATGCCTGCGGCGATACCTGGCAGGGTATTGAAATACAACAACGCGGCAAAGCCAAAGGACAGGTAATAACTATGGGCAAGCCAGCCATTGAGGATGCAGTGCATTATCTCAATTAGGAGCGCCCCTGGCGCTATTATGCGGATTTTATATGCATTTTTTAAATAAGCGATTCATTATCAAGTATTTGGGCCGTTTGCTATTTGCTATTAAAAAACGGTATAAAAAAGAAATGCCACTACCTGCTGGCAATGGCATTTCCAAAACGATTTGCCTGCTTTCAATTACGAGCGGGCCGGTTTTCTCACCATGATAGGATCAATGGCTTTCTGCCGGATCATCTCGTTGAATTTGGGCAACTCGGTATCTCTCACTTTTCTATACTCTGCCAACTGTACGTCAATGCGCTTGGTAAGGTCTTCCTTAGCCTCATACGACTGCTTGGTCGGGCGCACATCACCTACGGCAGCCAACTGCGCAACGCCCGCCAGTTTGTTCGTCAAGCGAATCGGGTAGTTGAGCGGATCCTGACCGCTGCGGTTCTTCGTCTGATACAGTTCTTCCTCTACTTTCGTAAGCGCTTCGTTGATTTCCTTTGCTTTCGCAATCAGGTCTTTGGCGCTGTCATTATCCTTGAGCAATTCGGTGTAAGCATTGATTTGTTTGCGAATTTCGCGGATGTCAATGATAGTTTGGTGCGCTTCCGATACTTTTTCATTGATACCAGTAACGAAATCAAACTGCGCCTGCAAGTCTTCCTGCGATACATCCACGCGCGGGTCTTTAATCAGGTCGAATTGTGCCTGTTGCGCTTGGTCACCAATGGTGAGCTTTACTACATAAGCACCGGGCACGGCCTTGGCACCAATGAGCGAAGCCGCCCACATAATCATGCCTTCAAAACGCTTGGCATCGGGGTAGCGCATATTCCAGACGAACATATTGCCGCCTTTTTTCACTTCTAATTTTTCAGCTTGCTCTTTAGCTTTGCTCGAAAATTCTCGAATCAAATCGCCATCCGGCTCGTAGAAGCCTAATTTCACTTCCTGCTCCGGTACCTCTTTCAGGTAGAAATGCACCATCACGCCGCCCGGGTGGTTTTGACCGACGTTTTTCGGCTGGCGCCCCCAACGGAAGCTGCTGCCGAGGCGATAGCTGGGCGCTGGCGTGTAAAGATGGTGGTCACTTTTAGCAATCTGATCGTTTAACTGATGCAACGGCGTAAGGTCGTCAATCAACCAGAAGCTGCGGCCTTGCGTAGCGGCAATCAGGTTGTTGTCCTTGATCGTCAGGTCGGTAATGGGCACCTGCGGCAGGTTGAGTTGGAAAGGTTTCCAGCTTGCGCCATCATCAAAGGAGATGTACATACCGCCTTCGGTACCGCAGTAGAGCAAGCCCTTGCGGCCCGGGTCGGCGCGTACTACCCGTGAGAAATGTAGGTCAGGAATACCTGCGCCAATGGCTTTCCAAGTTTTGCCGTAGTCTTCCGTTTTATAAATGTACGATTTGTAATCGCCTAATTTATAGCGTGTTCCGGTGATGTAAGCACCGCCTTTGGTAAACGGATCGGGGTCAATGCTGTTCCACATCACCCATTCCGGGATGTTTTTGGGCGTTACATTTTCCCAGTTTTTGCCGCCGTCTTTGCTCATGTGCACCAGCCCGTCGTCCGAGCCAACCCAAATGAGGTCTTTTTCATACGGCGATTCCATGCCGGCAAACAGCGTACAATAGTATTCTACGCTGGTATTGTCTTTCGTAATGGGGCCGCCGGAGGGGCCGAGCTTGCTCTTGTCGTTGCGCGTGAGGTCGGGGCTGATGGTTTCCCAGCTTTGACCGCCATTGTGGCTGATGTGCACGTGATTGGACAAGGTGTACAACTTAGTTGGGTCGTGTGGCGAGAAGAAAATCGGGAAATTCCACTGGAAGCGGTATTTCATATCCTCGGCTCCGTGTCCCATTGGGTTATCCGGATAAACGTTAACCGCCTGGCGCTGCCCGTTTCTGTGATTTTTCTTATCGAGAAAACCACCGTAGTTGCCGCCATAAACGATGTCGTTGTCGAGGGGGTCTATGGCAATGTGCGCACTTTCGCTACCGGCCGTTACTTCCCAGTCATTTTCGGTGATGTAGCCGCCATCGGTACGATGATAAATGCGCACGGTCGAGTTATCCTGCTGCGCACCGTAAATTCTGTAAGGGAAATGGTTGTCAGTTGTCACACGATAGAACTGCGCGGTGGGCTGGTTCATATAAGTGGACCAATTTTCGCCACCATCGAAAGATACTTGAGCTCCGCCGTCATCGGCAATAACCATACGTTGGTTGTCTTCTGGTGCAATCCAGAGATCGTGGTGGTCGCCGTGCGGGGCACTATTGGATTTGAAAGTACGGCCGCCGTCGGTGGATTTGTGATACTGTACGTTTACAACATATACAATATTCTCGTCTTGTGTATCTGCGTAGATACGCGTGTAATACCAAGCGCGTTGGCGCAGGTTGCGGTCATCGTTTTGCTTGCTCCAGGTGTCGCCGCCGTCGTCGGAACGATATACGCCACCGCTTTCATTTTCGATGATAGCCCAGACGCGGTTCGAATTGACCGGTGAAACCGTCACGCCCACGATACCCCAGTTACCGCTGGGTAAACCTTTGTTGCCAGTGATTTTTGTCCAGGTGTCGCCACCGTCGGTCGTTTTCCAAAGGTCAGAACCTTCGCCACCACTTTCGAGGCTGTAGGGTGTGCGCCGGATGCGCCAAGTGGAAGCAAACATGATGCGCGGGTTGTTCGGATCGAATACTAAGTCCACAGCACCAGCATCGGCATTGGCAAAGAGAATGCGTTCCCAGGTTTTGCCGCCATCTTTACTGCGATACACACCGCGCTCGTCGCTCGACTTGAACAAGTCGCCCATTACAGCTGCGTACACCAAGTCCGGGTTTCTGGGATGGATGCGCACGCGCGAAATGTGACGCGAGTTTTTCAAGCCGATGTGCGTCCAAGTTTTGCCGGCATCTACCGATTTCCACATGCCAAAGCCGTAGGAAACGTTGCCGCGCACTGTTTTCTCGCCACCACCCACGTAGATGACGTTATTATCATATTCGCTCACGGCTACTGCACCAATTGAGTTGCCAAACCAACCATCGGAGATGCTCTCCCAGGTTTGACCACCATCCGTAGTACGCCATACGCCACCGCCAGTGGCTCCCATGTAGTAGAGGTTCGGCTTTCCTGGCACGCCGGTCACGGCTGCCGAGCGCCCGCCGCGAAACGGCCCGATTGAGCGCCATTGAATAGAGTTGTACAATGCCTCATCGTAGCTGAGGGTGGCTGCCGTAGCGGGCGTAGCCGTAGCGGTAGCTGGTCTGCGTTGTGCCGACAATGGCAGGGATACGACCACTGCCAGTGCCATCATCATAAACGATTTGAGTAAAATACGGGTTTTGATCTTCATAAAATGCAATTTTACTTTCATAAGAAGTTTTTAATAGAATATAGTGAAAGACGTTGAAATGTATAAACATTAAAAAAAAAGGACTGCAATGCAGCATAAATTCCAAAAATCAGTGTTTTTCATCATAAAAATGAAATCCTGAGTCGTTTGGCGAATATCTTCCTACTTTTGACAGGGAAGGGCCTTATATTTTTCCGACCCCTGCTCTTTTTTACGAAGATTTTTTGGAAAAATGGGCTTAAATACGATTTGCAAAGTATATCCTGACAGATATGTAGCGTTTTTTACTTTATTTTGAGCTTGCAAACCCAGATGTCTATGGCAGCCACAGAAACCAAAAGGAAAATATTAGATGCTGCGCTGCATTTGTTCAATCGAGACGGGCTGATGAATGTGCGCCTGCAGCACATCGCCGATGAAGCCTTCGTCAGCATTGGAAATATGACTTATCACTTTCGGAATAAGGAATTGATTGTCAACACCATCTGGCAGGAATTGCTAAAAAAGCAGGAGACCCTGCTCGCCGAATTTCGGGTAGTGCCCTTATTTGAAGACATTGAGCGCCAGATACGCAGTACGTTTCAATTGCAACAGTTATATGCTTTTTTCTATGTGGATACGCTTGAAATAGTGCGCGCCTTTCCGGATATTCGACATTCGCACCGGCAGCACCAGCACTGGCAGATGAAACAAGTAGAAATGATGGTATTTTTCAATATTGCGCGTGGCGTTTTTCGGGCGGAGCCGGAGGCTGGCTACTACCGCCGGTTGGCCCGGCAATACTGGATGACCAGTGACCTTTGGTTGAAGCATCGGCAGATATTAGGCGAAGAAGTGAACGATTTTGAAGCTTATCGCCAAGCTATGTGGTGCTTGCTACAAGGCATTTTCACTGAGCGCGGTTGGTTAGAATTTCAACAACTGAATGCGCTAATCGAGGAAGGATTGGTGTCGTAGTTATTAAAATCAAAAATACGTTTTCATGCCTTTTGAAATGAATACTGCTGCTTACAACGGGATGCTCAACCTGCTCAATAGTCTCCATTTTATGGACAAGGCCGGCGAAGCAGCCGACATGGCTTTCATCCGGCAAGATGACTGGCTGCAGGATACTGCGGTGATAGACAATATAGTGCGCCGCAAGGGCACCTGGGAAATTCATCTGCTTTTTGCGCATCATTTGCACCCGCTGAAGTTTCTGAGCCGCCTGATTACCTCGCAGGCCTGCCCCCGCCGCGCGGCCATGATGGCTGGCTACATGCGCCGCCTGGCAGCCAAAGACCAACGCGGAACGCTATTGATTGAGGTAGACTATTTCAAGTTGTCCGGCAATTGAGCTAAGATCTCTTCTTAATTTCAGACAAATTGCAAATTTTAGAATGCCTTGTTCCTTGCTATGGTTTAGAAAATTTTTTCTAATTTTACCAATTGAAAACAAGTCCAATGTCAGTTTCAACGAAGCAAAAAATATTAGATGCGGCCATCCGATTGTTCAATGAAAATGGGTTGTGTAATGTCCGGTTGCAACAAATTGCCGATGAAACGGGCATCAGTGTAGGCAACTTAGCTTACCATTTCAAAAATAAGGAAGCCATTGTCAATCAGGCTTATGAAATGCTGTTCGTTGAATTTTCCGAAATACTCACCGCCTATCTCCGCTACCCTGACCTGCGCGACATGGACAACCAACTTGAGTTGTATTTTGCTTTTTTCAAAAAATATCAGTTTTACCTGACTGACTTGTTTGAAGTAGAACGCTCATTTCCTGGCATTATCGCACAATGGCATCAGTGTGTACAGAAGATGCTGGCACAAATCCGCAAACGCATTGATTTTAATATGCAACGAGCAATCCTCGCCCCCGAAACCCACCCTGGCAGCTACGATTTGCTCGCCAATAACATCTGGATGACCATCACCTTCTGGATTCCGCAGCGCATCTTGCGTGGGCTCCCCATAGACGAAGCCTCGTTCAGGGAAGCGGTTTGGAGCCAACTGCTCCCATGGTTTACTTACAAAGGACGGGAAGAATACCAACAACTCATCCAGCCGAGCATCATGGCTATCCGCAATGGTGAAAGAAAATGAGCGTTTATTACAAATCGGACCAGGAGCGCCAGGCAGCACCCTAAACCCATCTTCAATCCTTTACAATTTAGACCAAATATCAATTAGAAAAAATTTTCTAAAAAAGCTTAGAAAAAATTTTCTAATGTTAAATTGCGAATTATATTTGCACAACAAGCGGTCTATGCGTAACTTTTTTTGCATAGCACTGTATTTCAGCAAAATTTAAAACCCATATTGTATGGCTAACGTACTTTGGCTGCAAGGCGGGGCGTGCAGCGGCAACACCATGTCCTTCCTCAATGCGCAGGAACCCACCGTCGTTGAACTCGTCACCGACTTTGGTGTCAACATCCTTTGGCATCCCTCCATTGGTCTGGAAATAGGACATCAGGTATCGGAATTGATGAACGACATCAAATCCGGAAAAGTGCCATTAGATATTTTGGTATTTGAAGGCTCCATTGTGCAGGGCCCGAACAATACCGGCACCATGAACTATTTCGCCGAGCGCCCCATGAAAGACTGGGTGAAGGAGCTCTCGGAAGTAGCCGGATTCGTAGTAGCCATAGGTGATTGCGCAACCTGGGGGGGCATCCCGGCCGTACCGCCCAATCCGAGCGAGTCCACTGGCATGCAGTTTCTAAAAGAGAAAAAAGGCGGTTTTCTGGGGCACAACTACGTGTCGAAAGGTGGGCTGCCAGTAATCAATATCCCCGGCTGTCCGGCGCATCCTGATTGGGTAACGCAAATTCTTGTAGCCATTTCTACTGGCCGCGTGAAGGATATTCTATTGGACGACTACCATCGCCCGAAAACGTTTTTCACCGATTTTGTACAAACCGGCTGCCCCAATGCCATCAGCTTTGCGCAAAAAGTGGATGGACACTTCGGCAAGCGCGGCGGCTGTCTATTTTATGAAGTGGGCTGCCGCGGCCCTATGACGCGCGCCAGTTGCAACCGCATCCTTTGGAATCGCGTCTCGAGCAAAACGCGCGCCAATCACCCTTGCCTCGGCTGTACGGAGCCAGGCTTCCCGCACCACGACTTGGTGAAAGGCAGTGTATTCAAAACCATGAAATACCTCGGCTTCTTGCCTAAAGATGTACCCGCCGGCACCAACAAATTAGCGTATTACACCCGCGCTGGCTTTGAAAAAGTAATGGGCACGGTAGAAAACCTGACCGGAGTGAATAAAGAACATTTTGAAACTTCCAAGTGATCATTTAATATTCAACATTCATTAATATTCAATATTCCAATCATGGGCGCTTATAAAGAACTAAATATATCACCAGTAGGCCGCGTAGAAGGCGACCTCGACGTGAAGGTGTATATGGAAGATGGCGTGGTGACGCGCGCACATACGCAGGCAGCAATGTTTCGTGGTTTCGAGCAAATTATGGCAGGCAAAGACCCCCAATCGGGGCTGATTGTCACCCCGCGTATCTGCGGTATTTGCGGTGGCTCGCACCTATATTGTGCCTCCTCCGCCTTAGACACAGCCTGGAAAACCACGCTGCCGCCCAATGCACTGCTGCTGCGGGCTATTGGGCAGGCTACGGAAACCATTCAAAGTATTCCGCGCTGGTTTTATGCTATTTTTGCTACCGACATGGCGAATAAAAAATTTGCTAACAAACCATTATATCAAGAAGTTGTAAAGCGTTTCGCTGCTTATGTAGGTACTTCTTTTCAGCGGGGCGTAACGGCGAGCGGCCGCCCGGTGGAAGTATATGCGCTCTTCGGTGGGCAATGGCCGCACTCTTCTTACATGGTGCCCGGTGGCGTGATGTGCGCCCCTACTCTCAAAGACATTACGCGCGCAGTTTCAATTATGAATCAGTTTCGCAACGACTGGTTAGAAACGGTTTGGCTGGGCTGTTCCATCGAGCGTTATATGCAAATTAAAACCTGGGATGACCTCATGGCCTGGGTAGAGGAAAACGAATCCCAACGCAACAGCGACTTGGGTTTGTTCATCCGCGCTGGTTTGGAGTTTGGATTAGACAAGTTCGGGCAAGGAGTCGGCAAATTCATTGCTTACGGGACTTATTTGCATAAAGATTTATACAATAAACCTACGGTGGAAGGACGCCAGAAGGCGGTCATCGGCCCCGGTGGATTTTGGGATGGCAAGCAATTCTACGAAATGGATCACCTGCAAATCACAGAGGATGTGAAGCACGCATGGTACGCCGACGTGCCCCGCGCGCACCCCTGGAATGAGCCGCTGCCCACGCCCATGCCTTCGCAAAACTTAGAAGAAACCGATTTCAACGGCAAATATAGCTGGTCGAAAGCGCCGCGTTTCAGGGGCTTCGCTGCCGAAGCCGGACCCTTGTCGCGTGTGATCATGAACGCTAACCCCGCCAATCTCGATCATCAAATACAAGACCCGCTCTTCCTCGATATTATGGATAAAAAGGGCCCGAGCGTCTTTACCCGCGTGCTGGCTCGTATGCACGAAGCACCCCGCCTCTACGAATTTATTCACGAATGGCTGGGGCAAATTGACCTCGACGCCGAGTTTTATATCAAGCCGAAGGAAACCGACGGCAAGGGCTGGGGCGCTACCGAAGCCGCGCGCGGCGCACTGGCACACTGGATCGAAATCGAAAATGGCATTATCAAAAACTATCAAGTGATGGCACCCACCACTTGGAATGTAGGTCCTAATGACGACGACGGCAATCCCGGCCCCATTGAAGCGGCGCTGGAAGGTACCGAAATCGAAGACCCGCACGATCCGGTGGAAGTGGGCATGGTTGCTCGCTCGTTCGATTCCTGCCTCGTTTGCACGGTACACGCGCATGACGGTAAATCAGGAGAAGAATTGGCGAAATTTAAACTTTGAGCTGAAATAATCTGACAATGACCCGGACGTGGCAGGTTGCAAAGACCTGTCACGTCTTATAATTTCTGAAATGAAAAAAACGGCAATCCTCGGCTTTGGTAATCCGGTGCGCAGCGACGACGGGGTTGGTTGTTATGTAATAGAATTATTACAAGCAAATTTATCTGATAGTGAATTGATTACACTACTTGACATGGGCACCTCCGCCTTTGAGGTACTTTTCCAATTGCAAGGGCACGAGCGTATTATCCTCGTAGATGCTGTCGTCAATACGGGCGAACCCGACGGTACTTTATACAAATTGCCTGCCGCCGAAACTGAAGCAGCCATCCAAGATGACCCGATGGTTTTTTTGCACGCCCTGAAATGGGACCAGGCTTTATCTTATGCTAAAAAAATTTTGCAAGACAACTACCCTACTGATATTCAGGTGTTTCTGATTGCTGTATCCAATACTAAATTAGAAATAGGCTTAAGTGAAGCCGTGCAGGCCGCCGCCCAGAAAGTGGCAACACTCATCCAGCAGGAAATGGAAATCCTGGCGCATTAACCAAATTCGACAACCGATTGGCACAACTTCAAAATTATGGAAAAAATCTATCAATTTATACCCGGCCAAATGCCAGCGCCTACCAGCGAAACTGCCCAGAGTGGCAAAGTGCAATTGAAAAACAGGCACTTATGGATAGCAGCAGACATTGCCGAGCAGGCTTTCGGCGATGTGCAGCAAGTTTATGCCGTCTATTATGCTAATTTAAAAATGCTACTGCTGGCCCCCATGACCGACGCTATGTTCAAACAGGCGCATGAATGTGCCATGCTCATGCTAAAAACCCGCTCCGCAGAAGGCGACAAATCCATTTCATTAGAAGAAATCATTATTGATAATGACTTGGATAACAAAGACCGAGAACTCGAATACGCAGGCGCACCGGGGCTACAGATGCTACAGATAAAAATAGATTGACCAACAACTATGAAATTCTTTAATGCGACCGACCAGCAAGGCACCAAAAGTGATTTACAATTTTTAGAAAACGACCGGTGGCTACATCATACCGAAGTGCGTTATTACATCAACGAACGGAGGGGGCGGTGGTATGTTTTCATGATATTTATTTCTGTAAATAATCCTTTACAATTTTTTTGTCGCTTTATCGAACATTATGAGTCAGAACGTAAAGCGCTTAACTACGCAGAGATGATGCAACGCAGCATTCGCAAGGACGCACGAGGCGTTTTAAAAACTAATGAATATGCTTTCGATATTTGCTACAACTGATCATATAACAACGGTGCAAGACTGCATCGCCCAAGAGGCGCGTCTCAATGAATTAGTGAGCGTGCTCGATTTTCTATCGCATAAACCATCACCAAGTGGTTTTAATCTGATTATCAGACGAAAACATATTGTTTTCCCAATTGATTGGTACAATGTGCTACCCCCTTACATCCTGCCGGAGGAGGTACCTTTCACGCCAGAAAATCTGCTGGGGCTTGTCTTTGCCCGATTAGGCAATTATGAAAAAATGCATCATTATTTAGCAAAATCTAACCCAACATTATACACAGAGCTTGATTTTATTAATCGCCTGCAAAATGGAATCCCGGTCAATCCCGAAGAATTAATTTCTGAATATTCCGAATTTGAAGAATATCGCCTTATGCACAACCAGGCGTTAGTGCGCCATTATGCCGCTTCCGAAAGTAATTTCGATCTGGAAAAAACGCGCTATTTTTACCGCGAAGCCATGCTCAGCGCACCCAACGATGAGTATAAAGCCTTCACTGTCAAGCAGTACGCTACATTACTCACTGATCTGGGGCAGCTCGACTTTGCAGAAAATGAACTGCTGCCCGCCATTCAGTACGCACTCTCGGATGAAGCCAAAATAGAGCTTAAAAATGTGCTCGCAACCGTTTGGATGCAAAAATTCAGTGTACCTTATGATGCTGTATTATTAGCACAACTAAAAGAAATATTATGGGAAATATTACAAAGTTATGAGCAGCAGAAGCGGCTCCCAGAGGTAGGTTTGTTATTAATTGATGCGGCACATATTGCTAATATTTCCGAAAGTTTTGCCGAAGCGCTGGGGTACGTCAACCGTGCCATTGGCATCTTTCGGGATGAGGAAATGCCGGAATTATTGGCGAATGCGCAATTGCGCAAGGGCACACTACTCTACACTTGGGCGCAAAACGGGCAGCCACAGTTTTATCGAGGCGCGATGGAAAGTTATCAAGAAGCACTCAAAATATTTACCCGCGAGGATGCGCCTGCTGTTTTTGCCGACATTCACCACCATTTAGGAGTTATTTACTCAGAAATCCCCGATGAGGTGCAGAAAAAAAGTATCTGGGCGGCAGTTTCCTCTGCTTCTTTTAATGAAGCGATGCAGTTTTATAACAAGGCTAACTTCCCTTATGAATACGCCATGATTTGTAATAGTTTTGGTAACGCTATGACTAAATATCCTGCGGCCTTACATTCCGATAATTATGAAAAAGCGCTTTTTTATTATCAGGAAGCACTGAATATTCGCACCGCAGCAGAGTACCCTGTCGAGCGTGCTATTACGCTGCTTAATTATGTAGAAGCTTGTTGGTATATAAATAACAGTGAAGATGAATGGAATGAATCGCTCTATTATGATATGATAAGCAAAGCCGAGGAAGTAAAAAAACTGACCCCTGACACACAAATGCTGGCTGATGCCGATCGGCACCTTGCTAAACTGGCAGAATTGCGGAAGATTTTTTCATAAAATGAGTTAAAATGCACGAAGTATCTTTAGTACGAAATATTTTCCGAACATTAGAAACCGAATTTTCGGAAGCAGAGCGCCGACATATAATGACAATTAATCTGAAAATTGGTTTATTATCTAACGTAGAGCCAGTGCTTTTGCAAAACGCTTTTGAAGCGGTAATTGCCACAGAAAATCCTGAATATCAACGCACTAAGCTCAATACAGAAATCATTCCGATAGAAATTTACTGCGCAGAATGCAACCAACGCACCCGCGTGGAAAATTATCGCTTTGTATGCCATTGCGGCAAGCCAAATAATAATATCGTGCAGGGCATGGAGTTATTAATTAGTGGTGTAGAATTTGAAATGGATAATATTTAGCTGTTCTGCCGACGCCGGTCTATCAAGTCTCGGATGCGCACCGCACTTTCATAATCCTCTTTTGCCAATACTTTTGCTAATAACTCCTCCAATTCTGGCAGGGTATATTCAGCGAGTGAGCCTTTTTTATATTGCGCCAAAAACACATCTGATAAAATACCAGCCTCTTCTATGATATGTGCATACGTATAAATGGGTGCCTGACAGCGCACAGCCAAAGCGATAGCATCGGAGGTGCGAGCATCCAGTATTAGCAGGTCTTTATTGGCTTGCTCAAGTATAATATGTGCATGAAAAATGCCATCTACTAATGCATGAATGAGCACCTCATTTACCTTGACATGCAGCGATTGTATCATATTCTGCATCAAATCATACGTGAGCGGCCGCAGGGGTTGAATGCGTTCCATGGCTATGGCAATCGCCTGCGCTTCAAAAGCACCAATAATAATCGGAATGCGCCGCTGTGTTTCTACATCTTCCAGAATAAGCGCGTACTGCCCCGGTTGCGACTCGCTATCGGACAATGCTACTACAGCTAATTCTTTTTTAACATTCATTTCACACTGATTACTAATAGTTTGAACTTGTTTGCATTCAAGCCTGCCAAAGCTTGAAGATTTGGTAAATCGTGCACCTACTTGTTATATTTTTTACAGTTATTGCCGGGCTTTATTACATTTCTAACTATTCTTAATAAACTGGCACATTTCATCCAAATCGGTAAATGGCGCTATAACTTTTCCTTGCCACAGCAATTTAAATAAAAATCCATTTTCTATTTCTACCTGATACTCATTTTCCAAATCAAGATATTTACCTTGATCCCTTATAATATCAATCTCATAAAAGCGAAGCGCCATGAGTAAATGGTCGCGTGACGAGAGTTGTTCATTCATCTTTTTTTAATTTATAAAGCATAATTCGATGATTACCAGTATCTGCTAAAGCGATTGTGCCATTCTCTATGCTGATAGCAAAAGGCCAGTACAAACTCCTATCCGTACCGAAAATCGTATCCGCGTTTTCGCTGCCCATATTAAAATGAGGCTTACCAATTAAATTATCCGCCGCTGCATTATTCTGCTGTGGTAAATTATGATAATATAATACACGACTATTACCGGTATCTGCTACAAACAAGCTGTTTTTATAAAAAAAGGCATCATAACACCAACTAAGTGTATGCGCCTGCGGAAACAATCCGTGCTGATTCATGCCATTAGTTTCAAAATCGGGCTGCCCGATAATTACATCCGCTTTTTTAGTAAATGCATCCTGCCAGTGTCGCCACAATAAAATTCGATAATACTGTGTATCGGTAATCGCTAAATGTCCTGCCGGGCTAATTTTTACAGCGTACGGCCAAATCGCATCATTATAATCATAATCGCGTTCTACAAAACTCGTTTTTCCTATTACAGCATCCGCCGCTGCATAATTTTCGGTCGGAATATGATGATAATATAATATCCGGCGATTACCGGTATCCGCTATCCAGAGGCGCTCGCCATCAGAAAAAACACCGTAACACCAATTGAGGCTACGCACATCTGGAGCATGCCCCACACCGTGTACATTCGACTGATTATCAGTGAATTTTGGTTGCCCAAGCACCACATCAGCCGGCTGGCCTTGCTGCGTTGGAAAAGTATGCCAGATGAGCACCCGATGATTCCAGGCATCCGCCACGATAAGGCGCTGCCCGTCTGACCACAGCCCGGAAGGATACTGTAAAGTACCCGCAGAGACCGTTTTGCCCGCGTTTCGGCCAGTAGCATCCTTGTTAGTTTGTCCTAATATGATGTCTGGTATTACATAACCGTTTGATTGCAAAATTTTATTTACATCCTGCCAGATGAATACTCGATTTTGACCGGTATCTGATACCAATAAACGTCCATTTGATAGCCAAACACCGCGCGGCGCCAGCAAGGGATTGCCCGCATCACCCCTGAAAACAAAGGGATCCGCGACCATTGCTGGCAAAAATTTCGCAGTGGTCTCAGGCATTCCTTTCTTTAAGGTAACATTCAGCGCGGTTTTATCCATTATGCATTTTTATAGTAATGATGTTAACAAATGCGTGGTAATTGTTCACCTACCAACATATTCACTACGCGCCTACCGCCAATAGCGCTCGTCAGCACCACTTGTCGGGCATGGGCATCCACCGCTTCACCTATAATAGCGGCATGAGTTCCGTTTTGTAATGTTTGCAAAGTCTTCACAAAATCATCTGCAATAGCGGCATCCACAATAGCAATAAAAATACCCTCATTAGCCACATATAATGGATCAAGCCCTAATAATTCACATGCGCCATTTACTTCTTCTGTAACGGGAATCATTTTTTGGTAAATATCAATACCCAATCGGGCATCTTTGGCAATTTCATTAAGTACTGATGCAACGCCGCCCCGTGTAGGGTCGCGCAAAAGGTGAATATTTTCGCCAAATTCATTTAGTAATTGTATAATATCATGATTCAGATTTGTCGTATCACTTTCTATGGTGGTTTCAAACTCCAGCCCTTCGCGCACACTCATGATAGCAATGCCATGTGTAGCTACCTGCCCACTAATGATAATTTTATCGCCTGTTTTTACATTTTTCATTGCAATATTGGAACGCGGATGTACCACCCCTACCCCACTGGTATTAATAAAAATTTTATCGCCCTTACCGCGTTCTACTACTTTTGTATCACCCGTAACTATCTGAATACCAGCTTTTTCTGCGGCAAATTTTATAGAGACTAAAATATCCCAAAACTCCTGCATGGCCAGTCCTTCCTCAATAATAAAACCCAGCGACATATATTTAGCTGCTGCACCACACATCGCCAAATCATTTACCGTTCCATTTACTGCAAGTTCACCAATATTGCCGCCTGGAAAAAAAATCGGTGCAATTACAAAACTATCAGTTGAAAATGCCATTCGTCCATTCACTTCAAATACCGCGCCATCGTGATGTGTATCGAGTAATGGGTTACTAAACAAACTAAATACTCCCGACTCCAGCAATTTGTGCGTGAGCAGGCCACCACTACCATGACCCAGCGTAATGATCTCAAAATCAAGCTGTGGCATCGGACACTGTAATTGCATTCGTATTTTTTCTTCGTATATCATACACACTGTAAATACATCATAAAAATATCAAAATATAATTTCTTCCTCCATTGCTTTTGCAAAATGATAATAAGCCGCACAAGCTCCTTCCGAAGAAACCATTGGCGCACCAAGTGGGGTTTGCGGAGTGCATTTTTTACCAAACTGCGGGCATTCATGAGGCTTTTTGATGCCTTTTAATACCTGCCCTGCAATACATTCTATATTTTCCGCAACTTTTTCAATATGCACATTAAATTTTACATTAGCATCATAATCTGCGAATTCTTTACGCACTTCATAACCACTCATGGGTATCATACCAATGCCGCGCCATTCCCGGTCGGTCACCTTAAATACTTGCTCAATTACCCTACGTGCTTCGGGATTGCCTTCGGGTTTTACTACTCTACTGTACTGATTATCAAGGAAATGCTTACCTTGCTCCAATTGCCGCACCGTCATTAGAATGCCCTGCAATAAGTCCACCGGCTCAAATCCAGTGACCACTACCGGCACATCATATTTATCTGCAATCGGATAATATTCATCAATACCCATAATCGTACAAACATGCCCTGCCGCCAAAAATCCTTCAATTTTTGCTTCTTTATCATTTATAACTGCCTCAATAGCAGGCGGAACGAGCACATGCGAAGCCAAGATCGAATAATTTTTCAATCCAAGACGATGAGCATGTAATACCGAAAGCGCGTTGGCCGGAGCCGTTGTTTCAAAGCCTACTGCAAAAAACACAATTTCTCGATCCGGATGTGCCTGTGCCAGCTTCACTGCCTCCAGCGGCGAATACAGAATGCGTACATCCGCGCCATTGGCTTTGGCTTCGAGCAGACTGCGTTTGGAACCAGGCACCCGCAACATATCGCCAAAAGAACAAAGTATAACCCCTTTTTTTTCAGCAAGATATACGGCTTTGTCAATCAAATGTAGCGGTGTCACACACACCGGACAGCCCGGCCCGTGCACCATTTGCACCGCTTCAGGCAGCATATTTAGAATGCCGTTTTTCACTAAACTATGTGTCTGGCCGCCGCACACTTCCATGATCGTCCAAGGGCGCGTCACGGTTTTATGCAGCTCCGTTACATATTGTTCTACTAATTCCGGATCACGATATTCACTTAAATATTTCATTTTATAAAATTTTGTAGTAAATAAAAAATGCCGGATGCCACATATTATTTATAAAGCAAAGGTCAGGCTAGCCCAATAGCTCTGGTAATCCGCTTGGCTTTTATCGTTGTTTTCAATCATACGTACTAAGCTGATCATCCAATATCCACGAGCATCCAGCTTGATGTCGGCGATTCCTTCAGCATTGGTACGGTGGCGCTCGTCGCGGGTTTTGGTTTCATCCATTTTATACCAGGAACGCACCACCACATTGGGCAGTGGCTTGTTTTCAAAAAGAATTTGCACCGGCAATACATCACCCGGCTTCATGGTGTAAGGATTTTGCAGCGGTATAATTTCTAAGGGCATTCCCGTTATTACATTATACGTTTCATCCGTTTTCTTGCCAGCTTGTAACAATGATTTGGCACAACGCTGGTAAAATTCGCGGGCCGGCTTGTCTAATTCACCGCGTTGTTCGCGCAGGGCGAGGATATTTTCGATGCCATCTTCCTCAAGGTAAGCGTTGAACTTGTCGCCTTCCAATTCGAGAAAAGAATTTTGTGAGCGCATAGCCAAAAGATAGGTGCCAGGTTTTTTACATTTGAACTGCACTGATAATGAATCAGATGCGAGCGCTTGTGCGGTCAAATCCTGCTGGCTACCTTGCCCCAGCAGTACGAGGCTTTGTGTGCGTCGGGTGCGCGCGCCCCAGAGGTTGCCCTGAAAATCCTCGCCAATGAGCAGATCGAGCGACACGGTTTTGCCGGGTTTGATACGGTATTGCCCTGGTGCTAACCAAAACTCATGTGCAGTGAATAAAATCCATACAAATAGTAATAAAAATGTAATCTTCTTCATAATAATTAGTAAATATTAAACGTTAGATAGTCATTAATATCTGTCAATCTGGCTACTGTCCACCAAATCATCTAATTCACCAATTTCAGCTAAATACTGAAAGGTTTTTTGCGCCTCGGCTTCGTCCACTACGCTGATGGCGACCCCCACGTGCACCAGCACATAGTCCCCTTCCTTGGCCTGTGGTACCATTTCCAAACTGGCTTCTTTTACGATGCCGCCAAACTGCACTTTGGCCATACGAACAAGCCCATCGTATTGATTTTCAATGCTTTTGATTCGACCGGGAATTGCTAAACACATTGGAATAAGTGATTTGATGTTATAAAAAATTGCCATCAGATGCGCCCATAGAGGGTCTGATGCAAGGTATCCAAAGTTCAAATATAACAGACAGGATTGAATTAGAAAAATTTTTCTAATCTTTAGGAAATGTTTTCTATTATCGAAAAAAGCGACAGGGCGCAAAACCTTTCCGTTTTGTGCCCTGTCGCAGTTAATTTACTTTAGTTTAGTAAATGAACTAAATACTACCCCACCACCACATTAATCATGCGGCCCGGCACTACAATAATTTTCCGGACGCTCTTGCCGTCAATCCACTTCTGAATGCCTTCAATTTCAAGGGCTGCTTTTTCGATGGTTTCCTTAGTGGCTTCCGCCGGAAAGATTGCATTGGTACGCACCTTACCGTTGATACTCACGGGGTAATTGATTTCATCTTGCTTCAGAAATGCCTCATTATGAGCAGGATACGCAGCATCTTTATGAATACTACCTTCGTGCCCCAGCCGGTGCCACAACTCCTCGGCGATGTGCGGCGCAAAGGGTGCAATCAGCACGACCAAAGGCTCCAGCACCGCGCGCTTGTTGCATTTCAGGTCTTTCAGTTCATTGGTAGCCACCATGAAAGCGCTCACGCAGGTATTGAATGAAAAGCGCTCGATGTCTTCATTTACTTTTTTAATAGCGGCATGTAATGTTTTCAGTTCTTGTTTAGTTGGCTCGTCATTTATTACATTAAAATAGCCTTTATCGTCAAAAAATAGCCCCCAGAATTTGCGCAAGAAGCGACTCACCCCGTCAATACCCGAAGTATTCCAAGGCTTGGCTTGCTCGATGGGCCCAAGAAACATCTCATACATGCGGAAGCAATCCGCGCCGTAACGCGCCACTACATCGTCAGGATTGACGACATTGTACTTGGATTTGGACATTTTTTCAACTTCAGGAACTGTTCTGAAAATTTCAGAAGCACTTGAGTCTAATTCGCCGTAATGTACTCTAGATAAAACCTTTTTTGAGTTAGCAGCATCTCCAAATTTTACAAATTCTCCTTCAAACCAAAATCCTTTTTGACAAATAAAAACTCCCTTTGAATAATAATATTTACCAAAAACTGAATTAACAAATGATTTTATGTCTAATTGATTGTTTTCAACAAACTCAATTGGAATATTTATTTGAGTACTCTTATAATCACCTTCCTTAAGCATACTTGGATCATCAAAAAAGTCGCTACTATAAAAGAAATTAAGTCGGTCTTCATCACCATCACCAGAATCATAATTAGGATTAAAATTAATAGAAAAAGGCAGTGCCATCCAACTATTACCTGAAAAGTCGGCCCTGTAAGCTTTCTCAGACACCCCCTGTATCATCCCCTGGTTGATCAGTTTCTTAGCGTACTCGCGGTGCGGTGCCAGCCCCAGGTCGTACAAAAAGTGATTCCAGAAGCGGCTGTACAGCAAATGCCCCACCGCGTGCTCGGGCCCGCCGAGGTACAAATCCACTTGCTGCCAGTAATTGATAGCCTCCGGGCTGCAAAATGCCTCATCGTTCTGTGGGTCCATGTAACGATAAAAATACCAGGACGACCCCGCCCAGCCGGGCATGGTGCTCAATTCATATTGATATTCGCCTTTATATTTCCAATCTTCGGCGCGACCCAGCGGCGGCTCGCCGGTTTCGGTGGGCAAGTACTTATCTACTTGAGGCAGCAGCAGCGGCAATTCTGATACTTCAATCAAATACGGCACTTCGTCTTTCCAATAGACCGGCACCGGCTCGCCCCAGTAGCGCTGGCGACTGAACACCGCGTTGCGCAATCTATATTGAATTTTTCCTTTACCTAAACCTCTCTCTTCCAGCCATTTAATTAAAACCGGCACGGCTTCCGCGTAGGTCAAGCCATTGATGATGCCAGAATTAATATAGCGCCCCTCCTTCGTGGCGTCGGCGGCTTGGTCCAAGTTTTGCTGTGCATCGAGAATAGGCACAATGGGTAAGTTGAAATGCGTCGCAAAATTCCAGTCGCGCTGGTCACCCGAAGGTACCGCCATTACAGCCCCCGTGCCGTAGCCCGCCAGTACATAATCGGCAATCCAGATGGGTACGCGCTCGTTATTGAATGGATTTATTGCATAACTACCTGTAAATGAGCCTGTTATTCTTTTTACTTCCGCCATGCGCTCTACTTCCGAGCGCGCGGCCGTCCATTTCTGATATTTTTCAATTTCGGCGCGCTGCGCATCGGTGGTTAAGGCTGCAACATACTCATGCTCAGGCGCTAACACCATAAAAGTAACGCCATATATCGTATCCACGCGGGTGGTAAACACCTCGATGGTTTTGTCGGAATGCCCTTCTACTGCAAACTTGACCGAAGCTCCCTGCGAGCGCCCGATCCAGTTGGTTTGCTGATCCTTGATTGGCTCGGGCCAGTCCACTTCTTTCAATCCTTCCAGCAATCTATCAGCATAAGCCGTAATACGCATGGCCCACTGTTTCATGAGTTTACGCTCCACAGGGTGGCCGCCGCGCTCGCTCACGCCATCCTTTACCTCGTCGTTTGAGAGCACGGTACCGAGCGCCGGGCACCAGTTGACAAACGATTCTTCCGGAAAGGTGAGGCGATATTTCAACAGCATCCATTGCTGCTCCTGCTCGCTCATGGCGTTCCATTCATCGGCGGTGAATACGGGCGTATCTTCATCGCAAACCGCCTGTACATTTTTATTACCTTCGGTAGTAAATATTTTTATTAAGTCACTGATTGGCAGCGCTTTATCTGCAATTTTATCATAATAATGACTAAATAACTGCATAAAGATCCACTGCGTCCATTTATAAAATATTGGATCGGACGTGCGCAGTTCGCGGCTCCAGTCGTAGCTGAAACCCAAATTGTCTAATTGCCGGCGAAAGGTATTGATGTTATTTTCGGTAGTAATAGCTGGGTGCTGCCCGGTGCTGATGGCGTATTGCTCGGCAGGCAGGCCAAAAGAATCATACCCCATTGGATGCAGCACATTGAAGCCTTTCAGGCGCTTGTAGCGCGCAAAAATATCAGTAGCGATATAGCCTAAGGGATGCCCCACGTGCAGGCCCGCGCCGGAGGGGTAAGGAAACATATCCAGCACATAGTATTTAGGGCGAGCGCTCTTGTTTTCTACTCGATAAACCTGCTGTTCGTCCCAGTGTTGTCGCCACTTTTTTTCAATATCGCGGTGATTGTATTCCATAGCTACCGGCTGTATTTTTGAAAATTATTTACAAATTTATGCGTAATTTTAACGACAAAAGTTTCCTTTATCGGCTCAAAATGTACGATTTTTGAATCGAAATGGCGAAATTAGACAAATTCAGGCAAAATTGCGCCTCAGCGGTGGATAAATCCGCCCGTAAGACGCATAATTTAGTTCCTTTTTATGGTTATAGAAAAAAATCATGGTATGAAAAATTGTATGCTGATTCTTTTAAGTTGCTTAGCGTGGGGCGTAGGAAATGCACAGCAGCCTACCATCGCGGCAGACCCCGAACAAAACCTGCGCACCCTCGGCAATTTGACTCCGTACAGCGCCGGAGCACTCGGTTTTGACAATCGCTACGAGGGCATCGAAGGTACGCCTTTGCTATTCGACAACTGGCGAACGGGCAGTATTTTATTTGTCAAACAGGATACTTTTGGCGCTCCTTTGAAAATAAATGTGGACTTGATTACGCAAGTTATTATGGTACAATTGCAAAACGGCTCCATCGGCGAAATCAGTGGCGCGTATGTGCAAGCGATTAAAGTAGTTGAGCCGGGCCGCAGCCAGTCGCGCAAGTACATTGTAGCCCGCGAAGGCGACATCGAAGGGATGCGCAGCGTGCGTCCGAAGTTTTACGAAGCCTTGCACCAGGGGGAGTTTACATTCTTGAAATCAGTGCAAAAAAAGTTTGAAAAAGCCAATTACACTGGCGCCTATTCGCCCGACAAACGCTCGGATAGCTTCCGAACAGACATCGTCTATTGGCTGCAAACGCCCGGCAACAAACCGGAAAAGGTAGCCCTGAAACGCAAAGACATTGAAAAGGTTATGCCCAATTATTTAGAAGCTATTAAACGTATTGCCAAAGAACAAAAATTAGGCTTCGCCCGCGAGGAAGATATTGTGCAATTACTGGAATTTTTGGAGGCATCCGAACGTTAGAAGAAGCGTATAAGAACTACTTTTTTTAGAACAAACGAAGACACATAACATGAAAAGTCTCATCAGACTAGCGTTGCTAATCGTAGCGGGCGTTGTGCTTTACAATCTCTTTTTCGGCAATGAAGAAGAAAAACGCCAATCCAAAGAAATTATCAACACGGCCAAAGATGCCGGAAAAGCCGTCTGGAATTTCGGCAAGGAAGCCTTTTCGCTGCTCAAAACCGAGAAAGACAAATTCAGCGAAGGCAAATACGACGATGCGGTGGATAAAGTGGGCGACATTTTTGACAAAATGCGCGGCCACGCCGAAACCTTAGACAACAACCGCGACCTAATCGCTCGCCTCGACCGCCTCGAAAGAGAGCGCAAGGAATTGGAGCGCAAAATCAACACGCCCGCGCCCTACGGCGTATCGGAGGCCGAGCGCAAAAAGGACTTGGAGCGCGACTGGGATCAGCTCATGCGCGAAACCGAAACACTCATGCGCGACCTGGAGCGCCGGTAAGGACGCTCCGCACAAGTACGCGAGCAAAGGCAATGAAAAACCTTTTTGTCGGGTGGGGTAAATTTTGTAATTTTAAGCGGTTTTTATACGAAACCAATTAAATGATATAAATTAAGCACATGCAACCCAGACTTTGCTGCTTGACATTGTTCCTATTTCTCCTGTTGCTTTCTTCTAATGAGATATTCGCCCAGCCATTTCCTTCAAAAGATATGCCCCTTGATTCCATGATGAACTGGCTCCAAATAAACTCGGATGGAATTTATAAACGAGATAGCACATTTTATCAGTATGCCCATATCGCGCTGAACCGATCTATTCAAGAGAAAAATAATCGATTCAGTCGCCTTTGTCATTACCTAATGGCACACTGGCACTATGGGGCAGCTTATCGCCAGCAGGATTCTATTTTGCATCATTTAAAACAATACGTGTATCATGCTTCTTTGATAGATGATAAAAGAATGTTGGCAGCGACTTACATTGATTATGGTACCATACTAAAAGACCTGGGCAGATATAAAGAAGGTGAAAAAGAGTTATTCAATGCTATTGACATTTATGAACAATTGAAAGATCAGGCGGGCATTGCTAAGTGCTACCGACGGCTCTGCGATTTTGCACGGCATGTGTCGGATTTTCAGGAAGCGATTCGCTGTGGTGAACTGGCAGTGAAAATGCACCGTGAAAATGGCAGCAGTATGGAGCAGCAAATGGATCCTTTGCTGTGCATGATGACGGCGTATAATGAAGCTGGCCAGCCCGAAAAAGCAATCGAACAAGCCAATCGCCTGCTGGATGCCCGAAAAAAAGGATTGATTGAGGATGATGTGTTCAATAAAGTCTATATTTATCAACAACGTGCGCTGGCGTACATTGTACTCCAACGCTATGAACAAGCAATTGCCGACTACGAAGCCATCCTGCGGCTGGAGTCGTCCATAGATAAAAAAGAGCTAAAAGAGGGACCAATCTACGAGACTATTGCCATGATTGCTTATTTGAAAAAAGAGTATGCTGCTGCCATTCCCAGTTTTTTAAAATATATTGAATATGAACAAGCCCAACAAAATGAAGTAGCCACCATCACAGCACGATTGCAACTGGCTGAGTGCTATGACAAAATAAACAACCCGCAGGAAGCCTACCGCCAAGTACTCGAAGCGGCTGCTATACAAAAAAAAGATTATGAAAATAAATTAGCCGCTATTCGTGCCGAATTGCGCGACAAATACGAAGCCGACCAAAAGGAAGAGACCATTCAGCAGCAGCAGTCCCGCTTGCAACAACAACAAATAATTCAATGGCTCAGCTTGGGAGTAGTGGGTTTGTTTGCGCTCCTGCTCGCGGGTTTGTTGTTGACATATCGCAATAACCGCCGCCGTAACCTACAACTTCAATCTTTAAATCAAAATTTAGTAAAGAAAAATCAGGAAAATGAATTATTGCTAAAAGAAATTCACCATCGGGTAAAGAATAACTTAGAGATCGTGTCGAGTTTATTGTCCTTACAATCGGCACAAATGGAGGATTCTGAGGTGCAGAATGCCTTGCAAGCCAGTAGAAGTCGTGTACAATCCATGGGCATTTTGCATCAAAGATTGTATCAGGGGGAAAATCTGGCAGCGATTGAAATGAAGGATTATTTGATTAATTTGAGCGAAGGTTTGCTCGATACGTTCAATGCCGAAGACCGCGTCAAAATTGAATGTGCGATGCAGGAGCTGGAATTGGACGTGGACACCGCGGTGCCAATTGGTCTGATTGTCAACGAATTACTAACCAATGCGTTGAAATATGCGTTCCCGGAAGGCAAGCCCGGTGCAATAAAATTAAGTTTAGAATCGATGGATGCAGAAACGTTGCAATTGCGAATCGCCGATAATGGCGTTGGAAAAAAGATGGGAGCAGCAGTACAAGGCACCGGGTTTGGCACCCAGCTAGTCAACTTGCTCACCCGCCAGCTCGAAGGAATCATGACACAAGAAGTAAATAATGGAACGATTATTTCATTTCAATTTAAGAAAACGAAAGTTGCTTGATGGATACGCCCGTTAAACTTCTCATTGTGGAAGACGACATGATTATCGCTGCCAATATTTCATTGCAACTCAGCAACCTGGGTTACGAAGTGACCGCCATTGTGCCACGCGGCGAGGAAGCTATTTTGCAAATCCAGGAAAATCAACCCGATATCGTTTTGCTCGACATACACCTGAAAGGCGCGCTTGATGGCATTGCCACCGCCCATGAAATGCAAAAAAATGCCGACATTCCGATCATTTACCTCACTGCCAATGCGGATGAAGCGACCTTCAACCGCGCGAAAACGACGCGCCCGCATGCCTTCATTTCCAAACCTTTTAGAAAATTGGATCTGCAACGCGCTATTGAACTGACCATCAGCCGAATGGCAGAAAGTCAAGCCCTTGAAATCGAGCAAGATCGCGCCCGCGAAGCGCCGTTTATTTTGAGTGATCGCATTTTTGTGCGCCACAAAGAAAGGATGGTCAAAATTTTTATCGAAGACATTTTTTACATCGAAGCCGAGCGCAATTACTGCCGCATTTTCACCAAAAACAAAGAATACCTACTCGCCACCACGCTCAAACTTATGGAAGAAAAACTTCCTGCACGCCATTTTATTCGCATCCATCGCTCTTACATAATCAACCTCTCGCAGGTGGATGAAGTCGCCGAAAGCCACGTCGTTATTGCGCGCAAAGCCATTCCTTTGAGCAAATCGCTGCGCGAAGAGCTATTGAAAAGGATTCAGACGATTTGATCGCCACGAAACGATATTTTGCTTATATTTGTTAAAAATTGAAAAGAAAGAATTATGGAAACTGCGCAGGTTCAATCAGAATACGAAATCGAAAGAGGGAAGCCTGCGCCAAGTAGAAATCACGCCTACATTCAGTCGAGGATCATAAAATTATTGGATAGAAAATACGCAGATAGCTACGAAGGTATATCGGAATTGAGCCTGCTGGTAGAAGGGAAAGAACGCGTACCTGATATTCTCATCTATAAGAATTTTGAATTCCGCCCTGGCAATGACGAAGTAAAGGTATCAGAAATGCCATTAGCCGTCGTGGAAATTCTCTCCCCTAAGCAAAATCTTGGCGACCTGATTGCCAAATCTTATCTTTATTTTGAAGCGGGCGTAAAATCCTACTGGCTCGTTTTACCCGACCTCACCACCATTTATATCTTCAGCGCGCCCAATGAATACGAAGCTTTTGTAAAAAAAGGAATCCTCAAAGACGCGCAACTCGACATCGAACTGAACCTGGAAGATATTTTCAAATAAATCCTGTTTCCAGGTGACTGCATATCTTCTCCCTGCATTTGCCAGGGCAGTTTTGCACTTTATATTTTGTAGTTCATAAAAATCGCTCTGCTCAGAATTTCCCATCCTTCGGACAAGAAAACCACCGCTTCGTCCTTCCTTGCTTGCTTTTTCGTGGGTTTCGCTGCTTTTTTGTGTTGTGACAACAAGTCAAAACCATCGGGGCAGCCGAAAACCGACCAGAGTAGGTATCAAAACCAATAAATGTAAATAAAATGAAATCTTTATTTTTTAATAATCGCATTTCCATTCTTTTCCTTTTAGGTGCAATCATTTCCATTGCTTTTATATCCTGTCAAGCCGAGTCTATCGAAGTGGATTCGACCATTGAAAACCAATTGACCGACCACTGGCAGGTCACTTCTTTTCATCTGGACGGCACGGACGTACAGGGCAAAGTTGTTCTTTCTTCTACCCTTCATTTTATTCCAAGTGAACCTGATACCAAAGGTAATTTTGATTGGAACATCGTATATCGAGGTAATGATGCGTCCGAAAATATAAGCGGCAGCTACGAAATCAATGAATCTAAACATGAAATCACCTTTGTCAGCGACAAAGGCAATGTGCTGAAAATGAGCTTTTTACTACATAATAACCAACTCGAACTATCCGGTACGCACGATGATGTGTTGCTTTTGCTAAAAGCACAAAGAGCGGAGCAGTCGGTGCAAAAATGAGCATACATTCTTTCCCATCCGAGTCTCTGCGAGGCACGGCTACAAATTTTATAAAAATAAAATTTTTAACCAAAACCACATTTCACATCATGAAAACATTACGTTTTACTTTGCTGCTCATGGCAGCGCTCGTTAGTACTTTTGCTTCTGCACAAACAACAGCGGAACAAAATAAAGCCAATTACCTCAAAATCATGGAAGGCTTGAATACCAAAAGTTTTGCGGCATTAGAGCAACACTGCACGGCTGATTTCCAAGATAATTTTCCTCCCGGCTTTTTAGAAGCAACAGGATTGAAAGGGCTGGCTGCTTCGAAGGCTTTTTTACAAAGTATGTTTACGGCTTTCCCTGACCTAAAATTTGACTTGAAAGAAGTCGTCGCAGATGATAAAGCCGTCCTCGCTTATATCGTGATGAGCGGCACTATGAAAGGCGAATTTATGGGCATGGAACCTACGGGGAAATCTTTCGAATTGGATACGGTGGACATTATGTGGTTCAATACAAAAGGAAAGGCAATCCAACATCTCGGTGTGCAGGATATGCTCGATTTCTTTGAACAACTGGGCTTAATGCCGGGTAACTAATCGAGCCATCAAAATGGAGTCCAGCAACCATTCAAAAAAACGGGGCGTATCCGAAAAGCCATACGAGTAGGGTAAATTTTAAAAAAGTAAATAAAATGGTAATTGTAATGCTTCAACACGAAGTGAAAGACTTCGCAGCCTGGAAAGTAATTTTTGATGGCGACGAACCAAATCGCGCACAAGCGGGAGTTAAGCTGCTTGGGATTTATACCGCGCTAGACAATCCAAATGCGGTGACGACGCTCTTCGAAGCCCCCGATGCGGGCCTTGTTGGCGCGATGATGAGCGACCCGCAAAGACAGGAAGACATGATGAAAGCCGGTGTCACCAGTGCTCCTGTTGTGAAAATGTTCAACAAAGTTTAAGTTCATCCCCCATACAAGCAGTGTCCTCTTCCTTTACGTAGCGGTGCGTGAAGAGGATGCTGCTCTGTATTTCGGCAGCTATGGCCCCGCCCTCTCGCTGGGAAAGCAGCCGGTACGTTACTAACGTATCACTCAACTCCACCAATTCACTTCTTTCACTACCAATTTTTCTTCCAAAAGCAATTCATTCGTATATTAGCGGTATGAATTGCACAATATCTATAAACAAGCCCCCGTATTTCTTTTCAAGATGGTAGCTGCGTGCGCGGCCAAACTGCTTCGATTAGTATTTTACTCTGGACAATAAAAAGACATTCTGGCTAAACCAGATAATACATATTTTTGATTCCAAAACCGTTTAACTCTACAAACGATGATGAAGCGTTTCAACATCTTGCCCCTGTTGCTACTGTTTTCCATTTCTGCCTCGGGAGCCGATTATTATTGGGTAGGCGGCGCCGGCAACTGGTCGGATATCAGCAAATGGGCGACCACTTCCGGCGGCACTACTCAGCACAACCAAATACCCACCGCCGATGATCGCGTCATTTTTGATGCCAATTCTTTCACTGGCCCCGGGCAGGTGGTCACGGTCAATAACCAAACTATCTTCTGCCGCGACATGATCTGGGATGGCGTGACGGGCAACCCGCGCTTCGTAGGCCCAGCGGATTTTAGCATCAATATCTTCGGCTCATTGCGCCTGAGCGCTGCCATGTCGTTCGACTTTGAGGGCGATGTGCGCTTCGTAGCTGGCGACGGCGGCCACGAGATAGATCTGGCCGGGCACACGCTGCGCCGCGATGTATTTTTTGATGGCAATAATGGCACCTGGACGCTTCAATCTGATTTTATACTCAATCGCCTGCTGACGATCGCTGCCGGCACACTCAATACCAACGACCAGGAAATCCGCTGCCAGCACCTCCGAGTGCGCGCCACCAATCCGGTCATGCTCAACCTCAGCAGCAGCCGACTGCTGGCAACCGGCATACCTTTCCCTGATGCTACTTTTCCCGGTATTATTTATCCGGTAGTAGAGTTTTTTGCAGACATGCTCACTTTGAATGCCGCCAATTCAACTATAGAACTTAGCTCTGACAATCCTTTCTTTCAGGGAAGAGGTATGGGCGATCTGGCCTTGGGTACGCTCTTGTTCTCCAATACCGCTGGCAATGGCAGGCTGTTCAGCGAGCCGACACTCAGCTTCCGCTTTCAGCGGGTAGAAATGCGCAACGATACCCGCATCGAAGGGATGCACAATTTGGGCAACTTGGTACTGGGGCCCGGCAAAACTTTCATTTTTCAGGCGGGCCGCACCTACAATCTTAGCGCGCTCACGGCCGAAGGCAGTTGCATTGCACCTATTCAGCTTTTCAGCAGCAGCCCCGGCGAAACGGTCACTTTCGTCTCAAATGCAGCTACCATTAGCGGCGATTATCTTTCGCTACGCGACATCCACGGCACGGGCAGCGCCAACTATACCGCCGACAACAGCGCCGACCTCGGCAACAACACCGGCTGGACCATCATGCCTAAAGCCAATAACCAGCTTTACTGGGTGGGTGGCACTGGCAATTGGTACGATGCGGCCAATTGGTCATTCACCAGCGGCGGCCCCGGTGGTGCTTGTGTGCCTACCGCCGGCGATGACGTCTTTTTTGATGCTAATTCTTTCAATGCTGCCAACGGCGTGGTGACAATCAATGTGGAAAATGCCTACTGCCGCAGCATGGACTGGACGGGCGCTACCGGCAACCCGCGCTTGGAAGGTACCGTTGACCAAAATATACGCATTTTCGGCTCGCTGACTTTTATTGCCAATATGCAATTGCCCTTCGCGGGTAATTTCTACTTTGAAGGTAGCAGCCCCGGCAATACCATTACCAGTGCGGGTAAAGTGCTGCGCCGCGACGCTATTTTCAATGGCTCTGGCGACTGGACCCTGCTCGATGATTTTGAAGCTGAAACTGATATTATCTTGATGCAGGGTCGGCTCAATTCTAATGACCAAACTGTTACCTGTCAGCTTTTTGATGCCCGTTTTCCCAGTGCGCGTGCGCTAAGCATGGGCAGCAGCACTTTTGTACTTCGCTATTTGCAAACCAACAACAAACAACGCAGCTATGTACTTTGGCAAGCCACATCTACTAATTTTCAACTCGATGCCGGTACTTCTACCATTGATTTTCAGTTTTTTGGCTTCATGTATCACTACGGCGAGCCGCCGCTCAATTACAATCGCATCATCACGCGCCGCTGGATAGATTTTCGGAATCAAGGCGAAAACTTCAGCGCAGTTACTCAACCTGTTTTCATTGACTATCTGACCACCGAAACCGAAGGCCGTTACTTTGGCCATCAT
Organism: uncultured Saprospiraceae bacterium; assembly: GCA_937872385.1. Lineage (GTDB taxonomy): Bacteria > Bacteroidota > Bacteroidia > Chitinophagales > Saprospiraceae > JADJNW01. The sequence goes on from CALMSO010000086.1 coordinate 112,784, forward strand.
GTTATTAATCGCTGGGAACTGACGCCTGCCTATGCCCATCAAATCGGCCGACGCGATACGCTGACCGTAACCGAAATCATCGCTCCGGTAATTTGTGAAGGTATGATTGAAATCCGTTGCGTGGAAGATGATGATATTGCCTATTTCATTGCTACACAAGACCAAACCATTGAAAATTTCATTCTAAAAGATGTGCACAGCATCGGCCCGGGCACGGTAACAGCGAACAACTCGGTGGACCTCGGCAATACCGATGGCTGGGTCATCAATGACCGGGCACCGCGCGATCTCTACTGGGTCGGCGGCGCTGGCAGTTGGTTTGATACGGCGCGCTGGTCCTTGAGCAGCGGCGGCCCTGGCGGCGAATGTCTGCCTACCCCAGTTGATAATGTCTTCTTCGATGCCAATTCCTTTACTGCGCCCAACCAATTCGTCAATGCGGACGATGGCCGATACGCTTATTGCCACAATATGACTTGGGAAGGCGTGACGCAGACCCCTCGTCTTTCCATGTACATTCTCAATGCTTTTGGCTCAGTGACTTTAGTGCCCCAAATGACCGTCAACAATTTTAATAACCTGCGGCTGCGCTCCGAAAACCCCGGGCAAACCCTTACCACGGCTGGGCACCGTTTTTTCAATTTCCTGCTGGCTGGCTCTGGAAGCTGGATCGTACAGGACGAAGTGCGCGCAAGTTTTATCGGGCATGAAAATGGCACTTTCAATTCCAATGACGCTCCGATTTTTATTCAATATTATTACTATGCTGCCAGTACCGCGTCGCCTAAATTGCTGCAACTCGGCGAAAGCTACTGGATGATTGAAGGAGCCTTGCCTTATTCGTTTGCTGTTTTCACGAATAACCTGACCATTGAGCCGGGCACTTCCGTTATTGAAATGCAACATCCCAACGCGCAGATCGAAAGCAGCGGTACGGTTTCCTTTCACAATGCGTTGTTTTCCAACATAGAAGGCACTTCTACTGTGCAAGTTCGTTTTGGCAACACCCTGACTTTCAACCGGTTAGAATTTAGAAATAACGGAACCATGCTGGGGCAGAGCATCGCCGATTCGCTCATCTTTTCAGCGGGTAAGGCCTATCGCCTCGATGTGAATCACAATCAACGCGTAAACGAATATTTTCAAGTGCTGGGCAACAATTGCAATTCCATAGAATTATCTTCCACTTTAGCGGGCATGCGCTCGGTGGTGGAAATGAACGGTGGCAACGTGCGTGGCGATTTCATTCAAATGCGCGACCAAGAAGGCCGCGGCAGCACGCAGTTTTTTGCTGGTGCAAACAGTACCAATATTGGCAATAGCAATATCAACTGGATATTCGACACGCCCCGTGAGTACGCGGAAGAGGGCATCCTCGGCGAAGACGTGGTGCTTTGCAATACTAATGCGCTGGTGCTGGACGCCAATACCTTCAACCCCAACGAACAATACCGCTGGCAGGATGGCAGTACCAATGCTACTTTCAATGTGACCCAACCCGGCATTTACTGGGTGGAAGTATCGTACGACAACAACTGTGTACTGCGCGACTCGGTGAATGTGCTGCCAGCTCAGGCCTTTGCACCTGCATTGCCTGGCGATACCGACCTTTGCGAAGGCGAAACCCTACTGCTCGATCCGGGATTGGGATTAGTAGGCGTACGCTTCCTTTGGCAGGACGGTAGCACCGAGCCAACCTTCACGGTGACGCAAGCAGGTACGTACAAAGTCACTCTAGAACTTTCCGGCTGCGAAGCCAGCGACTCGTTGGAAGTGCGTTACACATCCACGCCGGTGTTCGACTTGGGTGCTGCGCAAACGCTTTGCCCCGGCGAAACCACAATGCTGAATGCGAATTATCCCAATATGGCTGAATATCGTTGGCAGGATGGCTCCACCAATGCGAGCTTTACCGTCACCCAGCCTGGCGTTTATACCCTCGGTATTACCGAAAATGGCTGCACCGGACGCGATTCGGTTGAGGTATTTTACAATGCGCCTTTCAATCTCAATATCGGCAACGACACCACTTTTTGTGAAAACAGCCAGTTGACGCTTAGCGCGAATGTATCCGGAGCTACCTACCGCTGGTCAGACGGCAGTACCAACGCTACCCTAACGCTCGGCGTGCCCGGCATTTACTGGCTGGAAGCTACGCTCGACAATTGTACCGAGCGCGACAGCGTGACTGTAACCGAACAACCGCTGCCGCGTTTTGACCTCGGCACGGCAACTACCTTCTGCGAAGGCGAAACCACCACCTTAGATGGTACCAGCCTTATCGGCAATGCCACTTACGAATGGAACGACGGTAGCACCACGCCCCAGCTCACTGTGAATAGTGCTGGAGTTTATCGCCTCACGGCCACGCTCAATGGCTGCAGCTTCAGCGACGAGCGCGCGCTGGTGTTCAATCCGCTGCCAACACTCGACCTCGGCGACGACCAAACGCGCTGCGAGGGCGAAACCGCCATCCTCATGGCTACCAACGCCGGTGCAACGTATCGCTGGCAAGATGGCAGCACCAATGATCGCTTCGCTGTGACTACCAGTGGCTTATATACAGTCGAAGTTAATCTCAACGGTTGCTTGCGCAGCGACAGTGTCCAATTTACCTTCAATCCGCTACCGGTATTCAGCTTAGGCGTTGATACTACCCTTTGCGAAGGGGAATCCCTGCCTTTGACGGCAAACGTAGCCAACGCTACCTTCCTCTGGAATGACAATAGCACCGCGCCCACGCGCACCATTAGCGCAGCCGGGCTGTTTTGGCTGGAAGTAAGCCTTGACGGGTGCAGCCGCCGCGACAGTATTGCTGTGCAATTTGTGACTATCCCCGATAACTTTCTGGGCAATGACCTCACGCTCTGTGAAGGCGAAACCCGCACCCTCGATCCAGGTATTCCAGGCGCTACCTACCGCTGGCAGGATGGCAGTACCAATGCCACTTTCACCGTAACCCAAGCCGGCAGTATTAATGTAGAAGCCCGCGTCAGTGGCTGTAGCGGTGAAGACAGCATCGAAGCTTTTTTCAATCCATTGCCGCGCTTTACCCTCGGCCGCGATACCTCGCTGTGCAGCGGCGAAACGCTCGAACTGCGCACCAACGTCGTAGCCGATGCCATTCGCTGGCAAGATGGCAGCACCGGCCCTACCCTAACGCTTAGCACATCGGGGCTTTATTGGGCGCAAGCCACGCGCAACGGCTGCTCTTGGGCAGATTCCTTACAGGTGCAAGTGCTCAATGCCCCGCAATTTTCGCTGGGCGACGACATTTTAGCCTGCGACGATACGCCTGTCGTATTGCAAGCCAATACCAATGCCGAGCGCTTCCTGTGGTCGGAAGGTAGTACTACACCTAATTTGACGGTGGATAAACCCGGCGTTTATACACTCGAAGCCAGCAATGGCCGCTGCGCTACGGTCAGCTCTGTACAAGTGGATTTCCGGCGTTGCTTAGACTTCAAGCTCTTTGCACCCAATGCTTTCTCACCCGATGGCGACGGCGTGAACGATGTGTTCCAGCCCTATTTCCAAGAAGAAATCGTGGTACGCAGCTATGTGATGCGCATTTTCGACCGCTGGGGCAATCTTATTTTCATCTCTGACGAATGGTCGCGGGGCTGGGACGGCTCGTGGAGCGGGCAAAGGATGCCCACTGGGGTTTATTTGTACCAAATCATTATAGCCTACACCGACGACCGCGGCGAAGGACAAGCGACCTTTGCTGGCGACGTGGTCTTGCTGCGGTAAACGCCTGCCATATCAGCAAAAACGGGCTGAGTGATGCATTCACTTAGCCCGTTTTCAATAAAACAAGACGTGCTTTTTTCAAATAAGTGACTCGATAATAAGCAGTTAGGCTTTTGTTATACCATTTACGGTTTGCGAAGTCTGATTTACGATTTTATGAAATATTGAAAACAAACTTTTGAGTATAAACAAGTATGTCATTTCCAATTGAAAAGGGTATCATACCAATTTTAATGCGTCGTGATGTATTCATGGTTTTACAATTGCTTGACTATCAATCCCGCTCATCGCTCATTGATAACCAACGCACTATTTAGCTAACGTCCGTTATACCCTTCGAACAATCACGCTTCGGCTTATTTTTTGTATTTTTGTTGCCATTATTCGGTAATCCGGACCATCATCAAAAACAAAACCATACTAAGCTTATGTTTACAACCGTAGAAACTGCTTTGGAGCAAGAATTACAGGAAATCCGCAGGGCTGGACTGTACAAGGAAGAACGTATCATCACGACGCCGCAGGGCGCGGCCATTCGCACCGATCAAGGATTGGAAGTACTTAATTTCTGTGCTAACAACTACCTCGGGCTGTCGTCGCACCCGGAAGTAATCGAAGCAGCTAAGGCAGCGATTGATTCGCATGGCTTTGGCTTGTCGTCGGTGCGTTTTATTTGCGGAACGCAGGATATTCACAAGCAATTGGAAGCCAAAATCGCCGAATTTCTTGGTACGGAAGACAGCATTCTTTATGCAGCCTGCTTCGATGCCAATGGCGGGCTTTTCGAGCCGTTGCTCGGCCCCGAAGATGCTATCATTTCCGACGAGCTCAACCACGCCAGTATCATTGACGGCATCCGCCTGTGCAAAGCGCAGCGCCTGCGCTACAAACACAACGACATGAGCGACCTCGAAGCGCAACTCCAGCAGGCACAGGGCGCGCGCCGCCGGCTCATCTTCACCGACGGCTCTTTCTCGATGGACGGGACCATTGCCCAACTTGACAAAATTTGCGATCTCGCTGATAAATACGATGCAATGGTGGGCATTGATGAATGCCACTCAACGGGTTTTCTCGGCAAAACTGGGCGCGGCACGCACGAATATCGCGGTGTAATGGGGCGCGTTGACATCATCACCGGTACGCTCGGCAAGGCACTCGGCGGAGCCAGCGGGGGCTTCACTGCCGCCAAACAGGAAATTGTGGATATGCTGCGACAGCGCTCGCGGCCCTATTTGTTTTCCAATACGGTGGCGCCGTCCATCGTAGGTGCATCTATCAAAGTCTTAGACTTGCTCAGCAGTTCTACCCAACTGCGCGACAAGTTGGAACGCAACACGCAGTACTTCCGCCAGGCGATGACGCTGGCAGGTTTTGACATTATACCCGGCGAGCACCCTATTGTACCGATCATGCTGTACGATGCGCCGCTGGCACAACAATTTGCTGCCAAATTGCTCGAAGAAGGCATTTACGTCATCGGATTTTTCTATCCCGTAGTGCCCAAAGGCAAGGCGCGTATCCGGGTGCAAATATCCGCCGCACACGAGCCGGAGCACCTCGAAAAAGCCATCGCCGCTTTCAGCAAAGTAGGCAGGGAACTCGGCGTGTTGGCGTAGTATTTTTTAGGAAAAGTGTACAGGATGCGCCACAATTAAAAGGGCAAAAATGAGCGTTTGGTACAAACAAATTGTATTTTTTACAATTACTATTGGAAAGGCGGTGCAATTCTGTTAAATTTGTAGCAACCGCTATTCGCTCATTAAAAATCACTAAGCCGTGAATTATCTTTCTGCCCGACACCGCCCCGCACTGATCCGTGAATTGAGCAACCGGCACTTCGACCTTGTCGTGATTGGGGGTGGCATCACTGGCGCGGGTATTGCGCTCGACGCTGCTGCGCGTGGTATGCAGGTTGCCTTAGTAGAAATGAATGATTTTGCCGCCGGCACCAGTAGCAAGTCCACCAAATTGATTCACGGCGGTTTGCGCTATCTCAAACAGTTTGAAATTGCCTTGGTACGCGAAGTCGGGCGCGAGCGGGCCATCGTGCATCGGCTGGCTCCGCATTTGGTATCGGCAGAAAAAATGTTACTCCCGCTCACCGAAGGTGGTACTTATGGCGCTATGGCTACTTCCATGGGCTTGTTAGTTTATGACTGGTTGGCGAATGTAAAAGGCGATGACCGGCGCAAGATGCTCAGCCGGGAAGCTACCCTCGCCGAAGAGCCACTCCTGCGCCGCGACAGGCTCAAGGGTGGCGGCATGTACGCCGAATATCGCACCGACGATGCCCGCCTGACAATGGAAATCGTCAAAACGGCAGCCCAATATGGAGCTTTGAGTATCAATTACGTCAAAGCAGAAGCTTTTTTATACGATGAAAATCAGCGCATTAAGGGTGTACAATGCCAAGATCTGCTCAACGACGAAACTTTCGCGGTGCAAGCTGCGTACGTAGTAAGTGCTGCGGGGCCTTGGGTAGATGAACTGCGCGCCAAGGATAACTCGCTGAATGGCAAGCATTTGTTTCATTCCAAAGGGGTACACCTGGTGGTGCCGCACGAGCGCCTGCCGCTCCGGCATTCGGTGTATTTTGATGTGCCTGACGGCCGCATGATGTTTGCGATACCGCGCCACCGCACTACCTACATCGGTACAACGGACACGCCTTATCACGGCGATCTCAATCAGGTGTTGAGCACCCGCGAAGATGCCGAATATATTCTCGATGCGGTCAATAATATGTTTCCTGAAGCACGGCTTACCTTAAATGACGTAGAATCAAGCTGGGCGGGGCTGCGGCCGCTCATTCACGAGGAGGGAAAATCCGCTTCGGAGATGTCGCGCAAGGACGAGCTTTTTGAATCGGAGTCTGGGTTGATTTCAATTGCCGGTGGCAAACTGACGGGTTATCGAAAAATGGCGGAAAAAGTGGTCAATCTGATTGCCCGAAAATTCAAACAGCAAGCCAAAGACTTTGCGCCTTGTCAAACGAGTCAAATTCCACTGTCTGGCGGGCCATTTCAAAACGAACAGGCCGTGCAAGTCTATCGTGGCAGCATTGCGCAGCGCATAGCCAGCATGGGGCTGGAAGCGTATTACGCCGATTATCTCATCGCCAACTACGGCCGCCAAACCGAGACCATCCTCGACCAGTACTACCCGCGGCAGAACGCCCCGGAAATCGCGCTGCTACGCGCCGAATTGCAGTTTGCATTAGCACACGAAATGGTCTGTACAGCCCTTGATTTTTTCAACCGCCGCACCGGACGCCTGTATTTTCACATCGGCAGCATCGAACCCGCTCTCGAAATTATTCTACAAGATATGCAAGCCGACGCGCAATGGAGCGCACAACGCGTAGCCCAAGAACGGGCCGAAGTATTGCAAGCCATTCGTGAAGTTTCGATGTTCGCAAGCCAAAAAGCCACACAATTAGGTAGATAATAGATTTCAGACGCCAGATGCCAGATTTCAGAACGGGACAATGTTTGCTATTTGCTATTTGCTTTTCGCTGTTTGCTATTTGCTGTTCGCCGCACAGTTAGTAGGCCTTATATCCTCAACCTCTAACCCTTCTAAACCCTCTAAACCCTCTAAACCCCTTTCTAACCCCCTCTAACCCTTTTAACCCTTCTAAACCTTCTAACCCTATTCCCTTTTAAACCGCAAATCAAAACCCGTGTCCCAAGGGCTACCCGACTTTTACCAACCGTTTCGTACGCACCTGATTGCCGATTTGCAAGCGATAAAAATACGTTCCGACCGGCAGCCTTGAGCCTTCCAAAGGAATCCGATGCGCCCCTGCGCCGAGGTTTTGATTGGTCAATACCTGCACTTCGCCACCGATGGCGTTGAAAAGACTTAGCCGCACCCAAGCGGGCCGTTCCAGCGTAAAGCCAATCTGCGCCCAGCCATCGAAAGGATTGGGCCAGGCTTCAATTTTAAAATCATCGAGCAGCGGCGTTTGGGCAGCGGTAGTCATGCGGCAATCTTCAATGATGGGCAATTTTTGGAAGTTTTCGTGCAGCAACGAGCGTACCGCGCTTTCTTCCAACTCGAACCAGTCCACCAACAAGGAGCCATACACGTCCCGAAAATCGTACTGCATCGGCACCCCTTCACTGGGATGCACATCGCGGTGTATTTCAGGATTTTCGCCGAGCATACCCGGCCGGATGCAGGAACCAAACAAAATCAGCGGCGCTGCAGTGCCATGATCGGTGCCGAGACTCTCGTTGGAGCGAATTTTGCGTCCGAATTCGGAAAAGGTCATGCCTACTACGCGGTGCTCCAATCCCTGCGCTTTCAGGTCATTCTGGAAAGTAGCAATCGCATTCGACACCATTTCCAGCAGGGTCGCGTGCTCACCCACCATGGGATTGCCCTCTACCACCTGAGCGGCGTGCGTATCAAACCCGCCGATATTGACCACGTAAATTTTGGTTTGCAAGCCTCCGGAAATGAGCAAGGCTACATTTTTCAACTGTCGGGCCAAGCGATTGCCCTCGGCGTATTCAGCCTGGTTGGAGCCGAGATTAGCTGCTTCGGTTATTTTTTCGGAATAGGCGTTGGTCTGGACAATCGAGGTGCGCAAAAAGTCTAATTCATTGCCATAAGGCGTATCCGGCCGCACATCTCCTTCGCTTTCAAAAAGCGGAAACAGATTGAAGGGGTCTTCCAGCGCCATGCTATAATTGGCAATAGTGCCTTGGCAGGTTTCGGAAACGATACTACCCATTGTAATGGCAAAAGGATGCGGATACTGCCCATTCGGATAGCCTTCCGGGAAACCTGGATATTCCGCATCGAAGTGACGCCCCAGCCAGCCGGTATTCCAGAACTTTTCGGCGGGAGAGCCGGAGGTCCAGATGTCAATCGAACGAAAATGCGAGCGATTCTGGTTCGGATAACCTACGCTTTGCACCACGCCCACGCGCGCGTCGTCGTACAAAACTTTGAGTGCTTTCATCGCCGGGTGGAAGCCGGTCAGGTCATCTACTTTGAGCAGCTCGTTTTCCGGGATGAGAATATTGCTGCGCACCGCCGCCAAGCCGCTGTACTGGTCGCGGGGGATAATCATATTTAAGCCATCGTTGCCGCCATTCATTTGTATCAACACCAGCACCTTGTCGCTTTCGGGGTCAATCATATTGAATAATGCCGACTGAGACATAGCCGACAGCCGTAAACCATTCAGCAGAATAGGCAAGCTTACAGCCGTAGCGCCCGCAGATTTTAGGAAATTTCTTCTTTGCATGATTTTAAGTGTTACAAGAATGAAAAAATGGCGCTTTAGCTCAAATAAAATTCAGGTATGCTGAGCAGCACCCGAATAACATTGCGCAGCTTCGCGTCCACCGCTACGGCCAATTGCATATTGCCAGGATTCGCTTCATAATCGGTGTATTCTACGCCCCATTCATAATCGGGCAAACCGGGAATGAGCACTTCTTTCAATTGTGCTAACTGATTGTCCGTCAAGGGCCTTGGTAGCAAAATACGCGCAAAGGACTCCACCACTGCATTCGGATCGTAGGGATCATCAATGGTTTTGATAAACTTCAAGGCATCGAGGCGCAAGCGCTCATTTCCAGCTTGCAAACCATTGATAATCAGCGTATCTGTAAAGCTCATGCGCTTCGGCAGGGTCGCGGCGTTGATCCAAGTGCGATAGAATACCGGCTCCTGATAATACGCTTTCCAACCGGCCACTTCAGGCGGATTGAAATACTCCATTTGCATGGCTGGCGTTTGCAAAAAAATGCGCCACCAGGCTTCGTATTGTAAGCGATAGTTGTCGGGAAAATCGAAATCAAAGGTTTTCACTGCTGATACAACAAAATCGAGCGGATTCTTGATAACCGGGCCCATGCTGAGCACATCGAAGAAATGCTCGCTTCGCAGCAAAGCCTCCAGCACCGGGCGCATCTCGAAATTGGAGGCAATAAGCAACTGCGCCATCGGCTCGATGACATTGGCTTCTACGGTTTCGTCAATTTTATAATACACAAACCACCGGTACAGCTTGCGACAGATGTGCCGTGCCACCTCCGGCTGCCGGAAAATGACATCTACCAAATGGGCGTACTCTTGGTTGCCCATATTGCTAATCACCTCATTATCAAAACGATGTGACAATTGTTTCGCGCCTGTATCGTGCCGATTGGGTACAAAAAACGCTTCAATAGGTACCTCTTCGTAGGCATTGAAACCCCGATCGCGCCAGCCGGTGAGCACGCGCGCCATTTCGGCTACATCTTGCTCGGTAAAAGTAGAATAGTCGCCGGGGCCGACCTGCTCGCCCTTGCCAATGGTGAATAACTCCAGCAATTCGCGGGCGTAGTTTTCATTAGGCGCTACCCGTGTATTCTCATTGCCGTTCAAAAAACGCAGCATCGTGGGGTCAATCGTTATTGCCTTGACCAACTCACGAAAATTGCCCCAGGCATTGGCGCGCAGCAGCGAAATATGCCGATAGAGGTACTTTGGATCGTTGACATTGTTGGTAGCAAAATGATTGTGCCAAAACAGCGTCATGCGCTCGCGGATGGAGACCCCTTCTGCCAGCAGCAGCCCCATTGTCCAGGCGCGTAGGCTGCGGTGGCGGGGGTTGCGCAAGTTGATTGTACGGGAATACGGCGCGTCCACCCAAGTGTCGCCGAGGGGCACAAAAGGATCATTATTCGACAAATAGTTGACGGGCGGATCGGGCATGGGCAATTCCTGAAATAGCTGCGCCAGCGTAGCGTCTAATCCTTGCGCCACAGCGGTTTTGATCTGAGCGAGCCGAGGCGCAAACATTGTGCGACGCAGCAAATGCGCGGCCTGCTCAAAGCCCCAAGGGCCAGCGTAGGGTGCCAGCGTTGTGTCGTTATCGGGCGGGGCGGCAGGCGCAGGAGTGGCTGCACGGCGACCGGTCAGCGCGGTTAGCATGGTTCTTCTATCCATAGCGTTTTGGTGTTTATGTTTTTATAGCGCTTTTTGCAACGCAAAACATTGAAAATGAAGATTTTAAAAACAGAAATTCAGTCATCGTAGCGATGCACGACGTCAAATTTTCTCATGTTTTCGGTTTGCTAAAGGGATAGACTATAATTATGGGGCGAGGTTTAATGCCGAACGAAAAAAACAGGCTACTGTATCAAGAGCAGTGTCTTACTCCGGCAATATTTCTTTTGTAGCGCAACGAAAAGTTTTATCTTCGCTGCTGATTGTATAACTTTAAAGTTGAAAAAATATTGTAATGCAACAGCAAATAAAAGCTTGCATTTTCGATCTGGACGGCGTGATTGTAGATACCGCTAAATACCATTTTTTGGCGTGGCGGCGTTTGGCCAACGAGTTGGGGTTCGATTTCAGTGCCGAGCAAAATGAAGAACTCAAGGGCGTGAGCCGAATGGGCTCGCTCGAACTGATTTTGCAATGGGGCGGCATTGAACTTTCCGAAGCGGAAAAACACGAACTGGCCGACCGCAAAAACGAGTGGTACAAAGAGTATCTGCAAGATATGAGCGCCGCCGACATACTTGAAGGGGTACTGCCTTTTCTGACTGAATTGCAAAGCAGAAATATTCGTATTGGACTGGGTTCCGCCAGCAAAAACGCCCTCACCGTGATCGAACGCATCGGCTTGAAGGATGCATTTGAAACCATTATTGATGGCAATAAAGCGACCATCAGCAAGCCCGATCCGCAGGTATTTGCTATGGGTGCGGCGGAGCTGGGCGTCCCGTCGCAGGAGTGTATTGTGTTTGAAGATGCAGCCAGTGGTGTACAAGCAGCGCTCAACGGCGGTTTCTATGCGGTGGGCATTGGTAGCCCGGAGCACTTAGGCCACGCCCATTTAGTAATACCCCATTTTATTGGCTGGAGTTTTGATGCCATTGCCCATGCTGTTATGGAAGCCGGGCAGTTGTCAGTTAACTAAATAGAAATTATAAATTTTTGATTTTCAATTATTTAAATTACATAAAATAAGCTGAAATCCATATGAAAAATTACCTGCAACACGACGAGTGGCGCATCATTGAAGAAGGCTTTGATCCGGAAAATAATCGCATTAGCGAAAGCGTATTCAGCATTGGCAATGGACGCATGGGCCAGCGCGCCAATTTTGAAGAAAAATACTCTGGCGACACCCTGTCGGGCAGCTACATAGCTGGCGTTTATTACCCTGACAAAACCCGCGTGGGCTGGTGGAAAATAGGCTACCCTGAATATTTTGCTAAAGTGCTCAACGCCGCCAACTGGATTGGTATTCACGTCAGTTTTGATGGCGAAGAGTTGGACCTTGCTCATTGCGAAATAGAAGCCTTTCGTCGGGTGCTCGACATGAAAGAAGGCTATTTAGAACGTACTTTCATTGCCAAAATGAAAAGCGGCCGTCGCGTGCAAGTGGCGTCGAAGCGTTTTTGTAGCATCGAGCACGATGAAATCGGTGCTATTCGTTATGCCATTACGCCGCTCGATTTTTCTGGCACACTCACCGTCACGCCTTTTATAGATGCCGATGTAATTAATCAAGACTCGAACTACGGCGAAAAATTCTGGGTGGAAGTGGAAAAAGAAGTGAAACGCACCAAGGGCTTTGTAGTGGCTGAGACCAAAAAGACGGAGTTTCAGGTAGCTACTGGCATGAAATTCACGATTCAGCGGGGCGAGGAAGTGCTTGATTTCAATACCTATAAAAAGCAGCGCGAAAAATTCGTCGCCTGCACTGTGGACCTGCCCTGCCATGAAGGCGAAACCATTACGGTGCATAAATATTGTGTCAATGTTTCCTCGCTCAACTATCATAAAGAAGAGCTGCTCGAGCGCTGCAAGGATGCTGTAAAAAAAGCTGCTGAACTGGGCTTCGACGCGCTGCTCAAAGGGCAGGCCGAAGCTTGGGCGCGCAAGTGGGAAGAAGCCGATATTGTTATCGAGGGGGACGTAGCCGCGCAGCAGGGTATTCGCTTTAATATTTTTCAACTTTACCAAACTTACACCGGCGAAGACGAACGCCTCAACATCGGCCCCAAAGGCTTCACGGGCGAAAAATACGGCGGCAGCACTTATTGGGATACCGAGGCCTATTGCCTGCCTTTCTACTTAGCTACTGCCGATGAGCATGTAGCGCGTAACTTGCTCGTTTACAGGTACAAACACTTGCAAAAAGCAATCGAAAACGGCGAAAAGCTCGGCTTCCAGGATGGAGCGGCCCTCTACCCTATGGTGACTATGAACGGCGAAGAATGTCACAATGAATGGGAAATCACTTTTGAGGAAATTCACCGCAACGGAGCTATCGCTTATGCTATTTATGATTATATTCGTTATACTGGCGAGCGTTCTTATTTAGTAGAATACGGATTGGAAGTGCTCATTGGCATTGCCAGATTCTGGGCGCAACGGGTGCATTTTTCAGAGCGTAGCCAATGTTATATGATGCACGGAGTCACTGGCCCAAATGAATATGAAAACAATGTTAATAACAACTGGTACACTAATTACATCGCCGTCTGGTGCTTAAAATACACCTTAGAAGCATTACAATATGTAAAAGAACAGGCGCCGGAGCCATATAAAACCCTCGAAGCGCGCATCAAATTTTATGAATATACCGAAACAAATAAATGGCGGGACATCATAAGCAAAATGTATTTTCCGCAAGACGAACAACTCGGCATTTTTGTACAACACGACGGCTTCCTCGACAAAGAACTGCTCACCGTGGACGACCTGCCCAAAGACCAGCGCCCCATCAATCAGAATTGGTCCTGGGATCGCATCCTGCGCTCGGTATTCATCAAGCAAGCGGATGTATTGCAAGGCCTGTACCTTTTTGAAGACCATTTTGATGAGGACACCATTCGGCGCAATTTTGCGTTTTATGAGCCACGCACCGTACACGAATCCTCGCTGTCGCCTTGCGTGCATGTCATTCTCGCTGCTCGCCTCGGGCTGGAAGAAAAAGCCTACGAAATGTACGTACGCACCGCCCGCCTCGACCTCGACGATTATAATAACGACACCGAAGACGGTTGCCACATCACCAGTATGGCCGGCACCTGGATGGCAATAGTGAAAGGCTTTGGCGGGATGCGCGTGTATAATGACACCCTGCAGTTTAGTCCGTTTATTCCGGCTCAATGGCAGTCTTATTCCTTCAAAATCCGCTTCCGGGGGCACTTTGTGCAAGTAAAAGTAGCGCAAAACAAAACGCAAATTATTAACCTGAGCGAGCAGCCTTTATCGCTAAATATATATGGTAAAAACTACCGGATAGAAGCCGATGGGCATTTATTAGTGGAGCATTAATGCTTTTACACTGGTGCGCGTTTTAACAAAAATTATTTAATCAAAACGCGACTGGGTGTTGTTATTTAAATTCGGTATCATTTGGCACATTAGTAAATTAAAAAAACGATGAAAAAAATACTGCTGCTACCCTTGCTCCTGATCATGATTGCTTGCAACAGAACGGAAGAAGAAACCGTTAATCGCTGCACTGGCACCGCCGCGCCGGCCTTGGCCCTCGGCGACAACCGCGAAACGAATATCTTGACCAAAGACTTCTGGGTAATCGAATATTACATCGGTGTTCGAGATTTTGAAACCCAAAAAGCCAATCGGGGCAAGTGGTATAAATTCCTAAAAAACGGCACCTTCGCCAGTGGCCACTGGGGGGAGCGCGGCTGCGATGGCACTTGGACTATTGACTACAGCACCCAGTATCCGCTCGTGATACTCGATTCTTACGACGACAATGAAGACGTAGCTTGGCATATTCAGGCTGTGACTCCCGACTTGAACGAAATGTCGCTCGTAGGCGGCAACGGTTACAGCAATTATTCCGATATGGTAAAAGCTATCAACTTGCTAACGATGCCCACCAAAAAGCAGTTTGGCGATGAGTAAGTAATGTAATATTGTTATTTAGTAATTGGGATAGAATGAATGGGTTTAGAAGGGTTGAGAGGTTGAGGATATAAGGCCTACTGACTGTGCGGCGAACAGCGAAAAGCAAATAGCAAACAGCGAACAGTGTCCCGTTCTGAAATCTGGCATCTAAAATCTATTATCTAAAATCTGGCATCTATATGTAATATTTTCTTACGCAAAATAATTATATTCGGGCATTTAAAACTAAATGGTTATGTTAAAAAACAGCATACTTTTCCTGATTATTATCATCTTTATTTTTGTAACTTGCAAAAAACAGGAAACGCCTCAGGTAGCTGATAGCACCGAGCGCTCGGCCGCCGCGCCAGAATGGGCCAAAAATGCCAATATTTATGAAGTAAATATCCGACAATATACGCCGGAAGGTACCTTCAATGCCTTTGCTACACACCTGCCGCGCCTGCGCGACATGGGCGTGGACATCCTCTGGCTGATGCCCATTTTTCCGATTAGCGAAAAAAATCGCAAAGGCTCGCTGGGGAGTTATTATGCAGTATCCGACTTTACAAAAGTGAATCCGGCCTTTGGCACTATGGACGATTTCCAAGCGCTACTCCAGCAGGCGCACGAATTGGGTATGAAAATTATACTTGATTGGGTGCCCAACCATACCGGCTGGGACCATCATTGGATAGAAACGCATCCGGAATATTATACCCGCGACGCCGATGGTAATATTATAGACCCCATAGACCCGAAAACCGGCGAATCGTGGGGCTGGACAGATGTAGCCGACCTGAATTATGATAACCCTGACCTGCGCCAAGCCATGATTGCGGATATGCGCTTCTGGTTGGAAAAAATAGGCACCGACGGCTTTCGTTGCGATGTGGCGAGCGAAGTTCCCGATGATTTCTGGGCCGAAGCCGTGCCCCAATTGCGCGCCGTGCGCCCCGACCTATTCATGCTGGCCGAAGCAGAGCACCCGCCGCACCGCAACGAGGAGTGGTTTGCTATGTCTTACGCTTGGTCCTTTCATCATTTGATGAATGAAATTGCGCAAGGCAAGAAAAAAGCCTCGGCTATAGATGCATGGCTACAAGCTGACCAGCAAAAATTTAAAAAAGGTTATCATATGCACTTTATTACCAACCATGATGAAAACTCTTGGAATGGCACAGAATACGAGCGCATGGATAATGCCGTGGACGCCATGGCGGTGCTGAGTTTCACCCTCGACGGGATGCCCCTTATTTACAGTGGGCAAGAGGCGGCTTTCAACCGAAGGCTCAAGTTTTTTGAAAAAGATGAAATAGATTGGGGTAATTTTTCTAAACAAGCATTTTATACAACCCTTATAGCCTTGAAACACAATAACCAAGCGCTCTGGAACGGCGCAGACGGTGGTAGGCCAGTACGTATTAAAACTGGATCGGATGAGCAAGTGTATGCTTTTTATCGTAAAAAGAATAACGATAAGGCAATTATTATACTCAATTTGGGGAATACCCCGCAAGAAATTATACTTAATGATGAAAATGTGCTCGGCGATTATAATAATATTTTTGGCAATAGCACTATCAGCATCTCTAAAGGTGCTACTATGCAACTCAAGCCCTGGGGCTACGTCGTTTTATCGAATAAATAACCTCCATTAAGTATGTAATGGGGCATTGTTAAAAAGGGGGCATGGGTGAATGGGGAATAAGGTTTATAAAGGTTGAGAAGGGTTGAGTAATAACTTTTGCGGCTTTATATTTTATATTTTACGGTTTAGAAAGGTGTAAAGGTTTAGAGGTGTAGGGTATAACGCCTGCTGAGTGTGGCGAACAGCAAACAGCGAACAGTGCCCCGAACTAAAGTCTGGCATCTGGCATCTAAAATCTATCGTCTATTGTCTATTATCTAAAACCTACCCATTGATAATCAGTGGTTTATATTTTTTTTGCACTTAAAACAATTATGCCCCAGTAGTTAATAGTAACATACGAAAGGGGGTCTGCCAATGGTCGTTCAGTCCATTATCAATAAACCTGTTCTGACGCGCAGTACTAAAGTTTTTTGAAAGTTAGAAAATTTACTACAATTCTCTACTATCTTTGCAGCAGCGCTTGCTGTGAATAAGGACAAATTGAGCGAGCAGCATCCCAAATTCTTTAATTTTGAAGTATGAAGCAGATTTGGTATTTCGATGAGGTGGATTTATTTGAAGTGCTTTGTCCACACAAGTACGCAGACCATGTAAAGCAAAGTCCACCAATGTCTTATCATAAAAATGATTTTTTGTTCTTGCCCAACGAATTGTCGCAGGAAATATATTTAGTAGTGAACGGCAAGGTAAAAGTAGGTTTCTATGATGAGGAAGGCAATGAGAATATAAAGATCTACCTGTCGAGAGGCGAAATTTTGGGTGAGATGGCCTATCTGGGCGAGGTGTCGCACCGGGATTTTGCTCAAGTGCTGGAGGAGGGCACTCAAGTATGCAAGATGAGCGTAGAGAAAGTACGTGATTTAGCGCGCGATTATGTACCCTTTAGCCGGGAAATTCACAAAAAGATTGGTAATAATGTACGCAAATTAGAACGTCGGTTAGAAATTCTTTTTTTCAAAGATTCCACACGCCGCTTAATCGAATTGCTCAAAGACTTAAAAGAAATGTACGAGCAACCCTGCCCCGATGGCAAAGGACCGTTAGTAGTGCATTCGCTCACCCAACAAGAAATGGCCAACCTCATTGCTACCTCCCGCAAAACCGTAGCCGTAACCCTCAATGAATTCGAGCGTATCGGCAAAATCGAGCTTGGGCAAGGCAAGTTTTGGGTACTCGACGAGTCCTTTTTTAAATAAGCTAACCCGCTGCAAAAAATTATCATCCTGTTTGTCTTCATCACGACTCTTGTTTCTGTTTTTATCCTATTAAGATATAATTTTATAGTGGAATGTTACACAGGTAACACTTTCTGCATAGCAAATGCTACATCTTTATGCGATAAGATAAAGAATAAGCAAAAACACCTATGCAATGCCCAATTTGTCAGTATAATTTCGGGAAATTATTACATCATTTCAATGACTCCTTTGATTTTCCGCTCTATGAAATATTGCAACGCAAAATTTCTGATTGGACTCCGCACCGGGGCGTATGCCAACGCTGTGCCGACCAAGCACAAATAGAAGCTTGGGCTGCTTTCAAAGGCTCCTCGATAGGTCATCAGGTGAATGGATATACTATTTTACCGCTTCCTACTCGCTTGATGGCACATCCACATTATACAGGCAAAAATATTACAATCGGTTTTATAGATAGTGGTTTTTGTATGCATCCTGATTTAGCTGGTCGGGTTGTAGCTACGGTCAATATTCCGGATACTAAGATTGAAGCCATAACTTCTACGCTTAGCCCCTCCGACTGGCACGGCACCATGACGTCTGTGGTTGGCGCAGGCGATGGCACCCTGTCAAATGGTATATACAAAAGCCTTGCCCCGCAGGCCCATATTGTGTTATTAAAAGTAGCCGATAAAAAAGGCATCATAAGTGGTGAATATATTGCAAAAGCAGTGCATTGGGCCATACAACATCAGCAACAGTATTCTATTCGGATTTTGAATTTATCTGTAACCGATGACGAAGCGACTTCCTATCGTGAAAATATGGTGGATAGAGCCATCGAACAGGCGGTACAGGCCGGCATTGTAGTGGTAGCTGCCGCAGGCAATGATACACAAGCCCAACTGAAAGCCCCCGCCAATAGCCCTCATGCTATTACAGTGGGTGGACTGGACGACCATAACACACTGCACCCGCTGGCGCATACGCTGTACCACTCCACGGCCGGGGAAACCGTAGATGGCACGTACAAACCAGAATTGATTGCCCCAGCGATTTGGATTCCTGCTCCAATATTGTCTGGCACTAAGGTGCAGCGAGAGGCAGCATTATTATTTGAATTATTACAAACCCAAGATGACCGTTATTTACAGGCCAAGTTGGGAAATGTAATCCACCAACTAAATATGGATAAAAAAATAGCCACTGCCTCTGTCACAGTCATTCGACAATTCTTGAACAAGGAAATCGGGCAACGCAAACTCATTTCCCCTTATTACCAACATGCCGATGGTACGTCGTTTGCTGCGCCTATTGTAAGCAGCTTGGTAGCACAAATGCTGGAAGCCAATCCCGCGTTGACGCCCGCCGCCATCCGCGCTATACTCATTCGTACAGCCCGCCGCCTACCACAAGTGCCTTCCACGCGCCAAGGGTTTGGCGTAGTACATCCGCTTAGTGCGGTCTGCCAAGCAGCATCAGAAAGCCATTTGTTGCCAGCATTCTTTACTCCGATTATTGACTATCAGCAACGGGTTGTTACATTTTATTTACACGATCATGGAGCCGAAACGGTCGTAGCAACCGGTGATTTTAACAACTGGAACCCCGAAAATATTGAGCTGCAAACAGAGCGTACCGGGCACTGGAAGGTGCAATATCCTATGCCACCTAAAGGCAATTATCGCTACAAATTGCTCGTAAACCGGCAAAAATGGATGCCCGACCCCACCAATCTTTTCCGAGAAACAGATGGCTTTGGCGGCTTTCACAGTAAATTGATTATTGAGTGAATAATTTTTATAACATTGTAAATGCCTATATATAATTATTTTCATCCTAAAAATTCACAACACATCAACACACTAACACACTAACAAACAACAATATAAAAATACGAAATTAATGAGTCATTACGATGTAATTATCATTGGTACTGGCGCGGGTGGTGGCACTTTAGCCTATCAACTGGCCCCCACGGGAAAGAAAATCCTAATTTTGGAACGCGGCGGCTATGTTCCGCGCGAACGAGACAACTGGAGCACCGAAGCGGTTTTTCTCGATCAAAAATACACTACTCAAGAAAAGTGGATTGATAAAAATGGTAAAGCGTTTCGACCTGGCATTCACTACTTTGTAGGCGGCAATACTAAATTTTATGGCTCGGCACTGCTGCGTATGCGCGAAAGTGATTTTGGTGAAGTCCGGCATCATGGAGGTATTTCTCCAGCATGGCCTATATCATATCAAGAATTAGAGCCATATTATACTGAAGCAGAAAAATTATACCATGTACATGGTCAGCGTGGCACCGACCCCACTGAGCCGCCAGCCAGCGCGCCCTACCCATATTCGCCGCTACCGCACGAACCTCGCATTCAGCAATTGCACGATGACTTGGTGAAACTGGGTTTGCAGCCCTTCCCTTTGCCGGTGGGCGTGCGGATGGGAGAAAGTCCGGGCGATGCCCCACCTGTATTAGATCGTTTTGACGGCTTTCCCGATGCTTCCGAAGCTAAGGCCGATGCGCATGTAATTGGCATCAAACAGGCATTGCAATATAAAAATGTAACTTTATTAACGGAAAGTTATGCCGAGCGGCTGAATACTAATGCCAGTGGTACCGAAGTAAAAGAAATAATTGTAATAAAAGACGGTAAAACATTAACATTTAGTGCCGATATTATAGTGGTAGCTTGTGGTGCTATTAACTCAGCAGCCCTGCTTTTGCGCTCTGCGAACAATGCACACCCCAAGGGGCTGTCCAATAGCTCAGATGTAGTAGGCCGATATTATATGGCGCATAATAACTCCGCGCTGTTGGCGATTTCCAAAAAACCGAATGATACGCTTTTTGGTAAAACACTGGGTATCAATGACTTTTATCACCAAAGTGCCGATTTTGACTTTCCGCTGGGGCACATTCAGATGCTGGGAAAATCGGATGCACCTATGCTGCGAGAAGATGCGCCGTCCTTGTCGCCAGGGTTTACACTGGAATATATTGCAAGGCATTCACTCGATTTCTGGATGACTTCGGAAGATTTACCCCACCCCGACAACCGGGTTTTGGTAGGCAAAAACAATACTATTCATCTGCATTATACTGAAAACAACGTGGAGGCACACCGCCGTTTGTACAAAAAATTGCAATGGGTTTTGGAGCGCATTGGCGGCGAAACCCACCTCATTCCTAATCATTTATACTTAGGAAAAAAAATTCCGATTGCAGGTACGGCGCACCAGTGCGGCACCATACGCTTTGGCAAAGACCCTGCCACTTCTGCCTTGAACGAGTTTTGCCGGGCGCATGAAGTGCACAATTTGTACGTAGTAGATGGCAGCTTTTTCCCTTCCAGTTCGGCAGTGAACCCAGCCCTGACCATCATGGCACAGGCTCTGCGCGTAGGAGATCACCTCAAGGAAATATTGGGAGTAGCCACTAATGTTAATGCACATTCGGCCATGAAGCAGGTATAAAGGTTTATTCACTTTATGATTATGATATTATGCAACAATTATTCAGCTATATTACATTATGCTTTTTTGCAATTTTATTATCCATTTCCTTACGCAGCCAGACCGCACAGGAGCTAGCACGAGTAGGCATCACGGTCTCTAATTTGGAGCAAGCAATCCAATTTTATGAAAATGTACTGAGCTTTAAACACACCGGTTCGTACCAACTAAATAAAGCAAGCACAAAATCGCTTTTCGGGACCAAAGGCATAGTAAAGATTGCCACCTTGCAATTAGGCGATGAAGCCATTGAGTTATTGGAGTTTTCCAATGCCGGGCGTCCCGTTCCTGCCGATTCCCGCAGCTCTGATTTATGGTTTCAGCACATTGCCATCGTAGTAGCGGATATGGAAGCCGCTTTTCAGCATTTGCGCCGAGCTAAGGTGCAGTTTGTTTCCACTGCGCCTCAGGTCTTGCCGGAGTACCTGCCAGCAGCGGCAGGCATTGAAGCTTTTTATTTCCGCGACCCTGACGGGCACAACCTCGAACTTATTCATTTTCCGAAAGGGAAAGGAAACGAAAAATGGCAGTTGCCCACCGACCAACTGTTTCTGGGTATAGACCATACCGCCATTGGCATTCAGGACACCGACGAAAGTACACGGTTTTATCAAAACCTACTGGGGCTGAAAGTAGCCGGTCATAGCGAAAACTACGGCACAGAGCAAGAGCACTTAAATCAGGTTTTCGGAGCACATCTGATAATCACCGGTTTGCAGGCACAGCAGGGCTTTGGGCTCGAGTTTTTGCAATACCTCGCGCCACCGGGCGGGCGGCCTTATCCGGCGGGCAGCAAGGCAAACGACCGCTGGCACTGGCATACCACGATTTTTGTGCCCCACACAGACGCAAGGACAACCCAGGCGCAAGGAAAAAAAGCTGCTACCGTATTTACACATCCCACTTGGGGCGAAGTGAATGCCTCGCTCATCCGCGACCCCGACGGGCACGCCGTGCTAATGATGAAGCACCATAATCCAAACAAGCATAATCCGTAAAGCGGCTTTGTAATACACTCAAAGCCAGCTTATTGTACTTTTAAATTATGAAAAAGAGGATTCCATTTCTTGTTATAAAATCAAAAAAATTATGAAAACGTTTTTCAGTATTTCAATTCTGACAATCGCCATGTTGGCTTCGTGCCAGCAGCCCACTCGCCAAACGGATATTCAGGCGGCTACCGACCCGGATGCCTTTGCCAATGTTAATTCCGAGGGTGTCATTCTCGATGGCTACGACGTAGTGGCGTTTTTTACCGAAGGTAAACCCGTAAAAGGCGCACCAGCGTTCAGGTCTGACTACAAAGGTGCCATTTACCAGTTTGCTTCCGCCGAGCACAAAGCATTATTCGATTCTGACCCGGAAAAATACAAAGTGCAATATGGCGGCTGGTGTGCTTATGCCGTATCGCTGGGGCGTATAGCGCCGATTATCATTGATACTTGGTCAATTGTAGATGGCCGCCTGTTTATTCAGCACAATGAGCGGGCCGTGCGCGGCTGGAAAAAAGATGTGCCCGGTAATATTGAAAAAGCCGATCAATACTGGGCTTTGGTGGCTGGCAACAAGGGCCGGCAAATTGTAACTTCCGAAGAAAAAGGCTTTTTGGTGAATGTGGATGAGCAAAAAGATCGCCTCATTTTGGAGGGATATGATCCGGTGGCCTATTTCCGGGAAAACCGGCCGGTCAAAGGCAATCCGCAGTTCAATGCGCGGGTGGACGGAGCGACCTATTGGTTTGCCAACGAAGAAAATCAGAATGAATTCAAGGATAATGCCGAAAAATACAAGCCGCAGTACGGTGGTTTCTGTGCCTATGCAGTCAGTCGCAATCGCCTGCGCCCCATTGATCCCACTATTTTCCAGATTGTAGATGGTAGGCTGATGTTGCAACATTCGCAACAGGCGGATAAATTATTCAAAAAGGATGTACCCGGTAATGTGCAACTCGCCGACGGATACTGGCCTGGTTTGGTAGCCAAAAAAGCAGGTAAAACGGTAAAATATGATAAACCAGCTAAATAATGCTATGATGTAATTTGTCTTGAAGAGCATTTTTTTAATAACCCGGCGTAGGGTTCAACGCCTCACTATAAACATTCAAAAAACATGAAAATTCATTTTTTTCCAATCATTACATTCTTTATTACAACATTTGGAATGCAGGCACAGGTTATTGCTACCTATGAGCTAACACTTGAAGGTGCCCGCGAAATCATGGCACAAGCCGTCGAGTATGCCAAAACCAATAATGCGCCCGGTGGAGCGATTGCCATTGTGGATGCGGGCGGTAGCCTGATTTTGCTGGAACGACTGACCGGAACCTTTCCAATAGCGGCCGAAGTGTCGCATGGTAAAGCACGCACCGCAGCTTTGTTCAAAATGCCTTCTAAAAACTTGGAAGACAATATTTTAAAAGGGCGAACTTCCCTTATTACCGTTGGTGAAAATATGCTACGGGGCGGTTTGCCGATTATTTACAAAGGTAAAGTGATTGGCGGTATTGGCGTGAGCGGCGCGGCGAGTGCCGACCAGGATGCCGAAATTGCCCAAGCAGGCTTGAGTGCAAAGTTTTTGCAATAATGCAGTAGAGGGATTGGGTAAAGGTAGCGCGAATTTCTCCTTTCCTTGTCCCTCTTCTTTCCACAAAAATTAAAATAATGAAAAATAGCATAAACATCCTGTTTTTAACTTTTCTAACACTCAATGCCTTCGCGCAGGAGAGCCGAGAGTTAGCTATCGGGCAGGCCACTGCCATAGTGGACTTGCGCACACAGGAAGGCACTCAATTGGTAAAAACGACCTGGAAATACAGCGATGCGAAATTAGTAAATGCCAATTTCAACGCGCCGGGGCCTGATAAAACCGATCCTTTAGCGCTTTACCCGACGGGAAAAAAAATTACCACTCAAGATTTAAGTCCCAAGGCTGGCGCTGCCAATTTTGACGATAGCAAATGGCAAATCCTCGATCCTACGAAGCTCGAAGAGCGCCGAGGCACAGGCTTAGCTTCTTTTGTTTGGTATCGTTTGAACGTGACGGTGCCAGCAAAAGTGGGTGATTTTGACCCAACTGGCTCCACAATTGTATTTGAAATCGTACTTGACGACTATTCCGAAATATGGGTGAATAGCAAACTGCACAAGAGCTTCGGCCAGTCGGGCGAAGGAGTAATCAAAGGTTTCAATGCGCGCAATCGGGTGGTGCTGACGCAAAATGCGCAACCGGGCGAACAATTTCAAATCGCTATGCTGGGCATTAATGGCCCAATCGCGGATTTACCAGATAATTATATCTGGATTCGTTCGGCAACGCTTGATTTTTATCAAACGCGACCCAAACGCGCCGACTGGCAAAACTTAGGGCAAATTGTAAAGATTAATAACGAACTAAATAAAGTCATAGATGAGGGTGTAAAAATAGAAAAATTAGCGGATGGTTTTCAGTTTACGGAGGGCCCGGTTTGGCATCCCGATGGGTATCTGTTATTCAGCGATCCCAATACGAATGTTATTTACCAATATCATCCGATATCGGGCAATATTTCTATTTACCTTACCAAATCTGGTTATACCGGTTTTGATATTGGCAATTATCATCAGCCTGGTTCTAATGGATTGGCTATTGACGCCGCAGGGCGGCTTGTCGTTTGCCAGCATGGCAATCGCCGCGTCATTCGGCACGAAAAGAAAGGTCCGATTACAATTTTGTCCGATAATTATAATGGTCAGAAATTAAATAGCCCTAATGATGTGGTTATAAAATCGGACGGAACCATTTACTTTACTGATCCGCCTTATGGCTTGCCCAAAGCATATAACGACGTTAAAAAAGAACTCGATTTTCAGGGTGTTTATCGAATTAAAAATGGTAAAACCGAATTGCTCAGCACCGACTTGGGCGGCCCCAACGGTATTGCTTTTTCGCCTGACGAGCGATTTCTTTATGTCAGTAATTGGGACATTCGGGACATTCACAATACAAAAACGATTTGGCGGTTTCCGGTAAAAGCCGATGGTACACTGGGCGAAGGCGAGGTTTTTTTCAATATGAACCAAACCGATGACGAGGAGGCACTTGATGGCTTAAAGATTGATAATCAAGGGTATATCTTTGCATCGGCACCAGGCGGCGTATGGATTATCTCTCCTGAAGGCAAGTATTTGGGCAAAATAATTGGGCCAGAGCGCCCCGCTAATATGGCTTGGGGCGACGCCGATGGCAGTACCCTGTACCTGACGGCACATACCGGTTTGTATAAAATTCGGACAAAAAATGGCGGAAAAATTGCGACAAGTAAATAACGAGGTAAAAACTGCTAAATAAAATATGATGACTAATTTTTTCGACTTCATTGGTGATGCAAGTGGTGAATGGCAGGTCACGTTTATGCAGTCCATTATAGGTGCACCACTCGAGGCGGTTACACATTTACAAATTCTGCCAAGCACGCCTGTCAAAATAAAAGGTGGGATTTGGTTGTTAAAAGGTTTCACCAGTAATGTCCGCTACGCCCAAAAAGACGAAATACATCGGTTGCGCATTATTCAAGCCGACTTGGGCCGCCCCGAAGCTACCTGCGCCGCACTCATTCCTATTCGGAAGTCAGCTGAATGGTGGTCATTGGCACAGGACGAACGCCGCCGGATTTTTGAAGAGCAATCGCGGCATACGGAAAACGGATTGCGCTACTTGCCAGCCATTGCCCGCCGATTGTATCATTGCCGCGACATTGGCGAGCCATTTGATTTTTTAACTTGGTTTGAATATGCCCCCGAGTACGCCAGTGCTTTTGAAGAATTGGTAGCATTCATGCGGCAAACGGAAGAGTGGGTATATGTAGAGCGCGAAGTGGATATCAGATTAGAAAAGGTAAAGTAAAATAGCTGTTACATTTTATGCTGCCATTATTACATAAGCATTTAATTGTGTAATCTTAAAAAAACCTAAAGTGTAAGCTACCCGAACTTTTAATCTGAAATATTTTACGACTTTGCAGGTTTCAAAAATACAATTAAATAATTCAAATAATTCTGTAACAAGATATGAAAAGATTAGCAGGACAAACGGCAATGGTGACAGGTGCCAGTTCGGGCATTGGCAAGGCCTGTGCCATTGCACTCGGTCTGGAGGGCGCCAATGTGGTGGTTAATTATGTTGGTAACAGCAGTGGTGCCGACGAAGCAGTAGCAATCATTGAGGCTAATGGCGGCCGTGCCATGGTTTTTAAAGCCGACGTCAGCAAGCAGGATGAGGTGCAGGCAATGTTTCGAGCCGCCGTAGAAACCTTTGGGACAATAGACATTCTGGTAAATAATGCCGGATTGCAAAAAGATGCACCGTTTTTGGACATGACGCTGGAAGACTGGCAGTTTGTCCTCAATGTCAATCTTACCGGACAGTTTCTGTGCGCGCAAGCGGCAGCGCGGGAGTTTGTGCGGCGAGGGCCACGGCCCGACGTTTCCTGCTCATTGGGTAAAATCATTTGTATGAGTTCGGTACACGAGCTAATTCCTTGGGCTGGGCATATTAATTATGCAGCTTCCAAAGGCGGCGTGATGCTAATGATGAAATCATTAGCGCAGGAGCTGGGGCCTATGAAAATTCGAGTCAACAGTATTGCGCCCGGCGCTATCAAAACACCTATCAACCGCATGGCCTGGGAAACAGAAGAAGCGGAGCAGCGCCTGCTGAGGCTCATTCCTTACAAACGGGTGGGCGAAGCATCTGATATTGGGAATGTATGTTGCTGGCTTGCTTCCGACGAGTCCGATTACATCCACGGTGCCACCCTATTTGTAGATGGGGGCATGACCCTGTATCCCGGTTTTGAAGATAACGGATAACAGGAAAGGAAAGAATTTTATACTGTTTTTAATAAAAGTGAATAATCACTAAATAAGTGTGGAACATATTTTTTAGAAGAAAATCACAAGTAAATGATTATCAAAATATAAAAGCTTTGCCTATGTAAAACCGCAAAAGTTATTTATAACCTGCGAATAGGTGGATTTTAGATGCCAGATTTTAGGACGGGACAAATTCCCCTATCACCCTATTCACCCTATTAACCTTTATAAAACCCTGCCCCAAATAACAACATCCCATTACTTATTATAAGTATCATAATAACACAACACATGAATGAAGAGCAAAAACGCCTCAAGGAGCACTACAGCGGCGAAAAAAAATGGCTAAAATGGGGTCCCTACCTCAGCGAACGCCAGTGGGGTACAGTCCGCGAAGACTACAGCCCGGATGGCACAGCTTGGGATTATTTTCCGCACGACCACGCTCGCTCTCGCGCCTACCGCTGGGGCGAAGACGGTCTTGCCGGTATCTGCGATGAGGCGTGTCATTTGTGCTTCGCTTTAGCGCTGTGGAATGGGCACGATCCGATTTTGAAAGAACGCCTATTCGGCTTGACCGGCCCGGAAGGCAATCATGGCGAGGATGTAAAAGAGTTATATTACTATCTTGACAATACGCCTACGCATTCCTACATGAAACATTTGTACAAATATCCACACGCGGCTTTTCCGTACGAGGATTTGGTACAAACCAATCGCCAGCGCTCAGAGCTAGAACCTGAATATGAATTGTTGGACACGCCAGCATTAGCCACTGCCAACTATTTCGACGTATTCACCGAATATGCTAAGGCAACAGAAGAAGACCTCTGCATCCGCATCACTGTGATCAACCGCGGCAATCAAGATGCGCACATCACTGTGCTGCCCACGCTCTGGTTTAGAAATCTTTGGTCTTTCGGGTTGAGCCATACCAAACCCGATATTCGCCTTTTCGAGTCAGCCGACCGCCATTGCGTAGTGACCGAGGATGTAGGTATTGGCAGTTATTATTTGCATTTTCAAATGCCCCAGCGCACACTTTTCACAGACAATGTGACCAATACGGAGCGCTTGTTTGGCATTGACAATGAGTCCCCTTTTGTAAAAGACGCTTTTCATCGGGCTGTCGTTCATGATGATTATGCCTGGTTAGCGCATTTAAAGAACGGCTCGAAATTCGCACCCCAATACGAGTACCACTTAATGCCGGGCGAAAGCGCTGAAATCCGGCTGCGCCTGACGCTCGATGGGCAAATGCAGGATGTGTTGGGCAAAAATTTCGAACAGGTATTTAAAAATCGAATCGCAGAAGCCAATGCTTTTTATCGCCAATTTAAAAAAGGTGATAACGAAGACTTAGCCAACATCCAGCGCCAGGCTTTCGCCGGGATGCTCTGGAGCAAGCAATATTATAATATTGACATGCCTCGCTGGATAAACGGCGACCCCGGCCAATTATCACCGCCGGGCAAACGCAGAAAAGGGCGCAATCATCACTGGATGCACCTCAATAATGCCGACATTATATCCATGCCCGATAAATGGGAATACCCCTGGTATGCCGCTTGGGATCTGGCTTTTCATTGCGTGCCATTAGCCATGTTAGATGCCGAATTTGCCAAGCAGCAGTTGGTGCTCTTCCTGCGGGAGTGGTACATGCACCCAAACGGGCAGATACCAGCCTACGAATGGGCATTTGGCGACGTCAATCCTCCGGTACACGCTTGGGCTTGCTTGCAGGTTTATAAAATGGATAAAGAACGTAACGGCAATGACGACAAAAATTTCCTGCGGCGCGTATTTCAAAAATTGCTTATCAATTTCACTTGGTGGGTCAACCGTAAAGACGTAAATGACAATAATGTTTTTGAAGGAGGATTTCTTGGGCTGGACAACATTGGCGTTTTTGACCGCAGCAGCTACATTCCCGGTGGCGGTCGCCTCGAACAAGCCGACGGCACTGCTTGGATGGCCATGTACTGTCTGAATATGCTGGAAATGGCGCTCATTCTTGGTGAAGACGATATAGCCTACGAAGACGTAGCGACCAAGTTCTTTGAGCATTTTGTTTACATTGCCGAATCGCTGAATCGAATTAGTGCCAACTGGACCAGCGCTTGGGACCCCCACGAAGGCTTTTTCTACGATGTATTAGTGCTGCCTGATAATCGCTACATTCCACTCAAAATTCGCTCGCTGGTAGGCCTCACCACCTTGTTTGCCGTGTTGGTAATTGAACGCGACAAATTGAAAAAACTGCCCAACTTTCATACTCGCTTAAAATGGTTTCAGAACTATCGTGCTCAGCAAAACGAATATCGAGACTACTTAGTGGTAGAGTCACCGGATGAAGAAAGCGATATTTTACTCTCATTAGTGCCTAAAGATCGCTTGAAGCACCTGCTCAAGGCACTTTTTGATGAAAACGAATTTCTGAGCAAAGGCGGCATCCGATCGCTCTCCAAACGCCACGAAGTGCCTTACATGGTTCATATTGACGGGCAAGAGTTTGGACTGAGATACGAACCCGGCGAATCTACTTCCGGCTTGTTTGGCGGCAATTCCAACTGGCGCGGTCCGGTCTGGATACCTATGAATTATTTAATCGGTCATTCACTGCGGGTTTATGGCTGCTTTTATCAGCAACACTTTCAGGTAGAATTTCCTACCGGATCTGGCTATTGGCTGACCCTCGACAAAGCTGCTGACGCCATCTCCAAGCGCCTCGTTTGTATTTTTCAACGCGATATACTCGGCGAGCGCCCCGTGCATGGCGATGCCAACGAATATCATCACGACCCGCATTATCGGGATTTACTGCTGTTTTACGAATATTTTCACGGCGACAATGCGCGCGGGGTGGGCGCCTCGCACCAAACTGGCTGGACTGGATTAGTTGCTGAACTGATTGATAAATCCTTATGGTAATCTGCTTAGAAGGGTCTCGGAGCGCCGCCTTCGGGCAGTTTTAACAATTGCGAATAAAAAAAATTAAAAATGGCTCATACCTATGAAGAATTAGCCGCCAGAGAATGGCTTATCACTAATGGACTGGGTGGCTATGCATCCTCAACCATAATAGGTGCGAATACCAGACGTTATCATGGCTTGCTAATAGCGGCTTTTAATCCGCCTGCCGACCGCCGCGTGCTGGTCTCAAAAGTAGAGGAGACGG
The DNA here is from genome assembly GCA_937872385.1 of uncultured Saprospiraceae bacterium. Classification (GTDB taxonomy): domain Bacteria; phylum Bacteroidota; class Bacteroidia; order Chitinophagales; family Saprospiraceae; genus JADJNW01. The sequence continues at coordinate 142,802 of CALMSO010000086.1, forward strand.
TGCATCTCAATGGAGAAGTCTATCCACTTTCTACCAATCGCTATCCGGGCGTTATTCATCCGCGTGGCTTTGAACACTGGCAGGGTTTTACACGCCAGCCACTGCCGCGTACCACGTTTACCATTGCCCAAACAGGCAAAATACACAAGACGGTTTTTATGCCTTACGGCCAAAATGCCACCATCGTGGAATACGAAAATGCCGGTAGCGAGGCCATAGTGCTCAAGTTGAATCCATTATTAGTCTATCGGGACTATCACAGTCTATTCGCCGAAAACGAGTATTTTAACTTCTTCACCGAACAACGCGAGGGCAATCTGCTGAAAATACATGCTCATTATGGCGCTCCGCCACTGTTCGTACATTTTTCCAAAGGCAATTTCCAACACCAGCCGGTCTGGTTCAAAAACTTAGAATATGAAGTAGAACAAGCCCGTGGTCTCGATTTCCATGAAGATGCAAAAAGTATTGGCAGTATTAGTGTTGAACTGGCTGCCGGTGAGCAATGCTTCCTCGTTTTTACCCTCGAATCCAATGTATTGCTGCACGCGCCCGAAACCTGGAAGCAGGAAGAAATCAATCGCCTGAGAGCATTAGAGCCAGCTACCGAAGATACTTTTCTACGCGACTTAGTCGTCGCTGGGCATCAGTTTCTGGTGCACCGCCAATCCACCAACAGTGCTACGCTCATTGCTGGCTATCACTGGTTTACCGACTGGGGGCGCGACACCATGATCGCCATGCGCGGGCTGACCATTGCTACCCGTAAGCAGGAAATTTCGCAAGCTATACTACGCACTTTTTTGCAATATCTCGACCAGGGAATGCTGCCCAACCGTTTTCCTGACCAAGGCGAAACTCCCGAATACAATACATCAGATGCCACTTTGTGGCTTTTCATTGTATTATACGAATATTACGAACAGTTTCAGGATTTGCCTTTCATAACAGAAGTCTTTCCTCGGCTGACCGAAATTCTAAACTTGCACATTCAAGGTACCCGCTACCACATTCACGTCACGCCTGAGGGCTTGCTCTTTGGCGGCGAGGGGCTGGCACAGCTCACTTGGATGGATGCTAAGGTTGGCGACTATGTAGTAACGCCGCGTCAGGGTTGCCCGGTTGAAATCAACGCCCTGTGGTACAATGCCCTACAAATTTATATTTTCTTTGCTGCGATGACAAAACAAAAAAGCGATGACTACGCCGCCTTAGCTAAAAAAGCCAAAATTGCCTTTCGCCAATATTTTATCAACGACCAAGGCTACCTCAACGATGTAATAATACCTGATGGCTATGTGGATGCTTCTGTGCGACCCAACCAGATTTATGCTATCAGCCTGCCATTTCCATTGCTAACTAAAAAAGAGGCGCAAACCGTACTGAATGTAGTAGAAAAAAAGCTTTACACAGACTACGGGCTGCGCTCATTGGACGAGGAAAGTGCCGAGTTCAGGGGCTTTTATGGCGGCGACCAATGGCAACGCGACACCGCCTATCATCAAGGCACCGTATGGGCTTTTCTGTGGGGAGAGTATGCGTTGGCATATTTGAAAAACAATGGCTATTCTGAGAAAACGGGCAGGCATATTCTTACCAAAATGAAGGCATTGAAACACCACTTTTATGAAGAAAACTGCCTGCATGGCATCTCGGAAATTTTTGATGGCGAGCATCCGCAGCAAGGCAAAGGTTGTATACAACAGGCCTGGTCTGTCGGTATGCTGGTGAAAGTGTTGATGGAACTTCAAAACAGAAAAATTCTATGATAAAAGCCCTGCAAAAAAACTGGCGCATTTACCTTATCGAAGCATGGGCGCTTGGAATGTTTATGGTATCTGCTGCATTGTTTACCATTTTGCTGGAGCACCCGGCGCTGCCCCTGCGGTCCCTCATTGCGTCTGCCTTTTGGCGCCGATTTTTCATCGGGCTGGCAATGGGACTTACTGCCATTTTCTTAATTTATTCTACCTGGGGCAAGCGCTCCGGCGCGCACATGAATCCGGCGGTCACACTGGCTTTTCTACAACTCGATCGGATTCGTCCGGCCGATGCCGCGTGGTACATCTTGGCGCAGTTTGCCGGAGGTACAATTGCCGTTTTGCTCTTCAAATGGCTGGCATTCGATTTGATTGCCGCTCCTGAAGTAAATTTTGCCGTGACCGTGCCGGGTCAAAGTGGAATTTGGCCGGCTCTTGGTCTGGAAATGTTGCTTTCATTTCTGCTGCTCGGTATGGTGCTGGTATTGAGCAATCATCGCACCTTAGCGCCTTACACTGGCTATTTTGTAGGTGGGCTGCTTGTTGTTTACATCACTTTTGAAGCCCCTTTTTCGGGTATGAGTATCAACCCGGCGCGCACGTTTGCGTCTGCTTTTGCAGCAAATATGTGGACGGGCTGGTGGTTGTATTTTGTGGGGCCGGCAGCGGCGATGAGCCTGTCTGCATTTTTATACCGGCGCTGGTATCGCTGGCAACACCATGGCAATTGCCTGAGCATGGATGGTCATATGTCAGGCGAAAAACACGACAACGCTACTTACGAAGTACTCGGGCCGAAGCACTTATTGCAAGCACAATCGTCAAAAGAAAAATATCATGAATCGTATTATTAAAAACCAATTCACATGAGCCAAGAGTCCATTTTAGTCACAGGCGCCACTGGTAATCTGGGCGGTGCGGTAGTCAAAAAACTCCAACAGGAAGGCTTTCATATCTATGCTGTGGCGCGCAATGCGGCCGGGCTGGAGGGAGCCACCGTGACAAGCGTGGACCTGATGAGCGAAACAGCAGTAAATGAGTATATTACAAATATTGTTTCCCACAATGTTAATTTAAAAACAGTGGTGCTATTAGTAGGAGGTTTTGCCGCAGGCAACCTACAAACAACAGATGCTGTCGCTTTACAAAAAATGTACCAACTGAATTTTGCCACAGCCTATTTCGTCGTGCGCGCCTTGTGGCCCTACTTTGAAGTCAATGGAGGTGGGCATTTTATACTCATCGGAGCGCGCTCGGCATTCAACCCGCAAGAAGCTCAAGATACCTTGGCTTACAGCTTAGCAAAATCAATGGTTGTGCAACTGTCTGAAATTATTAATGCACAAGGTAAGGCTCAAAACATTCGAGCTTCAGTAATTGTGCCCGGCACGATTGATACAGCGCAAAACCGTCAGGCCATGCCCAATGCCGATTTTAGTAAATGGACGACCGCCCAGGCCATCGCCGATGCTATTGGTTTTTTACTAACCGACAGCGGCCAGCACTTGCGTGCGCCTGTATTGAAAATGTACAACGAAAGTTAAGAGCACACCCGCTCATACACCATCAAGATTGATCAAAATCGTAAATATCTTTCTGATGAAAAAAGCACAATTAAAACCCAAACTTCGCGTAGTAAGCGCGAAAACAGTATTTTTGCCACGGCTTCGCCATTGGCGAAACGAAATATTGTACTGGAAACAGGAAGCTCGTCAGTTCAGTAAGTTAATGCGACTTGGCATTGCTTATGGTAAGGGAGAAGACCGCGACCTACTTTTGTCGCTCGAAAAAGAGCTATCCAATTTTTTGTCGGAGCAAATTCCGCCCTTGGAAAAAGAAATTACCCCGCTGGAGCACGCCCGAGAGTGCGAAATGATGGGCGGGCAAGTGCACGAAGTCGAAACGCGTATAGAAGAACTCCGAGCCAGTTATTGTCATTTAAAGATGCAATTATTGCCTTTTCTGACAAAATTCGTGTCAACGTCTATTTGGTGATTCATCTATAAATATTGATATGCATGTTGGCTGTATCGTGGGTTTACTGGTTAGTTTTCGCTTTTTACGGCTACCTTATCGTGGGTTTTCTCGTTGGGCTTTGGTTGGTTTTTATAGGCGTACACCGCTTCGACCGACAAATGCAAAGCGCTACCTGGCGTACCCGGCTGCTCCTGTTGCCCGGTGCAGCGGCCCTCTGGGTATTTTTATTGTACAAATGGTTCAAAACTCCGCCGCATGAAACCTGAACTGCGCCACATCCATCGGCGAATATGGCAATTGTGGGCCTTGCTCTTACCCCTCAGCTTTGGGCTGGCGGTCTTGGTTTTGCCAACAAAAGTAACCCAGCCGGTACTCTATGACCAGATGGCAGTGAAGACAAGCAAGATAGAACAGACTCAGGAAACAGATTGGCTGCGTGTGCAAATACGTGCTCCGGATGAAATGATGCCCCGGCAACTGCAAATTGTCTTGAAAAAACCGCTCAAAGTACCTGTTGCCCAGGTGTTTTGGCAAAATGTCTATATCGGTCGGCTTGGCGCAAAAGGTACCCATTACTTTTTGCTCGACAGCAGCCAGGTAGCGAATCCGCCTTACCATCTCGATATTAGGGATCCTATCAACAAGGCTGTTTTACAAACCATTACCTTCCACCCATGAGCAACACTTATACGACCGTACAATGGAATCGCCAAAAACGCCGCTACGACAAAATTATGGTGGGCGGTATGGCTCTTTATCTGTTGGTTTTCAGCTTACTACAGCTGCGCTTTTATCCTAATGTCACCCCGGAAACACTCATCATTCGCGCTACGGGTACCCTCGCCTTTTTAATGCTGCACATCATTCTTTGTATCGGGCCACTGACACGCCTGAATCATCGCTTCATGCCCTTGCTTTACAATCGGCGGCACCTCGGCGTGGCCACTTTCCTTGTGGGCGCTACGCACGGGCTTTTCAATCTCGTACAATTTCACAGTCTCGGATATATTGATCCGCTCGTATCGCTCTTTATCTCAAACACGCACTATCTATCCTGGCAAGATTTTCCGTTCCAAGTACTCGGTTTTTTTGCCTTGCTCATTCTGTTCCTGATGGCAGCCACCAGTCATGATTTCTGGCTGAAAAATTTAAGCCCTGCCACTTGGAAAAAGTTACACATGCTGGTCTATTTAGCTTATGCCTTGCTCGTGCTGCATGTAATGCTGGGCGCAGTGCAATTAGAGCAGTCACTCAGTTGGATCGGGCTGACCGGCGCTGGCCTGATCCTGATTGTTGGGCTACACTTGAGCGCAGCTACCTTAGAAAAAAAACGATTGTTGGCCCAAGCCCAAGCAGATGCCATACTGGAAGGCTTTTTTGAAATTTGCCAGGTGGAGGAAATTGCTGAAAACCGTGCCAAAATGGTCTTTTTAAACGGTGAAAATATTGCTGTATTCAAATATAAAGACAGTATATCAGCTGTGAATAATATCTGCCGGCATCAGCATGGCCCCATCGGCGAAGGTAAAATCATAGACGGCTGCATTACTTGCCCCTGGCACGGGTATCAATATTATCCACAAAACGGACAATCGCCGCCGCCATTCACCGAAAAATTAGAAACATACGATGTAAAAGTAGTCAATGGAAAAGTTTGGGTTAATCCTGCACCTTATCCAGCAGGAACAGAGCGACCCGCTGCAATTTTTTAATGATGCCTTTTTTTAAATTAAGCACCCGAACATAATTATTTTAAACGCAAAAAACATAAACCACTAATTATCATGAGATAGATTTCAGATAATAGAAGTTAGATGCGGTCTCAACCTTTCAACTTCTCAACCCTTCAACTTTTTAAACCTTGTCCCAATTAACAATATCCCATCATTTACACCCTATTTTTAAAAATATGAAAGACGAATTTTACATCGGCTGGCAAGACAAAGCGCCCGTGTCTTATGCACAAAAAATCAGACAGTGGATTTTGCTTATGATATTCATTATACCCGCCGTGAGCGCTCTGTTGGTGTTGGGTCAGCGGCCGTTTGCCGATTCCACTTTTGAAATTACACAACTGCGCACCATGGAGGGCATCCTGATACGAGAACCGATTCCTTGCTTGAAAATGCCCCTCGGCTCTGATGCCAAAGGAATCCAGCAATTTCAACGAATATTATTGATTGGCTTTGGTAAAAAAAGCGCCGGACCTACCCTGGATGCCATCGAGCGGGCCCAAGGGCAAATCCTGAATGGCAAATCGGTAAAACTGGCAGGCAAACTCATTTACGTCGACGGCACATTGGCTATGGAGCTGACCGAAGGTTTGCAAACATTTAAAGGCTTTTCAGAGGTGCCAGACGCGCCGTCCCTGCACCTGAGCTTAGGCGAAGCCACCCTGCGCGGCGAAATACTCGACCCCAAGTGCTACCTCGGTGTCATGCGCCCCGGCGAAGGCAAGCCGCACCGTTCTTGCGCCATTCGTTGCCTCGAAGGCGGTATTCCTCCTTTTTTCAAAATAACAACGCAGGAAGATGCAAGGCAATATTTTTTTCTATTAGATGCCCACGGACAACCCGTACACGATAAAATTGCCCGATATGTAGCCGACGAGGTACAGCTTTGCGGTGCCATAGAGCAATGGGATGACTGGTACATACTAAAAATAGATGTTTCAGAGGGTTTGCAACGCCTGCGCCCTTATTGGGCAAAAGACCAGCACCTGCGAATGTGTAATAATTAGCAAAATAAAAGCCTATAAGGACAAAATTATAAAATATTATGCAAAATATTGTGTTAAAAATAATTATGTCCAAGTTCTTATAACCATAGGGACTGCCCAAGAGCACAACCAATGATACCCATCGCTTGTTGTAAACACACATTTGTAAAATACATCAAGTGGTAAAAACCGCAGATATAACAAGCCTGCTGCAAACGCGCACCGACCGGGTGCTCTTGGATGTGCGCACGCCCGCCGAATTTGCGCAGGGACACATCCCTGGTGCGGTCAATCTCCCTTTGTTTTCTGACGAAGAGCGGGCGATAGTGGGTACTATTTACAAACAACAAAACCCAGAGCTGGCACTACTCAAGGGGTTGGAACTTGCCGGACAAAAAATGCGTTGGTACGTAGAAGAAGCGCGACGCCTCGCCGGTAAGCGTGGCATTGCGATACACTGCTGGCGCGGTGGCAAGCGCAGTGAAAGTATGGGCTGGCTGCTGGGGCAGGCTGGTTTTGATGTCATGATTTTGCAGGGCGGTTATAAAAATTATCGCCGCTTTATTCATCAATATTTAGCTGAAGTACAAGCGCCGTTTATTATATTGGGGGGCTATACTGGTTCTGGCAAAACAGAAATATTACATAGCTTAGCGCGAGCGGGCGAGCAGATTTTAGACCTCGAAGCGCTGGCGCATCATAAAGGATCTGCTTTTGGCGCCTTAGGCAAAGCTTCGCAGCCTACCGTAGAACAGTTTGAAAATGAGCTATTTGAGGCATATCTTCACCTTGACAAAAGCCACCGCATCTGGATAGAAGATGAGAGTAAGTCCATTGGCAGAGTTTACATTCCGGCAGGTTTCTGGCAACAAATGGTGCGTGCACCGCACATCAAACTCGAAATTCCATTGCAAGAGCGTATCCAACATTTAGTAAATATATACGCTACTTTTCCTCGAGAAAAATTAATCGAATCATTTACTAAAATTAAAAAACGCCTCGGCGGCCAGCACCTCAGCGCAGCCACAGAAGCCTTAGAACGAGCCGATTATGCCGAAGCAGCCCGCATTGCGCTGGTTTATTATGACAAAACGTATGCCTACGGCCTTCAGCAAAAACAGGAAGCTGTTATTTACTCTTTTCAGGCTTCTGCATTAAATTTTACAAAAATAGCCAATGACCTAATTCACTTTGCCGATAGCATCAGCCATCATTATTTACAAACGCGTACAACGGATTGTTAATCATTTTCAATCACACAACATCATGTCAACAGATCATATCGAAACTTACAAACTCACCCAATACAGCCACGGCGCGGGCTGCGGATGTAAAATTGCTCCCAAAATACTCGATCGTATTTTACATCATCCCGCCGGCAAAATGCACTTCCCCGGCCTGTTGGTAGGCAATGAAGAGCGCGACGATGCTGCCGTGCTTGACCTTGGCGACGGCACAGCGGTGGTAAGCACAACCGATTTTTTCATGCCTATCGTAGATGACGCACACGATTTCGGGCGCATTGCCTCGGTCAATGCCATCAGCGATATTTATGCTATGGGCGCCACGCCGATTCTGGCGATTGCCATTCTGGGCTGGCCCATCAATCAGCTACCGCCCGAATTAGCCAATCAGGTTGTAGAAGGTAGCCGCCGAGCTTGCGCCGAAGCCGGTATTCCTTTAGCAGGCGGGCACAGCATTGACAGTCCGGAACCAATTTTCGGATTGGCGGTGACGGGTCGCGTGCGCTTAGACCATTTGAAAAAAAACGGCGGTGCTACGCCCGGTTGCAAGTTATTTTTGACTAAACCGCTTGGCGTTGGCATTCTTACTACAGCCCAAAAAAAAGAAGTGCTGCGGCCCGAACATCAGTTTATGGCCCGCGATAGCATGGTGCAACTAAATAAAATGGGCGAGGTTTTCGGACGCTTGCCTTGGGTGCAGGCCATGACCGACGTCACTGGTTTCGGCTTGCTGGGACATCTTGGCGAAATGTGTGCAGCGAGCAATACCTGCGCCATCATAGATTTTAATAAAGTGCCAATAATTGATAAAAATATTATTGCTCATTATTTAGCAGCTAAATGTATTCCGGGTGGAACACACCGTAACTGGGACAGCTATGGGCATACGGTAGCGCCGTCATTGAGCGATGAGCAGCGGTTTATCCTTGCTGATCCGCAAACCAGCGGGGGGCTGCTGGTAGCAGTAGCATCGGAATATGTAACTGATTTTCAGAAAATTGCCAACAAGGAGGGGTACTTGCTGGAAGCTTTTGGAGAACTGACAACTCGGCGTGGCGACCATCTGATAGAAATCATGTAGGTAATAAAATAATGCCGCCACCAGCATTTACTGCATATTTGCAGCATCACTTTGGTTTGAAACCGGTGCATCCTGTATGATGCCCGCATTGTCGGGTGTAAGCTGTTTTGAGCCATTGAATACATAAATAAACCCGAGCAGACCAAAGGCAAACAAAAGAATCAGCAGAATGCTCTCAACCGATTTGTTCTTGCGTGTGGATGTGGGCGTAGTTGTCATAATGTGTAAAATTTTTGAACCGTGAATAATTGCATTTTAATCCGTAAACAGTTTGTTATTTACATACCGCTGCCAAGCAATATAGCGACATCATAACTGCGCTACTTACTACAAGGCAAAAAACGCGTCATGGTATAACGCGAGGGCTATACCTGCTTGCCGACGAAGCCGGACAAAAGCATGACTACTGAAGCAGTGGCCGCTACGCCACCGTCAGGAATGCCGGTTTTGGTGTTACTGTTTGGGATGAAATAAACGCCTGATATTGTTTAGTAGCGACATAAAGAGCCAGGTGCAGATATCTGCAAAACAGATTGCTGGCGAAATTAATCGGTGTGGTGCCCTACTCTACAGGCGCAGCCGTGTTGGAACTTGGTTTATGGAGATGCGTTGCGGTGTAATGGTTTGGTTTGCATAGTGTTTCTTTGTTTTAGTTCAGTAATAGTGCTTCAAAAAGGGTTTCGGCAAATGTATATAAAATATACGAATATTTGTAATGCGTTAGGACTATTTTTACTGCTTCATACAAATTAAATATATTTTTCATACAAAATACAAACATCGTGCCAAAAATTGACAACGTGCGCACTACGAATACAAATAAATTTTAATTTGAAATAGATACATAGTTGTCGGGCTTCGGCAGCAGCAGCCAGAGTCGGCCATAATGCTTGAGATAACTCGCCTTGCGCCGCGCGTCTTTGCCCACGCCCATGTACACATCCACATGCCCCGGGCCGCGAATGGCACCTCCCACATCTTGCGCTACGAAAACACGATACTCGTGCCGGAGTTGGCGGGTTTTGCGATCATACACTGGAAAGGCCGCCAACAGACAACTACCTAAGGGTATGTAGCGCCGATCTACGGCAATAGATATTTCGGCGCTCAGCGGCACCGAGCCTGCCCCCCGGGGTCGGGTTTTGCGAGGCGTGAAAAACGTGTAAGAAGGATTTTGAAAAAGCACCGTATCCGTAAGCCCCGGTTTGCCTTGCAAAAAACGACGGATAACGTCAATTGAATATGTTGAAATATCAAGATCGGAGCGCGACATCAAGTATTTTTCAATGCTGCGATATGGATGCCGATTGGTACCATTATAAGCAAAATAGACCTGCCGCCCGTCAGGATATTCTACAAAACCAGAGCCTTGCAGTTGCATATAATAAATGTCCACTTTATTGGCAGCATAAGCCAGTTCTAGCCCCAACCCCTTGAGCGCTCCGCCTTGCTCTATTTCCTGGCGCTGCGGCAGCGGCCCCTCCCATTCGGTCGGTCGGCTATAAATCGGATATCTATAAACCGGCCCGGGTTTGCTGCTCACTTTGACAATGGGAGTAAAATACGCGGTAAACTCCACGTTGCCCTGGCGGTCGGCACCCCAGATCTGGTGCGCCTGCAAGTATTCATGTAGCGCCAGCGGCTTGGTTTGTTGCCATTGTTTCAAAATGCGTGCGGTCTCTTCTAATTGCTCCGGTGTAATGACTAAATCACCCACGCTATGGGCTTTGCGCTGCCGGGGCTGGTCGAGCAGTCGCAGTTGCTGGTCGAGGGCTTCTACTATAGGCGTTGTAATGATTGGAAAATCAACGGTGTCGAGCGGCGTACGCTGATAAAGACGCTTAAAAGTTAGCGCATTGCGGATTTTGCCATTGCTGCGAAATATCCATTCGGCGGGTACCGCCTCTTCATCTTCCTCAACCAACAAACTATCCGACACCACAGCGGCCGCACCCGAAAGCCCCGATTGGGGGGTATCCTGACAAGCGAGCAGCGCTCCGAGGGGTAAGAGCAACCAGGTCTTTCGCAGTTTCATACCGTTTGTTTTGGGCACAATCAAAAACGTAGCGCAACAATGCACGGCATTTTTTTGTGCTTACGTAGCCGATGCGCCAAATTACGGCTTCTTTCCGGTATGTCGAATGAAAAAATGTCAATTTTGGCTTTTTTGAAATATAATTTTGAAACCAAAGGGGTACTATGATTGATTCAAAACAAAATACAAGCAAATAAACGCCCATTACCCACCGTGGACTTCATTACATCTCGCTGAATGAAAGGACATCAAATACGTCATAAGGTAGCAAAAAATCAATTTCTGATACATAACGCGACTGATTAAAGAGCATCAGCCCTTTGCTGGAAGTAAATGATAAATCCAATCTGTAATACGATGGCACTTGCCATTCACCAATATAGTTTAGTTCATCATCGCACACTACCAGAACGGATTTTACCTCTCTTTCATTCAGCTCATTTTTTTCGGATAGCTGAGCGATGCGATAAAACAATCCATTGGCGCTGTCAAAAAAAGTACCTAAATAAAAAGAAAAACTTTCAAAAAAATCCCGGTCTTTTTTATAGTCAGGTTCATAAGTTTCAGCAGGTTTTTTACTGAGCAAAGGAGTAAATTTCTTTATCTGCCCAGAGCGAACCGATTTTTTGTATTTAAATTCAAAATCAGCATTATATACATATACATCGTTTTCTATAGGAAAGGAAACGTAGTATTCTTCTCGCTATTCATTGTACTGAATACTTGCCCAATAAGGATATGGAGTATCGCCCCAGTAAGCGGCATCATATTTTGATGTGTATGGAATAACTTCACGTACGGACAAATCCTCTTTATTAACTGCAATAAAAGTTGAAATGGATGTAAGCGGCTGACGCCAATTGCCAAATTGAGGTAGCAATAGGTAATCTCTGGCATTCACCACTTTATGAAAAGGAGAGCTAAAAAGCCGCTTTGCTTCCGCATCATCATCTATCCGATGTAATAACTCCAACTCTTCCGCGCCTATTTTTACAATTTGACCAAAAAAATGATTGCTATATACAAAGGCACCATCAGGTAACACGCCGATACCATCAAATGCCGACCTTTTCTTGATTGGTTTTGTGCCTTCCGAAGAAATTTTATCTTTCTGGAGTACGCCTTCTGTCAATCCTACTATGTATATATTTTTGCCTGATATTATGGCATATACATCATTATCGGCACGAAAAAAACCGCTCGTGTTATCTATCCTAAATTCATTATCTACTTTTATTTCAATTGAATCAATCGGCTTTAGCGTTAGTTGTTGTATTTCCATGTCTTTTTCAGCGCAGCCAGCTAACATACCGAAAAGTACAAGAAGTATAAGGATTATGGGCTTCATTATGTTGCGTTTTACAGATTTGTATTTTTAGCAAAATAAAAAGAATTAGTGAGTAATGAAATTACATCATAAAATTCACCCTCGCAAATTGTTTTTTTTGATAGTGGGTCAAAACGGTTGTTTGTTGTTCAGATTTCGCAAATCTTAAAGATTTACGAAATCACATCCACCCATTTGATCCGGCACCGTTTTTTTGGCTTTGTCAAGTACATTTTTTTTGCCTACCAGCTATTTCCCTTTAATTAACCTGTCTATATCAATTAAAGCAAAAGATAGCATTTCCTCCTCATTATCAGCATTATACGGATTTTCTAAGCTGATCAACAAGCCCTCCCGCGTCGCAAAAACATGATCAAAATCATATACGCCAGGTTCAAAAACGGTTTCGCCGAAGCACTGTCCGGTATCATCAAAAATCATTACCGACCAGCGCGCCTGCTTTTTAAGTTGCCAATCTCTGCCCACTGGCGTTCCTTCGGGTAAATTGTGAATAACTATTCTATAAAATAACCGGCGGTGGGTATCATATAAAATCGTATAATAATTTCCACGTACTATAAGTTTAGGGTCTCTTTCGCTTGCTTTCAATCCACGCGGTAGCATTTCCGGCTCATCTGGCATAAAATGGCTGCGCAAACAGAAAGACTGCCTATTTTTATTTTTAGCAAATGCATATACACAATGAGAGCTGTTGAAAACTGCCCAAGTTTTACCGTTGGCAACTGCAAAAGGGAATAAAAATTCGTAATCCGATTTTTCGGCATCATGATAAATAGCTGGATATTCACCATAAGCAGCCGTAAGCTGACCATTAGATAGGTCCATTGTAGCAAATTGAGGCCAGGTAAAGCGCTCCACGGGATGAGCACCGTCAAATCCGGTATTCAACACAAAAAAAGTAGCTTGACTGGTACTTTTATCATAATAAAAATTATTGTAATTTCCCGAAACAGCCAAATAATATAATCCCGCCGAGCGGCCGCCATTGGGCAAATCTCCGGTAATAGTCCAGGTTTTTAATTTTTCGCCCTGTCCGTTAATTAATATTAATTGATTATAATGATTGGTATGCACTAAAATAGAATCAGGTGCAATCGCCTGAAAACCAAATATTTCTGGTATGGCTTGTTCGCCGATGCTCGCTATCCGGATGGTATCAAGCAATTGTTGTGCTATGAGGTCATAGATGTAAAATTTTGCTTCATATTTATTATAACCCCAAAAAGTAAAGATGTTATCCTTTTGATATACAGTAGTAATATCAAAATCATATTGCAACCCCGATACAGGCAAGTGAATGACTAATGGTGCTTGTAGCATTGGCCGCTGTGGGCAGCTCGGTTGGCAAAGGCAATGGCTCGAAAAAGCTGCTGCCGATTCTTCGCGTGTGCAATGCATCCATGCAAAACTGAGGAAAAGCAAGCATATTGAAAGCAGATAACGATGTAGCATTTTCATGTGGGGTTTTATAAAAAAACTTCGCGCCGAGACGATTGATTCTGCCAAGCGCGAAGATAAGATTAAATATTATTGGTAACAAGTACAACATTCTCTGCCATTTGTATGGATACAGCTACCTGATCTGTATTCACCTTCACAAAAACATTGTGTAAGCCCTGTATTGCAGTCTGCATTGGAAGAGCAGTCACCAGCATAAATTGTAATACTGCTGCCAATAAACAAAAGAGCATACAACAAAATTTTAACCTTTTTCATAATAAACCAATTTTAAGAGTGAAAAAATAAAATAATAATCACCCTCGCAAATTGTGTTTTTTTGGCGACTTTGTCAAGTAC
>CALMSO010000087.1 GCA_937872385.1 uncultured Saprospiraceae bacterium
ATTGAGAAGCCTTGAGTTCGACCTCACAATTTTCATCCAAGCGCACGTTCACTTCCGCATTGCAGCTTAGGTTGCGGTAGTCGGTCGTGGCTTCACGGGCAAGGATTTGAATTTGCACAGTTACATCTTGGACAGGGGCAATATTGGTATCATCATAATCAATGTTAACCGAATAAAGTCCCACATCTTCAGGTGATATTTGAAGGCAATATTCTATAAAAATGCCATTATCGCCAGTCGGTTGTACAGAAGTTGGGCTGGTAGAAACCAGATTGCTCTGTAGCCCACCAAAATTCACCTGCAATTTGTCGGGGTCAAACTGATCGAACGCACAACCGGAAAGTATATTAAAGCTATAACAAACGGTTACGCTGTTTGCACAGTTTGGAATGGTGTAGGTCTCGTTTTCAGCTATAATCGTTTCTATAAGTTTATTAATTCTAACCGTAGCCGAATCTACGGCGTCGTTACAACCTGTTGCATCACAACGCAGCACAGCTCTGATTTTCCAGCCGGGGTCTGGCCCAAGTTTGACATAAAATTTACCACCAGATGTATCTGCTGCCGGGAAATTATTATCATTGATTACCAGATCTTTAGCACTTTGATAGTCGTAGAAAATACTAGTAAACGCCGCATTTTGCATAGCATTGGAAGGGATAAACTGCCATTGAATTTGCAGGCAAGTATCGCTTACGCCGCCAGAAGCAGTACTCTTGATTTCCAATATCTCTGTCTCACAGATTTCTGCGTTTTCTATATCCAGATCAATCTGCGGATTTCGGAAAACATTAAGTTTGACGGTATCATTTGTAATTCTTACGCAACCATTGGCATCTTCGATAGATTCCAATATATAATTATTGATACCCAATTGGTAAAACTGGTCGGTCAGCGTCCAGAAGGTCATACTGTCAATGTCCACTACAATGGACTGGCCACTGTTCAAGGGCTTAACGGCTATTTTCATTGGAAAAGGCCCGCTGCCCGCGAAAGACAGGAAGGCCTCGCCACCTTCGCAGATTGCCGTAGGTGCTAAGAGAAGGTTACCCGTTGGCAATGGATTGACCACAATATCAGCCGAATCAATCGGATTGCCGATAAGTACGCAGCCATTGGCATCGGTGATGGAAAGCAGCTTGTAATTAGTGCTGCCTACTGGCGGGTTTATAAAAGTCCACACCGGATTACCGTTGCCTTGCCCGGCATTAATGGGGTTATTGTTAAACAAGCCATCTATTACAATCGAGAAAGGGGGCGTACCGGCCGTAGCCGTAAAGGTCAGGAAAGCATCATCTCCGAGGCAAACCTCATCGCCGCCGAGGGTGCCCGCCGGTAGGGGGGTGACTACAATTCTGGCCGAATCAATCGGATTGTCGGTGAGTACGCAGCCATTGGCATCGGTGATGGAAAGCAGCTTGTAATTAGTGCTGCCTACTGGCGGGTTTATAAAAGTCCACACCGGATTACCGTTGCCTTGCCCGGCATTAATGGGGTTATTGTTAAACAAGCCATCTATTACAATCGAGAAAGGGGGCGTACCGGCCGTAGCCGTAAAGGTCAGGAAAGCATTGTCACCGAGGCAAACCTCATCGCCGCCGAGGGTGCCCGCCGGTAGGGGATTCACCGTAATACACAGCGGCAGGCTGAGGTCAAAGCAACTAGATTGGCTCAGGCAGTTTTGTAAACCGGCAAAGGTAATAGTAAGTCCAAACACCCCGTTTGCATTAAAGCAGCCTACACTCGGCTCAGCTAATATATGGAGAGCATAAATGCAGTAAGTATCTGGAGCAGCGGTCGTAAAAAATGCCTCCTGGCTGTCGATGTTAAAGCTATTGGTAAAACTTACCAGATTGCCGGCAGCGTTATAAATAAGGATTGCAGGAACGTAGCCATTTACTGAAACGGCGCCAGTGATGCTTAAATCCACCGAGCCTCCCGGGCAGATACTGCTTACATCAGATGAAAGTGTGCCGGCGCTGGCGACACAAGGAGGCGCACCAGGATCGCACTTGCGGAGCTTGATGTTCAGATCCTCTATATTACTCGTCAGATTCGTTGGGGAGTAAACCGCCAGGAAATAGGTAGTTTCTAATCCCGTGATATTGTTATCGGGAAAGTCATCCCAGGGCCCCATGGTTTGCTCACCGCAGGCTACGAAAGTGAGCGCGGAGTTGCAATCGCCTACGGTTGCTGCGCGGTAGAGCGCCCAGTGCGCCGTGCGATTGCCCATCACCTCGCGCCGCCACTCGGTGTCAGCCGTAGGTCCCGTAGGCAGCGTGAAAGTCACCCATGCCGTTTGAAAACCTGCACCGGAAGAGGGGCAACCGTTGGCTGTCAAATCCGCCGGAAACGGGAAGTTGGCGTTGGTCGTGAAAATGTCCACGTCAATGGTATTGGCTGCATTATTGCTACAGTCAATATCCAATGTCACTGCATCACAAATGGTAGTGCCGTCATTGGCACCAATCATCATTTCGAAGGCCGGAGCGACATCCAGTAAAGGCGTTGTCGCTTCTGTAGAAGGTGCTGCCGTTGAAAGCAAACCGAGTTTCATACTCAGCTTGACAATCACCATACAGGCGCTAAGCCCCGAGAAGCCAAAAAATAGTTTGGGTAAGGCTGTTTTCATGAGATACGTAATTTGTTATCAGATTAGCGAAAAAATAAATACCAACAGTGCAAGGCAGAATGAGAAACACGCTGTCAGAAGCTTACGCAGCATTGCATAAGAATATTTGGTCGTCTTGTGTGTACAGCGTTTTCGCACCTTTGCCTCAGGCAAAAGTCATTTTTGGTACCTCGAAAACAGGGAGTAAAGAATAAGCAGGATAATAATAAGAGGAATGGGTTGCCTTATGTCATTTAAAGTAGAACTTTGTGCTTATTCGTCCTGTTTTGTTTGGGTTTTAAAATCTATCGGCCAAATATAGCATATTTTTTTGATTTGGGTATGGTTTGCTAATTATTTGACAACAAATCCGTACAAATAATTGATTATCAGCGAAAAAAGCTTGACGTTTCTACCGTGTATCTCCCTGCGGCGGCATCGCTAACTGGTGGAATAGGGGCGAGGTAGGGCATATTTTTTTTAGGAAAAACCCCTCAGTGGACTTACTTTTGGCCGTCTGATATATTCATTTACAAGATTCAAGCATGCTACTATGAATATTCTTATAATTGGCGGGGGCAATATGGGCGCTACTTATGCGCACAGTTTCCTGCGTTCGCACATTACCAACCGCGAAGCGATGATGATTTTGGAAAAGTCGCCCGAAAAAGCAACCGAGCTTTCTCGCAAAGACATCGGGCAGGTCTTCGGCCGTCCGGAAGATTGTATTGGCAAGGCCGATCTCATCATTTTGGCCGTGAAGCCACAGGATGCGCCGGTACTGTTTCAGGCCATTCGCCCCATCGTAGATGAGCAGCAGGTATTTCTGTCTATCATGGCTGGCGTCAAAATCGAAACCATTGCCTCGGCGCTTGGCGTTCGCAAAATCATTCGTGCTATGCCCAATTTGCCCGCCCAAATCGGTATGGGCATGACGGCTTTCACCGCTTCCGACGAAGTAACGCGCATCGAATTGGTCACGGTGCAAAACTTGCTCAATACCACCGGCAAAACGGTGTATGTCAATCAAGAATCCGCTATTGACGCGGCAACCGCCATCTCCGGCAGCGGCCCGGCTTATGTCTGGTTTTTTATGAATGCCCTCATGGAGGGTGCGCGCAGCATGGGCTTTAGCGAGTCGGAGGCGGAGCTGCTGGTTAGCCAAACCTTTGCCGGAGCTATCGAATTGTATCGCGCTGCGGGGCTTTCCTGCCAAGAGTGGATCGAGCGTGTGTGCTCACGAGGGGGCACTACCGAAGCGGCTTTAGCCAATTATACTGCCAATGCTGTGCACGAAGACATTGTAGCCGGAGCTATGGCTGCCCTACACCGGGCCGAAGCGCTGGGCAAGCAAGACTAAGGTTTTCGCTTAGAAATAAGCTGCCGGGCAGGACTTTTTTCTGAAAATCAGGTACTAATTGCTATATTCGCAAAATAAAATGTGCTGAATTTTAATAATTTGGAAATCACATCGCTCATACAATCTGTCCGTCAACTGGCAGGCGCCGCCGAAACGGAAAAAGCGCTGGAACAGCTTATTGCCTTCCTCGGGCGGGATAATCGCTACGATGCACTGCACCGCACTGCTATTCAAACGCTGGCGCAGTGGCAGCAGACGAAGCAGGAAGAAACGGTCGGAATTATTAGTTTTGATAATGCCCGCCTGAGTTACAACCAAGTGACACACAGGCTATTACTCATCCTCGACCGCTTGGAGGCTGGCAAAACCACCTTGACGGACGAAGC
The DNA here is from genome assembly GCA_937872385.1 of uncultured Saprospiraceae bacterium. Taxonomy (GTDB): domain Bacteria; phylum Bacteroidota; class Bacteroidia; order Chitinophagales; family Saprospiraceae; genus JADJNW01. The sequence goes on from CALMSO010000087.1 coordinate 4,358, forward strand.
GCCACCGCGCCGGAAAAAATGGTGGATGGTAGCAGTGCCGGCAGCCATTATATTAGCTATAACGGGTTGGCTTGTCATACGCAATCTGTACCACAACGATGTTGGCACGCAAATCGCAGCGGCTTGTCCTGATTACAGCGAGACCTCCGCATTCAATATTCTCGTTTTCCGGTTTCAGCGTTTTGGCGACCGCGAGCTGAGCACGCATCAGGCTTTGATTCGACGATTGGCACAATTGAGCGAACGCTACGGCATTGCAGCAGAAGTGGGCATTTTCAATGATGGCGGAGATGATAAAAAACTACCCGTAAGCCTGCGTCAGGCTGAGCGTATGGCCGAAACCTGCCGGGCGCAATTGGTGATCACGGGCACCGAAGAAGCGGGTACGGGTGGCAACATTATTACAACGCAGTATCGGTTTCTTAACCTCGGCGAGCAGTTTGCTTTTCGGCAACTTCGCGTGAATGAACGCACCGAAATTGATACCATTACATCTATTTCCAGCATCACGACCAACGGCAGCATTACTGGCAATTTGGAGCAATCCATCTTGCTGTTGTTTGGAGTAGTGGCGCACGAAACCCGCAACAATAAAGTGGCTACGGAGCTGCTGGCGGCCGCAGAAATTACCGATTCGGCTACGACCTTGCTGCGCGATATGCTGCTGGCAGACAGCTATTTGGCAATGGATGACCCCGAAAAGGCAGTGGCGGCCTACGACCGGGTACTGGAGCTGCATCCCAATTATGCCTTTGCTTTGCAAAACCGCGCCGCGCTTTATGTACAAAAAGGTGATTACACCGGTGCTATCAAAGACCTGAGCGCCAAGCTTGAACTCAACCCCCGCGATGCCGCCACGCTACAACAACGCGGAACGATTTTCCTCGAAGCGGAACAATTGAACCGAGCAAAAAGCGACTTTGAGCGCGCCCGTAGCCTCAAGCCGGCTGATACTTCTATTTTTCGGCGTTTGAATGAGGTGGACATCAAAATCGAGGAGCAGCGCCGCATCAATCAGGAGGCAGAGCGCACGCTACGCTTTGACCCCGACAATATTAAAGCTCTGACCGACCGCGCCGCAGCCAGCCGCAAACTCGGCGACCACGCAACAGCGGTGGCTACCGCCGAGCGAGTTTTACAACGCGATCCTAAAAATATCGCCGCCTATGGAACGCTCGTGGAGTCTTTTATCGAGCAGGAACAACCGGAAAAAGCCGCCGAAGTGCTGCGCCGTATTAAAGCTGCAAACATTAATCGCACGGAACTACTGCGCACCTCGCCCAGGGTGAAAAATCTGGTGGATTGATGATATTGGAAATGACCGGGCGGCTCTGAGTCACCCGGTCATTGGCGATTTAGCCTTTTTTGAATTTTGTTAAAACAGAGGAGCTTTCTACCTTGCCTTTCTTGTCGTAGTTTTCCGATTTTACCATGCCCACTTGGTCGGCATACCAAGTTACAGAGCGGAAACTCTTGCTAATCAGCATTTTAGTATTGGCTACCTGGGCTATTTTGTAGCATTCAAAAGTGCCCGCTGGCGTCGTGACCGTTTCCTTACCTTCCACTTTCCGATCGGTAATTTCAATGGTCATTTTGATCAAATTCATCCCGCCACTGGCTGCTTGCACTTCCATCCGGGCATCTGGCAGCACCTGCCCTACGGAAAGGCGAGACGGAATCTGGAGAGATTCGCCACTCATCGTTACTTCCATCGAGGAAAACGCTTCGGTCAGTTGGGGCATGGCCGCGCTCATATCCATGTACACGATGTTGTCTTTGCAAATCATCTTAAACGTACTGCTCATGGCTTCTTTACCTTTGGCATCGCTGGTGCTTACCTCCACTTGGGCTGTGAGCCCCTCGCTTCCATTATCGTCTATAATAACGATTTTTTGCTCCGAGGTGGATTGCTCTTTACCTTTGCCATCATAATGTGTAAAACCCATGAGGGTACCCTTTTCAAAAGGGAAAAGTGATTGGCAATCCTGGGCGCTTAGGTACTGTGTCGTCAGTAAGCACAATACAATCATTGGGAAAATGCTACGTGTTCTAATCATTGTAATCATACATTTTTTGGTTTAAAAGTGCCACAAAATAACGGAATTTTGCTCGTCTGGCAAAACCTTACGACACCCGGTTTTGACAAATATTGGCAATAAATGCCTGCGCCTTGCTGCGAAAGCTATAAATTTGCTCGAAATCATTTTCAGACAAAAAACTATGCTTTATAAAATCGTCAGACCCATTGCCAAGCAGGGCATTCGCATTTTTTTTCGCAAACTGCACTTGTCCAATACCCATCGTATTCCGCAAGGCAAACCCGTGATATTGGCTGCCAACCACCCCACGGGCTTTATGGAGCCTTGTGTGTTGGCCTGCTTTCTCGACCAGCCACTGCACTTTCTGGTACGCGGCAATATGTTTAAAAAGAAACGCCACAATGCCGTGTTGCGCGCGCTCAATATGCTGCCGGTATATCGCATCCAGGATCGGGGCTATAAGTTTGTGAAAAGCAATTATGAAACCTTTGACTTTTGTTATGATGCCTTGCACGAAGGCAAAACGCTAATGATATTAGCTGAAGGCCGCGCCGAGCACGAAAAACGCCTCCGTCCGCTCAAAAAAGGTACGGCCCGCATTGCTTTTGGCACCATTGAGCGCTACCCGGATATTGAAGATGTGTACGTGGTGCCCGTCGGGGTCAATTATACCTACGCCGAGTATCCGCGCACCGATATTATGATTGACTTTGGCGAGCCAATTCGCATTCGGGAATATGAGGAGGCTTATCGCCAAAACCCGAATCAAACGGCCGCTGATTTTACCGATGAACTGTCTCGCCGTATGGCCGAGCGTATTGTCATTATCGAAAAAGAAAGCGATGAAGCCTTGACCGAGTATTTGTTGCGCATAGATCGTACCCACCGCTTAGAGCCTGCATTACCTTTTTTAACGAATCAGGAAACCCCTTTGCGCGCGGAAAAAGCCGTGGCCGACCGGGTAAACGCTATGCCCGATTCTACAGCAAAAGCCACCCTTTTGCAAAAAGCGCAACAATATTTCAAGCGTATAGATGCCATCGGCACTGATGATGCCGCTTTGGTGAAAGGCAAACGACCGTCTTTCGGCGCATGGCTGCTGCTGGCACTGGGGCTGCCTTTTTTCATCATCGGCTACGCCGCCAATATCCTGCCATATCTGCTGGCGCGTCGTATTGCCCGGCAGCGGGTGCGCCGCACGGAATTTTATACTTCGGTGCTCTGGGCGGTCTCTATGGGAGCATTTTTGCTGTACGGACTGCTCTGGTTGGTACTGTTATTGCTGCTGGCTCCGGCTGGTTGGCTATTACTATTACTAATTATACCGGCATTAGGCTACTTCGCGCTGTTGTATGCGGAGTTTTTTCAGCGCAAGCGCCGGGCAATGCGCGCTGCGGGCCTGCCTGCGGAGCAGCGCAAGGAACTGCTGCAATTGCGGGCCGAATTAGCCCAAGCGCTACCGACTGCTTCGGCGCAAGACTGATAAAAATCATAGTCAGCTGGGTGTTAAAATCATTGGGCAAAGGCAAGAAAACGATACAAATTGCTTGAAAAAAGCCTTATGAACTGGCAAGTTTATTTGCTTCCGTATCTTTTTTCCAATGCCATCGCCTTGCTGATATTGCTGGCTGCTTGGAAATCGCCGCGCTGGGCGCGCTGGTCGTTGGTATTCCTCTTTTTGGCGGCCAGTATTTTCAATGCTTACACCGCCAGCACCACTCCTGAAGTGTATCTGACCTACGGCGAAATGTCCATTCCGCTCTATACGCGCTTTATTTACGGCTGGTTTGCCGATCATGCACAGCTGATGGTCACGCTGATTGCTATTGGTCAATTGACGGTGGCGCTGCTGCTTTCGCTGCATGGCCGGTGGCGAAGCCTCGGTATGTTCGGGGGGATAATTTTTCTAATGGCAATCGCACCCCTGGGGCTGGGGTCGGCCTTTCCGTGCTCCTTATTATTGGCTGCAGCCCTGCTAATTTTATATCGGCATGAGGCAAAACAAGCCGCATAGCGTACATACAAATGACGCGAATACCGGATTAAGCCCGAAGGAGTGACACTGTGCTTGTATAATATGTCACCCCGTTGGGGGTTTAAATTGCCTTTTTACATCCTATAATTATATCACCCCTACGGGGTTCGTTTTTTAGGTATGCTTAATGTTTTAATCATTTGAACCCAATATTAAAGCAACCTATTGCAACTTTCTTCAACTGGTTAACTGAGAAAACAGCTATTTAAAGAGCTTCCAAAGTAAGATCAGCCAAAGACTTGAATGCTATTTCATCTTTATCTTAGTATTCTCGCAGCCGTTTTACGCCATTGCGCAATAGTACCTCCACCATCCGAAACACCCGCTGCGGCGTATGCGGACGCCAATTAACTTCCTCGAAATAATCACCAAAATTAATAAAATACTGCAAACGCGTGGCGCGCATTTCATCGCTAACGTGCGTGAGCGTATTGAGCACGCAAATCCAGCCGCCGGCGTCGCTGATGTCTTCGTACCATTCTTCATAATAAGCATCGTCGGAACCATGAAAATTGAGCACATTTTCGCAGATGAGAATATATTTATGAACACCTTTTTCAATGAATGCGTCAATAACATCCCGTTTTAAAAACATAATATCATTGTGCAGGCAGTCATTCCATTCACCAATCATTTCTATAATAGTAAAACCCTCTTCATAATCGGCGAAAAGCACTTTTAAGTATAGCGTATCTGAGCCAAAATCATCCCACTGCGGATGAATGAAATAGTTGTACACCTTATTGGTGTAATAGAATTCGTCGTATCGCCGCCCAAAAAACGGCGAGTCGGGGTCTTCGGCAGAGACATAGTAATCCCGCCACCTGTGGTATGGCTCGATGTCGTGCATGGTCACTTTTTGTAAAAAAACGCACAAGCCGATTGTTTGTTTTTTATAAACCGCGTTATCCGTCGAAATTAGCAAAAATGCAAATTTCAGCTGCCACCAGGTTTGGTTTTACCGGTTTTTTGTTACATTAGGCGCAATTTATGAAAGTAAAATCCACCTATGAAGAATCCATATTCCCTGTGGGGGCTGCTGTTTTGCTATGTAATACTTTTTGCGGCTGCGTTTTTGTATTATCCGAAGTGGCAACAAACGCGTACCGAGGCTACGATCAGTTGGGATGTGGCAGGTTATTATACTTATTTACCAGCATTTTTTATTTACCATGATGCCAAACAATTGAACTTTATGCCGGATGTTATCGAGCGATATTATCCGGTGCCTAATATGGAGCAGTTGGCGTTTCGGCACACCGGGGGCAATTATGTAATGAAATACCCGGCTGGGCAGGCCCTGCAATGGACGCCTTTCTTTGCGGCCGCGCACTGGTATGCCAAAAATACTGATTATACAACCGACGGGTATTCAGCGCCTTATCAGTTTATGATTAGTATCGGCAGTTTGCTCATTGCGTTTCTTGGGCTGTGGCTTATGCGTTGGGTATTGCTGCGTTATTTTAATGACCGGGTGGCGGCGCTGTCTCTGATTTTTTTGGTGCTGGGTACCAATTATTTAGATTATGCTTCTATTAATGGTGCAATGACGCACAATAATCTGTTTACTATTTATGCAGCACTTATTTACTTTACTTTGCAATTTTATGATAAACCTACTTTCGCGCGTGCGCTGGGCATTGGTTTACTGGTTGGCTTGGCTGGCCTTACCCGTCCTACAGAACTCATTTCTGCTATGATACCCGTGCTCTGGGGTTTGCAGGCACCTTGGCAAAAATCCATTCTCGAAAGGTTAATGTTTTTTAAAAAGCATTTACCAAAATTATTAATAGCGGTACTCGCCTGCGCCCTCGTGGGTAGCATTCAGCTCATGTATTGGAAATATGCGGCTGGCGAATGGATTGTATATAGCTATCAGGATCAAGGGTTTAGCTGGCTACGGCCGCACTTAAAAAACGGTTTATTTAGCTATCGTAGCGGTTGGTTAGTTTACACGCCCATTATGATATTTGCTTTGGTTGGTTTTATACCTTTATATAAAAAGCAAGCCGGAATTTTCTGGACGGCGCTGCTGTTTTGCAGCCTTTTTATTTACATTGCTTTTGCTTGGGACATTTGGTGGTACGGCGGCAGCCTTGGGCAGCGCACCATGGTGCAGTGCTACCCGATGCTGCTGTTTCCTTTCGCGGCCTTTATACAATGGGTGCATCATGTAAAATGGTTGCCCTATCTTATTTACCCAATATTTACTTTTTTTAGTTATTTTAATCTCTGGATTACCCATCAGGCGCACCGGGGGGGCTTGTTTGTACCCGAACAAATGAATCGGGCTTATTTTCAGCGCATTTTTTTACGATATAATATTGAAGAAGAAGATATTTTATTACTTGATGTAAATGAGCGCTTTAGCGGCCAGCCAAAGAACATACAGTTATTATATCAAAATGATTTCGAGCAGGATACGACTGTAATAGGCTGTGGTCAGCCACCAATTGCGGGGCAGCAATCCCTTTGTTTGAATGCAGCGCATCAGTTTAGCCCCATTTATGAAATCCGAGCAACAAATAACGAGTTTGACTGGCTGCGAGCTACGGCTACTTTTCATGGCGTACAAAAAGAATGGAATACCTGGAGCATGACGCAGTTTATTATACGTTTTTATAATAATGATCAAGAAGTAAAAACCCGTATCGTGCGCGTGCATCGCTTGCTGAGCGACGGGCAGACCCGCGAGATTGGCTTCGATGTGCAGGCACCGCGCAAACCGTTTAATAAAATTGGTGTATTTTTTTGGAATGCTGATAGCCCGCAGACAATACTCATTGATAACTTGCGGGTAGAAAGTTTTGATGAAAAATAAAATATTGATTTTATCAGGTAAATAATGGGATATTGTTATTGGTTGAGGGGGGAATAGGGGAATGGGAAAAATAGGCGAATAGGGTTTAGAGGTTTAAAGGTTGAAGGGTTGAGGAATACTTTTGTGGTTTTATATAAACGAAAGGTATAATTATCTTATAACTAATTACTTATGCATATGCTTGTTATAAAAATAATTATGCTTGGGTATTTACCTTATATTATCCGATTATGAAATCTAAAGCGAAAAAAAGCAGGAAAAGAACGGTTCGGAAACCTGGGTTATCACCTGGTACCTTGGTTTTTACGGGTGAAAAGCTCGTGGAAGCCACCAGTGTTTTGATGTTGCAATATAATGAAGCAGAACTTACGGAAACGGCTACGGTGGATGCCCTTCCGCTCGCCCCGTCGGAGGAAAAAATTGCTTGGTATGATGTAAAGGGCTTGCATAATGTGGCGTTGGTAGAAGCTTTAGGTAAACGCTATGGATTACATTCATTAGTGTTGGAGGATGTATTGGATATTCAGCAGCGCCCCAAGTTTGAGGAATATGATGAGGGCATTTTTATGATATTGAATGCAATAACTTTTGAACGAGAAACCCGACAGGTGCAGTTGGAACACATCGCCTTGTATGCCGGGCGGGGTTTTTTACTTTCTTTCCAAGAAAAAGATGATGACACCTTTGCGCCTGTGCGCGAGCGTATTCGTATTGCCAACGGCCGTATTCGCAAGCGCGGCAGCGATTATTTAGCTTATGCCCTGGCTGATAGCATCGTGGATAACTATTTCGTTGTACTCGATCAAGTGCAGGAAGCCATTGAAGAGTTGGAAGAAGAAGTGATGTACCATCCTAATAGTTTGACAAAGAGTAAGATACATAGATTAAAAGTACAGCTATTAATATTGCGGAAAGCGATGTTGCCATTGCGTGAAGCGATTAATTGGTTTGTAAAAACGGACTGTACGATAGTGCAGCCGGAGACCGACGTATTTACCCGCGATTTGTATGATCATATTATACAGGCAATTGATATGGTAGAAACCTCGCGTGATATACTCAATGGGCTGTATGATTTATACCTTTCGGAAATTAGTTACCGAATGAATAATGTTATTCAGTTGCTTACTATTATTTCTACCATCTTTATTCCGCTTACTTTTTTGGTGGGAGTGTATGGTATGAATTTTGACAATATGCCGGAATTGCACTGGCAATATGGTTATTTTATTGTATGGGGTATCATGGTAGCTATTGCTGTTTGGATGTTGTTTTACTTTCGACGCCGAAAATGGTTGTGAATGTGTTTGTTATTTATTAAAATAAAAGCCGATACACATTATATTGATGCATACCGGCTAATTACAAACTCGGTAAAGATTAGCTCGAAAAAGTATAATATGGTTGCATTAGTGCGTAAACTGTGCGGTTTCGGTACTCTTGGCTAAAGCCGTCGTAGAAGATGCGCCCTGCTGTACTACATCCTGGATGAAATCGAAATAGCCCGTGCCTACAAAAGTCTGGTGCTTTACTGCCGTGAAACCCTCTGATTGCAAGGCAAATTCGCGCTCCTGTAGCTGTGCGTAGCCCAGCATTCCTTGGCGCTTGTAGGCCAATGACAATTCGAACATAGAGGTATTCAAAGCGTGGAAGCCCGCCAGCGTAATGAACTGGAACCGGAAGCCGAGGGCGGCTAATTCCTCCCGGAAGGTTGCCATTTTCGTTGGCGTGAGGTGTGCCGCCCAATTGAACGAAGGCGAGCAATTATACGCCAGCATTTTGCCCGGAAACGCTGCGTGTACGGCCTGGGCAAATTCGCGCGCGAGGCCCAAATCGGGATTGGAGGTTTCCATCCACAGCAGGTCAGCGTAGGGCGCATAGGCCACTGCCCGCGCGATGCATTGTTCTAAACCATTGCGTACCCGGTAGAATCCTTCATTGGTGCGCTCGCCAACTAGGAAAGGACGGTCGCGCTCATCAATATCGGAAGTCAATAAATCCGCGGCTTCGGCATCGGTACGAGCGATGAGCACGGTGGGTACATTACAAACATCAGCAGCGAGGCGCGCAGCAATCAGCTTGTTAATGGCTTCTTGGGTCGGTACGAGCACTTTGCCTCCGAGGTGTCCGCATTTTTTGGCAGACGAAAGTTGATCTTCAAAATGCACGCCTGCGGCCCCAGCCTCGATCATGTCGCGCATGAGTTCAAAAGCGTTGAGGTTGCCGCCAAAGCCTGCTTCGGCATCGGCGATGATGGGCGCCATCCAGTCTCGCCAGACTTCGCCGTTGACGGATTGAATCTGGTCGCGGCGTAGCAGTGCATTGTTGATGCGTTTTACGACTATGGGCACCGAATTGGCAGGGTACAGCGACTGGTCGGGGTACATCTGCCCGGCGAGGTTGGCATCGGCTGCTACTTGCCAGCCACTGAGGTAAATGGCGTCCAGACCAGCGGCAATTTCCTGGATAGCTTGATTGCCCGTGAGTGCGCCAAGCGCCGCTACATAAGATTGATTTTGCAATTTGTCCCAGAGTTTTTCGGCACCTTTTTTAGCCAGCGTGTATTCAATGCTGACACTACCGCGCAATTTTAGCACTTCTTCTGCCGAATAAGGCCGTTGGATGCTGCTCCAGCGTGGGTTGCTTGCCCAGTCTGCTTTTAGCTGCTGCATGTCTTTTGTTATGTTATTCATACGATTTAATTTTAAATATTGTAGTAAATGTTGTTGTAAATGTTGAATAGCGGTTGCTAAATAATATCGTAAGCTGGCAGCGTCAGAAATGCTACGTAATCTGCATCTTTCACTAAGCGATCGAACAAGGCAACTGCTTCCGCAAATTTTCCATTGGTGAAAGCCTGCGGCCCTACATAATCCTTGATTTTGTCCAATTCTTCCGTTAGCAAACTGCGGTATAATTCGTAGGTAATGGTGCGACCATCTTCCAGAACTGCTTGATTATGAATCCATTGCCATACCTGCGTGCGCGAAATTTCCGCTGTGGCGGCATCTTCCATGAGGTGATAAATGGCGGCCGCACCGTTGCCGCGTAGCCAGCTTTCGAGGTAGAGCACCCCCACATTGATGTTTAGCCGCAGCCCAGCTTCTGTGATGCTGCCCGGCGGTACGCTAAGCAAATCGGCGGCAGTGACTTGTACATCCGCGCGCTTGCGGTGAATCTGATTGGGCGTGGGCATATTTTGATCGAAAATTTCCATCGCTATCGGCACCAAGTCTGGGTGCGCTACCCAAGTGCCATCATGGCCGTCTTGCACCTCGCGGAGCTTATCCTGGCGCACCTTTTCGAGGGCAGCAGCATTGGCAGCAGGGTCGTTTTTGATAGGAATTTGCGCAGCCATCCCACCCATAGCGTGTACGTTGCGGCGGTGGCAGGTCTGGATGACCAATTGCGCATAAGCGCGCATAAACGGTACGGTCATGTTTACTTTTGAACGGTCGGGCAACACAAAACCGGGGCGGTTGCGAAATTTTTTAATAAAGGAAAAGATGTAATCCCAGCGGCCGCAGTTGAGTCCAGCCGAGTGCTGGCGCAATTCGTACAAAATTTCGTTCAATTCAAAACTCGCCAGAATGGTTTCAATGAGTACCGTCGCCTTGATGGTGCCGATGGGAATGTCCAAATAGTCTTGCGCGAAGAGGAATACATCGTTCCAGAGGCGCGCCTCAAGATGGCTTTCTAACTTAGGCAGGTAGAAATAAGGGCCTGAGCCATTGGTTATCAAGGTAGTAGCGTTGTGAAAAAAGTATAATCCGAAATCCACAAGGCTACCGCTCATGGGTTCGCCGGCGATGATGATATGTTTTTCCGGAAGGTGCCAGCCGCGCGGTCGCACCATTAGCGTAGCCACCTGTGCATGGAGCTGATACTGTTTGCCGTTAGCCGGATTGGTAAAATCAATTGTTCGGTTGATGGCGTCGCGCAGGTTGATCTGCCCTTCGATGGTGTTCGTCCAGTTGGGCGTGTTACTATCCTCAAAATCTGCCATAAAGACTTTAGCACCAGCGTTTAACGCATTAATAATCATTTTTCTATCAACGGGGCCGGTGATTTCCACGCGGCGGTCGAGCAGGTCCTTAGGCAAGGGCGCTACCGTCCAATCGCTTTCGCGGATGTGCGCCGTGTGCGGCAGGAAGTCGGGCATTTCCCCTGCGTCAAGGCGTTGTTGGCGCTCAAGGCGTGCGGTGAGCAGTTCGCGGCGGCGTGCATCAAATTTGCGGTGCAGCGCCATTAAAAAATCCAATGCTTCGGGGCTGAGTATTTCCGTAAAGGTATCCTGATAGCCCCCGGTGATGGTCATGGCACCTGGTGTTGGATAGTGAGCAGTGGCGGTTGTAGTCATGGCGTATTGTTTTTTGTTGACACAAAGATAAGCTAATCGAATCAAAATAGCTAATTTTTAGCTAAAAAATATAAATTAGCATTTAGCGTGTTTTACGAAATTCAAAATGTTTTGCTGATAGAAAAATTATTGTATCTTAGCACAAGCCGAAGGTGTGATTTACGAAAGGCAACCCGAATGGCGAGCTGGCAAACCGCGAATTGCGAACAACACTATAATGAAAGACTCTTCCACACTCAAACTCATTTTCGGGGCTAAGGTGGCATACCTACGGCACCAGCAGGGCTTGTCGTTGCAGGAGCTGAGTCGGCTGACGGGCTTATCGGCACCGTATCTGCACGAGATTGAAAAAGGCAAGAAATATCCTAAGGCGGATAAAATTATGCTCATTGCTGGGGCGCTTGGCGTACCTTTTGATGAGTTGGTATCGGTTTATACTTCTAAGAAGCTACAGCCCATTGTTGAATTGTTAGAGTCGGACTGGCTCAATGCCTTTCCCTTAGAAGAGATGTTTGGGTTGAACGCAGGCAAACTGATGGAGCTTTTTGCCAATACGCCCGACCAGGTGAATGCTTTTATTCGCACGGTGATTAAAATGGCGCGCAATTATCAATTGCAAACCGAAAGTTTTTACAACGCGACCCTGCGCTCGTATCAGGATTTGCACGACAATCATTTTCCTGAATTGGAGAGCGCCGCGCAGGATTTTCGCAATCAGGCACTGCCGTATTTTTCAACGCCCTGCACTACGGAGGCATTAGAGCAAGCGCTGCTGGCTGCGTTCGATATTCGCATCGAGCGTAAAACCCTACCGAAGAACCCACGTTTGGCGCGCATCCGATCGGTATTTTCGCCCGACAAAAAAACGCTTTTTCTCAACAAAAATCTGAGTAGCGCTCAACAGAATTTCTTGATTGGCAGGGAGTTAGGGTTTCAATATCTGCAACTGACCGAGCGACCCTACGAGACGATTATTCAAAAAGCGGAGACCTTCGATAAATTGCTCAACAATTTCAAAGCCTCCTACTTCGCCAGCGCCTTGCTGATGAGCGAACGGGAATTGGTGGATGATGTGTACGCACTGGCGCGCCTTTCTGCATGGGACAATCAGGTGCTTTTCGAGCTGCTGCGCAAGTACGACGTGACCCCGGAGATGCTACTGCAACGCCTCACCAATATTCTGCCGCACCATTTTGATGTGAAAGACTTGTTCTTTTTGCGCATCATCGGTAGCGAAGATTTGAAAATTTTTACAATGGATAAAGAACTGCACCTGTCGCAGTTGCACAGCCCTTACGCCAATCAATTGCAGGAGCATTACTGCCGGCGCTGGGCCTCCATTCGGGTGCTGAAAAAGCTGCGTGCTAAAGCAGTTCCCAAAGATACCATTCTGGCCGAAGCGCAAATTTCCCAGTATTGGCAGACCGACAAGTCCTATTTTATCATTTCTTTAGGCAAGTTGCTGTCGCCCGGCAGCAAGCGCAGCGTGAGCGTCACGCTGGGGCTGATGATTACCGACCAACTTCAGTCGCTTTTTCGATTTCTCGGCACTTTTCAGCGCGATGCGACGCAACTGCCAGCCCATGTGGTACACACCACCTGCGAGCAATGCTCAGTACCCGACTGCAACGAGCGCGCCGTGCCGCCTGCCTATATCGAGCGCCGCGAGGAAATGGACATGATAGAGCAAGAAGTGCAGCAGCTGAGCGGTGTAGGTTTGTAACCACAGCTGCCTATCGTATCAGCGTCACATCGCCGGTTTTGATTTCCTCGTTTGCGCCTTCTTCGCTCTCGTAACTTACTTTCAGGGTGTAAATATATACGCCAGCTGCGGCCGGGCGGCCATTGATATCACCGTTCCAGCCGATTTCCGAATCTTGGGTGGTAAATACCTGCTGCCCCCAGCGAGTAAACACCTTGAAATCATACGTACTCACCGGGCAGTTGAGCGCTGGCTGAAACGTATCGTTGATGCCGTCGTTATTGGGCGAAAATACATTAGGCACATAAATTTTACAGGGCATATCCTGAGAACGCGCCGCGCCGAGAGTGCATACCGCAGCCAGAAGCAGGAGATAAAAGGTGTTTTTGGTGTTCATGAGATGGTATTTTTGTAGGATAAAAAAATGAGTTGGTACAAAGCGAGACAAATGTATTAAACAAAAATAAATATTTTAAATATTTAGATGTTAAAATTAGCGGCGAGAGCGTATTTTTTGCCAAATCTGTGTCCAGAGCAGGTTGAAATCGGGCGACAAGCGCAGCCACAGCACCGCTGGCACATACATAGCTACGATTAGCACCGAGCGGATGAGGATATCCACCACTGGGTGCCCGCCCACAGGAGGCACCAACACTACTATAATATAGATGCCCATGGCGAGTAGCAACACACCCAAGGTAGCCCACGAAAAAGGCTGCATACCCAGCCGACGGTAGATGTAGGTGTATTTTATCAGATTGTAAATAGTAATAGAGGTAAGCGTGGCCAAAGCTGTGCCGTAAATATTAAGTTGAAAAAAGCGAATGAATATAATATTGAACAACACATTGAGCAGACCGAGGATCAGCGCTAAATAAAAATTGAAGCGAAAATATTGTGAATAGGAAATAATTTGTGAATTAATACCCGTCGCCATATCTATAATGCTGCTGATACCGAGCATGAGCACCACTAATTTCCAGGGGCGATACACTTCGCCGTTGGGCATAATATCGAAGAAATAATCTAAATTCAGCCAGATGCCCAGCAGCAGCAGGCAACCCACAATGAGCTGATTAATAGCGCTTTTGCTGTACAGCTTGCGAATATTGTCCCAGTCGCCCGCCTGAATGGAGTGCGCCACCACCGGCGTAGTAATTTTTTCTAAAGACTTGCGGGGTATGTCAATAGCAGCCCCGATGAAGCCCACAATGGTATAAATACCACTTGCATCCAACCCACCTTTGTCAATCAGCAAAGGGAGCATCGCTTTGTCAATGTACAACATAAGCCCGGAGCTGGCATTGCCAAGAATACCAAAATAGGCAAAAACCGCCATTTCGCGGGTGAGTGGCCGCTTGAGCATGGAAAAATCGGCTCGCAAATACAATTGTCCCAAATACCGAGTATAAAAAATCAAGCCCAGCGTCACTAAGGCATACGACACCACAATGCCCCGCACAAAACCCGACAGCTCCACCCAGCCTGCAAACAGCAGCAGTGCCAGCGTTCCGGTAGCTATTTTTACAAATATATTTTCAAAAAAAGAGGGCACTACAATACGTAAGAAATTTTTTATATAATTGATAAACAGCGCATTAAGCGATACAAAAAGTGTTAATGGAACAATATAAATAGCATATTGCCGCATCAGCGGGCTGCGATGGTCTTGGGTCAAAATATCCAATATAGCATCCTGAAATAACCATACCAGCAAAGTAAACAGCACAAACCCTAAGGCATTGAGTAGCAGCATTAAAAAAAGAAAACCTCGGTGCTGCTGCGCCTCGTCTCGAAACACCGGAAAAAAACGCACCACCAGATTGGTCGTACCCAGCATCACCAATGGCGACAGGATCATCGCCCAACTCACCATAAACTGAAACAGCCCCAACTCTTCATCCTGCAAGCAAGCCGGATAAATGAACAACACATTGACCGCACCCAACGCCACGCCTGCGTAAGTCACCATACTGTCCCGGATACTTTGTTGCCGAATAATACTCACCCTATGCCTTGTTTAAAAAAGTTTTGGCAAAATAACGCAATTGTAGCCGTTCTGTTGCTAATAGATTTTTTTACAGCCAAATTTTTTGCTTATTTTACCAGCCAAATCCCCCATCAATCCATCAACAAATCAACCCATCAACAAATTATGCGACTTACATTTTCATTACTATTATTATGCACCCTAAAATCTTACGCTGTGGATAGCATAGAATTACATCATAACTGGCGCTTTCGCAAGGCAGGCGATTCTACTTATTACAAAGCCACTGTACCGGGTGTAGTACAAATGGATTTGCTGCGGCACGGAGTCATTTCCGATCCTTTTTATGGTACAAATGAAGCTGATATTCAATGGATTGAACGCGAAGACTGGGTCTATGAAATGACTTTTGACCTGCCGGATTTTAACCCCTCTAAACATTATGAACTCCTATTTGAAGGTTTGGACACCTACGCCGAAGTAATGCTTAATGGTGAAAAAATCATTATAGCCGATAATATGTATCGCCAATGGCAAGCCGAAGTACGGCGGCTGTTGCGCATGGAACAAAACCACCTCCTTATTTACTTCCGCTCTCCGCTCATCGTTAATGCTGATAAACTAAATGGCACGCCTTATCATAAAACCGCCGAAAATGATGCCCTAAAAGGCGAAAAAATAAGCGTTTATACCCGCAAGGCACCCTATCATTTTGGCTGGGACTGGGGCCCCCGCATTGTAACTTTTGGCATTTGGCGACCAGTACGCCTCGTATCATGGTCGGATATTATATTAGATGAAGTACAATTATATCAAGATAGCCTGAGCGATGCACAAGCCTTGCTGCGCGGCACCATGCGCTACCGAGCCGAGCCAGAGCAGGATTATACTTTCCTGATTCGACATGCAGCCGACAATGCCATTTTAAATCAAATGGATGTAATAACGACCGCGCTGGGTGAAGTGCAGCTTAATTTTATTATAAACAACCCCCAGCGCTGGTGGACGCATAATCTCGGTAAGCCACATTTGTATGAATTTATCTTTGAAATAAGGCAGGGCGCACATTTACTCGATAGTAAAACCCAACGCTTTGGGCTACGCACAGTAGAATTGATACAAGAAAAAGATCAGCACGGCGAGTCTTTTTATTTCAAACTGAATGGCGTGCCCGTTTTTATGAAGGGCGCTAATTACATCCCTTCCGAAACCATGATACCCCGGCGCACCACAGCCGATCTGGATCGCATATTACATGATGCTTTAGCGGTGAATATGAATATGATACGCATCTGGGGCGGTGGTATTTACGAAGACGATTATTTTTATGATAAATGTGATGAAATGGGGCTGCTCGTATGGCAAGATTTTATGTTTGCCTGCTCAATGTATCCCGGCGTGGACACCGCATTTTATAATAATGTAAAACAAGAAGCCATCGAAAACGTGCGCCGCCTGCGCCACCACGCCAGCCTTGCCATCTGGTGCGGCAATAATGAAGTGGACAACGCCTGGCACAACTGGGGCTGGCAGATTCGCTTCGGGCTAATTGGCAAAATTGCCACCGAAATGAAGGAATCTTATCGCAAACTCTTCCTCGAACTGCTCCCGGAAGTCACCGCCGCACACGACCCACAGCGCCCTTACGTGCACACCTCGCCCCTCAGCGCCACCGGCAAATCGGGCAACCTCGACAACGGCACCATGCACTACTGGAAACCCTGGAATATGAACGACGATTTTGACGGCTACGAGCGCAACGTCGGCCGCTACATGAACGAATACGGCTTTCAGTCCTTCCCGGAAATGTCCACGATTCAGGCTTTTTCTACGCCCGCCGACTGGTCGTTCGACAGCGAAGTAATGAAAGTGCACCAAAAAAGCTACATCGGCAACGGCCGCATTGACAAATTTGTGACCCAATACTACGGCAAAACCCGCGATTTTGCTGACTTTGTCTATAAAAGCCAGCTCGTACAAGCCGACGGCCTGCGCGCCGCCATCCGTGCCCACCGCCGCGCCATGCCCTACTGCATGGGCACTGTTTATTGGCAATTAGACGACTGCTGGCCCGCGCCCACTTGGTCGAGCATTGACTACTACGGCCGCTGGAAAGCCTTGCACCACGCCCTGCGCGAACTCTTCGCCGATATGCTCATCGTGCCCTGGGAAGCCAATGATTACTTGCATCTGCATCTACAGGTAGTCAACGACCGTTTAGATACGCTGCCGGTGCGCCTGCTGATAGAATCAAAACGCCTCGACGGCAGAGCCATACACCGCGAAGAAAAAGACATTACCCTTGCCGCCAACGCTTCGCAGTTGTACGCCATCCTGCCGATAAAAACATTATTACAAAATGTAAAAAAAGAAAACACATTCGCCCACATTCGCTTATTGCAAGGCGATACCGTGCTGGCCCAAACCCTACATTACTTCACTGTACCCAAAAACCTGACGCTACAAACGCCCAACCTGGATATACAAGTAAATGAAACAGCGCAAACCATTACCTTACGCAGTAATACTTTAGTAAAAAGCCTCTTTTTATTCACTGAGCAAGATGTGCGCTTTGAGCATAATTACTTCGACTTGCTGCCCGGCGAGCCAATGGTGATAACTTATAAAGGCTCGTTGCAAAAGGATACATTGCAGTGGCGGCATTTGTAGCGGGGAGGTAAGGTGTTAATGGACAAGGCTTCAGTTGGCGTTTTTAGGAATTTGGGAGGATGTGGGTGCACACGCCGTGCGGCGCGCACAGCGGACATGACCAATATGCATATTGTTGGGCGAATTCTCTTATTCCTTTATTACTTTTTCCGCATTGAATAGATCAATGACAATTGGTTTGAGTAATGTTGCTAGTTTTTTTTTGTTTTTGGCTATCCAGGTGTCTATTTCTGGTCTTTGAGTTGATAGATCAATCATGATTTCTTCCCCTTCTTTCAATCGCTCGTTATATGCTTCCGCTCTTTTAGCTTTTTCTTCCCACGATAGTTTTACCATCTCACTAGTAACCACTAGTTCATCTATATCCTCATCATATTCGATTTCATCATCATCATAATAAATACTTTGTTCTGGAACGACTATCCCGCCTCTTGACAACACCATCGCATCTCGCACATTTACCTGCTGGATGGTACGTTCATCCAAAACAACTCCTTTTAAATTGCCACCTTTATTAACTCTTTCGACCGCTTCTTTAACCGTTAGAACTTCCATCATCTTGATTTTTAAATTTTTCTTCTATATAAAGATTCCGCTCCTCCTTGTTAGCCTGCCGGGCCGATATAAGCCTTACAACTATACCTCTAATCGTATAAACAACTAAAAGGATAAATTTAGTTGCACTTTTGCCTATCCTGATGATGCGATATTCACCGTTTCGACTTGCCTCAAATTCAATTGCACTCGGATCGTCAAATATGGTTTTCGCTTCCTCAAAATTCACTTTGTGCTTTTTTGTATTCCTTCGATTTTTGTCCTCATCCCATTCAAATTCAGGCATGATATGTATGTTATCTTTTTATTATTAGAGCGCCTAATATCTGTATTTACGCAATATTGCCTGTACCCTCTTTACATCAGCCCCCAAGTTAAGCTTTTTTCCTTTTGATGGCAAGGCTAAGGGTAACGTTTTTATAGCTAAAAATTCTGCGGTTCGCTGTTCGCTATTCGCCGTTCGCGGTTCGCAAGATTAACATACAACCGCGCAAACCATTACCTTACGTAGTAATATTTTAGTAAAAAGCCGCTTTTTATTCACTGAGCAAGATGTGCGCTTTGAGCATAATTACTTCGACTTGCTGCCCGGCGAGCCAATGGTGATAACTTATAAAGGCTCATTGCAAAAGGATACATTGCAGTGGCGGCATTTGTAGCGGGGAGTGAGGTGTTAATGGACAAGGCTTCAGTTGGCGTTTTTAGGAATTTGGGAATTGCTATCTTGCGACGATAGGAGTATAGACAACAATGCTACATTAGTAGATATTTTATTTTTCTTTTTCAATAATCATTTCAATTTGATTTTTAAAATTGGAATGATATTTTTAGCCACATCCCAAACAATGGAATAATCCACGCCCATATAGTCATGAATCAGTTTATCTCTCATGCCTGCCATATTTCTCCAAGATATTTCGGACCATTTCACTTTAAAATCTGCAGGAATTTTTTTGCTTGCTTCGCCAATTACCTCAATACTCCTTACAATCGCTCGCTTCAGCGTTTCATCACCCAATAATTTATCTTTGGTCATATGCTCATCAATGACAGAAACGATATAATCACATTCATCCAGAATATGATATAAATAATCTAACGCCGATTTAGACATATTCTACTTCCTTTAAAATTTTCGGACCAATGTATGGACTGAGTCCATTTTTTGTTACCACTTCTACTTTTTTCCCATCGAAGATTGCTTCAAGCAGATAGCAGACTTCCATAAAATTATTGAAACTCTCTTTATCTTCTTCAAAAGCAATCAATAAATCAATATCACTTTTTTCATGCTGCTCTTCTCTTACATAAGAGCCAAATAAACCAATTACATCTATTCCCAATTTTTTAATTTGAGATTTATTTTGATGAATCCGCTGTTTGATGATTTCTTTTGTTAACATTTTTTTGATTTTTAATATCTGCTGACGTTTGGTGCATACGGCGGGTGGGCGCTTAGCCCGCCTGATCGTTATGCATATTGTTAGCGACCGGCCCATTCGATTAGCTTTTTCTCAATCCAGCCTTTGATATCATCAAATTCGCTTTTCCTTTCAGCTATTTTTATCACGAATTCATACTTTTCTTCTTCCGTCGCTTGAATGTCTTTTCGGTCTTTGCGAAGTAGTATTCTCATGGCTGCATATCCCGTCCTCTTATTGCCATCCATGAATGGATGATTTTTGGTAGTGTTTTAAAATGTATGCTGCTATGAAAAGTCGCAATGAGTATATAGA
>CALMSO010000088.1 GCA_937872385.1 uncultured Saprospiraceae bacterium
CAGATACGGGAGCTGTCGCGTCGGTACGAAATTACATTGGTAGCGCTTAGCGAGCAGCCAGTATTGGCAGCGCATATTACACATTTGCAAACTATTTGCCAGCGCGTGGAGGTCTTGCTCTTGCCGCATTGGCGTTTGCCGGGGCGCTTGCTCAGGGGCTTAGGTCGAGCTTATCCCTTGCAGGTGGCTTATTTCTTCTCACCGCATATTCAAAGGCAAATTCAACAGCTCATCACGGAAGTTCAACCCGATGCAGTCTATTGCCAGCTCATTCGCATGGCGCCCTACGCCGAGCAGGTGTCCGGGTTCAAAGTGCTTGATTATATGGACGCTTTTTCGGCGGGGATGCAGCGCCGCGCCGCCCAGTCCAAGAGCTATCTGAAATGGTTGTTCCGATGGGAAGCAAAGCGTTTGCAAGACTATGAAAGTGCTGTTTTTCAACACTTTAACCATTGTAGCATCATTTCGGTGCAAGACCGCGATTTGCTCGCTATTGCCGACAAGGCGCGTATCCGAATTGTACCCAATGGCGTAGATACGCTTCTTTTTACTAATAAAACCGACCGCTTGCCGCAATACGATCTCGTCTTCGTGGGCAATATGGGCTACCACCCCAATGTGGAAGCTGCCCGCTGGTTGGTGCACGAATTATTGCCCGTCTTGCACCAAAACCGGCCCCAACTGCGTTTGCTCATTGCGGGCGCGCGCCCTACGGCTGCTGTGCAGAGTTTGCAAAACGAACGGGTAACGGTGGCGGGCTGGATGGACGACATCCGCGAGGCGTATAGCAACGCACGAGTGTTTGTAGCACCGATTTTTCTGGGCAGCGGGCAGCAAAACAAAATCCTCGAAGCCATGTCCATGCAATTGCCCTGCATTACTACCCCGATGGTAAACAATGCGATTGGTGCGCCTGTTAACAAGGCAATATTAATTGCAAGCACCGCGCAAGACTTTGCCCAGCAGGTACATCTTTTATTGGAAAATGCGAAATTGAGGGCACAAATTGGACGCGAAGCACGCACCTTTGTAGAACAAAAATACAGTTGGCAACATTCTGTAAGTATTCTGACAGAATTATTCGACAAAAATAATGCAGCTAATGAATTTTAATTTGGAAGCCATCACGCTCGAAATGAAAAACACAACCAACGAAAAAATTCGCCTCAACACCATCGAGGAAGCCATCGAAGACATCCGCGCGGGCAAGGTCATCATCGTAGTGGACGACGAAGACCGCGAAAACGAAGGCGATTTCATCTGCGCCGCCGAAATCGTGACGCCCGAAATCATCAACTTCATGGCCACCTACGGCCGGGGCTTAATTTGCACCCCGATTGACGAGCGCCGCGCCGACGAGCTGGAACTCAACATGATGGTCTCCTCCAATACCGCCCTGCACGAAACCGCTTTCACCGTCTCCATTGACCTCATCGGGCGGGGCTGCACCACGGGCATTTCGGCTTACGACCGCGCCACGGGCATCCGCGCTATGATTGATCCGACTATCAAGGCAAACGATTTTGCGCGGCCGGGGCATATTTTTCCCTTGCGAGCCAAGAGCGGCGGCGTGCTGCGGCGCACTGGCCACACCGAAGCGGCTATTGACCTGGCACGGCTGGCGGGCTTCTATCCGGCGGGGGTTTTGGTAGAAATTCTGAACGAAGATGGCACTATGGCGCGCTTGCCGCAATTGGTGGACGTAGCCCAACGGCACAATTTGAAAATCATTGCCATCAAAGACCTCGTGGCTTACCGGATGCAGCACGAACGCCTCGTAACGCGCGAGCTGTCGGTGAAAAAAGCTACTAAATACGGTGATTTTGACATCATCGCTTACCGCGAAATTATCACAGACGACCTGCACCTCGTCATCCGCAAGGGCGACTGGGCACCCGACGAACCCGTGCTGGTGCGCGTGCATTCGGCCAGCGAAACCGGCGACGTGAT
>CALMSO010000089.1 GCA_937872385.1 uncultured Saprospiraceae bacterium
TCACCAATATTCTCAACCACCTCGGCGCTACCGCCGAAGAAGCCATAGAAGTAGCAACCCATTTTGCCGACAAAGTGGTTTCTTTCACTGCGGTGCGCACCTTCATCGAAAGTAAAAGAGCCGCTATGGCTACTAAATAACACGGATTTCAATCCATTAAGTAATGGGACATTGTTGTTCGCTATTCGCTGTTAAAAATAGATAAGTGCCCAATAAAATGAAGCTATGCCACAGCAGCCCGATAAGACGGTTCTCTCTTACCATGCCAACGGCAAGCTTTTGCTTACTGGTGAATATTTTGTGCTGGATGGTGCGCGCGCTTTAGCATTGCCCGCTCGGCTGGGGCAGCGTTTGCAAATCACTGAAAACGAGTCTTATACAATCACTTGGCGCAGCACAGATGCCGACGGCGCTACCTGGTTTGAAGCACTTTTTTCCTTGCCTGCCGGCGAATGTGTACACAGCAACGATGCGGCCGTGGCGGCCCGCTTGTCGCAAATTTTACAAGCAATTGATTCCCAGCGCCCTGGCTTTTGGAAAAGATTTACCGGTTTGCAAATTGAAACACAACTTGAATTTCCGCGCCAGTGGGGTCTCGGCACCAGTTCTACCCTCATTGCCAACTTGGCGGAATGGTCGGGCGTAGATGCTTGGCAATTGCTGCGCGATACATTTGGCGGCTCTGGCTATGATTTGGCTTGTGCACAGGCCAGCGGCCCGCTTGTGTATCAATTGCAGTCTGGGCGTCCGTTTTTTCAGTCGGTAGCTTTTCAGCCGCCTTTTGCGCAGCAGCTTTATTTCGTGTATTTGCAAAAAAAGCAGGACAGCCGCGCAGGCATTGCCCGTTATCGCGCTTGCGTGCAACAACGACCGGATCTGGTAGTGCAAATTTCCGAATTGACGGATGCCATAATTTTTTGCAAGACCCTGTCTGCTTTCGAGCAGTTAATACAACACCATGAGCAGATCATTGCCGAAAGTTTAGCATTGCCGCGTGCTAAGGAGCTGTATTTCAGTGGTTTTTGGGGAGAAATCAAATCGCTCGGCGCCTGGGGAGGAGATTTTGTGTTGGCTACCAGCCATCGTCCGGCCCTTGAAACCCTTGCTTATTTCAACGAAAGCGGTTTTCCGGTTGTTATTCCGTATGAAAAAATGGTTTTGTAATAGGTGGAAAAGTTTAGGGATTTTAGCATAATTTTTTGAAAATATAAATTCAGATAAATATCTTGTTATCAGTTGTTTAGGCTTTGAAAAGTAAATAGCCAACAGCATTATAATACAATAAAGCTATGCCTTGGAAATGGTACGAAAGTAAGGTGGTAAAAATTGCGGATGCATCGCCGACGACGAAGCGGTTTTGGTTGGAAACACCATTAGAGGAGCCGATAAACTTTATAGCCGGGCAGTTTGTCACTATGGATTTGCCCATTAGCGATAAGCGGCTCAAGCGCTGGCGGAGCTATTCTATTGCGAATGCACCCAACGACAAAAACCTGTTGGAGTTTTGCATTGTACACATGGAAGGCGGTGCGGCCACCGAGTATTTATTCAACGAAGTGCAGGAAGGCACAACGGTAAAATTCAAGGGCCCCGACGGTACTTTCACGCTACCGGAGCCAGTGAATAAAGACTTAGTATTCATCTGTACTGGCACAGGGGTAGCACCTTTTCGCAGTATGATTCAGGATTTGCACGAGCAAGGGAAGCCGCATCGGAATATTCATCTGATTTTCGGTACCCGCTACGCCGATGGCATATTGTACCGCGCCGAATTTGAAGCCTTGCAGCAGCAAATGCCCGGTTTTCGCTATTCGGTGGCGCTTTCCCGCGAGGAGCCGCTCCATCCCGCCGATTTTCCTTTCGAAATCGTATCTGGCTACGTGCATCAGCTCTATTTGATGCATTATGCAAGCGCCCGGCCCGACGTGGATTTTTACATCTGTGGCTGGAGCAATATGATTGACGAAGCAGTGGCCAATCTTTTGGTGACATTGCAATACGACAAATCGCAGATTCATTATGAGTTGTACGGATGATGGGAAGCCGCTATTTGTGATTCGCTATTTGCGGTTCGCTGTTCGCGGTGACATAATATTTCAAGTGTAAAAACTGCCATAAGTCACCATCCGAAGTGACAATCATCAGTGGTGACAAACGGGAAAAATCGTAGCCTTGTAATGGTTAAATCCCTCATTGTCAAATAAAACCACAGCAAGATGAGACGCAAGACCTTATTATTAGCTATTGCCTTGCTCATGGCTGCTATAAGCGGCGCGCAAGTAACGCAAAGCGGCAATTTTGTGCTGGGTAGCACCGTTGGTTTTTCAACGGCCAGCTCCAAAATTACGCAGCGTGCCCCTGGCGGCTCGCAAAGTGAGCAAAGCCCCTATTCTACGCAGTTGAATATCGCCCCTTCGGTGGGGTATTTCCTCTTTGATAACTTTTCATTGGGGATGCGCGTGGACTACACCGCCGCCAGGGTAGAAGAAGTGAACAACAATTACACCGAAAACAGTGATGTGCTGCTGGGGCCCTTCTTCCGCTACTATCAGCCGGTGACTCCGGGCAAGGATATGTACCTGTTTGCCGAAGCTGGGTTTGGGTTTGGTAACTCTCGCGACGTGAAGCGCCTCAGCACAGGTGATCAAAGAATCAATACCAACCTGTTTGCCTTTGGGGTAGGGCCTGGCATTACCGTGGTGGCCAATAACGCCATTGGTCTGGAAGCTATTGTAAAGTACAACTTTGCCCGCAGTGAATTCGACACCCAAATTGCAGGTGTGGAAGCGAACACCACTACACGTACCAATCAAGTGAGCATTGCCCTCGGGCTGCAATTTTACTTTGCTGGATTCAAACCGGCCAATCGTTAGACCCATCGCAGAAGTGGCGACCTCTTTTTCAGCGGGGCCGTCACTTTTTTCTCCTTCCTTTCTCGGCTTCTTTTTATTGTAAAAAAAACGGCGGATAGTTGCCTTGTTTTCAGGCAGCTACGTGCTTTTCGTAAAAAATAATTGAACAAGCCCTACCAAAACGAAAAAAACAGTTCGTGCTTTTCTTCCAGAATTGAACAAATTATCGTACCTTATCTGTTGAAAGACAACTGTTTAACCTTTTATGGGTTTGGTTGCAATAACGTTAAACAAACCGTACTTTTCCAATGACGCCGCATATTGCTGTAATTGTGACCGACGCCCAGCGCCGTATCCTTTGGGTCAATGAAGACTTCACTGCCATTACCGGCTACTCTCTGCCAGAGGTGTTGGGCAAGAAACCCAACATCCTGCAAGGCCCCGGGTCGGAGCCGGAGGCCATTCGGCGCATCCGCAAAGGGCTGGAAATGCAAGTCTCTATCAAGGATTCTATTACCAATTATCGTAAAAACGGCGAAGAATACCCCTGCAAGTTAGTGATTCATCCTATTTTTGACGATACACGCCAAGTGACCAATTACATTGCTTTTGAAGTGGATGGGCACGAGGTGAGCGAAGCGGACGAGCCGCCACTGCTGCAACTCAGCGAAAAATACAGCAATAGCAGCCTCAAAGGGGCCGACGAAATCCGCTTGCTGTTCCGGCTCAAAGCCCTGATGGAAGAAGAAAAACGATACCTCGATCCCGACTTGTCGCTCCGCTGCGTAGCCGACGCGCTTTCTACCAACACCAAGTACCTCTCGCAGGTGGTGAACCGGCACGCACGCCAAAACTTTCAGTACTTTGTCAATGTCTATCGCATCGAGGAGGTAAAGCAAAAAATTGCCGACCCAGAGTACCGCTACCTGACGCTCTATGGCATCGCCTTGCAATGTGGCTTCAAGAACAAGTCCACCTTTTATAAGGTCTTTCGTGAAATTACAGGCATCACTCCGCGTGATTATTTGAAAAACTTAGACGCTCAACATCCGCAGCCGGCCATGTGATTCGGGGGTTTGCAAATGCGTCTGTATTTATGAATCTGGACACTACAAGCGGTGCTTGCCATTGTTTTTGCGATTGAATTATCGGAACTTTAACTCGTGCCTTGGCTAACATGCTACTACTGGGTATATTCCCAGCTTCAATTTGTAAAAATAACAGCGCATGAGTGGTATTAAAGACCTGTCTATCCTCGCGCATTGGATGAACAACGGGCAACAGGCTTTTCTGGAAGCCTCCCTCCTGAATATGCGAAAATTGCCGCGCGAGCGTCAGTTGATTATTACTGAACTGGAAAAAGAAAAGCAATTGCAAGCGAAAAAAAAGCCGCAAACACTTGCAAAAGATAAGCCAAACTGGTAAAATTGCTAATCCTTGAGCCTTTTTGGGTTGAGGAGAATTATTATCATTTCAATACCCGGCCGAAGCGTCCAGTGCTTCGGCCATTTTTTTGCTCCGGCCCGCGCCCTTACCGAGTAGCGCCACCGCTGATTTGCTGTCCATTGCGATAAAGATATTCGGTAGTCATATTGCCATCCGAATCGAACGTGCGGTAGTAGCCGTCCTGTACGCCGTTTTTGTATTCGGCTGTTTTTTGCAATTTGCCATCTTGCAAATTATACGCCCGGTACGTGCCGTCGAGCTTGCCGTATTTATACTCCGCCTCTTCGAGCACCCTCGAAAACCGAAATTTTGCCCACTGTCCGTGCAAGTTATTGTCTTGATAATAAGCAATCACCTCGGTTTGGCCGCCTTGATTGAACTGCATGTGTAGCCCGTTGAGCTTGCCATTTTTATAATTGGACAATTGTGCCGGAAATAGCTTGCCTTGGTGAAACGTGACCCAAGAACCCACGCGCTTGCCATTTTCAAAATAACCGACCTCTGCGATATTGCCCGCCGTATCTACTTTGGTCGCCTTCTGCCAATTAGTGCCGGGTACATTTTCTACGGTATAATCATCAATGCTCACGTCTTCGTAGCTTGCATTGTTGGTACTTGGTGCGGCTGGCGCGCTGTTGTCGGCAGGGCCAGAAGCATTGCAAGCCGTTATTAGCCAGCTTAATAACAGTAGATAATAAAATTTTTGCATCGTATTTTGGTTTTTAATTATCAGAAAATTGCCGTAAAATTAGTTTTTAATCGGAATGGGCTGAAATCCAGCCTCGGAATTTTTGCGAAAAGCAACAGCCAACAGCGAATACCAAAAACAGCACCTGTGAAAGACCGAACGATTCTTCTACTTGTAGTCATTGGCCTTGTCATTTATGGCATTACACGTTACGCGCCTTCGCGTCGGCCGCCCGATTTTCAGGCAGATTTGATTCGCACCGATTCTACGGCAATTACTTCCATTAGCATCACACCGCCTGGCGGGCAGCCTGAAATTGCGCTGCGCCGCACCGATGCCCGATGGATTGTATCCAACGGACGGATGGACCTCATCGCTCGGCCGGAGGTGGTCAGTGGGCTTTTGCAAACGCTTGCCCATATTCCGACCACTCGCATTGCGACGCAAGATGCGCGTCAGTGGATGGAGTACGGCGTGGACGAGCGCTCCGCTATTCGCATCCGAGTATATGAAAATCGCCGGCTGCGCGAAGATTTTTTCGTAGGAAAAACCGAAATCCTTGCCGATACAGTGCGTGTGAGTTATTTGCGATTGGCCAGCGCGAAGGAGGTGTACGTCATTCCTGAAGATTTGGCGTCTCGTTTTGCTTTGCGTTTCAACGATTTCCGCAGCAACCGACTGTTGCAGCTCCCCGCAGCAGCTGATGTCATTGGTTGGGAGTGGCAATCACCCGATACGGCACTGTATTTGCAGCGCACCAATGCTGGCTGGTACCTCAACGACCAACCGCTCGATTCGCTGCGCGTAATGGGCTATTTACACAGCCTGCAAGCAGTGCATGGCGACACTTTTGCCGATGATTTCGATGAGGTGCTGGGAGCAGGGCTGCTATTCAGAACGCTAATTTTTCATGCGCGCAACGAGCCAGAAGCCATTGTCGTGCAATGCTACCGCGATACCCTGCGGACTTTGCCATTTATTATTCATTCTCGGCAGTACCCGGAAGCCTATTTCGCCTGCGATTCGCTGGGGGCTTACCAAACGCTGTTCAAAGAGTGGACGGATTTTCTACCTCAGCGGCCGCAGCAATAAGCCGTTCCAGCAGGTCTTTGCCAAGGTGGGTATTCAAACGCCCGTCGCGCACTAATGCTACAAAACGCACTTCGCAATAAAAAGGCTCCTGCCGGCCGCTCGTGGGCTTGAAAGGTCTGGGCGGCAAATCCGTCAGCCCCGGCATCGCCGGATAGACCAGTACGCTGCGCGCTGCTTGAAAATATTGATTATAGGCTAACATTTGCCGAAGATCGTCCATTTGTGGGCTGACGCGTTGTAGGCGTTTCCACTTGGCATCCAGCACGATACGTTGCCCCTGGAGGTGCAGCACTATATCCGGTTGCAAATGGCGCCCCTCCCAGAAAGGGCGGCGCACCTGCCATTCTACCCGCGCCAATGCCCCGGCTGCTGCCTGCAATTGCTGGAAAATAAAGGTTTCAAATAAGCGATTCATATCGAAAAGGATAGCTAATGCCGGCAATTCTCCAGCGCGCACATTGGGTTGGGTATGTTGCACAATCCATTGCGCCATACGCGTGGCCGTGGCGTAGCGCAGGGCATTGCGACCCAACGGCAATTCCTCCGGGGCGGGCGCTATGGCCGGTACATCCGGGAAACGCCGCAGCAACTCACGCCGACGGCCTTCCAGATTGGGTGGCAGGGGCGCTCTTTGTAGTGCCTTTAGCGCTGCGCGCAAGAGTCGGTTGAGCGGATGATCGTAGTTGAATTCGCTACTTTCGGTATAAAAGTGCCCAGCGTGCTGCCTTTGATGTGCCAGATGTTTGGCTAATTGCAAGCGCCCTTTCAGCGCACGCCGCAGCGCCGGCACCGCTTGGTAAGTTTTCGCTAACCCTTCGCGGAGCAGGGTTTCTACGGCATCAAAAAAGTTGGCAATGTATAAATCAGGGAGCTGCCCGGGGCGGGAGGCGAGCTGTGCGAGGCTTTCAGGTGCTATGGAGAACAAGCGACAGGCCCGGAGCAAATCCATCAGGATGCGCTGCACGTCGCCGGTATGCGGATGGTCGGTTTTGGGGAGTATTTCAATGGTCAAATCGCCTGCCTGTACAGCACCTACGTATTGCGTAAAGCGAATACAGTTGTCCTGTGCGCTGAAGTATCGTGCCTTGTGCTGCGCGGCCATCGCCCGCAAAGCCTCATAATGCCGTTGGGTAAATACCGCATCATGGATGGTTTCACCGACCCGTAGCGTCTGATGTTCTACTACTTGAATGGATTTTTTATTGAGCATTTTTAACGGTGAACAGCGAACGGCGAACAATAATGTCCCATTACTTAATTGTCACTTAAAGTTATCATAAATCCGTATAAAAGCCGCTTCGGATAATTCTCGAATATTTACTAATTCATACAAACGCTTTTCCGCAAATTCGGCGGCATAAGGATGTTCAAAATCAGCAAAACCGACATCGGCTGGAGTTTCCTGTACAAAGTCGCGGCCCAGTACTAAACCAATTTTTGCATAATCATTAAAAAAATATTCCTGCAAAAGCGGTACAATACGCTCGGCAAAGACGTGCTTCAATTCGTCGAAGCTATCAATATCCAATAGCCAAGCGTGCCCGATGCAATGCTCGCGGTCGAGCAGGCGTTCGATGCGCCGGTTGATGGCGGTGAGGAGTTTGGCTAAGTCAATGCCTTGAATCACTGGTTTGTTGGCGGTGCGGGTGATAATGTCGGGGTTGGGCGGTACTTCGCGGAAGGCAAAGCGGCGGCGCAGGGCAATATCAAGCGCTTCGATGCCCCGGTCGGCGGTATTCATAGTGCCGATGAGATACAAATTGGGCGGTGCCGAGAAGAAGGTTTTGGAATAAGGCAACAAGGTGACCAAAGCCTCGCTGCGGCCCTCGCGTTTGTCGGGTTCGAGCAGGGTAATCAACTCGCCAAAGATGGCGGCCGCGTTGCCCCGGTTGATTTCATCAATGATGAGCACGTAGCGCTTGCATTGAGCCAGCACTTGGTTGGGCAGGAGCGGCATATCCTCGACTGGCTCGTAGAGCACCTCCATTTGTTCGGCAGGCTCGGTGGGCTGTTGCTGCTGCTGACGATAGTATGCTTCAAAATTTTTTAAAGTGGCAAACACCACCCAGTAGTAGTCGCTGATCGTACCCCGTACACTTTTGTCAATATGCTGCTGGGCGGCAGGCAGGTCTTCTGGCTTTGGAAATTGCTGATAAAACTGGCGCAACAGATTTTTTTCTATAATGTAGGTATTGAAAGCGATGGCCGGCCGCAAGGACAAATCGCCATTCGGCAATACCTGATGCAAATAGATCTTTCGGGCATCGGGCGTTTCAAAATATTGAAAATTTTCACTATTCATAAAATCGAGAAAAGCCTTGTACAACTGGTTGAACTGCACTTTTTGCTGCTCCTGCGGGCGTTCGCGTAGCAATGCCTCCAGCAGGCAGCGCCGAGCATTGTAGCTGATAATGCGAAAGATACCGGGTTCTACTAAGTACACCACCTGCCCATTGTCGAGCACACGGGGCTTGATGCCCTCGATAAAATCTTCGTAGCTGAAAGATTGATGAAAAGTTACAAAAGCGATTTGCCCTTGGGCTACATAGGCATCAAAGCGCTGGTGCAAGCTTTGGCGGCTTTCGAGCATCAGTTCTTCGATCGAGCGATTTTCAATAATGGCGATAGCGTAATAAACCGTCTGGAACGTTTTGCCGGTGCCGGGCGGGCCATGCAAAATCAAATTGAGCGGAAACTCTGGCGCTGGCGGCACGCCGTAGGGTACTTCAGGCTCGGCCAGCAGGTCGGTTTGGCGGGCGATGTCGGTCAGGGCGCGATACTGGGCTTCGGTAGCAATAAAATTCGTACCGGGCAGCCCGGCGTTGAAATCCTCAAAAACCGGGTTGTCGCGCAGCATTTCCCAGGTCACGGGCTTGTTCCAGAGGTTATATTCTACCGTTATTTGCACACGCAGGCGCTCGTCGGGTAGCTCTTTGAAAAAAGGCATCTCTGCGGCCGCTGCCTCCATTTCTTGCACATCCGAAGTGACGGTAGCCAAGCCATAGCAGCCTGCTTCGCGCCCGCTTTGCCAAAGAATGACTTTGTCGCCCGAACGAATATCTTGCCGGTGCGCAGTGACAGCAAAAGTGCTCAAAGCCTCGGCGCGCAAGGCCTCGCGCAGCCGAAATACCTCCGGGCTGGATTGAAAAAGCCAGAACATAGTGGGTCAGTTAATCAATGAGTTAATAGTCGTTGGTTCATCAACGATTCCTTGCTTTCGGGACAAGATAAGCATTAAGGTGCCAACAATGTCTGGTTGCTCTGACGATTTTTATAGCCGACATTTCGCATTTTGCCGTTTCCTGTGTATCTATGCGGAAAAGAACAGATTGCAACGCTTTATGAAAAAATTTACTGCCGTACACGATGTCTCTAATCCGAAAGCGCTGGTGCAGGAAGCCCTCGCGCTGAAGTCCAATCCTTTCGCTGACCAAGCCTTGGGCCGCAACAAAACGCTGGTGCTGTTGTTTTTTAATCCAAGCTTGCGTACGCGCCTGAGTACCGAAAAAGCCGGGCTGAATCTCGGCATGTCGGTCATCACGATGAATGCGGCCGAGGGTTGGCAATTAGAATTCAACGACCACGTAGTGATGAATACCGACAAGGCAGAGCACATCCGAGAGGCGGCGGGCGTTATCAGTCAGTATGCCGATGTAATCGGGGTGCGTACCTTCCCGACCCTGCAAGACCGCGAGCGCGACTACGCCGATTTTGTGCTGAATCGCTTTGTAGAATTGGCATCCGTGCCTGTCATCAGCCTCGAATCTGCTATTCGGCATCCCTTGCAGTCGTTGGCCGATTGTATGACCATTGAAGCGCACAAAACTACGACCCGCCCCAAAGTAGTACTCACTTGGGCGCCGCATCCACGTGCCTTGCCGCAGGCAGTTGCCAATTCTTTCATCGAATGGATGCAAGTGATGGACGTGGACCTGACCGTGACGCATCCGCCGGGCTATGAGTTGAATCCGGCTTTTGTAGCAGGCGTAAATATTGAATATGACCAGCGCCGGGCTTTTGAAGGGGCTGATTTTATTTATTGCAAAAACTGGTCGGCATATCATGATTATGGGCAAATTTTACAACAAGACCCCGACTGGATGGTAACTGCCGAAAAAATGCAACGGACCAACAACGGCAAGTTTATGCACTGCCTGCCGGTGCGCCGCAATGTAAAAGTGGAGGACGCCGTGCTCGACGGGCCGCAGTCAATTGTATTGCAGCAGGCCAACAACCGCACCTTTGCGGCACAAGCCGTTTTGAAAAATATGATTACCTGAAATCAGCATTTGTATGAATCTTTTGCGGGAAACGGCGGTACTGCTGCGCAAAGAGGCGCTGCTCGAATGGCGTATGAACTATGCCATCAGTGGCATTTTGCTGTATGTATTTTCAACGGTTTTTATTGTCTATGTCGCTTTCGCGCAAATACAGCCGCAAGCTTGGAACACGCTGTTCTGGATTATTATTTTATTTACTTCCGTCAATGCCATCGTCAAAAGTTTTGTACAAGAAAATAGCGCCCGACAATTATATTATTACAGCTTGATGCATCCTATCGCCATTTTATTGTCAAAAATTATTTACAACACGCTACTATTAATCTTTTTAAGCGTTTTATGTTGGGCAGCCTTGAGTTTTGTAAGTAATAACCCGGTGCAGGATACGGGGCAGTTTGTGCTAGCCATACTGCTGGCGGGGCTGGGGTTTTCGATTACTTTTACATTTATCGCTGCCATTGCCGCTAAGGCAGACAATAGCGCTACTTTGATGGCTATTTTAGCGTTTCCGTTGGTGATTCCGATTTTGCTGACGCTCATCAAACTCTCGGCCAACGCCCTGCGCCTGCTCAACGACACGGGCATTCTACAGGATGTCTGGATGCTGGTGGGCATTGATTTATTGCTGTTGGCAGTAGCGCTCGTGCTGTATCCGTTTTTGTGGAAAGACTAAAAGAAAAAATTAAATCGCTTGTACATCGTTTTTATTTTTATTATAAAATTGAATAATTATACAAAAAAATAAATGAAAAAAAATCGTTATATTATATTTTAAAAACTTTAAAATTAGTTATTTACATTGCGAAAAGCAAAAAGTAAGTAACGAAAAGCATCATAAATAAAATTATCATCATGAAAGGTATCTGGTGGAAAACGACGGGCGTTTTGATTTTAGTGTATGTATTTGTAGCTGGGCTGCTGACGCCAATCAAGCCAGGTATTATGGCTATCAATCCTTCGGCGGCGCGCGCCGGGCAAGCACTTCAAATAAAGGTAAATGGCTATAATACGCATTTTCAGCAAGGCGAAAATCGTGCGTGGTTGGTGCAAGGCGCAGATTTTGTATGGCCCGCCCAATCGGCTGTAGCAACCGACGAAGTGAACCTGCAACTTGATTTTACACTGCCGGAGTTTTTGCCTGCCGATGCCCTGCGGCAAGAGTTTCGACTGTTGATAGACAACCCAACCGACGGGCGGATTGTATCAGAACAAACCTTAGCTATTACACAAGAAACGAGCAATGCTACACAGGGGGCAGCGAGTTGGCAAGCCGCTACCATCAGCGAGCTACACACCCGCCGGGGCATGGCGTTTCCGCATTTGGCGCAGCTCCGAGAGAGCATTCG
The DNA here is from genome assembly GCA_937872385.1 of uncultured Saprospiraceae bacterium. Taxonomy (GTDB): domain Bacteria; phylum Bacteroidota; class Bacteroidia; order Chitinophagales; family Saprospiraceae; genus JADJNW01. Next base: position 11,705 of record CALMSO010000089.1, read on the forward strand.
CAATCTGTATTTTCACGTATCGCTGTGGTTTGCGATGACTATTTTATTCATTGCGGCTATGGTGTATAGCGTGCGCCACCTGCGCCATTTCCGAGAGCATGACGACCGGATGGCCAAAGCACTGACCACGGTTGGCTTATTGTATGGATTGCTGGGGCTGGCTACCGGTGCTATCTGGGCTAAAAACACCTGGGGGGACTACTGGAGCTGGGATCCTAAGCAAAATATGACCGCTATTGCGCTGCTGATTTATGCTGCCTATTTTGTACTGCGTAGCGCTTTTGAAGACCCCGAAAAGAAAGCACGGATCGCAGCGGTGTATAATATTTTTGCTTTTGCAACGCTCATTCCACTTACGTATGTGCTGCCGCGTATGGCCGAGAGCCTGCATCCTGGTGCTGAGGGCAATCCGGGCCTCGCTTCTGCCGACCTCGATAGTACCATGCGCATGGTTTTTTATCCGGCTATTATTGGTTGGACCTTGCTGGGCCTCTGGATGGCACAGTTGAGCTATCGCGCCGACCGCCTCCGCGACCGCCTGCTAAATGATTTTTGATGTATGGGGCGCTGTTTGCTATTTGTTGTTTCTAAATAACTTTTGCAGTTTTATAATTTACATTTTGCGGTTTATAATGGTCTATTATTTGCTCATTCAATGATAAATAAAAAACTGCCCGCCGGTAGCAAATAAAAACAATTGCTATGCTCCGACAGGCAGGCGCTTTATTCAACAATCGGTTGTTCTTCTACGGTATTAATTCACTTTTATCACCTTGCCGGAGCCAGAAATCTGGGTGTTTACAATAGATGGCGTACCTTTATAACGCACATTGCCGCTACCGCTGATGCGCACATTGAGTGCTTCCGATACATGCACCTCGGCACTGCCGCTACCGCTGATGTTGATGCGAGCGCTATTGGCCGCCAGATCGAAACACCGGAAATCTCCGGAGCCGCTGACAACAAAATCAAGTGCATCGGCTACGCCTTCGAGGTAAATATTGCCTGAGCCGGAAATGGTAGCACCTACATCTTTAGCATCTAATGCCAAATCCATGCCGCCAGAGCCGCTGATGGTCAGGTCCAAATCATCAATGACAAAAACATTTTCGCTGATAATATCGCCGGAGCCAGAGATGCGTAGGCTCGTCAGGTCGGGCATAGTGATGTAAATGCGCAAATCGCGGCTGTTGTATCGCGCGCAGCGGTTGGTCTCAATACGCCAGATGCCATTACGCACATTAAACTCCATTTCGTCAATCAAGCGGCGCGGCGCTTCTACCTCTACGCGCTGCGGCGACCCCTGTGTAATATAAACCTTGCCTGCCATACGTAAGTCCACCCCTGTAAAAGGAGCCATACTAATGCGCTCACTGACCACCGGCCCATCCGGTCGGATGCAGCCAATGCCAACATCATCAACAAAGCAGCCGGGCATATAAAGCAACAGCGTAGCTCCTGCCAAAATCGCAATAATTTTTTTGATTGAATTCATGATGCAATTGTTTTTTCGGTTTTTGATTGAGCACAGTTTGTGGCGCAATCTAAAAGTTTTAATAACAAAAAAATGTAAGGTGTAAAAAATTGATTGTCATGATTTTAAAACAATTATAACACGCCAAAATTTCCATAAAGACAGAGCGCCCTCCCGCCCTCGCAAGCACAAGTCATGCAAGGGCCATTTTCAAAAACAGCAGCATACAGTTTCAGAAAAAGGAAAGGCGCTCTCCGAAAATAATGTAGATTGTTTTCATTTCGGCTTCAGAGCGCATCATACGGGTTTTAACAGCAGGTAGTGTTTTATTATTGAATGTGTTTTTTGTTCAAAATAAATTATTTACAATTTAAAAAACACAAGCCTTGCTATTAAAACCAGTACCCTAAAAACGCTTATTGCCAAACCAGCCGAAGCGCAGGGTCAGTGTACTAATAGCTCCGCTGAAGTCTTCATCGGTGTATTGTCCGTCGCCATTGGTACCATTTACCCAGCGGTAGCCCACCGTGCCAGCCACGCGAAACCACTTGAAAACATTGAGCTCCAGCCCCAGTTCGGGGGTCATCACGAATACTTGGTCGCTGCGCTGGTTGAAAGGGTCGAAATTATCGGTACTGATATTCACTGCGCCCCAGCCAATTTTAGCGCTGGAAAAAAGGTGTACCAATTTGTAGGGCTGATAGGTATAACCCACCCAAAAACCGCCGTGCGCCAGCTCTATCTGGTCGAAGGTATTGTTGCGAATCACTTCATTGAGATTGAAGCTACTCAGCCCGTAGCCCCCCAGAAAAGCTCCGCCGATGACCACTGCCCCGCCGCCGCCATAAGAGGTGGTCAGTCCGTTGCCTAAGCCAAATTCGGTAATCGGGCCGCCGAAGCCACCCACTACTTTTGCATTGCTGAAAATGGTTTCGTGCTGCGCCATTGCCAGCAGGCTTAATAAGCTGCATGCTACTGAAAGAAGTATTGTTTTCATGATGTTGTTTTTTTTATAAAGTAGATTGTTTTTTTAAGGCAATCCCCCTATGAACCGGCCTGCTTTTTTTGTAAAAAAAGATACCTCTTTTTACAATGCAAGCTATTGGTTCCCAAACATTTTTGCAATGATAAAAGTCAGTATTTTCAAGCTTGGTGCGCAAGGCAATCAGCTTGACGGAAAATATTTTTAGTAAATAGAACAAGGGGAAAAAAGCATCATAAGAATGGCGTGCCACTACGCTGCCATCAGAAGCGAATACCAGCATTGAAACCGAGCCACATCTGTACGTTGGCACCGGTGCTGCCCACTTCGTCGAACCAAGTGTAGGGCGCTATGGCAGAACCCACGACGTTACTATCTGCTCGTTGTAGCCGCGAAACCATCACATTGGCAGTGGGCCCGCCAAAAAGGCTGGTGTGTCTGCCGGTGCGCACGTCCACGGTGAGGCGTAGTTGGTTGAGTAGATTGAGCGCTCGGGTCCATTCTTCCTGCTCATTGACGTGGATGGAGACTAATTCTACATTCAGCAGGGTGCGTGGGCTGAAGCCAACAGTGGTGCCCACGCCGTAGCCGAGGCCCCAGGTGAGGAGCCTTTCGTGTGTGACGGGGTCTATGCCATCGGGGGAAGTTTGTACATCATCCCAGCGAGCGCCGAAGTGGAAAATATTATAAAACGAGCGGGCACCGAGTTTCAGGCCTACATTGGCAAAAAGCGCATCGCCAGCGGCGAATTCGACCCGGTTGTAGCCTTTTTTGATAAAATTGAGCAGCCCGATGGGCACGCCGGAAGTAGAATCGGCAATATTGATAAGACCAATTTGCAAGCCTTTGACGTTTTTACCAGCGTTGAATAAGGCACTGATCTGGTTGATTTCTACATCGTGTGCCACATTGAATAAGCCCGATAGCTGGCTTCTGGTTTTGCCTTGCGCTACGTTAAACAAACTGCTGATCTGCACGCCATCGGCTTTGCCGCGCGAAACGTTGAATAGGCCAGCTGCTTGCACGCCCGCAAAATCAGCCTTGGTGATATTGAAAGCTCCGGCCGCCTGCACCGCGTCGGTTTCGCCGGTGATATTGAATAAGCCCGCAGCTTGCACACCTTGCACCGCGCCCCGGTTGATATTAAACAAACCGCTCACTTGTGTGCCGATGGTATTGCCACCCACGGTATTACCAAAACCAGCTACTTGTACGCCATGTACATTATTAGTAATATGATTGAACAAGCCGCCTACCTCAATACCCTCAACACCGCCATTGACACCCCAAAGCACATTGAGCGAGACTTTATTCGTCAGCTCGGCGCTACGCCAGGCATTAGTGCCTACAAAAGGCAGAATAGACACCTGCGCCATACGCGACTCCTCCGCTTCGTCCGTAGCAATGGGTGCCAGTTCGTATCGGTCAATTTGGGTCAGCCGTTGTGGCCCGCCCGATAGCTCGCGCATCTGTGGTCGTTCGATGCGGGCAAGGGTAGCCTCTCGGTCGCGTTGCATTTGCTCTCTGAGCCATAGTTCGTGCCGCGAAGGCGGGTGCACCGGGCTGGTTTGCTTGATGGCCTTGGGTAAGGTATTGATTTGAGTTAATTGCTCCTGTGGCTTGGTTTGGTTGCCCATTTTCAGTGCGATTTGCCCGCCAATATTGGCATAGACCACACCCGTAGGGGCGAAAAGTGCATCTAAGGCAGCGGACAAGGGCTGATTGACTACGTGTATGCTTACTGCTTGTTGCACGGGAATATAGTGGCTGCTGTAGGTAAATTGCACCTGATACGTATCGCTGATGGCTTGCAATACCGTACCTAACTTCTCGTCAGAGTACCTGAGCGTCACTTTTTGCTGCAAAGATTGGGCGCTGAGGGAGCCAACGAGCAGCAACAGGCAACAAAGGATTGTAATACGCGGGGTGTTTTTCATACCAAAAGTTATTTCCGATTGTTGTATGCCGATTGTTTTCTTTTGGGTCAAGGACTTGTACTATTTACGATTTGCGAAATCCGATGTACGATTTTGTAAAACTTTGAAAAACAATCTTTTGAGTACGTCATTTCCAATTAAAAAAGGTTATAAAAAGCTGCTTTTAAATAAAAAAATTATAAACCACTTATTATCAAAACAATGAAACAATGTAACAATGTAACAATGAAACAATGTAACAATGTAACAATGTAACAATGAAACCATGTAACAATGCATCATTCACAGCCACGGCCCTGTATGCTATAAGTCGTACTGTCCTGTTGTGTTATTTGCAAATCGAGTGCAAAAGACAGCCGATTGAGCATATCTTCCAGCCGAGGATCAGGAAAATCGCCGGTGAGCGGGCACTTCAGAATCTGGTTGTTGGTCACTTCCAGCCGAATGCCGAAATAGCGTTCCATAGCTTCCAGCACTTGCCGAACGGGCGCATCGTGGAAGTTGAGGCGCATGTTTTTCCAAGCGTCGGCATTGGAAACCGGCTCAGCAATAACTTCGGCGGAACGGGTCGTTTTGTCAAATACTCCAGAAACGCCTGCTTCCAGCAGCACTGGTTCGGCATCGGCTGCTGCCCGTCCGAGGGCCACACGCCCGGTAGCCACCGTCACTTCGATGCGGTCTTCTGTGGGGTAGGCGCGCACATTGAACGAGGTACCCAGCACCACCGTGGCGGCTTCTCCGCTTAGAATGGTGAAAGTTTGTCCGTCTTGCTGAGTGATGTCAAAAAAAGCCTCGCCTTCAAGCGTGACTACGCGTTCGCGGAAACTGCGCTCGTAGGTCAGTCGGGTGTTTTCATTCAACCAGACCTCGCTACCGTCGGGCAGTACGATTTCTCGGCGCTCTTTAGCTCCGGTTTCTACAAGTAGCTGTTGCGGCTCACTTTTGAAGCCCCCCAGCCACCAGATGCCAATGGCTACGGCCAGCAAAATTACAGCGGCTACGCGCAAGGCTATATTTTTAATAGACAGAGGTATAATTTTTGCCGACGGTTTGCTTTTGAGCGGCGGTTTTTCATCGTTTATAATGCCGCCACCACCGAATAGCCGCATTTCCAGCGCGGCCCATGCTTGGTCTGTATCGGTTTTTATGGGAACTTCCGTTTCTGGCCCGGAGATACTCCACAGCCGCAGCATTTCTTCAAAGAAAGCGCGATGCTCTGGGGCGGCTTCTATCCACGCGAACAGTTGCTCCTGCTCGGCCGGACTGATGTTGCCAGACAGATACCCAGCGATTAAATCGGTGTAAAAATTTTGTTCCATGTATTACGTCCGTTTCCAAAGATTAGAGATGCAAAAAAACGCGCTGCCCCCCTATGCGTTCCGAATATTTTTGTAGTGAATGCTCATATTGTGCAACAAGTGTTTTTTATCGTACTCAAATTACCATATTTTTTAACAGAAGCATGTAATTTTGGTGCAAGGAATGTTTATAAAAATAAGGAAAATAGGAAAGCCGCATTTTTTATCTGGTGAACAACAAACAGCATTATAATCACTTAAAAACCGCACAACATGAAGCAATCACTTCTTCTTTTTTGTATGTTTTGCAGCCTCGGGCTGGCTGCGCAGCACGAAACCCTGTTTAACGAATTTGACATTGTCGGTGCTTTTGGCGGCCCCATTTTGGAAATAGGCTCCATCAATGGTACAATAGGTGCCAACGTGGGCGGCGGCGGAGCTTTGCTGATTAATAACTTTTTCCTCGGCGGCTATGGTATTAATGCGGACTATCCGATGGTTCGCGTCAACGGGCTGGATTATAATACCCGCTTTCGGCAGGGCGGCTTCTGGCTTGGTTATGTGCACAACGACTACAAGGTGTTGCATCTGTACAGCAGTGTACGCATGGGCTGGGGGCGCGCACAGCTCCGGCGCGAAGGCAGCAATGATTTTAGCGATCGCCATTTTACCTTAACGCCCGAACTGGGGCTGGAGGTCAACCTCACAACTTGGTTTAAGCTGGCGCTCACAGGCGGCTACCGCTGGGTGAATGGCATTGACGTGCTGCCAGGCCTAAACAACGCTTCTTTCAGTAGCCCTGTGGGAATGCTGACGTTTCGATTCGGTGGGTTCGGCCCAAGCACTTGGAACTGGGATGATTAGGCATCTTGGCAAGATAATTTGCCTTAAAACCAACTGATTAAGTATTAAATTAAAACACAAAGTACGAAGCGCATCCTGTTGTGGCTTCGTACTTCGTATTGTATTTCGGTTGGCATCACAGGTCTTTTACCGAATTGCGATCGGTAAGAATATCTTTTAGTTCTTTCAGAAACTGGTATTGGTGGGGCAGCACTTTTTTTACAGCATCTTTTACCACCACAAAAGTACCTTTGTCCATTTGCATAGCCTCGAGTTGATCTTTGAGGTGCATCGCATCTTCATAAAGCATCGCCTTGAGGGAAGGAATATCGTGCCAATCGCCTTCCACCGCGTAAGCTTCTTCAGTGGCGCCGTTTTCTTGCTGCACCGGGTCGAGTTCTATCATTCTATCCTGCTCTATTTGCTCAGCAGCCGCCATCCGCCATTCCCCCTCCGGGATGCTCCACGCGTCATCTTTTTCTGGGTTATTCATCAGAAAGACCTCCAAGCCCCGCTCCCGGAAACGGTAGATAATCAGGCTGATTTTTTTGAGCATTGGTAGCATATCCGTCACTTTTTTTATTGCAGGTGAAACAGTTGCGCACCTAAAAAGTTTATAAGGCAGCAAAGAAACGGATATTCCCCGGTTTTACAAAATAGTAGTTTTGCGTTTTTTGCCGGGCGGTGTTTTTTCTTCTTTTTCTGCGGGGGGCGCGTCGCGGCGGCGGAATTCTTCCGCATCACCGTCGAAGCGGAAATATTCGCCATCAAACTGCCGGAAATTGTCCATCAAACGCTCCATCATTTGGTTGAGTTCGCGGGAGAGGTCATCACTGAAAAAGTCGAAATTGCCTCGCCCATCATTCGGGCCGAAGCCCCGGAAATCACGCAGAAATAGCGTGTCCATTTCAATGCGAAAATCGCCCTCGGGCCCGAAACCCTGCCAACGAAAGCCACGCATCATGGACGAATCGAACGGAAAGCTGAAGGCATCGCCATCCATACGAAACTCGCGCACGATAGAGGTATCAAACCGGAAGCTGTGGCCGTCGAAGCCCTTCACATAGGCTGTGTCCAAAAAGAACTTACCGCCAAAATCTTGGCTGAAGCGCTCCATCATTTGGTTCATACGCTCTTGCAAATCCTGCATCTGACGGCGCAAATCATCCATTTCTTGCTGCGCTGCCGCAAAATGTGCAGTAGCAAGTAATACGCTCAATATCAGTAATATACGTTTCATGATATTATTTTTTAATCTGATAATTTTGACTTTTTTTCTACATAAACAGACTGTTGGACGGGCTGCGAGGTTGCAAATGTCAACAAGATTTTTTTCCTTGCAAAAGGAATACAATACCGCTAAACGGTTTCTACTAATAGAACTCAATAGCAGTGCCGGAGGTTCGCCCAACAACTGGTATTTTATATCGGTCGAAAGAAAGTCGCTTTATAACAGGAATATTATGCAACAAAAAAAGCCAACGATAGCGGAGCTCCAGGACGAAGAGCAATACGTACAAATAGCAGCATTGCTCTACGACGAGATGATTCCGTTTTTGCAGGAGGTTTTTACGAATCGGCCGCCCATTATTCAGCACTATATCCGCTTGAATGAGCTGATTGTAGCGCTGATGCTGGGCTTGGGTATCTGGCAGGTGTGGGCTGGGCACATCATTTGGTACCAAGTATTTTTGTACATTTTTCTTGGCGCAGCTATTGCCCTCACGGTTCTGGTGCCGGTGCACGAAGCCATTCACGGGCTGGCGTACAAGCTTCTGGGTGCGCCGCGCATATCGTTTGGTGCGGAGCTGCGGAAATTTTACTTCTATGCAGTAGCCGATCGCTTTGTGGTGGGCCCCGATGAGTTTAGAAAATTAGCGCTGGCACCTTTTGCCGTCATTTCGTCGGTGGTGGTTATTGGGCTGATACTCTGGCCGGTGGGGCCGGTGGCCTGGGTACTTTGGGGTATCTTGCTTATGCACACAGGCGCCTGCGCAGGCGATTTTGGGATGCTGGCTTTCTATCAACAACATCCCGGCGGCACCATTTTTACTTTCGATGATGTACCGGGCAAAGTAGCTTATTTTTTTCAGGAAAAAGAATAGAAATTGCACGGTTTTCATGGTTACATAACGCCATAAAACCATGAAACCATGCAACCATGAAGCCATGAAACCATGAAGCCATGAAGCCATGCAACCATGAAGCCATGAAGCCATGAAGCCATGAAGCCATAAAACCATGAAACCATGAAACCATGAAACCATGAAACCATGAAACCATGAAACCATGAAACAAAAATCCCAGACTCACCTCGCTCATTCTACAATTCAAGCGCTTCATTCGGCAATTCACCCAAAAATGCTGGCACAAGGCCTTGTTTTGTAACACTTTTGCAGTGACAATTCGATTTTGCTCATTGCAAAAACACCAAAACATGACAACGCTGAAACAATCTACATTTTTACTTTTATTCTTGCTGATTACTGCTTTTGCCACGGCACAAAATACCCAAACCCTGCGTGGACAAATCGTGGACAAGCAATCAGAACTGCCGCTCATTGGCGTAGCCGTGGAGCTGATTAGCGTAGAGCCAGCACGCGGCGAAGCCACCGACCTCGATGGCTATTTCACCTTGCAAAACGTGCCCCTGGGCCGCCACACGGTGCGTGTGAGTTATCTCGGCTATAATTCTGTGACCATTCCAAACGTGGTAGTCACCGCTGGTAAGGAAGTGATTCTGAACATCGGCTTGGAAGAGTCGGTCGTACAAATGAATGAAGTAGTCATCACCGCTCGCGTGGACAAAGACAAAGCCCGGAACGAACTCGCCACGGTGAGTGCGCGCACCTTCAACCCGGAGGAAGTGACCCGCTACTCTGGCGGCCGCAACGACGTGGCGCGCTTGGCAGGCAACTTCGCAGGCGTGGCCGTAGCCGACGATTCGCGCAACGACATCGTGATACGCGGCAACTCGCCCACCGGCGTGCTCTGGCGCTTAGAAGGCATTCCGATTCCCAATCCCAACCATTTTTCTACCCTCGGTACCACCGGCGGCCCCGTGAGTGCCCTCAACCCCAACATGATTACCACGTCTGATTTTATGACTTCTGCCTTTCCGGCTGAATATGGCAATGCGCTGGCGGGCGTTTTTGATATTGGCTTCCGCAGCGGCAACCGCGAACGCTACGAATATACCCTACAATTGGCTGCTTTCAGCGGCCTCGAAGCCATGGTGGAAGGACCCTTGATGAACAAAAAAGGCTCGTTCGTAGCCAGTTATCGCCATTCTTTTGTAGAAATGGCGGACTATGTGGGCATCCCGGTGGGTACCAATGCCATTCCCAACTACCGCGACCTGTCGTTTAAAATGGATTTTGCCAATAGCAAAGCCGGTAAATTCTCGATTTTTGGCATCGGCGCTACCAGCAAAATCAATTTTCTGGGCGCAGAAACCGACGAAAACGACCTGTTTGCCAATCCCAACGCCGATTCTTATGCCGATTCGCAACTGGGTATCCTCGGTGTGCGGCACAACGTGATTGTCGGCAAAGACGCCTACGTGCGCACGGTGCTCTCGGCTTCTACGGCGCGCAATACCTTTTGGCAAGACAACCTGCCGGAGGATGAAAATATGCCCAAACTACGCGTGACCGACGTGGAAGATATTGTAAATACGTACGCTCTGTCGTCGTTTTACAACAAAAAATACAGCGCCCGCCTGACCTTGCGCACCGGTATTGTAGCGCAGTATTTCCAACTTAATACCCGCGTGGATGACCGTGATAACCGCCCCGACCTCAATGGCAACGGCGAACCCGACTGGGTGACCGTGCGCGACTTCAACGGCGGCATGGCACTGCTGCAAGCTTATGCCCAGACGCAGTACAAAATCAGCCCGAAATGGACGCTCAATCTCGGTCTGCACAGCCAATATCTTGATATCAACTCAGCCGCAGCCATCGGGCCGCGCGCCGCACTCAACTGGCATTTTCTGCCCAACCAAACGCTCAATTTGGGCTATGGCCTGCACCATCAGATGCAACCACTTCCGGTATTTTTTCTACAAGAAGAAACCAGTCCCGGCGTGTTTGAAGCAACCAACCGCGACCTCGACTTTACCCGCAGCAACCATTTCGTGCTGGGCTATGACGTGCGATTCGGCACCAACTGGCGCACCAAAGTAGAAACCTATTACCAACAAATTGACGGAGCGCCGGTGCAGCGTTTTCCGAGCACTTTTTCTTTGCTAAATGCCGGTGCGGATTTTGTTTTCCCGGAGGCGGGTGGCCTCGTGAATGATGGAACTGGTAGCAACTACGGCGTGGAGCTTACCATCGAAAAATTCTTTAGCCAGGGCTACTACGGTCTATTCACTACCTCGGTTTTTGATTCTAAATACGAAGGCAGCGACGGCGTGGAGCGCAATACTGCTTTCAACAATGGCTACGTGCTCAACTTTTTGGCAGGCAAGGAGTTCCGCATCGGTGCCAACCAACGCAACGCCATTACATTTGATGTAAAATTCACCACGGCGGGCGGGCGCTATTACACCCCGGTTGATCTGGAAGCCTCGCGCCTCAGCGGCCGCGAAGTGCTGCGCGAAGACCTCGCCTTCAGTGAGCGTTTTGATCCTTATCTGCGCCTCGATACCAAGGTCGGTTTTCAGTTGAATAGCAAAACCCGGCGCTTGTCGCAACAGTTTTTCCTTGATTTTCAGAATGTAACCAATAATCAGAATATCTTTGTACAACGCTACAATGCCCAAACCAATCAGGTAAACAACGTTTATCAATCAGGTTTTTTCCCGGATGTATTGTATCGGGTGCAGTTTTAATACTATTTACGATTTACGAAGTCCGATTTACGATTTTTTAAGGTGTTGAAAACCAGAATTTTAAACACGAACAAATACGTCATTTCCAACTGAAAATAGTATAATATCCCAATATCCTAATGCAGATTGGTTGCAAATCAAATAATTGAGAAAATGCTCGACGAAAGGCTTAAAAACCAGGTTATCGCATTGCTCATTCCCTACGAGCCGCAGCGGATTGGCATTTTTGGATCCTATGCACGGGGCGATTATAAGCAAGACAGCGATCTCGACATTCTGGTGGCGTTCAGAGAGGGTATCAGTTTGTTGCAATTAGTGCAGGTGCAGCAGGAAATTTCGGATGAATTGGGTATTCCGGTGGATATGGTTACAGAAAATAGTTTGAAGAACCGCCGGCTGCGGCATTACATTTACCAAGACCTAATCCCGATTTTTGATGAAGAAGAACGATTTGCTTTATCTTGACCATATTTTGCAAAATTTGAGCAAAGTAGTTGCATATACAGAAGGTACTTCTTATGATACTTTTTTGGCAGATGAAGAAAAGCAGGACGCCGTTATCAGAAAAATAGAGGTCTGCGGCGAAGCAACCAAGCGTATTAGCCTTCAGATACGGCAACGATTCTCGCATTTACCTTGGCGAGCTATGGCCGGCATGAGAGATAAACTGATTCACGATTATTTTGACGTAGATTCTGGATACGGTTTGGAAAACAGCCAAGATGGAAATCCCGCTAATTGTAACGGAAATAGCGGCAATCATAGCCATATTAGAGAAAGAGGAAGATAGTTTCTGAAAGTTGTACCGATACATTGCGCAAACCATTCGCTATGACGACAAGAGCCAAACTCATTGCTACCATCGGTTTTGACGACCGCCGCATGATGCTGCTCGCCATTCCAGTGTTGTCTTTTGTTATTCCGCTGATTTTCTTTGGCGCTTCGCTACAAGAGGGGCTATGGTCTTATCTGCACAAATGGGGGAGTTCGCTGATGCATACGGTGGGTTACTGGCTTGTTATGCGGGCTATTTTCATCCGTATGCGTCGGCGGTTTCCGGGCTTTCGGGAGGTGGGTAAGCGCCTGCTCTACACTACGCTGTTGATTTGTGTGGCTTTCGTCATTTTAGAGCGCATTCTGGATGTGTTGCACCGGGTTATCTTTTGGGGCGATGTAGAAGGGCCCGACACGAGCCAATGGGACTACGCGCTGGTGTCTTTCCTGCTTATTCTGCTCATTGGCACCATTTACGAAAGCGTATTTCTGTATTCGCGCTGGCGCGAAAGCATTGTAGAAACCGAGCGCCTGCGCCGCGAAAACGTAGAATCGCAACTCGAAGGCCTGCGCAGCCAGGTCAATCCGCATTTTCTGTTCAACAGCCTCAATACGCTCAGTTACGTCATACCTGAAGACCCGCCGCGCGCCGTGCGCTTTGTGCAAATGCTCTCGAAAGTGTATCGCTACATCCTCGAAATCCGCGACAAAAAAACCACCACCCTGGAAGAAGAACTCGATTTTCTGGATGCCTACGTCTTTCTGTTGCAAGAGCGTTTTGGCAATAACCTGCACATCGAACGGCGCGTACCGGCGCACCTTCAGCAGCATCAAATAGTGCCGCTATCCTTGCAAATTTTGTTTGAAAATGCCATCAAGCACAACATCATTTCCAGCGACCGGCCACTGACCATCGAGGTATTCGAGCAGGCAAGTAAACTCGTGGTGCGCAATAATTTGCAACGCAAAAAGCAAACCATGCCATCCACACAGGTAGGGTTGCCCAATATCAGTAGCCGCTATGCCTTTTTTACCAATGATACCGTGGACGTGGAAGAAACCGACCAGCATTTCGCGGTGCATTTGCCCCTGTTGAAAATAACAGTACCCGCTTGAAAATAGGAACATAATAATCAAAAAAACAGTCGGCTGCAACAGGTGGCCGACTGCTTTTTATTATCGGTAGTAAATAATAAATTTTCGGGGTTTGTAAATGGGTTTTAATGAGATTATTATTTAGGTTTTTTATAATAGATACTGAAAGTCAGATCATTAAAAATGTAATAATTTTAAATGTGATTTCATTAACATCATAATTCAGCTAGAAGGAGAACCTGTTTTTATAGCGTTGCAATTTCTGTTATCCATAGGTTCAGTACTATACTGGCCTTGCGCTGTCTGGAAAAGTCGCCAATTCACCTTATCTTTAGGCTGAAATTTGCTCACCAAAACCCAATATGCCAATGTATAATGCCGACCACATCCAGGTACGGATAGAACAATTGTGCGCGGATGCTGCTTTCCAGGATAGTGTGCAACGAATTCGCCCCGGAAAATTTCGCCGTACTTCCGAATCATCTGACTATGCCGCCCGGCTTACCTACACCACGGCACTCCGAGAGTTTGTGTATAATCCCGCTGCTTTGAATTTCATTCTCAGCAACGCCGAGCTAAAAGCACTATTTTTTCGCACTTTTGGTTACACCGGGTCATTAGATTTTACGATGTATCCCAACTGTTGGCTGCGCGATCTGCCCTTGCTCGATATTGGCGAAAAAGCCTACCTCGCCGATGGTATTGTGCTGGGTACCAATCAGGTAAGTACCGACCAGCGGTTTGTGACAGCCGACGTGATTCGCATTGGTGCGCGCACCGTTTTTGACCAAGATTGTATGATTGGCTATGGAACGGCCGTTGGCGCGGATTGCGTCATTGGTATTCGGTGCGCTATCGGCATCAAAAGTGCAATAGGCGACGGCACGAGCATCGGCGAAATTGTCAACATCGGACATGGTTGCCACATTGGTAGTGCTGTGCGAATTGGTCAGGTTTGTGCCATTGGCAATTTCAGCATGATCGAGGAGGGGGTAGCATTGCCCGACCAAACCCGCTTGCCTGCCTTTAGCCGGGTGAGCAGCACGGGAATTTTTCATCGCAGAACCGGCGAGCGCATAGCGGCTTTGTGATGCCGTTGGCAATGGCGAGCAAAAATCAGTCTGGCTGTCTTTCTTCCATTTGCCATCGAATGCAAAGTAGCGTAAATATTATATAAATGGCTGTGCCCAATTGCGTTTCGAGGGTTTGTTCTACTAAGAAAGACAAAATCATCATTACATGCAGCGGCCCGATTAGTAAATGTCGCCAGCCGCGCCGATGCCAAAGCGGTTGTAGCGTAGCCCAGCCGAACAGCAGCAGCCCCGGCCAGCCCGTTGCGGCAAAAAACAACACATACTGGCTTTGTGGCATATAACCTCCTGCTGCTAATGCGGGATATTTTTTCTGCAAATACGTGCGCGTCGCGTCCTTGATGTCACCCCAGCCTGTACCAGTGAGGGGGTGCGCCTGCCCCAGCGCGATGCCTGCTTCGATGGTAGCAATCCGATGCGAATCCGAAAGATCTGCGATATTTTCGCCTGCGGCTATTTGTTCTAAGCTCCAGCGCATGTAGCCGATTTTGTTCCACAGCGTAGGTACCCAGCGCATAGATAGCAAAGCCACGCCCGTTATCAGCAAAGCCAAAACCGCACCCAACCAGTAGCGCCGGCTCCGAAAAATAAAATGCAACAACAGGAAAATCAACGCGCCATAAAGCGACACCAAGCCGGTACGCACCGCTAAGATGTGCAAATAAATAAACAAAAACAGGGCACCAGCCAGCATAGTTTGCGGCTCCCAGCCCCAGCGCCATTGGAACTTTTCCTGATACAAATACCAGCCAATGACTACGCAAAAGGCCACCATCAGGCTGAAACGGATGTGCATCACCGGGGTGTATAATACGTGCCCTTGCTTGTAGGCTTCGGTAGTGCTTTCGAAGTGCAAAAAATACAGGGCTATTGAATAGGTACAAATGCCGACCATCGCCCAGAAAAACGCCGCCAGCAGGGGGCAGAAAACACGCTTGTCCATGACGGGTATAGCCACAATGGCAGCAGGCAGCAGCAGAAACGGCAACTTCATTTGCAAGCGATTGAGTAGCCACGCGCTATTATCCGACCAGAAACCGCTCACCAGCACTATCCAGAAGACCAGCGTCAGGGTCAGCAAGGTGCGATTTTGCAGGAAGCCTCGAAAATTAGACCCTATTTGTCGGTTGAAAACAGCATTTACCACCAGCCCAATCATGCCGATGCTCATCGCCGCCTCGGAACAAAGCAGCCCAGCCAGCACCAACAGTACGCTGAGCATACCGATGTTTTGATGTGTAATCCACTTTTGCCAAAGGCTGCGCATGGTAATGTATTTTTTCGTGCTGCAAATTACGTTTTTCAGGAAAGATTTGAAAAAACAGCCGTAATAGCCCATTTTTTTTGTAACAAAAATGAATCGGTTTCGTAAGAAAACACTGTGCAATCCGACCATTGTATAAGAAGGCGCTCAAAGGCAGTTTAAAAAACTGTTAAGATTGTGACTTAGGGAATTTTTTTGAGTCTAAATGAGTAGAAATTAATAGAAAATGCTATTCCCATGAACAACTTGATCACAACACTCGATCTCAAGCGGGTGCTGCAAGGGCTATACGCTGCACAGCACGCACTGCATACTACCGGGAAACGCTGGCGAGCATTCCTGCGCAAGTACCCTTTCCTGCTCTGGTTGCTCAGAGCGATGGGTATCGTCATCTTGCTGGGGGCTATGGCCGTTACCGGATTTCTGCTCAGCATTCGCTATGGCGCATTTGGGCCGCTGCCCGCTCGCTCGGATTTGGCGGAGGTGTCCAATCCTTTGGCTGCCGAAGTCTATGCCGAAGACGGAACGCTGCTGGGGCGCTACTTCTTGGAGCACCGCAGCAATGTACGCTACAAGCATATTTCCCCTGATTTTATCAATGCGCTGGTGGCTACCGAAGACGCCCGCTATTTCCAGCATCATGGCGTGGATGTGCGCGCCTGGATGCGCGTATTCTTCAAAACGGTATTGAATAAGGATGAATCTTCCGGCGGTGGCAGCACGATTTCCCAGCAATTGGCTAAAAACCTTTATCCGCGGCGCAATGAGCACGGCGAATACTCGCTCATTATCAACAAGTTGAAAGAAATATTTATTGCCATGCGGCTCGAAAGTTTGTACAGCAAGGAAGAGATTCTGGAGATGTACTTGAATACGGTGTCTTTTAGTGAAAATACGTATGGAATCAAGGTGGCTTCGCAACGCTTTTTTGGCATCACACCCGATAGCCTGACGGCGGAACAATCGGCAGTGCTGGTGGCCATGCTCAAAGCAACAACTACCTACAACCCGGTAGCAAACCCCGAAAAATCGCTGGCGCGCCGCAATGTAGTTTTGCAGCAAATGGAAAAATACGGCTATTTGACCAATGCCGCATCCGACTCACTACAGCAATTGCCCTTGGGTTTGCGCTATAGCCCGATGAACCACCACGAAGGGATAGCGACGTATTTCCGGGAGCATCTTCGGCAAGAAATCAAAGAAATATTGCAGGATTATCGCCGCCCCAACGGCATGGCTTACAATATTTACACCGACGGTTTGAAAATTTATACGACCATTGATGCAAATATGCAGCGCTACGCCGAGGCGGCCGTACGGGAGCACATGACACAGTTGCAAAACGATTTTTACAAACACCTGCGCGGCGCGCCCGCCTGGGAGCACGAAGAAACCTTGCATCAGGCCGTGCGGCAGTCGCCACGTTACCGGCGTATGAAAGCCGAGGGCTTTTCGGTGGAGCAAATTGATTCGGTGATGCGTGTTCCCATTGAAATGACCGTTTTCGACTGGAATGGTGGCGAGCAAAAGCGTCAGATGAGCCCATTAGATTCGATTAAATATTATCTGTCTTTGTTCAATGCCGGATTCATTGCCGTAGAGCCACAAACCGGTGCTGTGAAAGCCTGGGTGGGCGGTATCAATCACAAATATTTCCAGTACGACCACGTCCGGTCGCGCCGGCAGGTGGGCTCCACATTCAAGCCGGTAGTGTATGCCACAGCCATCCAGCGGGGCATTGCGCCTTGTAGCTATACGACGAATCAGCTGCGCGTGTATCCGCAATACCAGAATTGGGCACCCAAAAATGCCGATAACAAGTACGGTGGCTCTTACTCAATGGAAGGCGCATTGGTGCATTCGGTCAATACCGTGACAGTGAATATGGCTATCCGTTCTGGCTCTATCAATGTAGCCAAAATGGCCGAAGACCTCGGCATCAGCGATAAAGTGCCGGGCGTGCCAGCCATTGCGCTGGGGGCGCACGAAGCGTCTTTGTTAGACATGGTGCGCGTTTATAGCACTTTTGCCAACCGAGGCAAGCGACCAGAGATGCGCTACATCCGCCGTATCGAAACGGCACGCGGGCGGGTGGTTTACCAAAACTGGATAGACACCAGCGAGTGGCTCCGGCCGCTCACCGTGGACCAAGCCGATATGATGACGCAAATGCTGCGCTCAGCAGTGGATAAAGGCACGGGCCGCCGTTTGCGCTATCGCTATAATTTTACGAACGAAATTGCTGGCAAAACAGGCACCAGCCAGAATCATTCGGATGGGTGGTTTGTCGGGTACACGCCCACGCTGGTAGGCGGCGTATGGGTGGGCGGCGAATCGCCATCGGTGCGCTTCCGCGACTTGAGCCTGGGGCAGGGAGCCAATATGGCGCTACCGATTTATGCCCTGTTTTTGAAGAAATTACAGCAGGATAAACACTATGAAGCACTTTTTACCGCTACTTTCCCGAAACCTTCCGACGAGGTATTAGACGCGCTGGACTGCGCTGGGATTAGAGCGGGTCAACCCGTCAAAAAGGACGAATCCAACACTACTACTGAGCAGGGTGCGACCGCAGCCGCCGACCCGGTAAAAGTCGGCGCTGTCGGCACGCATTGAAAAAATCTTTGTAAAGGCTCAAAAAACTAAACCCCTTTGGCGTTAATCAAGTGTACTATACCCCTGTTCAGGCGGCTGGTAAATGAACTGGTCGCCTGATTTTTTTTACCAACGGAGCTTCAGCCCCATGCGCTGGAACTTGTCCAAGCTGCCGTTTTCGAGGAAAACCACCTCGCCGCCAAATTGCAACTGGCGCTCGATGATTTCATCAATCATATCATCAATAACTCCGGCCTCTTTTGCGTCTTCCATAAGTATAATTTCATCGTTTTCGAGGCGGGCGGGCTGGAAATAATCTTTTTCTACAAACAGTTTGTCGCCGCGACCTTCATTGATGGCACGCCAAATTTCGCGGATACCGCTCTCAAATTTCTGCTGCGAAACGGCGATTTCTAATTCGCTGATGGCGGTTTGTTGCTGCTCTTTCAGGTAGTCCAATTTCACTTTCCAAGCATCTTTTACAATCTCGTGCGGCGTAAATTCGTCGCGGTTTTGATTGATCCAACCGATGATGGCTTGCTTGCGATCTGTGATTTCTTTGTAAAAGTGGAAGTTGCGCTCGGTACCAGCAATAATCAGGTTGAGCGGATTGCGCTTGTAAATTTCTACAAACTCCTTGTCCACCCGATTGAGAAACTCCCGCACGAGGTCGTCGGCGCGTTTAGCAATTGAAATTTCTAACTTATCGGTAGAGTAGAGGGTTTCGTTTTTCACCGGAAATTTGCCCTCGGTGATTTCTTCCAGAATCTGGTCGTTGAAAGCTTCGTACAGCCGGCCATTGCGCTGGCTAATGGTCAGGATGTAATAGTTGTCGGACAGGTGCAGCGCGCGCACCAAGTCGCGGGTAGCAAAAGTATGGTCAATCACAACGCGGTTTTCTACTGAAATCGGCAAGCGCACAAAATCACAGACTTCGTTGCTGACAAAAATCGCCAGGCTATCGAGGTTGAAATTATGATCAATCTGCTGCTGGATATTTTTGAGGTTTTCTTTCAGCTTGAGAATTTCCCGAAACTTGAACTCCTCGTCGAGGCGGTTTTCGGTTTCCGTAATCAGGTTTTTCAGGTTGATGGGGTCGCGTTGGTTGTCTGGTTTGGTGCGATGCGTGTTAAGCAGAATTGTGACGCTGGGATACGCATAAACGTCTTTTAGTTGGAGAAATTTTTCTTTCAGCATTGCTTTTGAATTTTATAATTTGATGAAAGTTGGATTGGGGCGGCGTCAGCCAGTTTTTGCAGGCGCAAAAATAGCAATTAGTTCGGTTATAACAAGATTTTTGGCGAAAGTGAGGCGTAACAGAAGGCTACAAAAACAGGTGCAGATAGCCTTTGAGGCGTTCGCGCAGCAGGCGCAGGGCTTTACCCATCTGATTTTCAACGGTTTTGATTGAAATGCCCAATTGGTCGGCTATTTCTTGGTAGGTCAGCTCTTCGAAGCGGCTGAGCTGAAACACCGTGCGGCATTTCGGCGGCAGCGTATTGATGGCGGCGCGCACATTTTGCTCCAATTCACTTTGCAAATATTGTATTTCGGCATCCCCACCGGTTTGATTATCAGTGTATTGTGGTGTAATTTCCTCGTCGTGCAGGTGTTTGTTGCGCCGCAGATAGCCTAAGGCTTCGTTGATCGCCATCCGGCGGAGGTAGGCGGGCAATGAGGAAGTGATTTGAATTTGCTCCCGTTTTTCCCAAAAACGCACAAATACCTCTTGAGCAAGGTCTTCGGCGGTGTTGTTGTCTTTCGTCAAACGATAAATAACGCTACAAACCATGCCATACTGCTGCTGAAATATCTTTTGCAGAGCCAATCGGTTGCCGGTACGCAATTGCGCTAAAATATCGTCGGATTGTTCGTTGGTCATACGGGTTTCATTTGCCGGTGCAAAGATAAAGGTACGGTTTTAGTCGGGATTTATCACTTCGACCAATACGTCATTTTTATCGAAGTTTGGGGTAGGGCAAAAAAAATCCGGGCAAGCAGCGCGCGGCCGTTTCCCGGATTTTTTGTAAGAAAAGCAGTCGCTTTTTAGCTTTCCTTGATGAACTTGCGCTCTTTGATGCGCGCTTTTTTGCCCACCAGACCGCGCAGATAAAACAACCGCGACTGGCGTACTTTGCCGCGCTTGGTCACTTCGATGCTCACGATGATGGGCGAAGCGAACGGAAAAATGCGCTCTACACCTACGCCGTTAGAGATTTTGCGGATGGTGAAGGTTTTGGTCGGGCCCTCGCCGCTGATCTGGATGACGTCGCCGCGGAAAGCCTGCTCGCGTTCCTTGTCGCCTTCCACAATTTTGTATTTTACCACTATGTTGTCGCCCGGACGAAAACGCGGATACTCCCGCTTCGGGGTCAGTTGTTCGTGTACGTACTTGATGGCGTCCATTGCTTTGTAATTTTAAATGGTAACGTAAGTAAGAGAGGTCAGGATGCTAATTAGTGGATTTGCTTCACCAATTGTCAGCTGACGTCAGATTTTTAGCGGTGCAAAGGTACGCTTTTTTGTAAAGATTCAAAATTTATTTTTCAAAACTTACCGAATCAGCGTAGCAAAGGTCTTGAACTCAAAAGGCTCGTTGCGCGGCCCCCGGAAGGTGACCACCACGACATACACACCGTTGGGCGATTCCTGCCCGGTATTGAATTTGCGGCCGTTCCAGCCTTCTTCTGGGTTGTTGGTTTCAAAAATCAATTCGCCCCAGCGATTCCAGATGGTCATTTGAAAATTGGTAGCGCCTACCATCAGTCCTTTTCCAAGGTAAGTGTCGTTTAGCCCGTCGCCATTGGGCGTGAAGGCATTCGGCAGAAAATAGCGCACCTCGGGCCGCACATCTACTATGCGAATGAGGGTATCCATGCAGCCGCTGGGGTGCGTGACGATTTGCTTGACCTCATACATACCGGTATCGCGGAAGGTGTAAGCCGGGTTTTGTAGAATGGAAGAGGAGCCGTCGCCAAAATCCCAGAGCCAGCGGATAGCGCGTTGGGACTGGTCGGTGAAGAAAACCGTCGGATCTATGTTGCTGGGGTCGTCGGGAGAAAAGCTGAAACCGGCTTCGGGCGAAGGCTGGATGGTGATCAGATCGCGGAAAGTCGTATCAGTTTGGCAGCCAATAGGAGAAGTAAGATTTACGGAAACAGTGAACGTGCCTGGGGTTTCGTATAAATGCGTAGGGCTGATGTCTTGGGCGGAGCCGCCGTCGCCAAAATTCCAGCGGATGTCATAGGTTTCATCAATTGGGAAGGAAAGATTATTGAAAAAAATACTTGCGGGCACGCAGCCGGTAAAGCTGCTGGGTGAAATAACCAACAACGCAGGCACCGGAAAATAGGGAATGGTTTGGGTGCGCGTATCCTTGCAGCGGTTAATGTCGGTGACCGTAAGCGACACGGGGATGTTGCCGGGGTCTCGATAGATATGCGCGGGGTTGCGCAAAGTGGATGTTTCGCCATCGCCGAAGCGCCAGTCTCGCTCAGTGATTTGCCCGCTCCCAGACACAGAAAGATCAGTAAACTGCACTGGCCCTGCCACGCAGGTATCATATTCGAATGAAAAATCGGCTTCAATAGCCGGGAAGATATTGACAAATACTTGGGCCGTATCGCCGCAGTCGGTGCCGGGGTTGAGTAGGAGCTGCCCACGGTAGTTGCCTTCTCCCGGAAAGGCTACAGTGGGGCTCCAGTCGCGGTACACAGCTTGCTGCCCATTGATGTCGAAGCGCCACTCGTAGTCGCGGATGAATTGTCGAATGAAACTTTCGTTCTGGATGGTTACCTCGGTAGCTCCGCAGGAGTTGATGAAATACTGTTGCCCGTCAATGACTTCGTCGGCGCGTACTTGAGCAAAGACCTGCGGCTCGCAATTGGCTACATTGAACTGGAAATCGCGGAAAACCCTGCTGAGCAGCACGCCGTCTCGAAATTCGGAAACACAGATACCGACCACAAACTGCCCCAATAATTCGGGCGTACCCGTGATAATGCCTGTATTCGGATCAATACGCAATATGCTGCGCCCCGTCGCCTGACTGATACCCAATGGCGCGCCCGGCGTGAAAAGTGGCGCACGAAAAATGACGTCATTGTAAGGCGGAGGGCAGGCCGGTGCCGGATACGCCCCCTGGCAAGTATTGAAAAAAGCAGGATTGACGCCAATCGCGCCGCCACCGCCGCCGGCTAAAGGCGCGCAAAATTCATATACCAATTGGTCGCCATCTTTGTCGGTGGCGGAGTGATCAAATACCAATTCTGCGCCCGCACAAATGACCGTCGGCGGGAAGTTGTCGAATTTGGGGCTGCTATTGCAAAGCCGCTGAGCTTCCGGCGTGATTTCTATGGTGAAAGTAGCACCAGTGCCTTCGGGGTCAATGATATTGTTGATGGTCACATTGCGGCAGCAACGCTGATAAGAAATGTGGTAACTATTGTTGGAGGGCGGCAGCGTGAGGGTAAAATTATACACGCCCTCTTCCACGCAGATATTGGGCGGAATAAGGCAGGGGTAGTCGGGCGCGTCCACTTGGCGCACCGTGCCGAGCGGTACATTGGCGCGTTGTACAAAACTGCTTTGCGTCAAGCGGCTACAATCATCGCCATTACATTCATACACTGCTACGAAGGCCTGCGGGTCAAAATTGGCGCAGTTATTGCAAAAACAATCCCGGTACATTTTTATTTCAAAATCGTATCGTCCGTTGCCCCGGCATTCGTAAGTAATCACACCGCCGATGATATGGCGGGCTTCGGCGGCCAGTGCGCATAGAATGAGGAGGCAAAAAAACGAAATTTTCAGAAGGATGATTCGCTGCATGGTTCAGTGTTTCTATAGTCTGACGGGGAGCCGCCGCACTTTTTTTATAAATAACGACCCTTTAATACTATTCCGTATGAGCAGGGCGTTACTGTGATTTGTATCAAGCATCAAACAATACGTTTGCCGGATACGATGCCGTAAAATACACCTATTGTAAATAAGCCCAAAATAAACTTTGTTGACTAAGACGATACAATTTCAACACAGATTAATACTGGTTCGTACAATGGCTGACAGTAGGGCACAAAATTGTTCAGTTGTACCAAGTATTGCAACTCTGAGCTTGCATCTGTTGTACCATAAAAACGACCCTGACGTTAAATCAAGGATTTATGATGACGACCTATACAAACGAAAAGACACGTATGGTGCAGGAGTACGACCACAAGGGCGCACTACAAGCCTTGCAGACTGGAGGGGTGATTCTTTACCCCACGGATACCATCTGGAGCATTGGCTGCGACGCGACGAATGCCGAGGCCATTGAAAAAGTGCGCCACATCAAGCAGAAAGCAACTGCCAGAAGTTTCGAAGTTTTAGTGGATTCATTGCCAATGTTGAAAAATTATGTAGAACATTTACACCCGAAAATAGAAACCCTGCTTGTGTATCATACGCGCCCGCTCACGGTCGTCTTTGACCGACCCCGCAATTTGCCCGCCGGCTTATACTCGCCTGAGGGTACCGTGTCCATTCGCTTGGTGCAAGACGAATTTTGCCGCTCGCTCATTACACAATATGGCCAGCCACTTTTGGCTACCTTCGCCAGTGTGGGAGAGCATACTTTTCCGGTCAATTTTGGCGCCATCAGCTCGGAAGTTATTGAAGGTGTTGATTTTGTAGTGAAATATCGGCAAAGTGACAAAACCGTTGGCGAGCCTTCTGTAATGGTGCGACTTTCCCGCCGCGACGAATTGATCTTTTTACGGGAGTAATGTTGTTCGCGGTTTGCTTTTCGCGGTTCGCGGTTCGCGGTTTGTGATTCGCGGTTTGTGATTCAAATAACTGGTAATGAGTTTATTAGGAATAGTTTTTTCAAAAAATAGCCAAGCGCTATCATAATACTCAACCGGAAATAGCCAAGCGCGTAGGGGACAACTTAGCCCTGGAGCATCTTATTGGAAAAAAGCAGCCATGAGAAAGAAAAACCTTATTTCGTTGTCAGGCGCGGTGCTGTTGCTTCTGGTATCGCTGCAGGCATTGCAGGCACAAACCGAGTATAAATTGGGTTATTTTGATGCCATATCTGTAGCTGGCAATATTGAAGTACACCTTGTAAAAGGCGAAAAAGAAAGCGCTATGCTGGAAACCTACGGCATCCCGGAAGACGAAGTGAACATCAGTGTCAATCGGCAAACCCTGCGGCTGAGCCTGCTAAATTCCGTTTTTCAACGTAGCAAAAAAGTGCGCATCACCGTCACGTACACCGAATTGCGCTCCGTGCGGGGCAATGCGGGCGCGATGATTACAGCAGATCACATTTTGCAAGGCGATTTCTTGGAAGTAAGAGCCGGCAGCGGCGCGCAGGTCATGCTGGAAGTGGATGCCAACAAACTCGAAGCGGGAGCTACCGAGGGCGGCACGCTACAATTGCGCGGGCAGGTCAACAGCCAAAAAGCACAGGCCGCCACGGGGGGCTTGTACGAAGCTTTTAATTTAATTTCCAAAAATACCTATGCGCGCTCCGGTACCGGCGGACAAATGCAGGTGACTGCCCTCGAAGTGCTCGATGCTTACGCCAATCTTGGTGGTAGCATCGAATACAAAGGCGAACCCGAAGAGCGCTACCACCGCAAATTCATTGGCGGAGAGGTGCGGCGCGTGGAATTTTGAAAAACTGTTTAATTAAGTGTTTCGGTTGCATACAGCCGCCGCCGCAGCCAGAAAGCTACATTGACCAAAGCAATCAGCGCA
>CALMSO010000090.1 GCA_937872385.1 uncultured Saprospiraceae bacterium
GCGACACATACGCAATGCGCGCAAACAGCGTCGAAAATTGCAGGCGCTCCTGCCGTGTGGCTTCCAGAAACAAGGTTTGCAACCAGCGATACAATACCTCTACCCTACCCGTCAAGGGCAATGCCTCGTTTTGTGCTATTTTTTGGATTTCGCGGTACAGCAGTCGAGCTAAGGCTTCATTTATCATTACAGCCTGTTTTTGAAAGCGAAGATAGGTCTTTTGTCCATTGCTTACAAATGCCCAGACTTTTCTTCTTGTGCTACTGAATTTCGGGATTTGTATTATATTCGTAGGCGAATACGTAGTAAATAATGTAAAATGTGTTATCATAGAAAGTAATATCGTTTTTGATCGTTAATAAATAGCAACTCAAAAATTAATAATGAGTCGCTTGCGTTATAATTATATGTTTTATTTTGTTTTATTAACAACAGTATAAAATAGCATGGCAAAAAAACAGAAATTTTATGTAGTATGGCAAGGCGTGGAGCCGGGTATCTATCCGAGTTGGGAGGCCTGTCAGGCGCAAATCAAGGGCTATCCGGGCGCCAAATACAAGGCTTTTGGCAGTAAGACCGAAGCGGAGGCGGCATTTTATGGCAATTATGAAGACAGCATCCAGCGCAAAAATAAGGCGCGGCAGGCTCCTTCGGGCGGGCTGTCGGAGTCCGTTATTCGGGATAGTATTTGTGTGGATGCAGCTTGTAGCGGCAATCCTGGCGTTATGGAATATCAAGGTGTGGAGACCGAGTCGCGTTTACAGCTTTTTCATAAAAAATTCCCTTTGGGTACGAATAATATTGGTGAGTTTTTGGCAATTGTGCATGCGCTGGCCCTATTCAAAAAAACAGGTGAAGACACTCCCATTTACACCGATTCGCGCAATGCTATGAAGTGGGTACGCGAGAAAAAATGCAAAACGACCTTGGTGCGTAATGCCAAAACCGCTGAACTGTGGCAGGTCATAGCACGCGCCGAACAATGGCTCCAGAGCAATACTTATTCTAATAAAATTTTGAAATGGGATACCGAAAACTGGGGCGAAATACCGGCAGATTTCGGGCGAAAGTGATGTTTTTTTTTGCAGCTCGCTTTTTACATTTTATACCCTTTCCAATTAGAACATAATGTGTTTATTTATTTTTAAAAACTTGTCTTTCGAAATTTTACAAATTTATAAATCGGACTTCGTAAATCGTAAATTGTAGTAAATACCAGATTTCAGTACAAGGCACCACGCCTATTCCCCTATTCATCCTATTAACCTTTTCAAGCAATATCCCAATTAACCAAAATAACAATATTCCATTATTTACCTATAAATTTTAACTTATAATCCGCTTTGGCTTTCCCTTTGCGCACATCTTCTAACTTGCGGCGCACGAGGCGTTTTTTCACTGGCTTGAGATGCTCCACAAACAACACGCCGTCAATATGGTCGTATTCATGCTGTATAACGCGCGCATTAATACCCGTAAACACCGCTTCCTGTGGCTGAAAATGCTCGTCTAACCAGCGCAGATGCAGCGTAGGCGGGCGGTCCACGTCGCCGCGTACTTCCGGTATGCTCAAGCAGCCTTCTTCGTAGGCCCAGGGGTTGCCGCTCTCACTCACTTTTTGCGCATTGATAAACACCCGCTTCAGCCCTTCTGCTTCCTTGCCTTCGTCCATGATTTGGATGGTGTCAATCACAAATAAGCGTACCGACAGCCCCACCTGCGGCGCAGCCAGTCC
Source organism: uncultured Saprospiraceae bacterium (assembly GCA_937872385.1). GTDB lineage: Bacteria > Bacteroidota > Bacteroidia > Chitinophagales > Saprospiraceae > JADJNW01. The sequence continues at coordinate 1,736 of CALMSO010000090.1, forward strand.
CACGCCACTGGCATTATACATGGTGTCCCACATATTGGCAATCAGCTCCGATAGCCCCGGATAGTCCGGCGCGATGTCTTTCGCCACCTGTTTTAATACAGGTTGTCCATAAGCATAAATTGGCAAAATCATTTGGTAGTCAAAAATTTATAAATAAAAATATTATTCATTACCGATGCCCTAGATAATCCTGCAAAATCAGCACGGCGCTTATTTTGTCCACTAAGGCTTTGTCGCGGCGTTGTTTTTTTTTGGCTCCACTTTGCAGAATGATTTTTTTGGCATCTTCCGATGTAAAACGCTCATCCTGACCAACAACCGCTACTTCGGGAAAAAGTTTGCGCAATTGTTCTTGCAATTCGATTACCTTCGGCATCATTTGCGCAGGCTTGCCATCGGGGTAGAATGGCTCGCCCACCACAATTTTTTCTACGGTTTCCTCGGCGAGGTATTTTTGCAAATACACCAGCAAATCGGCGGTGGGCACGGTGTCCAATCCAGTGGCGATAAGCTGCAGCGGGTCAGTCACCGCCAAGCCGGTGCGTTTCGTTCCGTAATCAATTGCTAATATGCGTGCCAATCTGATAATAATAAAGGTAAAAAGGTGAGCAAAGGTAGAGAAAAGTGCTGTAAAAAAAAAGAGTTGCCAGGTGTTCATCAGTTTTAACTGATTTTATCCTGACAACCGTTCCCCCTTACTTAAAAACTTAAAAATTTCTCTACGGGTGCAAATATATTGCGCTGATGGTTATCGCGTCTGAAAAAGGTGACGAACAGCTAAATAAAGGTGATGAACGTACTATTTAGCTTTTCAACTGTAAATTTAAACTTGTTTACATCAAAAATGCAAACGTTTGAGCAAAAAACTTTTCAAAGTTAAGCTTTCAATCCAAAAAATTAGTGTCCAAGATTTATTCAAAGCACCTCAAGCCGGGCCAGCAGTGCATCTTTGTAGGTGCGGCCCAGCGGTAGGCTTTGCCCGCTGATGGTCACGATATGTTCCTTAATATCAACGGATTCGATGCCTTCGAGGCGAGCGATGTGGCTTTTGTGTATCTGGATAAAATCCATTGCTGGCAGGCGCTCAGACAGTTTTTTCAAAGATACCTTCACGGCAAATTTTTTGCTATCTGTCTGAATTACACAATAATTACCGTCGGCGCTTACCCATTGTATTTCGTACAACATGACTTTGGTCAACAGGTTGTTATTGCGTACAAAAAAGAAATCGCCCCGATGGCCGCCAGTTGGCATATACGCTTCAAAATCAGCGATTGATTCAAAAACTGTCATGGCAAATTTGTTTTGGCTCCCTGCCTGCATCAAAGCTGGTGGGCAAGGAAAACCCGTTTTCAATAACTGGTTAGCAAAATGTTGATCGCGCCTTGAAGAGTAGTTTTGTTTTGCTTTTTTGGACGAACAAAAAATAAAAAGTCACTTTTCTTGCGTCCGGCATACCATCCATTTGCAATATTCATGCAAATAATTATCGGTCTTTTTGCCTGATTATCAAGTATTTCAACTCACAAGTGGAAGATGCCACACAACCGCAGAAATTGTCGTTTGTTATAGAATTTTAAAAAGGCTGTTCGCTACTGGCTGTTCGCTTTTCGCAATATAAGTAGGTGATAGGTGATGGCTAATTGGAAAAGTTGTCTCCTTTTAAAATAGGTTCACTTTTGTCAACAATAATAATAGCCATTGGTTAAGTGTCCAATTTACATTTTACATAAAATTTAAATGAAATATTTCATACATGAGCCAACATAAGCATCTCATTCGCCTGCAAGGTGCCGTTCAGCACTACGACTGGGGCGGCTTCGATTACATCCCCCGCTTAATCCGGAAAGACAACCCTGCGCATCAGCCTTTTGCCGAGCTTTGGATGGGCGCACATTCGCTGGCTCCGGCCCTTGTTCAGACCAACGGCGCACAGCAGCCGCTCGACCAGTTCATTGCCCAAAGCCCAACGGAGATACTTGGCGCATCAGTGGCCGCAGCTTTTCAAAATCGCTTGCCTTATCTGTTTAAGATATTAGACGTGCACAAAATGTTATCTATCCAAGCCCATCCCTCCAAAGCGCAGGCCAAAGCAGGCTTTCGCCGCGAAAACGAGCAAGGCATTCCTCTCGATGCACCGCACCGCACCTACCGGGACGATAATCACAAACCGGAAATTATGGTTGCCCTGACTGATTTCTGGCTGTTGCACGGTTTTAAAACCCTGCCCGATATTCAAAAAGCAATTGCCGAAGTGTCGGAATTTCAGCCATTGCAAGCCATTGCTAATCAAAATAATACATTTGAGCTATATCGTTATATAATGGAGATGCCACAAACCGACATTAACGCTATGCTGGCTCCTTTACAGCAACGTTTAGCACCCACGCAAGCCCTCAAGGCGTCGCCCGATTACTGGGTCAAACAAGCCTTCGAAGACCATCCGCCGCGCGAGGGGCATTACGACCGGGGCATTTTTTCGATTTATTTTTTCAATTTGCTGCACCTACAACCCGGACAAGGGATTTTTCAAGGAGCGGGTATTCCACATGCCTACCTCGAAGGGGTGAATGTAGAATTGATGGCTAATTCGGATAATGTATTTCGCGGCGGGCTGACTAACAAGCATATAGATGTACCAGAATTGCTTAAAAGTCTAATTTTTGAACCCGTGACGCCACAGATTCTGGCAGGCGAGGCGCTATCGGATACCGAATGGGTTTATCGCAGCCCTGCGCCCGATTTTGAATTGCGAAAAATAAAACTTGCGTCCAATCAGAAGCATCATTGTACGGAAGCCGAAGCGCCGCATACGCTCATGGTATTGGAAGGAGAAGTGCAAACGAATGTCGGGCAGACGTACGCGCGCGGTGATGTTTTTTTCGCACCCGCAGGCTGTGCATATACCTTGCACGCCCCCACCGGCGGTAGCACCCTTTTCAAATCAACGGTACCTCAGCGCTGACCATAGGCCGCTGCACTGCCCATGCTTTTCAACACTACGTTGTCGCTGCGATGTTTGCGTCCTTCTCGGTAATACTCAAGGCTAACGCGATCGCCTGGGCGATAAAGTGCGACACGCTCCTGCAATTCCGGAACAGAACTAACTCGTGTGCCATTCACGCTGATAATCACATCGCCCATACGCAAGCCCGCTTCGTAAGCGCTGCTGCCCTCATTGACGTGGGTCACGTACACCCCCTCGATGCCCGGCAGAGACAAATCGGCTGCGATTCGCGCATTTACATCGGAAATATTGACGCCCAGCACCGCGCGCTTCACCTCGCCGTACTGACGCATATCAGCCATAACTTTTTTGACTAAATTGACTGGAATGGCAAAGGAATAGCCTTCATAACCGCCGCTTTCGCTAATAATAGCCGTATTGATGCCCACTAATTCGCCCTGCGTATTGACTAAAGCGCCGCCGCTGTTGCCAGGGTTGACAACCGCATCGGTTTGAATAAAAGATTCAATGGCATAAATACCTTGCAAAATATTGATATTGCGTGCCTTAGCGCTCACGATGCCCGCAGTTACGGTGGAGTACAAGTCAAAAGGACTACCCACTGCCAGCACCCATTCCCCCACCTCCAATTGGTCAGAATCTCCAAGCGCAAGAGCAGGAAGACCTTCGGCCGCCACGCGCAGCAGCGCCAGGTCGGTACTTTCATCCACGCCTACCACTCGTGCTGGCAGGCTGCGTTTGTCGGGCAAGGCTACTTCAAAGCGCTGTCCTTCCTGTACCACATGATAATTTGTGACGATATATCCATCGGTAGTAATGACTACACCAGAACCCGAAGCCACCCGATAGCCAGTGACATTGAAGGCAGAAATACTCGCTACGGCTCCCGTCACTTGCCGGGCTACTTTCGTAAAATCGGGCAGCGTGGAGGCAGACCAGTTTCTTGGGCTGGCATTGAGCGGTGCTGGCTGGCTCACCAATTGGGTAGTGACCTGCTCCGAATGCACCGGATGCCGCTGAAAAAAATACAGGCAAAGCACAAAGGTACAGCAGGAACTGACAATGGCAACAATAATTTGTGGTACAAGGTTTTTCATAAAATACGTTTGCACAAAACTCCGCATTTTTTCGCATAGCGCGAAACTTTTTGTAGGGTTCGGCCGTTAGAACGGGTAGAATTTTGGAAAAAAACAATCCGGATTCTTGATTTTTAAAAAAAGCCTCGTATTTTTGCAACGCTTTTTGAAAAAGCAACCCGATTCGGTAGCTCAGCTGGTAGAGCAATACACTTTTAATGTATGGGTCCTGGGTTCGAATCCCAGCCGAATCACTTGATAATAATTAAAGCTTCTGCCAATACATAAAATCGGCAGAAGCTTTTTTAGTTTTCCCACGCCGGTTTTGGGCATCAACTGCCGTATTTTTGCTCCATGCAAGCCTTGACAAACGCGACAAACAGCGGATGCGGATTTTCAACCGTGCTTTTTAATTCCGGATGAAACTGCACGCCAACAAACCACCGATGCTCTGGGATTTCCACGATTTCCACCAGCCCCGATTCTGGATTGATACCCGTGGCAATCATACCTGCTTTGGCAAAACGCTCTTTATACTCATTGTTAAATTCGTACCGATGGCGATGCCGCTCGCTGATGGTATCTACGCCATAGGCCTCGTGCACCCGCGAGCCTTTACTCAGTTTGCAAGCATAAGCTCCAAGGCGCATGGTGCCCCCCTTGTCGGTGATTTTTTTCTGATCGGGCATCATGTCAATGACCGGATGTGGCGTGCGCGGATGCACTTCGGAGGAGGAAGCATTTTTCAGTTTCAGCACGTGCCGAGCATATTCCACCACGGCGCATTGCATACCGAGGCAAATGCCAAAAAACGGTACCCCTTGCTCGCGTACATACCGAATAGCGTTGATTTTGCCAGCAATACCGCGCTCGCCAAAGCCGGGCGCTACCAATATACCATTGAGGTCTTCGAGGCGACGGGCCACGCTGGCGTCGCTGTTGTCTTCCAGTTGTTCGGAATGGATAGGCTCTATTTTCACCCGGCATTCGTTCATGGCTCCGGCGTGCACAAAAGATTCGTGAATAGATTTATAGGCATCTTGCAATTCATTGTACTTGCCCACCAGCCCGATACGCACCTCGCGGGTAGGGTTTTTCAGCTTGCCGAGAAAAGTTTTCCAGGCTTCCAGATTCGGCTCTCGGCGGTCTTTCAGGCGCAGTTTAGTAATCACCACTTGGTCTAATTTTTCGCGTAGCATCAGCAAAGGCACATCATAAATACTTTCAGCATCAATGGCTTCGATGACCGAGGTGACATCTACATTGCAAAACAATGCCAGCTTGCGCCGAATGTCCATTGTGAGCGGATGCTCAGTACGGCACACCAACACATCCGGTTGGATACCGGTGGTGAGCAATTCCTTGACGGAATGCTGCGTCGGCTTGGTTTTCAATTCTTGAGCAGCCCTTAAATAAGGAATGAGTGTGAGATGAATAACGAGGCAATTGTCAGCGCCCAGCTCCCAGCGCAACTGCCGCAGCGACTCTAAGTAAGGCAAGGATTCGATATCGCCGACGGTGCCGCCCAGCTCTGTGATGACAATATCATAACGATTGGCATTGCCCAACACCTGCACTCGATGCTTGATTTCATCGGTAATGTGAGGTACTACTTGTACAGTTTTGCCGAGGTAATCGCCTGCGCGCTCCTTGTTGATAACGGTTTGGTAAATCCTACCGGTAGTTACGTTATTGGCTTGCGAAGTCGTTGCGTTCAAAAAGCGCTCATAATGCCCCAGGTCTAAGTCGGTTTCGGCGCCATCGTCCGTGACGAAGCACTCGCCGTGCTCGTAGGGGTTGAGCGTACCGGGGTCCACATTGATATAGGGATCGAATTTTTGGATAGTAACCGAGAAACCTCTGGCTTGTAATAATTTAGCTAAAGAAGCCGAAATAATACCTTTGCCTAAAGACGAGGTGACGCCTCCCGTAACGAAAATATACTTAGTCATGGTGTTGGTTTTGCAAACGATAATCGTGTAACGACTGCTTCCGTTTTATGTAAATAACTTGCGCAGCGCCGAAGATAGCCGACTTTTCATTACGGGATACAAAGCTACGGAGATTTGCTGTAAACTGGTTCTTTTTTGTTAGGCGCTTTTTGCAATTCGCTATTGCGGCTTGCTGTTCGCTATGATTGGATTGATTCTGAAAATCAAAATCACTAAAGTCTGCTCGTGTGGTTTTAAATATTCTTAACTTTGCGGTAAAATTTAAATAACACTATGAGCAACACAAAACAGCGGATAGAATTATATAATACCAGCCCTATGCTGGAAGTCAAAATATTTTCGGGTGTACAATCCCGCTACTTAGCCGATGAAATCGCACGGGAGTATGGGCAGCCTTTGGGCAAAATTATCATCCACCGCTTCAGCGACGGTGAAATGCAGCCCATCATTGACGAATCGGTGCGGGGCGCGTTTGTATTTTTCATCCAATCTACCATTCCGCCTACCGAAAATCTGATGGAACTCCTACTCATGATTGACGCCGCCAAGCGGGCTTCGGCTGGTTACATCACAGCGGTGATTCCTTATTTTGGCTACGCCCGGCAAGATCGTAAGGACAAACCCCGCGTGCCTATTTCCGCCAAGCTCATTGCCAACCTGCTGCAAGCCGCCGGCGCCGACCGTGTGATGACAATGGACTTGCACGCCGACCAAATTCAGGGCTTTTTTGATATTCCAGTGGATCACCTCAAGAGTGACGCCATATATATCCCATACTTGCAAGAGCAGGACTTGTCAAACGTAATTTTCGCCTCACCAGATATGGGCGGTGTGAAACGGGCCCGGGCCTATGGTAAGCACTTCCGCCGCGATCTAGTCATCTGCGATAAATACCGCGAGCGCGCCAATGAAGTGGCAGGCATGACCGTCATTGGTAGTGTAGATGGTGCCGATGTCATTCTCGTAGATGACCTCGTGGACACCGCCGGCACGCTCTGCCGCGCCGCTGATATTATCATCAAAAAAGGTGCCCGTAGTGTGCGCGCCCTGTGCACCCACCCGGTGCTGTCGGGCAAGGCTTACGAAAACATTGAGCAATCGCAATTGTCCGAATTATTGGTTTGCGATACCATTCCGCTGCGCCGCCCTTCATCCAAAATCAAGGTGCTTTCTACGGCATCGCTTTTTTCGCAAGCTATTCGCAACACGCACGAGCATCGCTCTATTTCCGAGCTGTTTGTAGAAGGATAAAAATGAGTGGATGCGAACCGCACACTACCCTTCCTAAAGGGGCAAGTGTATATTTTTTTAGAAAAAGAATAACTTTTCTAAAGAGAATTGCTATCTTTGCGTGCCTTTTTAAAATTTAGTGAGAAGTAAATAAGCAATACAGCTATGCAGGTAATAGCCATTAAGGGTCAGCCGAGAACTGACCTGGGTAAAAGAGGAGCCAACGCCGCCAGAAAACAGGGTATGATCCCGTGCGTGATGTATGGCGGAAAAGAAGTGGTACATTTTATGACTTCGCCAAGCGAAGTACGCCACCTTATTTATACGCCCGATTTCAAGCTGGCAGAAGTGGAAGTGGACGGAAAAACGTTCAAGTGTATTCTGAAAGACAAGCAGTTCCATCCGGTCAACGACGAAATACGCCATTTGGATTTTCTGATATTGCAAGACAAGCACCCGGTCAAGGTAGAAATTCCTATCCGCTTTCGCGGCTCTTCGCCGGGGGTAAAATTAGGCGGCAAGCTACAGCAAAACTTGCGCACGGTAAAAATCAAAACCACGCCAGAGAACCTCGTGGATGAACTAACGGCAGATATTTCAACTTTAGAACTGGGGCAGTCTATTCGTATCCGTGATATGAAACCTGGCGAAGGTATCGAAATACTTAGCGCACCGGGTACGCCCATTGCCACTATAGAAATTCCGCGTGCACTGCGTAGCGCCCAGCAAGCGGCAGCCGCTGCTGCTGCCGGAGGCAAGAAGAAGTAATTTTTTACGGCATAATCTATATCATAGGGAGAGGCGTAGGAGTGTTCTTATGCCTCTTTTTGCATGGGCATGAAAAATCTGCGCGTCACATTGATACAATCCCAAATTCATTGGGAAAAGAAACCAGCCAACCTCCAAACCTTTGGTCAGAAGCTGGTGCCATTAGCTGGGCAAACCGACCTCGTAGTGCTGCCCGAAATGTTTACCACCGGTTTTAGTATGAATGCGCCTGCGCTGGCAGAAACCATGCAGGGCCCTACCGTACAATGGCTCGCGGAGCAGGCAGCCGCCCTCGGAGCCGTGGTGACAGGAAGTTTTATTGCCGAAGACAAGGGACGTTTTTTCAATCGCTTAGTATGGATGCAGCCCGACGGCACCTACGCCCTGTACGACAAGCGCCACCTCTTTACCTATGCACAAGAACACCACCATTACAGCCCCGGCACAACGCCGCTTATTGTAGAATGGATGGGCTGGAAAATCATGCCGCTTATTTGCTACGACCTGCGCTTCCCGGTGTGGAGCCGCAATGTGCAGAACTACGACTTGCTGCTGTACGTGGCCAATTTTCCGGAGCGCCGCCGCCATGCTTGGACATCTTTGCTTACTGCTCGGGCCATTGAAAACCTCGCCTACGTCATCGGGGTCAATCGCGTTGGCAAAGATGGCAACGATATTTATTACTCCGGCGACTCTACCCTACTCGATTATGCCGGACAAGCGCTGTATTCGGTCAGCCACGTTGAGGATGTTTTTACCATTACCCTTTCTATGCAAAACCTGCAGGAATTCCGGCAGCGCTTCGCTTTCCTCAACGACCGCGACGCATTTACCTTGCACACATAGCACTACTTACCATCCATACCTTGTGTTTGAAAGAGCCTATTGGTAACTAAATTGTTATAAAAAACACCCGCTCCAATGAAACAAGATGTGCCAACGAGCGTTTTTCCCAATTGAAAAGTATCTATTCCCCCTTGCGATACGCCATTAATATAGTAACTTCGGCATTGCAAATTGCGCAGCATGGTAAAAATCATTGACCGATTGGTAATCAAAAGTTTCGTCGGGCCTTTCATCGTGACGTTTGGCATCGCCGTGTTTTTCTTTTTGATGCAAACGCTCTGGTTTTACATTGACGACATTGCCGGCAAAGGCTTAGGGTTTTTCTTTGTTATGGAATTGCTGGCTTACAAATGCGTGAGCCTTATTCCGATGGCAATGCCCCTTGCTATTCTCATCTCCTCGGTGATGGTGCTGGGCGGTATGGCCGAGCATTACGAGCTGGCGAGTATCAAATCATCGGGGACACCCCTGCTGCGCGTGATGCGCCCGCTGATTGTTTTCGGAATAGCGGCGGCGCTTTTGTCTTACTATTGTTCGGCTACGCTGATACCAGTGGCCAACCTCAAATTTGGCTCGCGGATGTACGATGTGCAGCAGCAAAAGCCAGCGCTACGCTTGGATGAAGGCATTTTCAATGACGATTTTCAGGGCTTCAGCATTCATATTGGCAAAAAAGAGCGCGACGGAAAAACCATCCGAGATGTGCTCATTTATGACCACAGCGAGCGTTCCAAAGGTCAGTACAGCCAAATCAGCGCCCGCGAAGGCGAGATGTTTTCCAGTACCGATGGCAAATATTTTGTCATGAACCTAAAAAATGGCTACCAGTACATCGAAGTCAGCCCGGCCAGCCCCGGCCGTAGCGGTGGTAAATATCCTTTTGTACGCACTTCATTCGACCAATGGACGAAGGTTTTTGACCTCGGAGAATTCGACCTGAGCCGCACCAATGAAGAGCTGTTCAAGAGCAACCGCACCATGATGAGCATCCCGGAATTGCGCAGCGCCATTGATTCTATTGACGTTCGGATGTACGACCGGCGCATGACTTTTTCATCTCAACTGAAAAGCTACTACGCCTTTTTGGAAACCGACAGCACCTTGTACACCGAAGAGCCGGTGGAAGATGGCCCCATCGTCACCGACAGTATTGCCACTATAGACGTTGCGCTAAGCCTGCCAGACACCATTTTGCCGGTGCAAATTGACAGTTTGTTTGAGGATAGTTCTTTCATCAGCGGGCAACACGTGAATCAGGCGCCGCCGGGTAGCTTTCGCAAAAAGCAACAACAACTACAACGCCCTGCCACTAATGCCCGAAGACTGCCTACGGTGATAAGTGCACAAATCATCAATAAAGACCTCAACGAATACGAGCATTTCGCCCAAACTTTCGAGCCGGTGGAGCGCAATAAAATGTACGACCGGAGCAAGACCTTCATTCTGAGCGTACAAAATCAAGCCGAATCGGCAGAGCGGGCCATGCGCACCATGCGCGAAACCCAAGTGAAATACAGCTACGAAATGTGGACCAAATATAGCATTGCCGCGGTTTGCATCATTTTTGTCTTCGTTGGTGCACCGATGGGCGCTATCGTGCGCAAGGGCGGGTTTGGCTACCCGATTCTGATTTCGGTTATTTTCTTTATGCTGTTTGTGATTCTCACTATTTTCTGCCGCAAAATTGCCGATGCCTTTGTCTTGCCGCCATTAATAGCCGCTTGGGTGCCTGCCGCCGTGATGCTGCCCATAGGCTTGGTGCTGACGCGCAAGGCCATGAATGATTCCAGCTTACAAATTTCGGAAACCGTCACCCGCGCACTGACGTGGCTGGCTAAAAAACGCGCCCAGGCATGAATGCAGCACCTTACGGCAAACGATTCGTTCAAGAAAACGCTTGGTTTTTCGGGTGTTTTGCGCTTTTTTTAATAGCCGGAGCCATCCTGCTTTCGCAAATACAAACCGGCGATGCTATTTTCTATTTCAATGCCCGCCGCACTGCTGCCGCCGATGTTTTTTTCAAGTATTTCACTCGCATGGGCGAAGGTGGCTTGTTCTTGCTCACGGCGCTGATTTTCTTGTTTGTACGCTATCGTACAGCATTGTGGATGCCGCTGCTCGGGCTAATGGTGATGCTAACAGCCTTTACCGCTAAGGCGATCTTTGCGCAGCCGCGCCCGTGGCGTTATTTTCAGGATATGCAAATGAGCGACCAATTGCAGCTCATCGAAGGCGTGCGCGTCTATGGCGGTTATACGAGTTTTCCCTCCGGCCACACTATGGCGGCTTTTGCACTATATACTTTCATCGCATTGGTATTGCCACAAAAACGGGTCGTTGCACTTTTGCTATTTGCAACAGCGCTACTAGTAGGCGTATCGCGCATTTATTTGGTGCAACATTTTTTCAAGGACGTCTATGCAGGTGCTATTGTCGGAGTACTGCTGGCGGTATTAGCACATTACGGGCACCAGCGCTTCCCGCAGCGCGCCTGGGCCGAGCGCTCGCTGCGCCGGAAAACGACTTCGGTGGTCTGATTTTGACCGTTTTATACCAGCGGCCGCCACTGTTCAAATTTACTTTCGTTCCATATTCGGATTAATTGCTATTTTTGGAATGTTGATTTCAAAAATGAATCCATACCGTTGCAGACGAATTTTACTGACGAAGAACTGCTGACTTTATTGCGTAGCGATGCAGACAAGGCTGTGGAACTGCTCTTTCGGCAATACTATGCCTATGTTTGTAAAACTATCTATCAAGTGCTCAACGACGAGCAAGTAGCCGAGGATATTGCCCAGGAGGTTTTTTTTGAGGTATGGCGGCGCAAAGAGCAATTGACTATCAAAACGTCACTACGGGGGTATCTGCGGCGGGCGGCGGTCAATCGTACGCTCAACTACCTGCGCGATCGCAAAATCAAATGGGACGACGAGCCAGTACTGCCTATGCTGGAAGACGAAACGCCAGGCGCGCCCCAGCACCTCGAAGCAGGCGACCTGCAACGCCTTATTGACGAAGCCATTGACGCTTTGCCAGAAAAATGCCGTGTGGTATTCATCCTCAGCCGGCAGGATGAGTTGTCGTATCAGGAAATTGCTAATAATCTGCAAATTTCGGTGAAAACCGTTGAAAATCAAGTATCCAAAGCACTCAAGCATTTGCGAATCGCCTTGAAGCCCTATTTGTCGGACGGCTTACTTATTTTGCTGTCGTTTTGGCTGTACTGATGTGGGGGCATCGGGCCGCTCAAGTGTCTTGATTATAGCATTACGCAAGTTGTGACATTACCAAACAACAAAAAGCAGCCAACACCGAATAAAAAAGAGGCTAAAACTACCATCCGCTTTCCATTTTCAAAAGCGGTTAGTGAAATAGCTATGGCTGCTACACGAACAAGGAACAACAATGGGAAAAGAAGTCGAAAAAATCGAGCAATTAACAGCGCAGTACAAAAGCAATTACCACCCAGATGTGGACGCCGGGTGGAATAAATTGCAAGCGCGTATGCAGGCTACTAAGCAAGCGAAAAGCGCAGGCCTCAGGGTCATTCGTCGGCGCAGATGGCTAAGCGCGGCTGCGGCGGTATTGCTGATTACCATCGTCGGTGGCGTGTGGGGAGGTCTCTTCACGCAATCGGCTACATTGGTAGCTAAAACTGGTAGCGGCGAACAACAAACACTCACCCTGCCCGATGGCTCTACCGTGATACTCAATGAAAACAGCCAGATACGTTATACCCGAACCATGCGTACCGCACCGGAACGTGCAGTAGCGCTAAGCGGCGAAGCATATTTCAGTGTGCAAAGCGACCCGGCGCGGCCTTTCATCATCACCACGAAACACACGCAGATAGCAGTGTTGGGTACGGCTTTCAATGTGCGCGCCTACGAGCAGGAAACCTTTACAGAAGTGGAAGTAAGCGAAGGCAAGGTCGCTTTCTCTGTAACAGGCGAAACAGCAACTCAACTCGTACTAACGGCAAAAGAAAAAGGCATTTTTGATGCATCCGCTCGTACCTTATATCGCAAGGAAGCCCAGCAACTCAACGCGCAAGCATGGCACACGCGCCGCTTGCAATTTGCGGGCACACCGCTTTCCGAAGTATTTTCAACGTTAGAGCGCCATTTCAAAGTAAAACTCGAACCGGACAATCCAGCTATCGGGCGCTGTGCGTACACCAGCAATTTCGAGCAGACCAGCCTCGAGGATATCGTAAATGCTATTGCTCTTTCTTTGGGTTTGGATATAAAACAAATCAAGCCAACGCACTTCGTTTTTTATGGTAATGGATGTAATTAAGACCATCTGCGGGTATAAAATTTGCGAACAGCACATCCTGCCCCTTTCATTACTGCGTAAATAAATGTAAATTTGATGCTGGCTTGTGCGTTTTTCTTTACAACGTTGTCGTACCATGAAAGAGGGCAAATGGCTAATCATAATCCTGATCGGAATACTGTCCGGAAGTGCACTGGAAGCCCAGAATGCATTGGATCAGCTTGTAAGCCTTCGGGTGCAAAACGTTTCGGTAGAAAAAGCCCTGCTCACCCTGATGGAGCAGGAAAACGTGCCCCTCTCTTTCAGCAATGACCTGCTCCCCCGGCAGCCAGTAAGCGTCCATTTTAGGAACCAGCCCCTGCGCACTGTCCTCGATGCCCTTTTGCAAAATACGGGCCTGAGCTACCGCCAAGTAGGCCCCCAAATTGTCTTGTATCAAGCCCCGCGCCCCAAGAGCGAACGCAAATTCACCATCAGCGGCTTTGTACAAGATGCTGCCACTGGCGAACGGTTGGTAGCTGCCAGCGTATTCGAACGAAGCCTCGGAAAAGGCGTGGAGACCAATGAATACGGCTTTTTTAGCATCACCCTGCCGGAAGGTAAAATCCATCTCAGCTTTTATTACCTCGGTTATATCCCGCAAGAATATACCTTTCAACCGGCAAAAGATATTCACCTCGTTATAGAACTCAATGCCTCCCTGCTGCTCCCGGAAATTGAAGTAATTGCCCGCGATTCCATCCTGTCGGGGCTGCGCAGCGGCATTAGCGAGGTCTATCTTACCGGCGATGATATGGCGTATCTGCCTGCGCTGGGCGGCGAGTCCGACCTGATTCGCACTACGCACCTGCTGCCCGGCATCCAGACTGGCACCGACGGCATCGGCGGCATCCATGTACGCGGCGGCAACACTGAGCACAACCTCATCCTCGTAGATGGGGTACCGGTGTATAATGCGCTACACGCGGCCGGGCTTTTTTCTATTTTCAATACCGATGCCATCCGAAGTGCACAATTGGTAAAGGGCGGTTTTCCGGCGCGCTACGGCGGGCGCTTGTCTTCTGTGCTCGATATTCATACCAAAGATGGCAACAGAAACCGGCTGAGTGGTCAGGCAGAAGTGGGGCTGCTCACTGGGCGCGTTTTGCTGGAGGGCCCTATTACCAAAGGTAAAGGTTCGTTTTTTCTATCGGCACGGCGCTCTTTTGTCAACTGGTACACGGCGCCTCTCTCTAGAAGATGGAAAGCCGAAGAGGGGGTCACGGGCGAAACCCTGTATAATTTTTATGATGTCAATGCCAAACTCAACTACGATCTGTCTCCCCGCGACAAGGTATATCTGAGCTTTTATCAGGGCAGCGATCATTTTACCAACGAAGGGCTGCGCTCCACTATGTTCAATGTATATAGCCCCTCCCTCGAAGATACCGCTCGCATCCGCTGGGATAGCTGGTACCGGGAGGCCCTGCGCTGGGGCAATACGGTGTCGGCCGCGCGCTGGAATCATGTATTTGGCAACAAACTTTTCGCTAATACGACCATGACCTACAGCCGCTTTGCTGCCGATATTTCCTACGGCACCGTAGATTCATTGGTCTTGCAACGCCGAGACGCTACCTTGCTCCGTTCCTTCAATTTTGGGCAATACCAGTCGGGCATAGAAGACTTAGGCGGCAAAACCGATTTCGACTGGCTGCTCTCGCCCACACATACCATCCGCTTTGGAGGGGGCATCACGCGGCACCGCTTCCGGCCTGGAGCACTGACTTACAATGAGCGCACCGAACACCTCAACACCCCAGAAACCCAGGGCAACGACCCCATCACTTCGCTCGAATCCTTCTTGTATGTAGAAGACAATATTGTTATTAACAATAAAATTTCGATCCAAGCCGGGCTGCACGCTGCCCGATTGAGTGTGCAAAACAAAACCTACAACTCTTGGCAGCCGCGCCTTTCTACCTACTGGCAGGCCGCGCCGCGCCTCGGTTTGAAAGCTTCCTATGGCGAGATGGCACAATTTGTACACCTACTGTCGAATTCCAATATTGGATTGCCAACCGATCTGTGGGTGCCGGCCACAGCCAATGTACCCCCGCAGCGCGCCCGGCAGGTATCATTGGGCAGCGATTATCGCCTGCCTCGATTTGAGCTGAGCGCAGAAGCGTATTACAAGGAAATGAACCAGTTGCTGAGCTATACAGAAGGTGCTTTTTTTCTCAATGACTGGGAGCAAAACGTGACCACTGGCGAGGGCCGCGCCTACGGCGTGGAGCTATTGCTACGCAAAACGAAAGGTGCCACCACCGGCTGGCTGGCTTATACCCTTTCGTGGGCTGACCGGCGCTTCGATTTGGTCAATCTGGGGCAGCGTTATCCGTTCAAATTTGATCGGCGCCACGATCTGAAACTCGTAGGGCAGCACGTTTTCAATCGCTGGATGCGCGTGAGCGCCAACTGGGTTATTTCGTCGGGCTTCGCGTATAGCTTGCCGATAGCGGAGTATTTTTTTGAAACTCCTGACGGGACGCAAGTGCCGGTACTCGATTTTGGCTCAAAAAATCAGTTTCGGATGCCGTTTTACCATCGGTTAGATCTAAATATAGGCTTTACCTTCAAATCGAAAAACTTCTGGCACGGGCTGGATGTTGGATGTTATAACCTCTATGATCGGAAAAACCCTTTGTTTTATGATTTGCGCACCAAATTTGTAGCAGATGAGGGCGAATTGAAAGAGCAAAAGGAATTTGTGCAGGTCTGGCTGTTGCCGTTTTTGCCATCGGTGAATTATTCTATCAAATTTTAGCACCCGGAATTCAGCAATTATGCAGCGACATTTATACACTTTACTTATCATAACCATCATAACGCTAGCCGCCTGCGAGCGCCCGGTGGACATTCACATAGAGCCTTTGCCCGCAAAGATTACCGTCGTCAGCAACTTCACCCCCGGCCAGCCCATCGCCGTAACCGTCAGCAAAAGCCGCCCCATACTGAGCAACGATGACCCCGATTATATCGAAAATGCAACCGTCCGCCTGTACCAAGGTGATAATTTGGTAGAAACCCTCAGCCTGCAACCCGGTGATAGCGGCCAGACGCCCCGCTATGTTTCTCAGGCTTTTCGCCCGGCTGCACAAACCACCTACCGACTTGAGGTAGAAGCACCTGGCTTGCCATCGGTACACAGTAGCAGTCAGATACCGGCCGCAGCGCCTATTCGTAGTTTGCGCGTTTCGGATGTGCAAATATCCGGCAGTTCTAATCAGCGCATTTTCAGTTATTTAGTAACGATCATCTTCGCCGACCCAGTTGGCGTGCCCAATTTTTATCACCTCGATTTCTACCAGCAAATATGGGATTATGAAATAGAGGCAGGCGATACGCTCATACGCGAAAGCCGGCAGCGGAAAGTCACGTTTAGTTCCGAAAACGACAACAACTCGCTCATCGCTTATTTTAATGGCGGCGTTCTTTTTGACGATACCGGCTTTGACGGCGCTGTGGTAGCTTATTCTTTCACGCTCCAGACCAGCATTGACCCCGCCAAGGAAATAATCGGCAATATGTTGGCAGAACTACGCACCACTTCTCGTGAATATTATCTTTTTCACAACTCCCTCAGCCGCCAGCAAACCAGCCCCGGTGGCCCTTTCTCCGAGCCTGTCATTATTTACAATAACATCAAAAATGGACGCGGCATCTTCGCTGGCTACCATCCGGTACTGGATTCTGTAGCTATCCAGTAAGCACCCAGCCATCATCCATGAGCTATCACCCTCTTACATTGCGAACAGCAAACAGCGAATAGCAAACAGCGAATAGCAAACAGCGAATAGCAAACAGCGAATTAGCCCCCCCCCTCCAAATCCATCCTGCTCAAGCGTTTCCCCGATATTTATTATAAAAAAACACAACTGGCATAGGGGCAGTGAGAAGGCTTGGTGTCATTTAGAATGTATTGCCTAATAGAAAAAGCCTCTGGCGCCGAAAAGCCAATTATTTGACCAAGAAAACAATCCGTAACAACCAAAACAGTAAGCTTATGAACGCGGAAGCAAAAACAACTTTTCTCAACCAATTTCCAATTTTTAGTACCCTTACCGAAGCCGCAAAGGACCAATTGGCAGAAAAAATGGAGTACCGAGTGAAGAAAAAACACAGCTTTGTGTATCTGCCCGGCGAACCCTCCAGCACTATCTACTTCTTGGTGAAAGGCATGGTGAAAACCGGCACGCACTCTGGCGACGGCAAAGAGGTCATCAAGGCATTGATACATCCATTGGCTATGTTTGGCGAACTGGGGCTGGTAGGCGAGCAGGAGCGCCAGGAGTTTGCGCAGGTACTCCGCGAAGATGTGCACCTTTTTGCTTTGGAAATAGCTGATTTTCAAGAATTAATGCGTAATAATTTTGAATTAAGCAACCACGTCATGCAGCTATTTGGCAGTCGGCTTATCAAAGCAGAAACCAAATTGGAATCGCTTATTTTCAAAGATGCACGCACCCGCATTATTGAGTTCATCAAAGAATCGGTGGATAAGCAGGGCCGCCGCGTAGGCTTTGAAATGCTGCTCAAGCACTCTCTCACGCACCAAGACATTGCCAATATCACCTGCACCTCGCGCCAAACGGTGACTTTGGTACTGAATGAATTGAAAAAATTAGACCTGATTTATTTCAATCGCGGCAAAATACTCGTGCGCGATATGGCCCGGCTTGAGTAGTTGTATTTTCGGTAAATGATATTTTTTGAGTATATTTTTCTGCTAATCAACAGATTAGCATTCTGTAATTCGATTTTGTAGGTTGTAAATCATATACCCCCACTCCAAAAGACCATTAGTTTTCACTTGGCAATTCCATCCGGATGCGCCATTCTTTAGGCAGGTAATTGTTCATACGACTACCGACACCTTTCAGCCAACCGAGGTTGTGCCCTTCATAACGTGCCGTTGCCCACCCACGCGGGGCAACGGTTGACGAAACGGGCTCTTTTTTCAAAAAACGCAGGGCTTCCTCTTTGTTCAAATCCACCGCAGGTACGTCTGGGCGAACGGCCGTACTCAAAGCTAAGGCATGGGACGGTACAAAATCTTTCCCTTTTATCACGCCCATTTCAATACCGAGATTCGAGCGGTATAATTGCGCAGCAACTCGCTGATTATCTTCTACTTGCGTTTGTAAAATAGCATAAACCGTCTGTTGTTCAGACTGAAAAAAAGCAAACTGCTCCGGCGTTTTGAGCCACTGCCCCATCTCCTGCTGCCAGGTAGCCGACAAGGGTTTCCATTTGGGCCAGGGGCCCGGTTTGCCAAATGGTACCGCTGCGCCGTCCACTCTTCGAAAACAAGCGATGTAAAACCCCTCGCCGCGCACCCGATGCGGATACATTTGATAGCCAAGGGCTTGGTGCGCTACGCCCCATTCCACCGGAAGGCGCAAGGGTATGGGCTCCAATCCGAATTCCTGTATTAGCCAATGCGCATTTTGTTCGTTTTCCTCGTCGTTGTAAGTACAGGTACAATACAGCAGCACACCGCCGGGCCGCACCGTTTTGACCGCATCGGCCAAAATACGCTTTTGGCGGGCAGCACAAAGCTGTACATTCGATAGCGACCATTCTAATATTGCCTTTTTGTCTTTGCGAAACAAACCCTCGCCCGAGCAGGGTGCGTCCACTAATACCAGATCAAAAAAACCTTCTAAACGCGTGTACGCACGGCTGTCGTGGCTTGCCGCATGCGCGCCTGGGCAGCCCCATTTCAACAGATTTTCCCGCAGCACCGGGTAGCGTGTCCGGATCACTTCATTGCACAATAAAAAACTTTCCGCTGGCAATACCTGTGCCAACAGTGTACTTTTGCCGCCCGGTGCCGCGCAAAGATCGAGGGCCCGCAACGGCTGGCTAAGGTCGAGCGTTTGGCGTACAGCTTCGGCTACGATCATTGAAGAGGGCTCCTGCACGTAATACGCACCCGCGTGAAAGAGTGGATCGAGTGTAAACACAGGCCGTTCGGGCAGGTACACCCCGGTGGGGCACCATGGAATGGGCAGGGCATCGTTGGGCTGCGGGTCGGTTTTTTGGGTATTCCAGCGAATACTCGTCGGAGGTGTTTCAGATAGCGCGGTTAGAAAAGCGTCGTACGCATCCCCCAGGCGGGTTTGCATTTGTGTAATAAAGTCGGCGGGAAGTTGCATAAGTAAATTTTAATCTTCCGAATCTTTCAAGCCACCGGATGGGGAAGACTCGGCAGCAGCCCGCAGTAAAGTTCCCCCTTCGCCAGCAATAGCCTGCACATCGCCGATGCGCACAGTACGCACGCCGCGTTGTAGGGCCGCGAAAGCATTGTCCAGCTTAGGAATCATACCGTCAGAAATCGCACCAGATTTTTTATAATTTTGATAATCAGCAGGTTGCAACACAGAAATTACTGATGTATCATCGTCCGGATTGAACAGTACGCCTGGTTTTTCAAAACAAAAATGCAAATGCACGGCGTAATGCGCGGCCAGCGCGGTAGCCAGCTCCATGGCCATGGTATCAGCGTTGGTATTGAGCAATTGCCCCTGCCCGTTGTGTGTGATTGCACAGAAAACCGGCGTCAACCCACCGTTTAGCAAAGTTTGTAGCGTATCTGCGGCCACTGCATCCACATCGCCGGCGAAGCCATAGTCCACTTCGCCCACTGGTCGTTGGTGGGCCCGCACCGTGTTGGCGTCGGCGCCACTCAGCCCGATAGCATTGCAGCCAAGCGCTTGCAGCCGTGCGACCATGTTTTTGTTAGCCAGCCCGGCATAGACCATTACTGCCACTTCGAGCGTAGCCGCATCTGTAATACGGCGCCCCTGCACCATTTGTACAGGAATACCCAATTGCCGACTCAATTCGGAAGCGCGTTTGCCGCCGCCGTGAATCAGCATTTTCAAGCCCGGCTGCGCCGCAAAGCTCCGCAGCGCCAAAGTGAGCAGATGCTCGTCTCCTATCACTTTACCACCAATTTTCAGTATAAAAAGCGTATCCATCATGAGGGCTTACTTTCTTTTTTTCAGTTCCTTTTCCTTGCGCTTAATGTCTTCCTGCAAACGGCGGCGCTCCTCGGTGGAAGATGCTCGGAACAACTGGCGCGACAGGTTGTCAATGTCTCGTTGCAACATCATATTGTCCAATTCTTTTTTAGCCGCCTGCCCGTCGAATTTCGGCAAGCGATCGTTGCGGGTTGCAATATTAAACAGCGGCAAATCAATGGCTACGAAAGTAGAAAACCGGAAGGCATTGGCCCGATCCACCACGGTCGTTTTGGCGTCCACAATGTCGCGCAGACGCGGCGTGAGTTGTAGCCCCAGCCCCCATACGATAGGCGAATTGCGAAAACCGTGCGTGTAAAAAGCGCCCGGCGAGAGCACCTGCCCGAGTTTGATGGTCGGCAGATTGGTGGAGGTCAGGCGCGCGCTGCGGCTTTCCATTTGGAAGCGATAACTTGTGACGACGCCGAGGTCAATAATGGAAAAAAATACCCCATTGGAGGTACCTTTGGTAGTATAAGTCGTGTTTTTCAGGAGCTTGCGCGAACCCCAGTTTACATCAATACCAATAGGAGCAAAAGGACTGATTTGTGGAGCCCACTTGTTGCGTACCGACGGGTTGTCGAGCCATTCACCACCAAAACCCGCCCCTACCAATGCGCTCACATACACGCTGCTACTCGAGTAGCGTTTCACGCGGTAGCTGCCCACCGGCAGGGTTACTTCATTGAGAATAGCCCGTATCCGGTTGGCATCATCGGCGGCGACGACATCGGCGGCCAGCGACAAATATCGTACAAAACCTTGGGGCGTCTGGTACAGTGGGTTATCGCGGTGCAGGGTTTCAATCACCCGGAGGGTTTTCAGAAAAGCGGCGCTGTACTCCTTTATTTCTACATTAAAAGGTACTTGCAACAACTCGCGCGCTACCGGCAGGTACTCCTCCTGAAACTCGCGGCCACAAACAAAACTGTTGCGATTGGCCCAGCAAGCGTAGGCACCGATGTGTTGAACGACCTCTGCAAACATGAAGGCATATTCGCGGAAAGCGCGCTGCCGGTCTTGCTCGCTGTTGTTCAGTATGGTATAACGTTGCAGCTCAGGCGCGCCCGGCGTCCGGTCGGTACGTACTGCATTGACAAGGCGCAAATCGGCAATCTTGTTTTCTACCTGTTCCAAAAAAGTGAGGTTTTGAAAAATCAACTGCTGCAGCCGTGCAAAATCGGAAGAGCGCTCGCCCAACTGAAACCGGGCACCATTAATACCCAATTTGCGCAGCACCGCCCGATTATCTAAATAATACAAACTGAGAAAATACTCCCGTTCGCGCACATTGAGTTGCTTGAAATCATTGGTGCTCACCCACACCCGCCCCGGTGCCATATCGCGCAGGTGCTGCGAAGTGCTCTCTAAGAGTTGAATGGCACAGCTGAAGGTATCAATAGCCGTGCGTGGGCTGTAACTCTCTGGCATGGAGTATTGCTCGGCCAACGAAGTGAGTATCACCGCTGGGTGCTCGCCGAGGCTCAAGCTATTAAAGGTTTGATGGACAATGGAATAAGTCTGATAAACGATATTTTGCTTCAAATGTGCGGGCACCATGTACCGCTCGGCATTGCTAAAGAAAATCCGCAGGTCTTCTTCAAAAGCATTTTGCAGGGACTTGCCGATGTTGATCGAAATCACCTGGTCGTAATCCGAAATGAGGGCATAGGTAGCCGGAAAAATATTGCGCAAGCGAAAAGTATCAATTTGTACGTCGCCGCGTGTCTTATTTTCAGAATAAATAAAAAACGGGCGGTTTTCAAACTCTTCCTTGAGGCGGGCAAAGAAGCTCAGCGTCAGCTCGGATTCTGCCCGATTGAGCAGCAACGAAGTAGTAGCATCCACGATGCGGGTATTGAGGCCCGCGCCGAGACCGCTGCCAAAGAGCACTTCAATGACGCCGCTTGCCACGTCGTCGAGCAAGCCCTGAGGCGCAGTGGTCAAATCAAAAGTAGTTGAATATTTGCGTTCAAAACGCGTGCGGCCGCCTCGGTCGGCTACAATACGGTATTGCTGCTTGAACAATTGCAACTTGCGAATGACGCGCACATTCAGCCCCGGTTTTTCCTCAGAAATATAGCGAAGTGGGTCTATAATAAAACTTCGCAGATTGCGCCAGTCGTCCTTGTCGGCTTGTAGCAGCAGGAGGTCTTTATACGCATCCAGCGTATCTAATTCATTGGCATCCAGCGTGTAAAGCAGTTTGGCATCGTAAAAGGCATTTTGGGCGAAACCGGTGAGCGCAAGCCCAGCCAGCCATAGCAAAATCAGTAGTATCTTTTTCATGTGGTTGTTTTTTTGCTTGTCGCCATCATTTTTTGATAGCGGGTAGTAGGTGGTGTCTGTTTTTTTTTACAATAACATTGCACAGTGCCAGCCATGCGGCTTCTCTTGAAAATCGTATTCCATGCTAACGAAAAATGGGGTATCAGAAGCGCGTGCCGGGCACACAAAGATGAAAATTTAATGGTAATTCTGCCCCGTAGCCTGCCGGAAATTACAAAAATTGCATAAAAAACAAGCCTTTTACGCGCCTGTTGCGCGCCTCTCCGAGCACTTATTCTGCACAAAATCGCATTTTTAACAAAAATCGTTAGGCAACTTCCAGTCCTAATTCTATATTTGCAATTATTGAGAGTCGCTACACACCAAAATAATCCCGTGACGTGAAGTAGCTTAACGTCGGAACATGGCTTTTTTTAATAATAATGCAACACCAGTAAGTAACTATTGCTGCGATTCTCTGGTGTTTCCGGCGTTGATTATTCACTTTAATTCAGAAAAACAGTGGATCTTACAGAATCGCTTTACCAACTCAAGACGAAAATCGGACGAATTGCACGTACCAAATTATTCAAAACCAGTTGCATAGGCCTTGCTGCCGCCACTTTCGGCGCTTTCCTGTACTGGACTTCCGATGCCTCCCAAATATTGCGCGCCTCCATAGCAGGTGCCCCCACCGATAGCGAAGACATTGTGCTCGGCGCTTTTCCGGTTACCGTTCCGACCATCAAATACGGCTTTGCGCTCGATACCTTCCAGGTATTTGAAAGCAATATCCGCTCCGGGCAGTTTCTCGCTGATTTGTTGCTGGCGCAAAAAGTGGATTATCCGTCCATCGAAAAAATTGTCGCCAATGCAAAAGGCGTTTTTAGCGTTAATGAGCTGCGCACCGGCAATGCATACACCATCCTGACGAAGGACAGTACCGACCGCGCCGAATATCTCATTTACGAACCGAATATCTACGAATACGTTGTTTTTCAATTGAAAGATGACCTAAAAGTAGCCCGCATCAAGCGACCAGTAAGCTCGGAAATAAAGGCAGCCGCAGGCGAAATCCGCTCCTCGCTCTGGCAGGCCATGACCGACGCCGGCATGAGCTATGAATTGGCCGACAAAATGGAGGGCGCGCTCCAGTGGTCGGTGGATTTTCACCATTTGCAAAAGGAAGACCAGTTTCGCTTGGTTTATGACCAGCTTTTTGTAGAAGATACGCCCGCCGGTGTTGGCAAGGTGTATGCCGCTTATTATAAAAATGCCCGCAAGGAATTTTACGCCATTTATTACGAAAGTGAAGATGGCAAAATCAAAGGCTACTACGACCAGGAAGGGCGCCCCATGAAAAGTGCATTCCTGAAAGCACCGGTGAAGTACTCGCGGATTTCTTCGTATTATAATCTGAATCGTTTCCACCCCATCCTCAAGCACGTGCGCCCACACTACGGTACAGATTATGCGGCGCCCTATGGCACGGAGATTATGGCCGTAGGCGACGGCGTGGTGACGGCGGCTTCTTATACCAATGGTAACGGCAATTTTGTCAAAATAAAACACGACAAAACCTACGAAACCCAGTATTTGCATATGCAAAAATTCGCAAAAGGCATTCGACCGGGCGTGCATGTACGGCAGGGGCAGGTCATCGGCTACGTCGGCTCCACGGGGCTGGCTACGGGGCCGCACGTATGTTTCCGCTTTTGGCAAAATGGCAAACAGGTCAACCACTTAAAGCTGAATTTCCCGAATCCGGAGCCGCTGCCCGCCGCAGAAATGCCGCGCTTCAGCGAGCTGCGCGATACTTATGTCAAACAACTGATGGCGGCTACCTTGCCCGCAAAAGATACTGCCGAGACAGCACCAGCAACCAACCCTTGATACCCGGCCTGAGCCGTCCGTACCAACAGCCCCCGATGCCATTTGTATCTGGGGCTGTTGTCTTTTTTCAGGAAAAGTAAATTTGCCGATAAAATTCGTTTGTACATCTAAAAAAATGCACCAATGATAGATGAAAACCTAATTTCGAGACTTGAAGAATTGGCCCGTTTGGAGCTATCGCCTGAAGAAAAAAAGGCATTGTTGCACGAATTGCAAAACATCTTGGCGCTGGTGGAAAAAATGGAAGAATTGGACACCACTGGCGTAGAGCCGCTGATTTATATCAATGAAAACCTGAGCGCCCTGCGGGAAGATGTCATTGCTCATCAGGTAAGCCGCGAGGATGCGCTGCGCAATGCGCCAGACAGCGACGGTACATTTTTTAAAGTGCCGAAAGTTATTGACTTAAAATAGCCTGACAACCAACAATTTATAATCAATAATTCGTCGAAATATATGAACCCGATTCTATCTGTAAAAGAGCTGAAGAAAACCTACATCATGGGCACTACGCAAGTGCACGCCTTGCAGTCGGTATCGCTTGATATTAACAAAAACGAGTATGTGGCGCTGATGGGGCCTTCTGGCTCCGGCAAATCCACCCTGATGAACCTATTAGGCTGCCTTGATACGCCTACGAGCGGCGAGTATTTGCTGAATGGCACGAGCGTCAGCACCATGACCGACAGTGAGCTGGCGGAAATTCGCAACAAAGAAATCGGTTTTGTTTTTCAAACTTTCAACCTGCTGCCCCGGCTTTCTGCATTAGAAAATGTGGCCCTACCCTTAGTGTATGGCGGTGTGAGCAAAGCCAAACGCCTTGAGCGCGCCCAGGAGGTACTCGAAGCGGTGGGCCTCGGCGACCGAGTAGATCACAAACCCAACGAACTCTCCGGTGGGCAGCGGCAGCGGGTAGCCATTGCCAGAGCTTTGGTCAATAATCCCTCGATTATTTTAGCTGACGAGCCAACGGGTAATCTCGATTCCAAAACCTCGGCAGAAATCATGCAGATACTTGGCAGTTTGCATAGGCAAGGCAACACCATCATCCTCGTGACGCACGAACCCGACATTGCCGAGTACGCCCACCGCGTGGTACGCCTGCGCGACGGGTTGGTGGAAAGCGATACCCTCAATGAGCACGTAGTAAGTGCATAGTTTCTGGGCGATGCCTTTGCTGAAAGATAAACGATTTTTTTTAAACGAGTTTTTAGATTTTTTTGGTGAAAAATTTTATCCTAATCATTCATGGCAGCCTTCCTTCGGGAAGGCTTTTTACTTTTGTGCCCAACCTTCCATCCAAATGACGCCTCAGAATGTTTCATTACATGATAAAAACGCTTCAAGATTCAATCTCGAAAAATGGCTCAGAAAATTTATACTAAAACCGGCGATCAGGGCGAAACCTCGCTCTTTGGCGGCAAGCGCCTGCCCAAGCATCATCTGCGTATAGAAGCCTACGGCACGGTGGATGAACTCAACTCGTGGGTCGGATTGCTGCGCGACAGTACCGCCGACGAAAGCGTACAATCATTGCTAAAAAACGTGCAGGATCGCCTGTTTACGCTTGGCTCCAACTTGGCCAGCGACCCCGATAAGGATATGCTGACGCCCGACATTCTGGAAGCGGATGTAACAGCCCTTGAAACAGCGATGGATGAAATGAATGAAACCCTGCCGCCGCTCAAAAACTTCATCCTGCCGGGTGGGCACCCCACGGTGTCGCATGCACATATAGCGCGCTGCGTGTGCCGCCGGGCCGAGCGGCAGGTAGTGGCCTTGGCACAAAACGAGCCGGTAGAAATGATTGTCGTCCGGTACCTCAATCGCCTGTCGGATTATCTGTTTGTGCTGGCACGTAAATTAGCCACTGATTTGGGGGCAGCCGAAGTCGTCTGGAAGCCGCGTGGCTAAGCCCCTGCTCACTGCTCGATGTTTTGGCATTTACGACGCAGAATTTATATATCTTTGCAAATGAAGTAATTGTTTATTGCAAAATTATTGCCTAATTAGATTATAATGCCCTGAAAACTAATACTTGTAAGCCCCCGTAAAATGACATATCATAAGCACAGGGTATCACCCGCGCTGGGGAGTTTTTTTTACGCATAAATACCCAAACATAAAATTATTTTTAGCATAAACATTTGGTTATCAAGCATAAAAATTACCCCAATTAACAAATAACAATGTCCCATTACTTTTTATTCTGGAATGATTACGTATGATAAGCTGGACAAACATTATTGCACAACTACCCAACCTGAGCCGGTATTTCATCATTGCGGGGATTATTACCTTTATCAGTTTTTTATTTCCAAATAGCCTGCAATTCAAATACCAGTTTGAAAAAGGACAAATCTGGCGTTACGATGACGTGACGGCACCTTTTGATTTTGCCATCCGGAAAAACCAGTCGGATATTGACTCGACCATAGCACAACTGAAAGCCGAATTCTCACCGTATTATGAAATGGATGCGAATGTGCTCCGAGAACAGAAGAAAGTTTTTGAAGCAACTTTTAAGCAAGAACTAAACCTGATACGCAATACCAATCAGTTTCCGGATGTAAAGGCGCACCCCGACCGCTACCTGAGCTACGGGCAGCGTTTTCTGGAAAAAGTATATGAACAGGGCATCATCGCGCTGTCGCCTGCCCATGAGCAACATGGCAAAAACTTTGTAGTGCAACTGATAAAAGGCAATATTGCCCAGGAACATACCCTGCAATACTTCTTGACCACCCGCTCGGCGCAAGCACTACTCACCGATAGCCTGCCTTACAGCCAGCTGCCGGAGCCCGATTTTTTGTATTCGCTATTAGAAAATGTACTGACGCCCAATGTTTTTTATAATGCCGACCTTACCAGCCGCTTTCTGGAGGAAGCCCTCGCGCAAATCCCCACTACGGAAGGCATGGTGCGCCGTGGTGAAGCGATCATAGCCCGCGGCAACGTAGTAACCGACAGGGTTTATCAGCAGTTAGAATCGCTCAAGGAGCAATACGAACAAGACGTGACCACGCGCAAGTCTTACTGGTCGGTTTTTATCGGTTATTTTTTACTTACACTGCTTATCATTGGTATTTTTTCGGTTTATTTAGCCATGTTTGCCAATAAAGTTTTCCGCAGGCATCAAGAGCTTTTTTTTATACTGCTCTGGCCCGCCATTTACAGTTATTTAGTGTATGTAGTAGAAAGTACGGATGCGTTGAGCGCTTATATGATTCCATTTTGCATCGTACCTATTGTGATACGCACCTTTTACGATAATCAATTGGCCATCTTTTCGCACATTACTATCGTACTGATTGCCAGCTTTTTATCTTCGCTGGGCTATGAATTTATTCTTTTGCAAATGCTGGCAGGCATTGTCGTATTATTGAGTGATATTAATACCCGTAGTTGGTCGCATTTCTTTTCGTCCATGTTTTACATCTTCCTGACTTATGCCTTAGCTTTTCTTGGGCTGTCGCTCATTCAGGAAGGTAGCCTTGCCAGCATTGACGGCTCGGTTTTCACGGCTATTTTCATCAGTGCGTTTCTCACTATGCTGGCTTATCCGCTCATCCCTTTATTAGAAAGGGTTTTCGGTTTTACATCGCACATCACGCTGATGGAGCTGACCGACATGAACCGCCCGCTGCTACGCGAACTCAGCATTAAGGCGCCCGGTACGCTACAACATTCGCTACAAGTAGGCAACCTTTCGGAAGCAGCCGCTCGTAAAATTGGCGCCAATCCTTTATTAGTAAAAGCAGCCGCTTTGTATCATGATATTGGCAAAACCAAACACGCCAGTTTTTTTATTGAAAATCAAAACCCAGCCAACGGCAATCCGCACGAGCAAAAAACGCCGCTCGAAAGCGCCAAAATCATCATTGAGCACGTCACCGAAGGCGTACTAATGGCAAAAAAACATCGGCTACCGCTCATTATTATTGATTTCATTAAAACCCATCACGGCACCACGCGGGTCGAATATTTCTATCGCCAATATATCAACGACCACCCGGAAAATGAAGTAAATGAAGCCGATTTTCGCTATCCCGGGCCCAAGCCCCGCAGCAAGGAGGAAACCATTATGATGATGGCCGATAGCATAGAAGCTGCCTGTAAAAGCTTGAAAAACCCGACCGAGCAACAAATCAATGAAATGATTGACAAAATAGTGGCGGGCAAAATCGCTCAAGGGCAAATGGAAGACTCTCGGCTTACCTTCCGCGAGCTTGAAGTTTGTAAAAAAGAATTTAAAAAGCTGATGAAATCCGTGCATCATGCGCGCATTGAATACCCGGAAGAGAAGAAGGGTTGAGGGGTTGAAAAGAGTAAATTAAGTCCTTGCTCCAATAGGACGAGGAGCCAAAACGATAAAATTATGAAATTTTTACTTTACGGTGCCAATGGTTACACTGGCCAACTCATTGCCGAAATGGCAAAAGACTATCATCTGACGCCCATATTAGCTGGGCGAAGCGCCGACAAAATCCAACCCTTAGCCGAGCGCTTGGGCTATGCTTACCGAATATTCGACCTAAAGGACACAGCAGCCCTCGACGCGGCCTTGCAGGAAGTGGAAGTAGTACTGCACGCCGCGGGGCCTTTCGTGCACACCGCCCGCCCCATGATGGAGGCTTGCCTACGCACCGGTACACACTACTTAGACATCACTGGCGAAATAGCTGTTTTTGAAATGGCGGCAGCGCTCAATGCCAAGGCCAAGGCCGCGGGTATGATACTGATGCCCGGCGTAGGCTTTGATGTAGTACCTACCGATTGTCTGGCTCTTTTTCTGTACCAACAACTCCCCGATGCCACCCACCTGAAGCTCGCCTTTGTACCCCTCGGCGGCGGCGGCGGGATGTCGCAGGGTACGGCTACCACTATGGCCGAGAACCTCGGTAGTGGCGGTGCCATCCGGCGAAACGGCAAAATAGTGCCCGTACCCTTAGGGCATGATGCCCTCCGGTTGCCTCACGAAGGCAAGGAGCTGCTTGCCATGAGCATCCCCTGGGGCGATGTATCCACGGCTTTTTACACCACAGGTATCCCCAATATCACGGTTTACACCGGGGTTAGGCCCAAAGCTTATAAAATGGTGCAACGCCAGCGGTATTTCAACTGGCTGCTACGGCTACCCTTCGTAAGGGCTTATGTGAAAAGGCAAATCAAAAAGCGACCACCCGGCCCAACACCCGAACAACTCGAAAAAGGCACAACTTTAGTGTGGGGCGAGGTGAGCAATGCTGCGGGCCAAAGCCAACGCGCCATGATGCACACTGCATCTGGCTATAAACTAACGGCGATTGCCGCCCTGCTCATCACTCGGCGGGTATTGGAAGGCGCGGATTTACAAGGTTTTTACACCCCGGCCGGAGCTTTTGGTGCGGATCTAATCATGGAAATACCGGGCACCAAGCGTGAATTGTTGTAAATGTATTATTTACTACAATAGCAGGCGTAAAATTATTTTTCAACGTGCTGAAAACCAGTCTTTTAAAACTTATTTACTGCGCATAGTACCAATTATCAGTTCATTCTAATGATTAGTAACAAAACCCAAATCAAGCTGATAATCAGATTGCTGCAAAAATCTTTTTCAGCTTTTTTAGTTTAAAAGCATTGTATCAATTTCTTTAGCAGCCCAATCCTGTCTTGCAGAGTGCTATCCGCAATTTGCTATTCGTTTCCTGCTATGCACTGTTGTAGTGCAAATAACTGACAATAAAACTATTAGCAAGTTTATTATTCAAACATTAGTCAGGGCACTATAAAATGCGGGCTACTGAATTGATATAAACTTACTGGCTACGATGACAACATAATGTTACAACACAAAAGTCAGTCTATCAAGGACAAACAATACTCGGTAATCCGCATATGACTTTTTTTTGATGCCTAACCGTTTGAGGGGCAAACACAAGGACAAAGTTCGCAAATATCACATTTTTTATATTTTTTTCATTCTTTTACTCCCTTTTTTTCCTCTTTATACTTTTTTTATTAGAATAGCATTAATTTTTTTGATTAAAATTTGCTGATTTACTGATAGTGTTGTAACTTTCGGGGGCAAGTTATTAACTTTTTTACAAAAAAAGTGTTCACTTTTTAAAAAAGACAGCGTTTTAACTTGTCAAATCTCAGGCAATTAATTTTCATCACACATTATTTTCAGTTTAAAAAAACATTGTAATCATGAAGTTAGAAGAAATGGAAGTATTACAAAGGTGTCATGACCTTTTGAAAGACCAAAGCGATGACGTAAAAATCCGGACATTGCAATGGTTATCCAGCAAATTTAACATGGGGCAGACCACTCTGACCCTCTCTTCTCAGGCGGCTTTTGCCTCCGCGGCAGCCCCGGCTACCAGCAGCGCTCCGGCTCCCAAATCAAGTGCTGCCCCTGCGCCGGCGCCCGCCAAAACGAGCAAAGCAGCATCCGCATCTGGCGGTATGAAATCATTCAAATCGTTTGAAGATTTATTTAAGGCTGCGAAGCCGTCTTCCGATTCTGAAAAAGCATTGGCGGCAGCCGTTTATCTACAATTGTATAAAGATGAAGACGAACTGACCAGCGCCCAGGTGCAAAAGGAATTAAAGAATATCGGACAGCGTGTGTCTAACATTACGCAAGCGATCAGTGCTTTGGTAAAGAAGAAACTGATGATTCAGCTGGGTAAAGAAGGTAACTCGAAGCAAGCAAGGAAAAAGTACAAAGCTACGTTGGAGGGGATAAAAATGATTACCTCAGGCGTAGAAAAGTAATAGAACAATGCTTCTTGTAGCGCCAGCCGGGGTGTAAATTAAGGCTTATCCGTATGCATCCCGGCTGTTTTCTGGCTCCAAGCTATTACTCCGCCTTCCAAGTTATACAGATTATGATAAGCCTGCATCGCTTCGAGGCGTTGAATGGCCTGCTGACTGCGTTGTCCGCTTTGGCAGTAAATAACGACCATTCTATCCGGTGCAATCCGGTGCTGCATGGCTGTGATATGCTGTAATGGAATACATTCACCGCCGATGTCCAATGCGGCTTTTTCGTGCGGCTCACGTACGTCAACCAACTGAATATCAGCACCTTGCGCTTGCAATAATTGTAGTTTTTCTATCGTAAGCGACTTCACCGGCGGGGTGGTAGCCGGCGTACAAAATGCTTCATAATCCATTAAAGATGTAATAGGATGCCGACTAATGCGCGGTAGCCCGATTAATTGTGTGTGCATAGTAGTGGCGTCGAACAGAAGTAATTTTGCAGCTAAAGGCTCACCAATACCGGTGATAATTTTAATAACTTCATTGGCTTGCATACAACCAATAATGCCCGGCAATACCCCCAGAATACCACTTTCGGCACAATTGGGCACAGCGCCTGCGGCTGGAGGCAACGGGTACAAATCGCGGTAATGAGCGCTGCGCTGCCCATCGGGCCAGGCATAATTAAACACTGCCACCTGCCCTTCAAAGCGATACACCGAAGCATAGACATTCACTTTGCCAGCCAACACGCAGGCATCATTTACTAAGTAGCGCGTAGCGAAATTGTCGCTGCCATCGGCTACTATATCATACTTAGATAGGATGTCAATCGCATTATCGCGGTCGAGAAATATTGGAAATGTTTCTATTTGAATATGCGGATTGAGCGCTTGCAAGCGTTTTTTAGCGGCTACTACCTTGAGCTGCCCTACCTCTTCGATGGTGTAAAGCACTTGCCGATGCAAATTGCTGATGTCCACCCGGTCGCCATCTATCATGCCAATGTGCCCCACGCCGGCCGCTGCCAAATATTGTAACATTGGGCAGCCTAATCCGCCCGCACCTACCACCAATACTCGCGCCGAGCGCAGCCGCTCCTGCCCGCGCAAACCCAACTCTGGCAATAACAAATGCCGGCTGTACCAGGCTAATTCCGCTTCGTTGAACATTTAGTGACTATTTTTTTGTGTATTTATAAAGCTGTTTTTCAATATTTTATGCCTGCTTAAAAAATTTTATTGAAAAAATTGCAAGATAATGGCAATAGATTGTAAATTTGGCATTGAAGAATGGCCCCACCGCCACTTGCATAAAAAAGTTTCGCTACCCCAAGGGAAACAAATTCGAGCCTTTATCGGTTTTGTAAAGAAATAAATGAGTGATTAATCGGTTTTTGGGATAGCCTCTCTCCGCCATTTTCGGAGGGGGGCATTTTTTATGGCTCGCTTTGATACCTCCGTTCAATTGCTTTTCTTTGCTGCGTCTGCATTTGTACTTTTAAAGTTACCTTATTATGCTACGCACCATTCTCTATTATTTCAGCCTCGAAAAAGAGGTGGAGGATTATGATACCATTCATGCCGCTATTGAAAAAGACATCATTTTCAAAGGAACCAACCTGTGGATTTTGGTCTTTGCTATTATTGTGGCGTCGGTAGGTTTGAATATGAATTCTACGGCCGTTATCATTGGCGCGATGTTGATTTCTCCGCTCATGGGGCCCATCAATGGCATGGGCTACAGCGTAGCGACTTACAATTTTCCACTTTTTCGCAAGGCGGTCAAGAATTTTTCCTTTGCGGTGGGCGCGAGTTTGGCCGCGTCGGCTTTGTATTTTGCCATCAGCCCGGTTTCTACGGCGCATTCAGAATTGCTGGCGCGCACCAGCCCCACCATTTATGATGTGTTGATTGCGCTGTTTGGAGGCTTGGCGGGCATTGTGGCCATTAGCAGCAAGCAAAAGGGCAATGTGATACCCGGCGTGGCGATTGCTACCGCGCTCATGCCGCCGCTGTGTACGGCTGGCTACGGGCTGGCGACGGGGCAGTTTCCTTATTTTTTCGGTGCTATTTATTTGTTTACAATTAATACCGTATTCATTGCTATTTCGTCTATTGTAATTTCCCAGATATTAAAATTTCCAATTCGTACCATTGTAGAAGAAGGTCAGAAAAAGCGCGTCAACCGCTGGATTTCGCTGATTATTGCCATTACAGTAATACCGAGTATTTATTTTGGCTACGGGCTGGTGCAGCAGGAACAATTTACCGAAAATGCCACCCGCTACACGCGCAATGTCACGGCGTTTGAAGGCAGCTACTTGCTACGGCAGGAAATTAATGCTCGGCGCAAAACGATTACGCTGATTTACGGCGGCAATTCCTTGAGCGAAGCACATAAGGCTACTATTCGTGCTAAAGCGGAAGATTTTTCCTTGCGCAAAGCCGATATTATTATCGAACAGGGTTTTGCTTTTGCCGATATTACTTCCAATCTGAGTGAAATGGATAAGCTGAAAGGCGAAATTAGCCGGCTTAATCAAGTGCTCAACGATAAGCAACGCCAAC
Organism: uncultured Saprospiraceae bacterium; assembly: GCA_937872385.1. Classification (GTDB taxonomy): domain Bacteria; phylum Bacteroidota; class Bacteroidia; order Chitinophagales; family Saprospiraceae; genus JADJNW01. The sequence goes on from CALMSO010000090.1 coordinate 35,408, forward strand.
AGGACAGCCTCGCCCAACGCGCTTTGATGGGGCGACAGCTACTACAGGAGCTGCAAACGCTCTACCCGCAGGTAAAAGCCTGCTCCTATGCGGAGAGTGCTGTATTCCGAGATACAGTACCTACTCCCGAACGCACCGCACTCATCATTCTAGAAGCGCCACCCCGCAGCCTGAAAACCGCCGACAAAGAAAAAATTAACAGTTGGCTGCAAAGCCGCCTGAATACCAAAGCCGTCAGGGCTTATTTCGATGAATGATGCGCATTTTTTAATAGCAAAACCGCAAAATAAGTACGAACACCAAATAAATGAACAATATTTCATTGAAACAATTTATTTATTTTCAAAATATTACGCTAAAAACTAAGCATCAAATTAATTTGAACCCATACTTAAGTAATGGGTATTGTTAGTTGTTAATTGGGGTCTTTTTATATCTGATGATCAGTTGTTTATGCGTTTTATGCTAAAAATAATTATGCCTATACGCTTATAAAATACGCGAATATCGGATTGAAATAGTTAAAAACGTTAGGCATCTATAAAAGATAACCCA
>CALMSO010000091.1 GCA_937872385.1 uncultured Saprospiraceae bacterium
ACCCACTCAAAACTTCTCCGTGCCCGGCAGTGCTACTTTTAGTTTAGCAATGTGCCCACTGAGCTTTTTTTTGAAAACGCCGTTTTGCCACTGACCGTTCAGTAGCGGGCGCACTAATTTTTCAATAGCGGGGCTTTCCACCAAAAAACCGTCGTGGCCATAGTAGCTGTCAATAACTTCCAAGCGAGCGTTAGGAATGTTCAGTGCGATGCGCTCCTGCTCTTCGATTGGGAACAACACATCAGTATGAATACCAATGACCAAAGCCCTAGCTTTTATTTGCTGCAAGGCCTCCTCCACGCTGCCGCGGCCGCGGCCCACATGGTGGCTGTCCATTGCTTTGCTGAGGGTGAGGTACGATAATACATTGAAGCGTTTGTGCAATTTTAAACCTTGATAACGCTGGTACGAAGCGGCGCGAAAATCGTCAATTTTGTCGTTGGTGGTTTCTGCCTGCGTGCGCTGATAAGTCTGATAATGCCGGTACGACAGCATTGCAATGGCCCGGGCCGCTTCAAGGCCGCGCTGCCCCGCATCGGGGGTATCATCATAAATCGTCGGGTCGGCTTCGATAGCCATGCGCTGCGCTTCATTGAAGGCAATGCCCCAGGGCGAGTGTTGCGCGTTGGTGGCTAACAGTACAATGTTTTCAAACAAATCGGGATCGCTAATGGCCCATTCTTGCACTTGCTGCCCGCCCATTGAGCCGCCGATGGCAAGTTTTATTTTGTGAATATGTAAATGTTGTTGTAGTAATTGATGCGCCGCTACCATATCACGGATGGTGATAAGCGGAAATGCTCGACCGTAAGGCGGGTGCGTACCGGCTGGGCCCGTAGTGCCATAGCACGAGCCGATTATATTGGCGCAGACGATAAAGTACTTGTCTGGGTCGAAGAGTTTACCATGCCCCACTAAGCCGTTCCACCAGTCGGCGGCATCCGAATTGGCTGTCAAGGCATGACATACCCATATTACATTGTCTTGCAATGCATTTAGCGTACCGTAGGTATGGTAGGCAATATTTAGTTCGGGCAGTTGCACGCCGCATTCTAAAGTAAATGGCGCATCATGTTTATAATATTTCACAAAATTTTGTTTTTTATCTGCTATAATATGTTGGCATACCAATGCGCCGATGCAAGCATCAGCACATTGGCATATCACAAACATTGGTGCATCAAGGTTTTACGCCAATTCCGCTTCCAGCGCGGGCACTTGCGCAAAGGCTTGCTCTAAGTCTGCCTTGATATCGTCAATATGCTCGATACCCACCGAAATGCGCAGCAGGGTAGGGGTGACGCCCGCGGCCGCTTGCTCGGCCTCGCTCAGTTGCTGGTGCGTAGTCGCCGAAGGCTGAATAATAAGCGTTTTGGCATCGCCGACGTTGGCCAAGTGGCTCACTAACTTCAGGCTGTCCACGAATTTGGTCGCATTTTCCTTGCTACCTTTGATGTCAAACGATAGCACCGCACCGAAACCGTGCTTGAGGTACTTCTTGGCTAAGCTGTGGTACGGGCTGCTCGCCAAGCCCGGATAGCTTACACTGGCTACTTTAGGATGGGCTTCGAGCCATTGGGCAAGCACCAGCGCGTTGTCCACGGCGCGTTGTACGCGCAGCGAAAGGGTTTCCAAACCTTGCAACAACAGGAAGGAATTGAACGGACTCAGCGCCGGGCCAAAGTCGCGCAGCCCTTCTACGCGCGCGCGGATGATGAAGGCGATATTGCCAAATGGGCCATTGGTGCCAAACACATCCCAGAATACCAATCCATGGTAGCCTTCCGATGGCTCGGTGAACTGCGAAAACTTGCCGTTGCCCCAGTTGTAGTTGCCGCCATCCACAATCACGCCGCCAATGGACGTGCCGTGCCCGCCGATCCACTTGGTAGCCGACTGTACCACTACGTGCGCGCCGTGCTCTAATGGGCGAAACAAGTAGCCTGCCGCGCCAAAGGTGTTGTCCACTATCAACGGAATGTCGTACTTGCGCGCTACTTCTGCAATTGCCTCAAAATCAGGGATATTGAAACTCGGATTGCCAATGGTTTCCAAGTAAATTGCCTTGGTATGGCTGTCAATTAAGTTTTCGTAGTGCTCGGGTCCTTCGCCTTCCGTGAAGCGCGCTTCGATGCCGAGCCGCTTGAACGCCACTTTGAACTGATTGTACGTACCGCCATAAAGGTTGGCTGTGGTTACAAAATTGTCACCTGCTTGCAGGATATTATTCAGTGCAATGAACTGCGCCGCCTGCCCCGACCCCACAGCTAAGGCCGCCACACCGCCTTCCAGCGCTGCTACGCGCTTCTCGAACACATCGGTGGTGGGGTTCATAATGCGGGTGTAAATATTGCCGAACTGCTTGAGTGCAAAGAGATTAGCACCGTGCTCGGAGTTTTCAAAGGTGTAGGAAGTGGTCTGGTAAATGGGCACTGCCCGCGAGCGCGTGGTGCTTTCGACTTCTTCTTGACCAGCGTGTAATTGTAAAGTATCGAATTTCAGATTGTTAGACATTGTATAAATATTTTATGTGTGAAGAGAGAATTGTTACAAAATAACTAATTGCCTACGCTACGCGCATTATGCTGGCAGGCATAGTACAGGTAGCGATACGCTGACAAGTATATCAGCTACAACAACAATACATTGGGGTAATTACATCACTTGATGCAGTGATAAATATGCTGCCCGGAATGGGTAAGTTGGCACAGTGCCGGAAGTTGAAAATGAAATATGTCATGTGGTTTGTGATTTTATATGCCCAAATAAATTTGGCAGGAATTGGCACCGTTTGTTATTTACATTTACTTATTTATTGTAAATATTCACTTATAAATAAACAAGGTTGCCAGGGTTTCACAGAGCCTGTCTCTCCACCCTTCCGTATAAAATCAATCTGTCAAAAAAACGTGGATTGATGTTACAAATGTATTTGCCATTTGGCAGAAAAACAAACAAGGTTTCTTCATATATTCATACAAATGGCTTTTTGCAATCTTTTTCGCGGGAAGCGCTTGTTCTTAATTTGAAATAAAAATTTGAAATAATTTTTTTTTTGATGAATTATATTAATAAAAAATAATTTCGCAAAACAATATTCTATTTTTAGCGTTTAAATTTTTGCTGCCAAGAAAATCCTAAACTTTTGTTAAAAAAACAAAATCCCTGTTTTCAATTTTCGGGTAAGTTAGCATTATTCGTATCGCTGTCTGCCCAAGATTCGCGGTAGGAGTGCATAAATCCCTCCTCGTAGCCCGCCGCGAAGTCAAGGGCCGCTTGCGGAAAATGAATCAGCAGCGACTTTTGCCAGGCGGCAGCGTCGTAGCGGCTTTCGCCAATGGCATGCGCGTAGCCCCGGTCAAAACCCTGCCGAAAACCTTGGCGATACTCCTCGCTTTGGTGCGCAAAAACATCCACCGGATCGAAATGAGTAGTGGGCACGCTCAGTCCGACGACAGCTTCCAGCTTGGCGTTTTCATAATTTACATTTTCTAAAATCGCATTGGTAAAGTTGGCTTCGCGCAAATCGGCGTAGCGAAAATCCACGTATTCTAAACGCGCATGGGAAAAATTGGCGCGGCGCAAGTCGGCATATTGAAAATTGGTGGACACAATAGAAGCGCAGCTCCAATCGGTGCCGGAGGCTTGGCATCGTTGGAAACCAGAGTTAAGACGTGCGTGCCGGAACCGGGCATTGGTCAAATCGGCGTTTACAAAATCGGCTTCTATCACATTGGCGTGGTGCAGGCTGGCATTGCTCAGGCAAGCACCCCCAAGCTTGGCGCCTCGTAGTATCGCCTCCGAGAGTTCTGCGCCAGACAGGTTGGCATTTTCTAAATTTGCCCAAAGCAAGTTGGCCCGGCGCAAGTTAATATTCGCTAACGGTGCCTGTGGCAATTGCACACTACGCAACACCTCCTCGCTGAAGTCGCGGCGGCCAGCTTGGTATTGTAAAATAAGTAATTGTCCGGAGTCCATTTTATAATAATTTACAAACAGTGAACTCTAAAAGTTATTTAGCAACCGTGGATAGGTAGATTTTAGATAATAGACGATAGATAATAGATGTCAGACGCCAGACTTTAGTTCGGGGCACTGTTCGCTGTTTGCTATTTGCTTTTCGCTGTTCGCCGCACAGTCAGTAGGCCTTATATCCTCAACCTCTAACCCCTTCTAACCCCTATTCCCCTTTAAACCGCAATATAAAATATAAAGCCGCAAAAGTTATTACTCAACCCTTCTAAACCCTTCTAAACCATAACCCCATTCCCCTATTCAACCCATTCCCCTATTCTTCCCATTCCCCTATTCTTCCCATTCCCCATTACCTACTTCTGGTTGGCTGCCGAATAATTATACTTTACATAATTAACTACACGCCGCACCGTTTTGCGCCGGATTTCCTGCTCGAGCTCTCGGTTGATACGTAATAAATCATATTGAAATTTTAGGCTGACGCTATCTTTAGTAATAGCACCGGTTTTTAGGTTAAAACTGCCCGGCTTGATATGCGTATGATAATCTTGGATGGATTCTATCAAATCGGCTTCAAGGGCTTCCACGGTTTTAATGAACTGTAGAGCTATTTCAAATTCAATATTGACACGCTTGACCTGCTTTTTGGTATAATTAACGATTTCGCTGATGAACACTTTATTGTTTGGTATAAAGATAATATTATCATCATCATCTAAAAAAACGATTTTAGTCAGATTCAAATCAATAATTTTGCCTTTATGCTCACCAATTTTAATATAATCACCTACGGATACCTCACTGGAAAAACTGATAATAATGCCGCTAATTAGCTCGGAAATATAATCTTTTGATACGATGGCAATGGCCGCCGCTACGATACTCAGGGAAGTAAATAAAGTACGCAAATCAATACCAAACAACCCTAAGATTGTTGTAATAACGGCTCCGGCCAGCAGCAGATAGTAAATGTTTTCCAGCCCAATGATAACATTATCGGCATCGCCTTTTGTCAATCCTTTGCGCCGACGGTACAGCCCGGATAGCAGGATGATTAATAAATTGGTGGCGAGGAGGAAAATCAGAAAACCGATAATAATATCGAGATAATGCGTGTCTATATTCAAAAAAGCCAACCACTCGTGGTAATGTAGCCGCGAATAAACCAACAAGGACAAGGCAACGAGGCGTAGCGCTATTGTAAAAAGTTTCATGGTTTTGCAATCTGGTAAATAAAAATTATGGTACTTGTCTTGATGCGAAGGTATTGTTTTTTTGTGCCAAAAACCAATATTTCCGGTTGCATTGGCTTTTATTCGCGCCGGATGGCCTCCACGGGGTCGAGCCGCGCCGCTTTAATAGCTGGATAGGTGCCAAATACAATACCAATTATAATAGCAATAACGACAATAACCAGCAAGGTATTAAGTGTATAAGCCGCCTGAAAAGGACCTTCCGACAGCACTCGGATAATTGGTACAATAAGCATAGTGCCCAAAATGCCAAACACCAACCCCAGCAAGCTGCCCAAAAGGGAGATCGTAATTGATTCGGATAAAAAAAGGCGCATAATATCACGCCGATTGGCACCTAAGGCTTTGCGCAAGCCAATTTCTGGGGTGCGCTCGGTAACGGATATCAGCAAGACATTCATCACGCCGATGCCGCCGACCAAAACAGCAATACCCACAATACAGCCCATCACTAAACGAAACACCAAAAAACCTTTGGCTACTTGATCTACTCTAAACTCATTGGTGACAATGGTAAAATCTTGCTTGCCGCTCGGATAACGCGCTTGTAACCAGTTTTTTAGCTCGGTTTCCAGCGCTGGGACGGCTTCCACAGAGGCCGCATTGAGCATGATCGTTGGTGGCGATTCTTTTAGTACATCATTGGGCAACAGCGTAAATGGAATAAATAAAATAGGTTCCGCAAATTTACCTGGCTTTAATACACCCACAATAGTAAATTTTAAAGATCGGTAATAAATGGTTTTACCGACCAGCGCGGCGTGCTCTTTTTCCTCGGCAATTTGCTTAGCCAAATCATAGTTTATAATAGCTACGGGCATACGTTTTTCAGCATCATCCGCCGATAACAGCCGTCCCGCCAGCAGTTCTTCCGCCTCATGAATGCCGGGCGCAACACCACTTACAATGGCACCAAGCGACTCAGTTTTGCCTTCAAGCAATAGCTCGCCAGCCTGCTCTGTAAACAAATAAGCCTCCATTCTGCCTCGAAAATGGGTCTGCATATCCTTTAGTGCCCAATAATCCAACAGGGCGAAAGTGTCTTTTTTGATACGCACTTCGCCCACGGTTTTGTAAGTTTGACTTCTGATAATGATATTTCTCAGATTAGTCGTGCTGCTAAGTTGTTCATTTGCATATTTTTCCATACCGTCAATGAGCGACAAAATGCCTACCAGCGCGGCTACGCCAATAACGATGCCCAAAATGGATAAAAAAGTATGTAAAAAATTGCTGCGAATGTTTTCTAAAGCTTGTGAAAAAGCAAAAAGTAATTTGTTCATAATGAGTCGGGTATATAAAGTAAATATTTACAACGGGCCGAAGCCAGATGATGCAGTTGTAAAGAAAATGCTTGCAGTTATAAAAATTACGCTTTTTCGATGTAAATAGCAGTTATTTAGACCAATAGCAACCAGATACGGCTGCGGAGCCGACAAAGATATTTTATAATTTCCATAATTTTGCCATTAAAATTCGGTGTGATTGTTAAAAATATGGATACCAAAAAGATATTACTAATAGACCAGCCACATCCCTGGCTGGAGGCGCGCCTTGCCGAACTAAACTGCACGGTACTGCCTTATTACACTGCTTCACTATCAGAAATCATGGAAGTATTGCCCACCTGCATTGGCGTGGTGATGCGCAGCCGCTTCCAAGCCGACCGTGCGTTTATGGATTGCGGGGTGCAGTTGCAATTCATTGCCCGCGAAGGGGTGGGGGTGGAGCACATTGACGTGGCGTACGCCGCTGCTAAAGGCATACCGGTGCTCACTTCGCCTGAAGGTAGCCGCGATACAGTGGGCGAGCACACGCTGGGACTGTTGCTGGCGCTGATGAATAACTTGGCTCGGGCCGATCGGCAGATACGCAATGGGCAGTGGACCCGCGAAGGCAACCGCGCCGTGGAAATCAAGGGCAAAACCGTCGGCATTATTGGCTATGGCAATATGGGCAGCGCTTTCGCACAGCGGCTACAGGGCTTTGAGGCGGAGGTAATTGCCTACGACAAGTTCAAATCGGGCTATGGCAATGCGTACGCTCGTGCCGTACCTTTGGAAACAATTTTTGCGGAAAGCGATATTGTTAGTTTACATATTCCATATAATACGGACAATCATTATTTTGTTAATGATGCATTTTTAAATAATTTTCACAAAAACATTTACTTAGTAAATACGGCACGCGGATTGATATTACATACCGCCGATTTGGTAAAGCATCTGCAAAGTGGTAAGGTGCGCGGCGCGGCCCTTGATGTGCTGGAGTACGAAGAAACTTCCTTCAATATGTTACGCTTCGACCAGATGCCAGAGGCATTTCATTATCTTTTAAAGGCAGAGAACGTGGTACTGTCGCCGCACATTGCAGGCTGGTCGTTCGAGTCGAAAGCCGGGCACGCACGAGCGCTGGCCGAGAAGATAGAACGCTTACTAAAGTAGGTGCAGTAACGATAGATGATAGATGATAGACAATAGACAATAGAAGTTAGATGCGGTCTCAACTTTTTCAACTTCTCAACCTCATTCCCCTATTCGCCCCATTCCCCTATAAACCAATAACAATACCCCATCACTTATGATGTTTATTATATCGTATAACCGCCGTCGGCCATAAATACCGAGCCAGTGCTGAAGCCTGCTGCCGGCGTAGCCAGAAACAGCGCCAGTGCTGCAATCTCCTCTGGTGTACCTACGCGGGCGACGGGTTGTTTGCTCAGCATATGTTGCATGACTTGATCGTTGCTCCAGAGCGCCTCGCTAAATTTAGTTTTGATCAAACCCGGACAAATAACATTGGCTCGGATGCCGTAGCTACCCCATTCTTTGGCCATTACTTTTGTTAAGGAAATAAGTGCAGCTTTGCTCACGCTGTAAATGCCGAGTTGTGGCTCTGGCGAAATACCGCCAATGCTACTGATATTAATAATGGCACCGCCACCGCGTTTTTTCATATGTGGCAGTGCGAGACGCGCCAGCTCGAAAGGCCCTTTCACGTTTACGTCCATGATTTTGGCGAAAGCCCAAGCTTCTACATCTTCTACTGGCCCGAAAACCGGATTGGCGGCGGCGTTATTCACAATGATATCAATACCATCAAAATGCTCGACGCTGCGGTTGACCAAATTTTGCAAATCGTCCACATTCCCAGCATTGGCGGCTATGGCCAGCACTACGATGTTTTCCCGGCGCAGGCGGTCGGCGGTTTCGTTGAGGGCTTCCTGTTTGCGGCTGGAAATGACCACTCGTGCTCCGGCCTTTCCCATTGCCAAAGCTATAGATTCGCCAATGCCTTTGCTGGCGCCGGTGATAATGGCCACTTTGCCTTCTAAATTGATGCTGTCCTGTATGTTCATGCTGGTATTTCGTTAGGGCAATTTGCTAATTAATTCCATTTTGCTGTTGATTTGCAGCTTTTTATAAATTTTCTTGATGTGATCGCGCACGGTTTCCATCGAAATATCATATCGGTCGGCAATCATCTTGTAGCTCAAACCTTCAATGAGGCTGCGGGCAATCTGCTCCTGCCGGGGCGTAAGAGCTTCGAGCACCTCTTTCGGGCGGTTCCGGTTGGGGACAAAATGCTGAATCACTTGCCGGGCAATGGTCGGAGACATATACGAGCCGCCCCGATGCACCGTGACGAGCGCCTCCTTGATAGTCGGCAAATCGGTGCGTTTGGAAATATAAGAAACCGCGCCGGCGCAGAGTGCCTGGAATACTTTTTCCGAATCGTCGGAGGAGGTCAGGATGACGATGTCCAGTTCGCTGCGTTTTTTTTGCAAAAGCGGAATGCCCTCCAGCCCAGAAAGCCCTGGCAGCCCAATGTCGAGCAGCACCATGTCTATGTGCGTACGGTCGTCGAGATTTTTCAGAAAACCTTCTACCGAAGAGGATGTGAGCGCCACATTGATGTCCACTTGTTTGCTGAGAAAGGTTTCGAGGGTTTCGAGTACTAATGGCTCGTCTTCAATGATGCCTAATTGTATCTGGTTCATAAATGGTTGAGCTTTATTTGTTTGTATAAGGGTTTAAAAAACAAAAGGGGAAAATTTTTTCAGAACGCCCCCCGGAGCACAGGTTTTCAACATCTTTTTTACACCCGAAATGAAGGCAAGCGCTGCCTGCTTCTAAAATGGAATCCAAAGATTTCAGATGATTGAGGCTAACAAAGATAATTTTTGTTGGGTATTTGGAAAAAATATTACAAACAAAAATGGCGGTGTTTTGTAAAATGATTTAAAATTTCGATTTTACGGCGTTTTTGTAGTTTATAATTGGCAAGACAAGCTCAAATCGTTTCACAAAAAACACGGAATTATGTTGCATTCAAAAATTGGCGGCATTGGGTACTACGTGCCAGAAAAGGTTATCACCAATGAAGATCTGACGAAAGTAATGGACACCACCGACGAGTGGATACAGGAGCGAACCGGCATCATGGAGCGTCGTTATGGCATCAAACACAAGGAAACTACCTCTACGATGGGTGCGCGCGCTGCCGAAATCGCCATTGAGCGAGCCGGCATTACGAAGGAAGAAGTGGACTTTATTATCTTCGCCACGCTTAGCCCCGATTACTATTTTCCTGGCTGCGGGGTGCTGATGCAGCGCGAAATGGGCATCACGCATACCGAAATTGGCGCACTCGATATCCGCAACCAATGCTCCGGCTTTGTGTATGGACTGTCCATTGCCGACCAGTTTGTCAAAACCGGGATGTACAAAAACGTCCTGTTGGTAGGCGCCGAGATGCACTCCATGGGCTTGGATTTTTCTACGCGGGGGCGCAACGTGACGGTCATTTTTGGTGATGGCGCGGGCGCAGTGGTGATACAGCCCACCGAAGATGAAAACAAGGGCATCCTGACTACGCATCTGCATTCAGATGGCACCTACGCCGAAAAATTAGCCTTTATCAATCCGGGTGCTCATGGTGGTTATCATTTCGATAAAATGGGTGAATCGTATGATTTTGGATATTCCGATGCGCAGTACGGCGAGATGTTTATCAATGAATATATGGTACAAACCGGTCAGATTTATCCGAACATGGAGGGGCAGTTTGTATTTAAAATGGCGGTGCAGAAATTCCCGGAAGTCATCATGGAAGCGCTCAACAAAGTCGGTTTAAAACCTTCGGACATAGATATGCTCATCCCGCATCAGGCCAACCTGCGCATCAGCGATTTTGTGGCCCGGAAAATGGGCTTGCGCGAAGACCAAGTCTGGAACAACATTCAGCGTTTTGGCAATACAACCGCCGCTTCGGTGCCCATCGCGCTATGCGAAGCCTGGGAAGCTGGTGCCGTGAAAGCGGGAGATTTGGTGTGCCTTGCGGCCTTTGGCAGCGGATTCACTTGGGCTTCGGCGCTCATCCGTTGGGGATAAAGTTTATATCTAAAACTTGTAGCTCATACAATAAGCCGGTAGATTTTGCAGTTCTTCCTTTTGAAGGAAAACAATTACAATTATGTTTGCAAAAAGTCTTTTGTACATACTGGCCATGTGTATAAGCGCGGCCGCAGTTGCCCAAGACGCTAAGCCAGCAGCCAGCAAGGAAGCCTTTCAGAAAGAATACCAGCGGCGCATCAAGCAGACACATCTCGACCAGGTGTATATCCCTTCCGACCTGGGGGATGCTTTTGTACAACTCAACAAGTTGATAGACGCTGAGTCGAAGGGAAAATTCAAAAACCTGCCCGAAGAAGACGCCGCGCGGCGGTTGTTTTTTAGCCTGGGGCGCTGGATTATGCACAACTGGAGCTTCTACGACGGCTCTCGGCTCTCGCACTACCTGCGGGAGTTAGGTATCAGCCACCCGGAAGACATGGCGCAGTTCATCATCATTTCTTACCATCGCAACCTCAACCGCCAGCCGCTTGATGTGAAAACCCAAGTAGAATTTTATCAAGAAAAACGGCGCCAGGAAGCCGAAGAGCGCTTGCAAAAAGCTAAAATCATCCATGAAGAAACCCGGCCCGCTACTAAAGGACAGTGAACGGGTGTAGGGCTGTTGTAAATATTATAGAATGCTATAAAGTATTGATTAATAGACGATTGTGCAATTTAAATCCATCGTTTTTTATTAAAAAGAGTATAATATTTATAAAAAAACAAGGGAACCAGCACGACGACTGATTCCCCTTTGCTTTGGCGGACATAAGATGCCCCTCTTGACGCTTTAACTACAAAACAATTCTTCTAATTACCTTTGGCACGGCCTTGTTCCTCTTCCGTAGCGGTGCGGCGCTGGCGCGCTGGCTTTATTTCATTATTGCCAAATTTTTGCGTGTAAGTCAAGCTCACTCTTCTGGATTCAAACTGCCCGCGTACATTGGCGTTGATATTATCCTGCCGCACAGCTACCTGCCAGCGGTTGGTAAAGAAAATATCCGACATACTCAGTTTTAAGTTGCCCTTGCCATTCCACAAGCTTTTGAATAAACCAGCGTCAATAGCGTATTGCGGCTGGGCCTCAAACATGCCGTACACCCCTGCGGAGTTGTAAAACCCGGATAGCTCGCCCCGAAAACCCTTCGGCAAAGTAAAATTATTGGAAATATAAGTATTGTACGAAAACTGCCGGTTGTCAATTTCGCCGCCTAAGTAAGGCGATTGAAAATGATTGTAAAAAGTGGACAGATTGACGCGCACCGACCACCAGTCGGCTATTTTCAAGGGAGCAGAGAGATTGATACTATAATTTTCAAACTGTGCTAAGTTGGCGCGCGTCTGGAAAGTCGTGCGGTCTTCGTCGTTTTGCTCTAATACTTCAGTCATGGCGTCATTGGTGCGGCTGTAGCTCAGGGTCACCATGAATTTTTGCGTAAAGCCATAATTCACTGCAAAAGCATCGGTAAATTGCGGTTGCAAAAAAGGATTGCCCCGCCCGAAAGTGTATTGATCGAGGAAATAGGTAAACGGATTCAAATCCCGATACGAAGGCCGGTCAATGCGGCGGCTGTAAGAGTAGCTCAGGTTGTGCTTTTCTTGAATGCTGTGCGAGATGCTCAGAGAAGGGAACAAGCTCAGATAGTCGCGTTGTACCCGCTGGTCGAGCGTGACCGACAAACCATCGGAAATGGTGTATTCGCCGCGCAGGCCTGCCTGCACACTGAAGCCTTTGAATTTTTTGCCAGCATTGATATAGCCCGCATGGATGGTTTCTTCGTACAAAAACTGATTGGTGAGTAGCGGATCCACTACAAATTCATCGGCGCTGTTGCGCAAAAAGCGGATGTTATTGTCGGTAGTAACAAAACTGCTTTTCAAACCGGCCTCGAAACTTATATCACCAGGTAAGGGCTGGGTGTAGTCTAATTTGATTGCGCTGATGGTCACGTCTGAGCGCGTATTGCCGCGCAGCAAATTGGGCGTAGCCACTTGTTCGAGCTTGCTATTAAAAAACAGGTTGTCGCTGTTTTGAAAAGACGGATTGACAAAAGACGAATAATCGGCATCGAAGCTTAGCTCGCCGCCCTTGTCATTGAGCGTGTGGCGCACGTTGAAATTGTAGGTAAAATTGTCCCAGTCTTCGCGGGTGTCGGTTTGGGCACGTACCTCCGAAAACGGTTCTGGATTGGCACCTGAAATCAGGGTGCGAATGGCGCTGTCGTCTCGCCAATAGCCGGTACTACCCGAAAACAGTACGCCGACGGTTGTTTTTTTGCCTGCAAACCAGTCTAAGCCCGCTTTCATGTTATGACTGTTATTCCAACTGACCCGGTCGTTGGTCTGATTAAAAACGGATTGTGTGCCTTCAAACGGAATAATGCGATCGAGCCACATGTCTTGAAAACGCTGTGCGTAGTAATAGTTGTAGCTTCCAAAGGCGTTGAACTGCTTGCGGCGGTAGTTGAGTTGCAGGCCGCTGTTGGCTTTGGGGTATCGGCCATAACCACTGCCAAGCGTGACCGAGCCGTTCATGCCGAGGTTTTTGTCCTTTTTCAATTTGATATTGATGATACCCGCATTGCCTGCTGCATCGTACTTTGCCGAAGGATTGTGGATAATTTCGATTTTTTCAATACTGGTAGCCGGCATACTTTCCAAGAGGCGAGCAACTTCCTCAGCCGAGAGGTACGATTGTTTGCCATCGAGCATGACCAAGACGCCCTGTTTGCCTTTCAGGGCAATACGGTTGTTGTTGTCAACGGTTACTCCGGGTGATTTGGCTAAGAGCTCCAGCGCAGAATTGCCAGCCGCCACCGGGCTGCTTTCTACATTGACTACAATGCGGTCATTTTGCATTTCAATAAAAGGCTTTTGGGCTTTCACAGTCACTTGCTGTAATTCTACGCCCGTGCTCAACTGCATGGGCGGCACAGTAAGCAAGTTGGTTTGCGCCACATTGACCGTTACCGGGCCGTAGTAAGCCGCTTGAAAACCCACCATCGTAGCGCTGATAAGGTACTGCCCATCGGGTACCATTTCAAATACATACAATCCGTCGGCATCGGTAATGGCGCCCTTCACTAAGCTGGAGTCCGTCGGGTTGAGTAACAGTACATTGGCAAAATCGAGCGGTTGTTGCTCCGGATTCATCAAGGTGCCTTGAATAGTGACTTTGCCGGCGTCTTGCGCCGTGAGGCTGCCGCCGAGCCATAGGCTCAGCAAGCATAAAAACAGGTGATTTCTCATTTTTTGAAAAATTGTTTTGTTCATTAAAGTCGGATGTCGGTCAGGAGACGGGCAGCGGTGAAAAGAGGTTACAATGTTTTGACATTCTACCGACGAAAAGCCTCTTGCGGCGGTCAAATGTTGGCTAATAATAGACGGACGGCGGTGGTTTCATCAGACAAAAGTCATTTTTCAGGGGATAAACAGCTCGGTTGGTCTGAATTTTTGCAAAACACGCGGCATGAGTTTTAACTTTATGCTACCTTGCGCTGCTTTTTAAAGAAACAGCTAAATCAAAGGACTTAACCGGTAGCAATGATCATCTGGATAGCATTTATAGCGCTCGTAATAGTTTTGTTGGCGCTTGATTTGGGCATTTTTCACAAATCGCCGCATGCTGTTTCCACTCGGGAAGCACTTGGCTGGACTACCGTGTGGATTGCCATTTCGCTTGCGTTTAGCGCAGTAGTTTATTACATCTATGAAAATGCCTGGGGCGCCAATCCCGAAGGGCTGACCGGGCGGCAGGCCGTGCTGGAATACCTCACCGGCTACGTGATTGAGAAATCGCTTAGTATGGACAATATCTTTGTCATGGCGGTCATTTTTGCCTATTTCAAAATACCTCGGCCCTACCAGCACCGAGTGTTGTTTTGGGGGATACTGGGGGCTATCGTATTTCGGGGCATCATGATTGGCGTGGGCGTTGTATTAATTCAAAAATTTGAATGGATTATTTACTTTTTTGGGGCGCTGTTATTATATTCTGCTTATAAAATGCTTACTTCTGGGCACGAAAATATTGAGCCAAACAAAAATCCTGTAATTTTAGTTATTCGTCGCTTTTTTCCAGTGACCAGCCAGTTTGAGGGCGAGCAGTTTTTTATAAAAAAGCGCAACGTCCGGGCAGCAACCCCCCTGTTCGTTGCTTTAATGGTCATCGAAACCTCCGATATCATGTTTGCGGTGGACAGCATTCCGGCTATTTTTGCCATTACCCGCGATCCCTTTCTGATATTTACTTCCAATATTTTTGCTATTCTTGGCTTGCGCTCTATGTATTTTGTGTTGGCTGCCGTACTCGATAAGTTTCAGTACCTGAAATACAGTTTGGTGTTTATCTTGGCGTTTGTTGGTATTAAAATGCTGATTAGCAATTATATACATATTCCAGCTTGGATATCTCTGACGGTGATTTTGGTAGCCCTTACAGCAGGTGTAGTGTTTTCTTGGTCGAGCTATCAGGCTATGCGCACCGCAGAGAAAGAAAAAGGTTTCTAAATAATAATGCTACATTGCTTACTTAATGCTATAAAATTACATTTCAAAGCGCAGCTATGGTAAATGAAATGTAATCTACTATTATACTGCATAGCAATACTTCAATAAAAAGCCTTTTTATTTATCAGACATGATATACGTTTCGAGTGTAATTACTTTACAATAATCAAAGTTTTACCTAACAAAAAGATTTTCTTTCCTAATTAAAAAAAATCACTTCCGGCATTTAATTTTTTAATTAAGTTGGCATTTATTGTAAGTTCCTCTGGTAAATAACTGAATCAATACAAAGCCACCAAATCAAGTATTTTGTGAAATATTTTACTTACGTAAATTTTCGTATGCACAACTGCGCCGCAGATGTAATCTATTGCAATTTGGGTTCATTAGGTCATTTCTATTATACGATATCCCTCCAAATGATTAATTATTACAAGTTTTTGATTGATTATTACAAGTTTTTCTTTACAGAGTGGGGTATTTTTAAGCATCGAATGGGCGAGGCGCTTGGGCGAGGGTGAGTCTGAGATTTCACTAATCCTGAAGGTTTGCGAAAACGGGCGCTTTTTGTAATGGATTCATTAATGTATTTTATAACAACCTAAAACCTGTAACGATGAAAAAATTAGTTACTCTTTTATTAACCTTGCTGCCGCTTTTGTTGCTGACAAGCTTGGTCACGGCGCAGGGTAAATGGGAAACCCGTGCTAAATTGCCGGATTTACCTTTAGAGCGTACTTTCCATTTTACTATTGGTAACAAAATGTACGTAGGTGCGGGACGCGATGTTAACTGGATAGCAAACAGACAGAATGCTACGGCGGTATGGACTTACGAATTCGAGAGCGATACTTGGACACGACTGAGCGACTTTCCTGGGGGCGGCATCAGAAATGCTCGTAGCTTTGTAATTAATGACCAGGCGTATGTCGTCACTGGATTCAGCAATCAAAACCGTCCTGTTAGCATATTCTGGAAGTACGATCCAGCTACAGACACCTGGGAGGAGCTGCCCGATTTTCCGGGCGAGCCAAGAACTTTTGGAGCGGCTTTTGCTATCAACGGGAAAGGCTACTTGGGTTTGGGCGGTACGCCAACTTTTACAGGTCAGGTAGAGCCCAAGTTTTACAATGATTTCTATGAATATAATCCTGCCTCTGGCGAGTGGACGCAGTTGGCTGATTTCCCTGGTAAGGAGCGTTGGCGCAGCTTTGGCTTTGTACTCGATGACAAAGCTTATGTAGGCGGAGGTGATGCCTCCGATTTTGAGCAAGATGATTTTCAGGATACCTATCGCTATGATCCAGCTACGGATACTTGGACACAGGTAGCTGATTTTCCCACTTTGTATAGCTTTGGCGGCTTTTCCTTTGCGTTGGATGGGAAGGGATACGCTAATGAGGGTGGCCGTGCCATAGAGTATGCTTATCAACATCAAAATGATTTGTACGCCTACGACCCAGAAACCAACCAGTGGTCGCATGCTTCTACTATGATTGGTCCGCAGTGGGGTGCCTTATATCCTTATGTGGCTACTTATGAAGGAAAAGTCTATATCGGCGGCGGAACAAATTATAGTCTGTACCTTACAGTTTCTCACGATGAGTTTTTTGTCTGGGACAAAGACGGGGAGAGTGTTTTTCCGCAAGTAGCGGACTGGGAAGAGTTGGGCAAAAGAACGGTGCACGAGGAGCAAAAAGTTATTTATAGCATTGCTACAGTAGGTGATAATGTGATTTGGGCAGCTCCGGCAGGGTTAGATTTCGACCGTCTTTCGCCCCTAGAACTTACACTTTCTACGGACAATGGCGCTACTTGGCAAACCATTACGGTGGATGCAGCCGAAATTTACAATGATGCGATGGTGTATGCAGTAGATGCAGATCATGTATTCGTTTTTGCTTCCATTGGCATATATGAGCATAGTGCGCTTTGGGGTAGCCGAGATGGCGGCGCTACTTGGCAGGAACTGCTGGGACCTAATGACAATAATATTCAGCTTGCTCGAGGACTGCATTTTTTTGACGCCAATACTGGAATCTGTTTTGGGCTGAGTTATGTAGCTGACGGAATTCTGACCGAATTGTATCGTACGACCGACGGCGGTACTACTTGGACATTAGACGGAACGATTTCTGGTGTATCGGAGGACTTCGCCTCTGTGGAAAATTTATCGGGCAACAATGGCTACGATGCGGTGGGTGATGTAATCTGGTTGCCTAAAGCGGACCTCATCTACCGCTCGACCGATCGGGGCGCTACCTGGACGGCAGTATCTGTCATTGAGGAGCTTACCTACTCACTGGCTTTTGAGAATGAGCTTGAAGGAATGACCGTGAGCAGCAACGACTTTTCGGGCGATACCAAATCCAGCGCTTTTCGCACCCGGGATGGGGGTCTCACTTGGGAAGCTGTGGACATTCCTCGCCTGCCGGTCGTCGCCTCTATTGAGCATATTCCGGGTACACAAGGCGGTTACATTGCTTACGCCAGCTTTTTTCAGGTTTCTTCTGACCTATTGTACACGCCCAATTTTGGAGACGACTGGTACGTCATCAGTGCACCAACATCGGTGATTACCACCCATTTCACGTCGCCAGAAAGAGGCTTTATTGGTACATCCATTCACCCGACGTTGGGCGCGGATTTGTTTAGCTGGACGGGTAGTTTCCCCGCTGCACCGACTTCTACCCGCACCCCTACAATCACTACGCATCTCAAAGTATATCCCAACCCCTTCACCGATCGTACCCTACTGGAGTTTGAACTCAAGGATGCTACCCAGCCGGTACACATCAGCGTGACGGACGTATTAGGCAGAGAACTTCATGCCTGGCGCCTCAATACACCAAATGTGGGTCTTAATCAGTTGCCTGTCGAGATGGATGCGCCCGGCGGCAGCCTGTTGTTCATCACCTTACGGCAAGGGCAGGGATACGCTACCCTGCGCGTCGTAAAAGAATGAAACCAGTGGGAGGCATTCTGTGCTTCCAACGTATGGATGATGGTGGCCCGGCCCTGCGCCGGGCCGCTTTTTAGCCACCCTGAAAAACAAGGCACTATGACTTTTTTCCTACTAAACCTGACACTATACGTAGCCGTTGCCTTGTGGCGGCAAATAAGGCGTATTTATTTATCTGCTAATATGCACCAAAGGTAACGCGGTTTTTAACGTGCTCCACCCGGATTTCAGCAAGAAATGACGTAATGTTTTGTAAAGCAAATGGCTCGATATTAAATATTAATGCTGTTTGGTGTGCGCTATTTACTATTGAAAATGGCGTTATTTACTAATCATAAAAACACAGATTATTATGAACAGAGGAAGTAATATTATAGAAATAGAAAGGCAAATAACCAAGCTAATCTTCAATGAGAGGAGGTTGTCTATAGAAGAAATAGCTGAGTTGGAATCGAACATAGATAAGGTTAAGCCATTCGACTTCAAACCATTGCTCAGAAGGGTTTTTGATATACCTACGAATTTTCGGCTGAAAGAATCGCAGGCAGATCAGGGTTTACTGGGCATATTGAATCGAATGATCCGGACAAAAAGGTGTATAAAGTACAACTGTAATTTTTGTTACAACGTATTGTAGGCTTATTATGATGTGTAAACATAATGGAATGGCGTAAAAAAGAATCGGAATATTAACCACACTAAAACCCCCAAACAAGATGACACTCCCGCTTTCACCCCCATCGGTAGGATTGTTTCGTATCCTGAATGTGTGCCAAGGGCAAGAAGTTGCTATCAAGCCATTATTACAATCTTTACAAACACCCGGCATCGAATACGATGAAAGGCGCAGTGAGGCCTCACAAATGGTACTCATCTTTTTTGACACCTGTCCACCTTCCGAAGAACTTACTGCTTTGCTACAAAATGAATCCACGCCGGGCTGTCGGATTA
The DNA here is from genome assembly GCA_937872385.1 of uncultured Saprospiraceae bacterium. Lineage (GTDB taxonomy): Bacteria > Bacteroidota > Bacteroidia > Chitinophagales > Saprospiraceae > JADJNW01. The sequence continues at coordinate 19,047 of CALMSO010000091.1, forward strand.
TTGCCATCAGGACACAAGAAGGCAGGCTGCCTTGCCATAAAGTGTGGGAATGGTTGCAGATGGGCATTACCGAGGTGTTTTCCCTTTCGGAAACGCCCCGATTAGTAGCGGTGCTGAGCAAGCGCTTGCAACGCTGGAAGACCATTTGCCGGGTGATGGAATCAGACCGTGTGCGCAGGCAAATTATTGGTCGGAGCGCCCCTTGAATGCAGTTGTTACAGGAAATAATAGAAATTGCCTGTTTTTCAAAAAATAATCTGCTGCTGCAAGGCGAAAGTGGCACCGGAAAAGAGCTGATAGCTCGGTTGCTGCACGACCTCGACCGACGCCCCGACAAGGGCGAACTGGTGCTGCTAGACTGTAGCGCCGTATCACCCGAATTAGCCGGCAGCGAGTTTTTCGGACACGAAAAAGGCTCCTTCACTAATGCTTTTTCCATGCGTGAAGGCGCTTTTGGGCTGGCGGATGGCGGCACGCTTTTTCTCGACGAAGTGGGCGAGCTAACGCTTCCTATGCAGGCTGCTCTGCTGCGGGTTATTCAGGAAGGGCAATACAAGCGCTTGGGTAGCAACCAGTGGCGCAATACAACATTCCGGCTCGTCTGCGCTACCAATCGCAATCTTGAGGAAGAAGTGGCGCGGGGGCGTTTTCGGCAGGACTTATACTATCGCATCGCCGTCAATGTGTGCAACTTGCCACCCTTACGCAAGCGCCCCGAAGACATCTTGCTGCTGGCCGAGCACTTTTTGCAGGCAGCACTGCGCCAAGACTACGCCCCGCCAATTGACGAATACCTGCGCAGTTACTTACTGACGCGCCCTTATCCGGGCAATGTCCGCGAATTGCATCAATTGGTCCGACGCCTTGCCGACCGTTACGCTGGTGAAGGTGCGATTACCCTCGGTTGTTTGTCGCCCGCCGACTTAGCCCTGTTTCCCGACCCAGCCAATCAATTTGAACAGGCACTCAAAGACATGATGCACCTCGCCATTACCAACCATTACACTTTGAAAGACATCAAGCGTTTAGCCGGTGAAGCCGCTCTCGATACAGCCATCGAAGAAGCTAATGGCAATCTACAGGCTGCCGCCAAACGCCTCGGCGTATCTGACCGGGTATTACAATTGCATCAGGCAGGAAAAAGAGACTCAGGGTAACACCACATATAAATGACTGATGCCAATGTTAGACTTTAGATGTAATGCGAATATCGGGCTAAGCCCGAAGGGGTGACACCGTGTTGGTGTAATATGTCACCCATGTTGGTCGTAATTTTTTACTGAACAGTAAAACAGCATTCTAATGTATTTTGAATATGCTTAACTTTTTGACCTCAAGATAGCAAGGAACTACATGTCCATTTTGGGATAAAAATCAGGAAAGAAAAGGGTTTTGGAGGATTAGCCCAGCCAATCTGGCTCCGTGATGCATGTCCTCGGTCAATACCGTATGGCAATGGGCGTTTTTGGCGGCAGCAAGGATAGTGCTGTCCCAAAAAGAAAGCTGGTGGATGGTTTGGATATCAATGGCTTCTTTGATGAGCGAGGCGTCCACTTGCACGACTTCGAAGAGCTCAAGGTCTTCAATAATGGACTTGATTTTTGCTGGCGGCTGCTTAAATTTTCCAATCATCACTACGGCGAACTCTGCGAGTACTTGGGTACTGAGCACAAAATGTATCTTGCCTTGTCCTTCCTGTAGGATGCGCAAGCAGGCTGCCTGTTTCTCCGGCTCGTCTTCGCTGAAGCAATACACCAGGAAGTTGGTGTCAAGAAAGTACTTTCCGTTCATATACCTCAGCTCTGTTCCATTTCCAATTTTTGGTTTGGACATGGATGTCCTGCGTATGCGCGATCAGCTTTTTCACGGGGTCTTGCTCCGGGGCGGAAATAGCTTGGCGCAGCAGCGCCCGGATGAACTCGTTCAGGCTCGTGCCGCGCTTCGAGGCGTATTCCCGGCTCTTGGCGAGCAAGTCATCGGGGATGGACAAGGTTATATTTTTCATATTGCACAGCTTATGTGTGCAAAGATACGCTTGTTTGTTCTGAAAAGCAAGCATCTGTAACGAAAAGGCGATGCGCTTTGCCGGCATCAAAAGCTAAAGCGACGAAATCCAGGGATCCGAAGTCTCGGATTGGGTTATCAAGCGCTGTTTTTCCCTGATAGCCCTGATAGTAATTGTATTAGGTCGGCGGCGCACTTGCCCCGTGAGGCGCAGGAAATTGCCGGCCAGCACCATCTGTAGGGCGCGGGGCGGCAATTTCAGCGCATACACCTTTTCCAGCTCCACGCCGGGATGCAGCCAGGGGCCATCCGAGCCGAAGAGGACTTTGTGTGGCCCGGCGCGCTGCACCGCCATTTCGAGCAGATCGAAGCGGCGCACGCCGGAGGTGTCGGTATAGACATTGGGGTGGCGCTCCAGCATGGGGATGAAAGCCAACTGCGCCTTCCAGTCATCCGCGAAGCTGCCGAGGTGCGGGATAATGAAATTGACCTTGGGGTACTCCGTCGCCAGAAGCTCTACCAGGGCTACCTCGCCCATCACGTCGTACAGCACGGGCAGCCGGAAGGCCTGCGCCACCTCGCACACCTCCCGGCTGATGCGAGCGTCGTACCTATGTACTTTGATGCCCTTGAAGCCGAAGCGCAGCACCGCCTCCCGCACCATGGCGTAAATCCTGCCCCGGTCGGCAGCGGCATTCACGAAGGCGAAGCCGCTAAAGCGCCGGGGATCGCGGCGCACCAGCGTCCCCACCTCGCGGTTGGCCCGCGCATAGTCGGAGTGGAAGGCGGCAAAGAGGTTGATTCTCTGTATGCCGGCCTCCCGCGCCCAGACTAAGTACTTGTCTAGGGGCGCCCGGGTGTCCCAGGGGCCGTAGTGGCAGTGGGAGTCGATGAGGAGCATGGGGGAGTATATTATGATAAATTCTTTGTCATTTTTGGCAAAAATCACGATAAAGCCAAAACAAAGTCTCGTAAACAAGTGTAATCACACCCAAAAAATGACAAGTTACTTATGCTAACTGCTACTCAACATCTAGGATAGTTCTTTTTTGCTTTGTCTTCAGGTAATTTCCAAGGCTTTGTTGGAGCCTTCCCTGTTACGATGATATTTGTTGCTTTTGATACATTATTGTAAATCATTTCAGCCACCCAGCCTGAAGTACGGATGCAACCATGAGACATAGGTCTTCCCTGAACAACTCCATTTTTTCTGGCATCTCTCACAGGCGATTCATGTATTCCTATTCCTCGCTTAGGAACAAATTGCACAAAATGTGACATTCTATCCCCAGCTCTATTTGAATAGTTCCTTGGATCGTTTTTTTTACCCACTCCAAGCCCTGTTGGCTTGAACGATCCTGTGGGCGTACAATAAGAATTATTTTTATTTGGGTTTTCGCAAGGGTTTTCTTGTGTATTTGGACATCCTTTACCACTGTCAATTATAAATTGGGGGCTTTCTTCACTATCATTCCATACCCATTTTAACTTTTGATTTGATAAATCAATTGTTATTGTTTTAATGAACCTATTTTCCCTTTTAGGAATAGGAATAATTCGATTTTCTGCATCGGCAATAATTTCAGATAATAAATCCTTAGAATGACCACCTCTTTGATACTTGATTTGGTTTATTGACATAGTCCCTATATCCACGATATTATCCAAAGGAAAATATCCATCTCTGATTATAGGCATATTTTTTATCTGATTATTCTCATCAACTCGATAATCCAGACTTAATAATGCATAATCTAGTTTTAAAATAGTTTGTGCGCCAATTATCCCATCAACAGGTAAGCCGGAGTCTCTTTGAAATTTTTTTACGGCGGTTTCTGACTTCTCATTAATAATTCCGTCTGTATTAAGGTCATATCCTAAATCCTTAAGAGCCTTTTGAATTATTTTTATACTATCATTTTTGCTTCCCTTTTTTAAAATTAATTCCCCGTTGGCAATTTTTTGCAAATGAATGTTATTTACAAATCTATCTGAATGCAGCTTTTTACTATCAACAAATCGCGTATCAGGTATCCAAATTTTAGCAAAGCACTTTTTATCTTTTGCTGTTGCGACTTTTTGCTCCTCCCCACAAGTAAAGCGCGGGCTAAACGAAATAATCCCGTCTTTAAAACTCCCGCGTTCAAAGGCATTATTCGGGCTTCGCCAGAATTTGCGGTTAGCGGGATCATTATTCACTTTCTGCGCCAATTTGAGCCTTTCATTTCCCTCTCCCACTTTGTATGCCCTGCCGACAACGGTAAGTAAATTGTCATTCCTTTTAATCTGGTAATAAGCCCCAGGCGTAGGGGTGGTTTTCACGGTTGCTTCTTCATCCAGTTCTTCAAAAAAGGCTTCCATATCCAATTCTTCTTGGCACGTTGCGCAACCGCAATTGCAGGTATGCTTGTCTTGGCTTGGCGATTCAAGCTCAGTTATCAATAGCTCATCCAATACCGTATTCATGATTCAAAGATTTTAAAAGTGAAACAAAACCCCGCCCCACCCCCGCCGCTCCTTCACAAGCGGCGGGGGCTTCAGCCAGAAGAAAAAAATCAAACGTTTCACCGCGCCAGCACACCGTTCTTAGCCTGCCCATTCCCATTGCTGCTTGCTCGGGCGCGGCGCAGCAGGTGGACGGCGGGCTGCTGGGCGTCGATCATGCCCGTCTGCGGGTTGGGCGTGGTCAGGTCCACACCGGTCACCGTATTGTAGGCGTGGATGTAGCCCTGGATTTCGTTGCGGTATTCAATGGCCCAGTTGGCGGCATCTTCTCTGGTGAGTTCGGGCCATTCGACCAAACGGATGGAGAGCAGCAGCCTTTCGCCGAATACAGCGAGCGTATTGAAATTGATAGGCGACATATTCGTCCAGCCTTGCAGGCTGTTCATGGTAGAGAGTGGCCCCATCCAAGCTTCGGGATAGGCGACCATGGTACGCGAGGGTAAGAATTCCCGGAACTCAGGGCGCGACAACATCCACTGCTGCATCAGCATTTCCACCCGGGCATTCCAAGGCAGATCGCCGTACTGGTTGTGGGCCCCCTCGGAGAGGGTGAGGTGTACATCACGCAAGCCATTGAGCAGAGGGAAGCCGTCAGCAGTAACGGTGTTATCGTCAACTTGCTGGAAAAAGGCAATGCAGCGGTGCAGCAGATTGTGAAATACCGATAGGAAGTTGGAGCGCGAGTCCGCACCCTCTACATTAGGCACCGCTTTGCCCTGCAAGGTGATGCCATAGTGGTGGTCGTATTCGTAAGCGCGGCGCATCACGCTGAGGCGGTGTTGCTCGTCTTGTACATACCCCCACAACAGATTGTTCATCGGCAGCAAAGGGGCGATGGCCATGTTCGCCAAGGGGTCTTTGCTCCGGCCTGGCATACGGCGGTTTTGGAAACGCAGGCTGATGGCGCTCATCGCTTGCACCAACATAGCCTCTTCATGCCAGTAAGACCAAATCAGTTCGATGGCGCAGGGCTGGGTCAGTTTATTCAACAAAATGCCATAGCAGGTCGTTTTTTTACCGATTTTGTCAGTCATATCCACTTCAGTGAAAATCTTCAGCATATCCCCGATATCTTTCGGCTTGATCGGCAAATCACTGAGTTTGTCGCGGATGATGTTGAGATAAGGAATGGTCTTGATGCATCCCAGATTCTCTATGCCTTCTAACCCTCTAGTGTTGAACTCAACAGCATAGCCTTTGAGTTCCTCTTGGCAAGGGTCAATCGTGCAATTTGTCAGCAAAAAGAACTCGGTCAGCACTTTGATGATCCGATAACTGTCGGTATCGTTGAAGGGTAGGAAGCGACTGCGTGCCAAGCCTCTCAAGGTGTCTTCCTTGTACAAATTATGATGGTGCCCATTCTCTACATTATATGTCGCATTCTTTTCGTTCAACGTTTCAAGGGACGTTTTGACAATACTTGCCTCGCAAATCGTATCGATGAACTCCTTATAGTTTCTGAAAGACATGGCCTCGGTGGCTCTTCTCAACGGTTCCCAGAACGACTTTGAGGCGGTCACAGGGGGAATCGTGGACTGCAGTTCTACTTGGTAAACCCGATTGTTTTCGGAAGAAAGACTGCCGCCATTCAACGTGGGATTCTCTTGCAGATTGCGAGCTTGCGCCGCAGGATTACTAGCGCTAAATGCAGCCCCAGTGGTTTGCGAGAGCACCAATTCCAAAGGCATTTTCATGAGCGGATCCTTGATATGAACAACCGCTTCACCCTGCGTCGCATCTCGCTCCACCTCGGCGATAATACACTGATAGACGCCTAATGCCTCCTGTTTCTTCTGCTTGGCGGCAGGCTCAGGTACGAGAATGGTAAACAACACCTCTGAGCCTGATATTTCCCTTTTGCAGGAGATACATTGGTTGTAGTCTAACTTATCTGGTACTGGCGTTTTGACCAACAACATTTCTAAACTTGAAAGCAATTCTTTGGTTTCCTCTTTGCTCAACTTTGCACCTATTTCCGGCTTGAATTGAACCACATGAGGCTTTCCCAAAGGTATCTGAAGAATTGGGCTGCTCAACTCGCCGCCCGGTATTTTACCTTTTGCCATGATTCTGGTCTTTTTTTGATTAATAAATTACATTCTCATCGCCCAGTTCACCAGCATCCCTCTCAGCAGTGCGCTTTCCCGCTCGGGCGTGATGCGGTGGTCGGCGCGGGCTTGGCCCAGCACGGCAAAGATCAGCGCGGGCCTGGCTCGCCGCATGGCGGAGGGGTGTTTTTTCCAGTACAGGTACGTTCGGCGCAGTTGTGCAGGCTGCCGCGTTTTCACCGGGAAGATGGAAGCCAGCGTCCGGCCGCGCAGGCGGGCAGGCCGGTAGCGCGTCACTAAGCGCACAAAGTCGGGCAGGGTATCTTCCAACTGACGGAGCAACTCCTGCTTTACTTCTGGCAGCTTGCCAGTAGGGTACAAACGGTTCCACAACTCTTCTAAGCGCTCCCATTGCGGGTCAGGATACAGTGCTTTGCCAAAGGCGAGGCTGATCTTCGCCCGTATCCAAGGGAAAGGGTGCGGGCCCTCTATGCCGATGCGAAACACGAAGTAGTGCGGCAGACTCAACACGCCCATCAGTCCGGTGCTGGCACTAACGCCTACGGTAGCCACGGCCCAGAAATCGGCTAATATCTCGGAGATCCAGCGCTCGAACATTTCCCATGCCTGCCGGCGGGGGCTGTCTGCTGCCGCTTTGCCGCGCAAGGCGATGCGCAAGGGCGGGAGTAAGTCGAGCAAGGCCGCACCTTGGTGCCCCACCTCGTGAATGAGCGAGGAGGCGATACCGTGGGAAATCATGCGTTCGCGTGGTACTCTTATCACTGCTACTGGGTTGCTTTTGCCACCTGGCAGGCGAGTGCGTGCCCGGCGGATAGCGGCCCCGTGACCTCGGTCGAGATAGCAGACCATCGGCGGCGGCTGGAAGTAGTCACCTCGGATGTTGAGCGCGTCTTGTGCTAAGATATCCAGGCCCGAAAGCCATACCCCGAAGAAGTGTTCGCTGCGCTGGGTGATGACATCAGCGAAGATGTCTAACTTGTCCAGCAAGGCATTAAACCTGAGTTTTAGCAGGGCAAAAGTCTTTTGCGCTTCCTCTGGATTGATGTCGTCTTTTTCTTCTAAAAGCCGAATGAACAAACGAATTTTTTCCTTCAGCTCCCGTTTAGCTTGTAGCAGCAAGTCATCAATTCCGGCTTGAGCAGCTGGTGGCAGATGGGCGCTGTGTACCATGGGGATGGTCATCGCAAAGGGCTTCACTTGTTGCAATCGAACCCGCAAGGCTTTGGCTTCTTCCAGCAGGAAGTCCCGAAATACGGCAGGTTTGCCGACCGGTTTTGCCCGCCCGACGCGGATACGATAAAGAGAAGTGCTTGCGAAGGTCATTGCCATTGGTTTTTTAAAGCCCCAGTACGATGATCTTGTTGTCGCGCATAATCCATTTGCCACTGCGCTGTACCTTGCCGGAACTGGCTTTACTTGGTTTCAACAAGCCCGGCGCATGGCGTCTTGCGGCGGTTTTGAATCCCTGCCGAATGGCTCTGTTTGCCGGCATTTGCTGTCCCAGTTTTGCCGCATTTTTCGTAGCACTGCCAGCGAGACGCACCACACGCCGCGCCACTTCAAATTCTTGGTCTTCGGGGCTTAAACTTTCTAATTCCAACTCAAACATCCGGCTAGCAGCTCTGCCTGCCGTGGCACCTAATTTGCTACCCAAAGGGCCACCGAAAACCCCACCGACTACTCGACCAGCGATGGGCAAAGCCTTCTTTGCAATTGATTTTACTACTCTTCCGGCACCGCGCGCCACTTTTTTGAGGCCACGCCCGAATTTGCGCAACCTGTGTCCGGCTCTGCGAAACATCCTGCCAATAAACTGGTCCAATTCTTCTTCGCTTCCTACGCTGAGCAGCTCGGCAGCCAATTCCATTTCTTCTTCTTCAGTGAATAGGGCATTGCCCTCTTCGTCACCGTACTCGTATTCACTTTCGTACTCGTATTCGCTATCGTCGTACTCTTCAGTGTACTCGTATTCATCTTGGTATTCCTCGTCATGCGCTTGACCATATTCCTGGTCGTACTCATTGTCGTACTCGAATCCATCCTGTTCCTGGTCGTACTCGAGTTCTTGCAGGGTTCTATCTAAATCGTGCATAATGATAAAATTTAGAAGATGAGAAAATAATTTTACCGTTTTAATAAATGTTATCATTAGCCTATTAGGCAAGAGCCGTGCCAATAGTATAAATAAAGGGTTACCAGCTTGTTTTGTGAATTTTTATTCGGAAACAAGTGTTATGGGCATTATTTTTATGAAAATTATTTCGCTACTTGCAAGAGCCTTAGGATTTTATCATTCGTAAACCAACACTGCCAAAATTACTTTTATATCATTTCCTTATCATCATTAGTTGCTTTATTTAGCAAAGTATATTATATTTGAACCGGAAACCCTTTTACCCCATTCAAAACACAGACCTATGCTTGCCCTCTCAAAACACCCTTTTTTTGAGTTGCTGAATTATTTTGCAATATCATGTGTCTTTCTATTGCGCCCTTTGTTAAATATTCCGTCGCTTTTTATCTTTTTATGTATAATAATCTCAGCATGCACGGGGAAAGACCGAAATATCCCAGAGCCTGAGTATCATCCCTACGTAATTGAGCCTTATGAATACGTAAAAACCGACGGCGTGGAAGTGGAATTAGAATCCGTCCTGAGTCCTCACTATGAGAAGAGGACTGGGGAATATGTAAAAACGGGCACGCCGGAAGCATATTTCCCTGATTCTGATTATGTAAAGGCAATAAAGCCGGAACCCTCTTCCGTAGATGAAGAAACATTTGATATAGGGGCTATCACCAAGCTGGAGTATTTAGAAGATACTGGGCGGACTGTGCTTCCTGGCTTACCTAAAAGAATGCTTGCACAAACTGACAACTACCAATTGTCTTTACACCCTTTTTCTCGGTTTAGTATCCCAAATACCATAACTCGTGTTATGAGAGAAGACTTCCGGGGGCAGCTCTGGTTTGGAACAAACTATGATGGTATCTATATCTGGAATGGGTATAATTTGCATCAATATGATTTGGGAAGCGGATTGATAAGTAATTTTATTGATTGTTTTTTAGAGGATTCTAAAGGTAATCTTTGGATAGGGACTGATGGAGGGCTTACCGCCTGGAATGGGCATCAGTTTACACATTTTCTGGAAGGGGTTCATGTTTCTAGTTTGTGTGAAGACAATGATGGACGACTCTGGATAGGTACAACCAATGGGATATATATTAGGGATGGTAAACGATTTTATCGTTATATGTATATGCAAAGTAATGCGTCAGAACAACAGCACATCATCTGGTCTATTATCAAAGACGACAATGGTGATATAATTGCCAGCTTTGGGCGGGGCATTGTTGTTTGGGACGGCGGCCGGATGACACATTATCACATAAAGAAATTCACACGCAAATTATTCAAGGATACCTATAATCATATCTGGATAGGTACTTACGAAAACGGCGCTTATTATTGGGATAGGAAAGCCTTTTACCATTACACATCTCAGAATGGATTGTCGGACAATACCATTTGGGATTTTATGGGAGCCAGAGACGGAAAAATATGGATGATAAATATTAATAAATTAATTGCATTTGATGGCGAGGGCTTTATGCATTATCAAAATGCAAAGGGCTTACCAAGAGGGTTTTACCGAAGTTTGATGCAGGATCGTTATGGTCGCATCTGGGCAGGTGGTGACGGCATAAATGGGGCGGTTGTTTGGGATGAGAAAGGTCCCCATCTGCTTGGCATGAACAGCCAATTGAATAATTCGGAAAGTATCAATACAATACGAAGTATCAATACAATACAAATAGATAGCAAAGGGCGGAAGTGGGTCGGTACATCTAATGGGCTGGTGCTGGTGGAGGAGCACAAGTATAGTCGCTACACAATGAAAAACGGATTACTTGATAATAATATTATACAGATTTTTGAAGATAGCAAAGGTAATATCTGGATCGCTACCTCAAAAGGGGTAAGCGTTTTTGACGGGGAAGGTTTTTGGAATTTTCCTTTGGGAGTTATAATGTTTCGATGCAATAGGGCAGCATTTATAGAAGATATTGACGGAAAAATATGGATAGCACATTGTGAGCATGGACTTAATATTTGGGACGGGCAGGGCTTTCGCCATATACTACGAAAGGAAGAGTACGCATCATCTGTGTTTAGAGATAGCAGAGATCATATCTGGATAGTAACAAAGGCAGGAATATTGAAGTGGGATGGCCATACCTTGCGCAGATTTACAAAAGAAGAAGGACTTCCTACAAATCATCCTATAGATATCATGGAAGACCAATATGGAAATATCTGGGTTTTTTATGTGGGAGAGGGGTACACATGGACTTATATAAGTACGTGGGACGAGGTAGGGTTTTCAAATTTTAAAATTAATAATAATGTATTGCGTAATTATCTAAATAGTGCTCGAAGAATTTTTTTTTGGACAAATGAAAAAGATGTGAAGGAAATAGTATATCAGGAAGGGAAATTACGCATTGAAGAGTTTTTTCAGTTGAATGGAATTATGGGAATCAGTAGAGGTGGGGGCATTATAGATCAAAAAAATAACTTTTGGATAGTCGGCAGGAGCGATATAATTATAAAACCTTTAAGTACCGATACAATTAAGCCTCAGGTTTTTATGCAAGAGCTGTATCCTTTTTTTGAACCGGTTAATTGGCAACAAACACAAGATACAATATACAAAGGAAGTCGCTCCCGCATCGGAGGAGACAAAATTCCTATAGCAAAAATTAAATACGATACAATTTTACCTTTTACAAACCTTCCGCTTAATGCTGTTTTTCCACATTGGATCAACCATTTGACGCTGAGTTGGTCTGCGTCTTCCCAGTCTCTGCATAATATTCAGTACAGTTATTTGCTAGAAGGGGAGAGCAACTCATGGTCGCCTCTTTTGGAAGATCATAAAGTATCTTATACCAATTTATCGCCTGGCAGTTATACTTTTAAGGTAAGAGCCGTCAATGGTAATGGTATTTGGAGTGATGCGGTTACTTATAGCTTTCGCATTCGCCCGCCGTGGTGGGCCACCTGGTGGGCTTATTCATTGTACAGCTTGCTGGCGTTTGGAGTTATTAGTGGAATCTACCGCTTCCAACTCAGCCGTCGTTTAGCAGAGAAAGATGCCAAACTTGCGCAGGAACGTGCCAGCTATTTAGAAGCCCTTAATGTGGCGAAGAACCGATTTTATGAAAACACTACGCACGAATTTCGTACGCCGCTTACCATCATTTTGGGTACGGCGGATTTGATTCGGCGAGCACCGGACGAGTGGTTGGAAAAAGGGCTAACCATGATTAAAAACAACGGGCAAAACTTGCTTCGCTTGGTGCGTCAAATGCTGGATTTGTCAAAATTGGAAACCAGCTCGCTGCCGGTGCATTTAGTGCAGGGCGACATTGTGCTATACCTGCGCACGCTATTGGAGCTCTTGCGGAGTAATGCCGATGATAAGGATATTACATTGGATTTTATATCGAAAACCCCCGAAATTATAATGGACTATGATCCTGATAAAATAAGGGATATTATAACCAATTTGTTACACAATGCCCTAAAGTTTACGTCCGGTGGGGGGCTTGTTCAGTTGATTGTCGAGCGCCAAAACTCACAGGATCAGCCGCAGTTGCTAATCACCGTACAGGACAATGGGGTGGGCATTCCGGCGGATAAGCTGCCGCGCATTTTCGACCGCTTTTATCAGGTGGATGATTCGATGACCCGGAAAGCCGAGGGCACTGGTATTGGGCTGGCTTTGGTAAAGGAATTGACGAAGCTGCTGGGGGGCGATATTCAGGTGCGCAGCGAGCTGGGGCAAGGCGCTGTTTTTACCGTGCAATTGCCTATCGAGCACAAGGCACCCCGCATCAAAGGCCTGCCGACATTAGAGTCGGAGTGGTCTGCAAAATCGGCGGATAGCTTAGCAGTCGCTACGCCTGATAATAGCCAAGACTTGCCGCTTGCCCTCATTGCAGAAGACAATCGGGATGTAATAACGTACCTACAAGCCCACCTGCAAAACGAGTACCGCATGGAGGTAGCGCACAACGGGCAGGCGGGCATTGATAAAGCCATTGAATTGGTACCGGATGTCATCCTCAGCGACGTCATGATGCCGGAAAGAGACGGTTTCGACCTGTGCCGCACCCTGAAAAACGATAGGCGCACCAGCCATATTCCCATTATCCTGATTACCGCGCGTGCGGACATGGAGTCCCGGCTGACGGGCTTAGAGGGCGGCGCCGACGCTTATTTGGTCAAACCATTCAACGAAGCGGAGCTGAAAATTAGCTTGCGCAAATCCTTAGAGCTACGTCAGCGCTTGCAGGAGCGCTATGCGCAACCGTCTATTTCGTTGCCAACGAGCACTTTCTTTTCCATAGATGATGCCTTTGTCAAGGAATTGCAGGCATTGGTAGCGGCGGAGTACAGTAGTCTTACCGTTGGTGATATGGCAAAAAAACTGTACATGAGTCAACCTCAGTTAGGCCGTAAGGTAAAAGCGCTGTTGAAGATGTCGCCTTCCAAGTATCTGAACGAGTATCGGATGCAAATCGCTTTTGATTTAGTTAAAAATACGGATACACCTATCCAGGATATTGCGTATCAAGTTGGCTTCAGCGATCCGGCGTATTTTTCCAATGCTTTTTTTAAAAAATTCAAACAATGACCAAGTGAGTTGCGCAATGACAACGATTGATGCATCTTAGGTAAATAATACCATGAACTGGATATTTTTATCGCATCATCTAATACCGGAACTTCTTTTGGCTATCTTTGTTTTACAAAAAAAAAATTATTATGCAAGCCATCGAATTTTCCACTGAAATAAGGCCGGACCACACCATTGAAGTGCCCGAAGCTTACGCGGGGCTGCTGTAAGCACAACAAAAAGTGCGTATTATCATTTTGATAGAACAAGAAGAGGTGCAGGATTTGTGGGATAAGATGACAACAGAGCAATTCCTCAAAGGATTTGCGGAAGAAGATAGTGTGTATCATAGGTTATAAGAAGTAATGGGGCATTATTATTTGGTGAATGTTATTTGTTATTTGATAAAATGAATTGATAATCAGTGATTTGCGCTTTATTGTATTTGATATAATTATGTGCAGATACTCATAAAACTTTGTGTATTCAACATTCCAATATCCCATCCCCACCCATAAAAATCAACCCTGCGCGTGACTTTTGTCACCTTGCCGCTGCGGGCGGCGGCTTACTTTTGGGTGAAATTGCATCCAATAATGACCGCTATTAGCCAGGCTTTTAAAACTACTGAACCCGCAGCGCCTTCGCCTGAAGGGGGTACTTGCTATCACTGTGGGGAGGATTGTCGGGAGGAATCTTTGCTTTTCGAGGAGAAGCATTTTTGTTGCGAAGGTTGTAAAACGGTGTATGAGATACTGAATGCCAATGATTTATGCCAATATTATAACCTTGATGAGCGCGCTGGCATCAGTCTGCGGGGCAGGGCACAGGCGGAGTATGCCTATCTGGACGATCCGGAGGTGGTGGCCCGGCTGTTGGATTTTTCGGATGGCAATCGCGCGAGGGTAACTTTTTATCTGCCGCAAATTCATTGTGCTTCTTGCATCTGGCTGTTGGAAAATTTGTATAAACTCAGCCCCGGCATTTTAGAATCGAGGGTTCATTTTACGAAAAAAGAAATCTATCTCACCTACGCCGAAGACGCGACTACGCTGCGGGCTATTGTAGAATTGCTCGCTAATATTGGCTATGCGCCGGCTCTTAGCCTCGGCGATTTGGACGAAGCGAAAAAGCCCGTTGCCGACCGCCGGTTTTATTACAAACTTGGCGTGGCGGGTTTTGCTTTTGGCAATATTATGTTGCTTAGTTTTCCGGAGTATCTTGGTTTGGATGGTCACTCCGACACTTTTTTCTTTCGGGTGTTTGGTTATCTGAATATTGCTCTGGCCTTGCCGGTGATATTGTACAGCGGGAGCGACTATCTGCGCTCGGCTTGGTTGGGCATTACCCAACGCAACCTCAATATTGATGTGCCTATCGCGCTGGGGATTTTGGCTTTGTTTTTTCGTAGCGTTTTTGAAATTGTTACCCATACGGGCGCTGGTTTTCTCGACAGCTTGGCAGGGCTGATCTTCTTCCTGCTGATTGGCAAATGGTTTCAACAGAAGACATTTTACAATATTTCCTTTGAACGGGACTACAAATCGTACTTTCCGGTGGCCGCACACCAAAAAACGGATGGCGGCGAGACCACAGTAGCTTTAGATAAATTAAAAGCGGGCGATGTGCTTTTCATCAAACACCGCGAATTGGTGCCAGCAGACAGCATTCTACTCAAGGGCGAAGCCGAAATTGATTACAGTTTCGTCACTGGCGAAGCCGAGCCGGTCGCTATTGGCAGCGGCGGCAAAATATATGCAGGCGGACGACAAACGGGCGGAACCATTGAGGTGAGCCTGACACGTAAGGTATCGCAAAGCTATCTTACGCAACTGTGGAATAATGAAGCATTTAGCAAGCCTCGGCACTTTTCCGGCGCCAGCCGCGTGGCCAATCGGGTGGGTAAATATTTTACAGCAGTCATTTTGTTCATTGCTTTTGTCGCCTTGTTTTACTGGTGGTCTTTGGATACCGGCCGGGCAATCAATGCCTTTACGGCGGTGCTTATCATCGCTTGTCCTTGCGCCGTGGCCTTAGCCATTCCGTTTATCTTTGGCAATGTGCTGCGTATTCTGGGCAAAAACCAATTGTATCTGAAAAATACGGGCGTCATAGAATCGCTGGCGGAAGTCAGCACGGTGGTTTTGGACAAAACAGGCACCATTACCAATCGCAGGCGCAGCGAGGTGGTTTTCGTAGGGGAGCCGCTGAGCATTTCTGAGCGCGCGCTGATTGGAGCTGTGACGCAGCATTCTACGCACCCGCTAAGTCGGCATATCACAGATTGGGTAGGCGACACGACTCCCGCGCCTGATAGCTGCTTTTACGAAGCAAAAGACTGGCAAGAGAAAATAGGTAAAGGTGTGCAAGGTGTTGTTTGTCAAAAGATTGTGAAAATTGGCTCTCGTAAATTTGTAGATAGTTTTTTGCTGCCGCAATGCCCGAACGATGCGGCTGTATATGTACAAATCAATGACCAAGTACGCGGATATTTTCTGGTGGACAATCATTACCGCTCAGGGCTATCCGAGGTGCTGGAGTATTTTCGCCGTTTGGGGCGCATTTTTCTGCTCTCCGGCGACAATGACCGCGAGCGCGCTACTCTTGAGCCTATTTTTGGGGCTTCGGCGCAGTTGCTTTTCCAGCAGCAGCCTCAAGACAAGCTCGATTTCGTCCGCTCGCTGCAGCAAAATGGGCAAAAAGTGCTAATGATCGGCGATGGGCTAAACGATGCAGGTGCCTTACAGCAAAGTGATGCCGGAATTGTGGTGACCGAAGACACGAACAACTTTACGCCCGCTTGCGATGCTATTCTGCACGCCGAACAATTTGAAAAATTACCGCAATTAATAGATTTTACCCGCCGCAGCATTCATTTAGTTTATTATGCCTACGGATTAGCTTTTGTGTATAATGTAGTGGGCCTGAGTTATGCGGTGAGTGGCTTATTGACTCCGGTGGTAGCCGCCATTCTCATGCCGCTTAGCTCTATAACGGTAGTGCTTTTTGGGCTACTGTCAAGTAATGCTATGGCGCGCCGTTTTATAAACCGCGACCAGTGAATAGCCAGATGTCAGATAAGGGACACTGTTTGCTGTTCGCTGTTCGCTGTTTGCTGTTTGCTGTTTGCTGTTCGCTGTTTGCTGTTCGCCGCACAGTCAGTAGGCCTTATATCCTCAACCTTCTCAACCCTTCTCAACCTTTCTCAACCCCTTCTAACCCCTTTCTAACCCCCTTCTAATCCTTTCTAAACCTTCTAAACCTTCTAAACCTTCTAAACCCTATTCCCCTAAACCGCAAAATCACACCTCTGCCAAATACTCATGCACAAACTTGATGGCCATTGCACCTTCGCCTACGGCCGAAGCTACTCGATTCATGGCGCCGGAGCGCACATCGCCCGCAGCAAACACACCAGGAATGCCGGTTTCGAGCAAAAAAGGCTCGCGCTCTAAAGGCCACGTTCGCTTGAAAGCATCGTACAAAACGAGGTCGCGGCCGGTGAGTAAATAGCCCTTGCCGTCGCGGATGAGGCTTTCGCCCAGCCAGTCGGTAGCGGGGCGCGCACCGATGAAGATGAAAAGCGCATCGGCAGGAGTTTCGTAAGTGCTACCGTCTTCCATGTTTCGGATGATTAACTTTTGCAAGTATGCCTCGCCACAAGCCTCCACTACCTCACGCTTGCCCAGCACTTCGATATTGGGCAGGGCATTGATTTGGTCAATAAGATAGGAAGACATAGTGCTGCTGAGGTCTTCTTTCCGAATCAGAATGGTCACTTTGTTTGCAAATTGCGACAAATACACCGCGCCCTGTCCGGCAGAATTGCCACCCCCAACGACGAACACCTGCTTATTGCGACAAGCATTGGCCTCGGTCATGGCTGCGCCATAATAGACACCTGCCCCGGTAAACTTGTCAAGGCCGGTGGCCAGCAAGCGCCGGTAGTCCACACCAGTTGTAATGATAATGCTTTTCGCGGTGAGCTGCTTGCCATCGCCAAGCGTGATCATCTTGTACTGCCCGTCGGTTTCGATGCGGGCAACCTCCTGAGGCGAGAGAAATTCTACACCAAAGCGCGTGGCCTGCGTGATAGCGCGATGCGAAAGGTCGGCGCCGCTCAGTCCTTTCGGAAAACCGAGATAGTTTTCAATACGCGAGCTGGTGCCTGCCTGCCCGCCAGGCGCGCGCTTCTCGATGAGCAGGGTTTTCAAGCCCTCCGAGCCGCCATAAACAGCCGCCGCCAGCCCCGCAGGCCCGGCACCAATGATGACTACGTCGTAAAGGTCGGATTTGGCATTGGCATTAAGCCCAATATATGCGCCGAGGTCGCGCGGGGCAGGTGCTTTGAGCCAACTACCGTCTTCAAAAAATACGACGGGTAGGTCTTTGCGTTGCAATTGGTGCAAATCGAGCAATTCTTGTGCTTTAGGATTGGCATCAATATCCAACCACTGATAGGGGCGCAGGTTGCCAGCCAGAAAATCCTTAATAGCGTGCGATTGCGGCGCGTATTGATACCCGACTACTCTGATGCCTCGAAATTCGGGACGGTAGCTCTGGTGCCAGTCGTCGAGTAGGTCATTCAGTACCGGGTACAATTTTTCCGTAGGCGGATCCCAGGGCTTCATGAGGTAAAAATCGAGTTGCACATCATTAATTGCCTTGATGGCAGCGTCTGTGTCAGAATAAGCGGTAAGCAGCACGCGCTTGGCCTCCGGATAAATCGCTTTGGCTTTTTCTAAAAAAGCAACGCCTTCCATTTCCGGCATTCGCTGGTCAGAGAGCAGCAGCGCCACGACTTCGCCTTTTTTCCGGAGTTCGGGCAGAGTGACCAGCGCTTCCTCAGCGGAATGGGTGCTGATAATGCGATATTCGTTTTTGAAAGCCTGCCGAAGGTCTGTTTTCAATGAGCGCAGCACTTGCAGGTCGTCATCTACCGATAGAATGATGGGTTTTTTATCCTCAGCCATGGTTGGGTGTCCTTTTTTGCTATATTAGTTCTTTTTTACAATAGTCAATTGATTGAAAAGTATTTAAAATTCAGGCGGTCAGTATTTTATGAATTATATTTCGCAATATTATTTATTCTTTATGGGCATTCAAATGTACGGGCAAGCACACCGTGAAGGTGGTCTCGCCGGGGCGGGAGCTTACGTCCAAAGAGCCTTTGTGCCGATCCACAATTTTTTTAACAATATCTAAGCCCATGCCGCTGCCTTCGCCGATGGCTTTGGTGGTGTAAAAAGGGTCAAAAATTCGGGTCAGGTCTTCTTCCGAAATGCCGGAGCCATTATCGGTAATTTCTACCGAAACGAAGCGGTGATTGGCGGAAGCCGCTATGCGCAACTGGCCGTCTTCGGGCATGGCGTCAATGGCGTTGTCCAACAGATTGGTCCAAACCTGATTCAATTCGCCTGGATTGGCGATGACTTTCGGCAGCTCTAATGCAAAATGCTCTTCCACCTGGATGCGTTTTTGCCGCAGTTTGTGCCGCAGCATGGTCAAGGTATTGCGTACGCCTTCATAGACTTCGGTGGGTTCGCTGGCGCCGCCGCGATCCATGTGCGAATAAGATTTGACGGCTTTCACCAATGAGGCAATGCGCTCGGCAGATTCCTTGATTTCAACCACTAATTTTTCAATACTGAGCGAGCTTTCTATCCAGCGGAGGATAGCCGTGAGGTGCTGCCCGTTGACAATATTGGATATCGCCTCAAGGTCGCCGATGGCAAAGCCGCAATCCACAAGGGTTTCAGCAATTTCTTCACTATTGCCAATGTTCTTATCGTCGAGCCAATCCAGCAGATCATCTTTTCGGGCTTCATGCTCCAGTAAGGAGAGCTTGACCTCCGAGGCACTGGCTATTTTGGCAAATAAGATAGCATTGACGGCGTCGGTTTGCTCTGGCGTAATGCGCATGGTTATTACACTTTTGAACCGTTCAGGCGTTTGATGCTGGCGTTTGTACAATTCGTCGGCACTGCGCACCATGGCGGAGGCAGGGTTGTTCAATTCATGTGCCAGCCCGGCGGAGATTTTACCGAGGGCAATCAGCTTTTCATTTTGCGAACGCAATTGGGTATAGCTGCGCACCCGATCGCTCATAACTGCTACCAGCGCTTGTGTCATCTCGTAGCTTACGCTTGCCATTTCGGTGAAAAACTGCCGATGCAACGCCAGTACATAGCAAGGACGCAGCACCCGGCCGTCGGCGCCGGCTTCTTTCATCCGTGAAAAGGGCAAAACGCCAGTGATGTCGCCGGTTTCCCAAGAGCCGCCGATACGAATTTCGCCTTGTTGTATAAATTCAACCAGACACTCGCCTTCCATGATAATCAACATAACATCGGAAGGGTCGCCTGTTTTAAATAAATATTCGTCTAAATCATAAAACCGGTACTCGGAGCGCTCAATTAGCCATTGTAAAGGAGCTTCCGGCAAACCGCTAAAAGCTTCAAAAGCTTGTAGGCGTGCTAATAGATCGGGGGTTTTAGCAATTATTTTCATAGCTTCGGTATGCTTTGCTTTGAGGTGTATCAATCATTATTGAAAAAGATATACCAGCAATACATTTTTAGCCCCCAGAAGGTTGAATCCTGCTCTTGACCCCAAAACCGAAGACCCACCCCGCCGCACAAGCGACGGATTGGGCCTCGATATGTAGCAGTAAGTAAAGCCAAACTAACTCAGCAAGGTAAATTCATTAACCAAGATTTCCGAAACGGAGCGTTGCACTCCGTCCTTGTCCTGATAATTACGATAGGTCAGCTTGCCGCGAACGGCTACTTCCTTACCTTTTTTCAAAAGGTTATTCATCAATTCGGCAGTTTTGCCCCAGGCTACTAAGTTGTGCCACTGGGTTTCGGTTATTTTATCACCTTTCTGATTTTTATAGATTTCATTGGTAGCCAATGATAGCCGTGCTACCCACGATCCATTAGGCAATTGGCGTAGCTCTGGGTCTTTGCCCAGATTACCGATTAGCGTGACGCTATTTCTGATTCCATTCATAATGGTTGTATTTTTTGCATTTTATTCTAAAAAAACGTGTTTGTCGCTGTTTATCAATATGTTGCTTGATGGCATTGCTCAATGCAGCAGCATAAATTCACTGACCACTACCTCCGAGAGATACTTCGTCTGTCCGTTGTCGTCTTCATACGTACGGTGCGTGAGCTTGCCCTGCACGGCTACTTCCTTACCTTTTTTGCAAAGCACCTGCATCATTTCCGCGAGCTTGCCCCAGCCCACCAACTGATGCCATTGCACGTCCACTACCTTTTCGCCTTTGCTGTTGTGAAAAACTTCTTTTGTAGCAATAGACACCCGCGCCAGGGTATTGCCATTGTCGAAAGTTTTGAATTCTGCATCCTTGCCCAGATGCCCAATCAGTTGCACTTTGTTTCGTAAATTGTTCATGACACAAAAAATTTTAACGTTATCAAATCGAAATAATCATCGCTGCAAAGTTGTAGGTAAGGCTGCGAATTAGTCGTTTAATAAACGTTTAATGCCGTTTGTAGTCGTTTGTAAACGTTTGTAGCCGTTTGTAAACGGATAATATGATTGAAAATCAACGACTTGTACGAATTTTGGCTTTGATGCCTTGCAATACACATTTCTGCAAAAAAAATCAGACCGGTGAGAGTTCATAGATGTGTACCTCCACAGGTAGGCGGCTGTGGTGCATCGTCACGGCATAGGAGTGTTGCTTCATTTGAAAGCCTTGCTGCGGTAAATTGGCAAAAAAATCGGTGGCGATGGGGCGACCAGGATCACTAACGAGTACGCGGCCGCCGGGGCGACAAAGCGCGCGAAATGCAGCGGGCAGATGCTCAAAAAACCTTTGCTCATAAGCAATATCGGCGGCAAGGACAAGGTCGGCAGCCAGTTCAGGCAATGGATTTCTCCAGTCCATGAGCTGATACCGAGCAGGCTCCACATTATTCAATTTCCAATTGCGACAAGCAAAATCCAGCGCTTCCGGCAGGTAGTCGGTCAATGTAACTTGCGCGCCCAATCTGCCAGCGACGATGCCCGGCAGCCCCAGTCCACAGCCGATTTCGAGCACTTGCATGCCCGCCTGAATGGCACCCGATAAGACCAAGTAGCGGCTCAAGCCAACGGCCGCAGGCCATAGCTCCGCCCAGTACGGGATGCGCTCGTCTTGCACATCGGTGTGCGTATCGCCTTTGGCGAGCAGTGCTTCCAGCAGCTCGTCCACGTTGGTCACTTGCCATAGTTGTATGGCAATGCCTTCGATGTTTAATGCAACCGGCTGGATGTGATAATCGGACACTGGCATGGATATTGGCTGTTGAAAATTTTTTCCTATTCGACCCGACCGATGTAATTGTGCGGCGTAATCTGCCGGAGTTCTTCCCGGACAGCTGCTTCAACCGGCAATTGATCAATAAATTCATGTATATCGAACTGACTCACATAGCTTTTGCCACGCGTAAGTGCTTTGAGCGCTTCGTAAGGTTGTGGGTAGCCTTCGCGGCGCAGGATGCTTTGAATGGCTTCGGCTATCACCAGCCAGTTTTGCTCTAAGTCTTCGCGCAGTTTGTGTTCATTGAGTACTAACTTATCCATGCCTTTCAGCATGGATTTGAAGGCAAGCACCGTATGCGCCACAGGCACGCCGACATTGCGCAGCACGGTGCTGTCGGTCAGGTCGCGTTGCAAGCGCGAAACAGGCAATTTTTCTGCGAGATGCGCAAACAAAGCGTTGGCGAGGCCCAAGTTGCCTTCTGCATTTTCAAAATCAATTGGATTGACCTTGTGCGGCATAGCCGAAGAACCCACTTCGTGCGCGACGGTTTTTTGCTTGAAATATTCCATGGAAATATACGTCCAGATGTCGCGGCAGAAGTCAATCAGAATAGTATTGATGCGGCCCAGCGCCTGAAAAAGCGCGGCGAGATTGTCATAATGCTCGATTTGGGTGGTCGGGTGGGAGCGCTCCAGCCCGAGGTCATTGCGTAGAAAATCATGGGCAAAACGGTGCCAATCGAAGTCGGGATAAGTCACGTAGTGGGCGTTCATATTGCCAGTAGCTCCGCCAAATTTAGCGCTGTCGGGTATGTTGTTCAGTTGTTCCAATTGCACTTGCAAACGCTGCACAAAGACCTTGATTTCCTTGCCAACGGTGGTAGGCGAAGCGGGTTGTCCGTGCGTATGCGCCAGCATGGGGATGCCCGTCCAGGCGCGCGCGCGGTCGTCGAGGGTCTGAATCAGCCGCTGTAGCAAGGGCAGATATACCCGCCCGATGGCGTCCTTGAGCAGCAGCGGAATGGCGGTATTGTTAATATCCTGCGAGGTAAGTCCGAAGTGGATAAATTCTTTGTACGCGGATAGACCCAGTTCGTCAAACCGCTCTTTTAGAAAATATTCTACCGCTTTTACATCGTGATTGGTGATTTTTTCAATAGCTTTAATAGCTTCGGCCTGCGGCAGGTCGAATTGCTCAAGCAGCGCGCTTACAGCATCTAATTGCTGGTCGCTAATACCTTCGAGTTGGGGTAGGGGTATGCGGGCCAAGGCCACGAAATAACGCACCTCCACCGCCACCCGGTATTTGATGAGGGCAAATTCGGTGAAAAATTCGCTTAATTCCTGTACTTTGTCCCGATAACGTCCATCAATAGGGGAAATAGCCGTCAGCATAAAGATTTTTTTTGGGCAAATTTAAAACCAAAACACAGCCCGTGTCTAAATTTACAATAAAAAACAGCGCAAGCACCCATGAAATTAAAAAAATTGCAACAATACCTTCCGGAGTTCGTCTATGGCGGCATTGATGGCTCGGTGACTACCTTTGCGGTGGTGGCGGGCGCTACGGGCGCGCATTTAGAAAGTTCGGTGGTCATTATTCTAGGCTTTGCCAATTTGATTGCTGATGGTTTCTCGATGTCGGTGGGCAGCTATCTGTCGCACAAATCCACCCAGCACCAGTACGAAAAGCACCGCAGGGCAGAATACCACGAAGTAAAGTACAATCCGGAAGAAGGGCGGGACGAAATTCGAGCGATTTACAAAGAGAAAGGCTTCGAGGAGCCGCTGCTGGGGCAAATTGTCACGCACATCACCGCCGACCGGGAGCTTTGGGTGGAAACCATGATGAAGGAAGAATTGGAAATGGTGCCTGCCGGCAAGTCGCCTTTTTCGATGGGGCTGGCTACCTTTGTTTCTTTCAACATCGTGGGCTTGATACCGCTGTTGGTTTATGTGCTCGATTATATTCACGATTTGGGGCTGAATCTTTTTCTCTGGTCGGCGGCATTTACTACGGTAGCTTTTATCGTTATTGGCGTGTTGAAAAGCTATATCAACGAGCGAAGCATTAGCCGGGGCATCGCCGAGACGCTGTCGCTGGGCGTCATTGCTGCTATTTTAGCCTACGCGGTAGGGGATTTGCTGAAGCATATTTTTTAGAATACCAGGGTGCCTTTTACCGTCAGGAGGTATTTTGTTATGCACCTTTTCAGTAAAAAGGTATGATATTGTTTTACAAAAGTATGAAATTGAGCATAGTTGTTCGTAAAAAATTGATTTTAAAGCGTTTGAAAAATAAAAAAACCTTATTGTAGCGGTGTTATGTAAAGCTGAACTTTTCACACCATCGCTTGTTGTACAACATACTTGCAATACAACATTCCATTTGATATGTCATTAGTTGTCAATGTAGATGCCGAAATATTAGAGCAAATGGTAGCCAATACGGGCCAAACCGTGCAGGAGATGTCGCTTGTGCAGCCCGTTATGTTGGTTTTTTTGCGCCATTTCGGTTGTACTTTTTGTCGAGAAGCCCTATCGGATATTGCCAAACGCCGAAAGGAAATTGAAAAAACAGGTGCGCGCCTCGTTTTTGTACACATGACGGACAACGAGGTAGCCGATCGCTATTTCAATCGCTATAATTTGGCGGGCGCTATCCATATCAGCGATCCAGAATGTCATTATTATGCTGCCTTTGGATTGGTAAAAGGTAATTTTACACAGTTGTTTGGGTTGCACTTTTTCATCAGAGGCTTCCAAGCGGGCATACTCGAAGGGCACGGCTCCGGCAAATTGCTGGGCGATGGCTTCCAGATGCCAGGCATTTTTGTAGTGCAAGATGGCGAAATCAAGGAGAGCTTTATTCATAAATTAGTCTCCGACCGGCCCGACTACCTCGAGCTGGCTAAATGTTGCGCCATTCCATAAGCTGCGCCATTCCATAAGCAGTCATCAAACAAAAATATACTTTAACTTGCCACGCCTTGAACTTTCTTCAGGGCGTTTTTATTTGTATAAATGAGATACGCGAAACGGCTGCGGCCCAGTGCTTACATTATAAAGAATGGATTATGATTGGATGGCAATTTTCAGAATATAAACCCGGCGCCAACGAAACTCCTTTCGACCGGCTCTTCAAGATTTTTCAGGAATTGTTGCTCTACACCTCCGGCGACCTGCGCGAGGCCCTCTCGTGGCTGACCGAATTGGACAAGGAGTATCAACTGACGGACGAGAACTACGGCATGGCGGATTTTATTCAAGATTTGATTGACAAAGGCTACATCGAGCAGGAAAACCCCCAAACGCCGGGCTTTGTGCCTTCTTCCAAATTGGAAATTGCGCTGCGGCGCAAGGCATTGGAAGATGTTTTCGGGCAGCTGAAAAAGTCGAAACGCGGCAATCACAGCACCCGCCAGAGCGGCCGAGGCGACGAGTTTACCGCTGATTTGCGGCCTTTTGAATTTGGCGATACTTTGGATAACATTGCCGTGTCCGAATCTTTGCGCAATGCACAACGCAACCACGGGATTGAAGAGTTTCAGCTCACCCAGGATGACCTCGAAGTGCAGGAGACTTTTTACCAGAGCCAGATGAGCACCGTACTGATGATTGACATCTCGCACTCGATGATTTTGTATGGTGAAGATCGCATCACGCCCGCCAAAAAAGTAGCGATGGCCTTAGCCGAACTTATCACTACCCGCTACCCGAAAGATACCCTCGATGTGCTGGTATTCGGCGACGACGCCCGTCAGATAGAAATCAAGGATCTGCCTTACCTTGAGGTGGGCCCCTATCACACCAATACGGTGGCTGGCTTGGAGCTGGCGATGGACTTGCTGCGCCGGCGCAAAAACCCGAACAAGCAGATTTTTATGATTACGGATGGCAAACCGACTTGCATCAAGAAAGGCAAGAAATATTATAAAAACAGCTTCGGGCTGGATCGCAAAATTGTGAGCCGCACGCTCGGCTTAGCAACGCAGTGCCGCAAGTTGCAAATTCCAATTACTACCTTCATGATTGCCCGCGACCCGTACTTGGTGCGCTTCGTGGATCAGTTTACCCGCGCCAACAATGGCAAGGCTTTCTACAGCAGCTTGCAAGGCCTCGGCGAGTTCATTTTTATGGATTATAAAAACAACAAAAGCCGCCGGCATAGGTGATTTTGTAATCAGTCAGCGTCTAATACGCAGCCAATGCCTGGTAGGTCTGTAGCAATGATTTTTCCATCGGATAATGCAGCTCCCCGAAAGGGGTCATTCTGAACCAACAGAGCGCCGTCCAGATCAGCCCAGTCAGCAGCTGGAGCCAATTGTGCCGCCGCTGAAATAGCGCAGGAAGTTTCGGTCATGCAGCCCAGCATCACTTGCATACCTAAAGATTGCGCTAATAGTAGCATTTGCTGCGCCTCCCGGAGTCCGGTGCTTTTCATCAATTTGATATTAATACCATGATAGGCCCCTTGTGCCCGGAGCACGTCCGGGAGCCGCTGCACTGCTTCGTCGGCGATCAGTGGTATGGGGCTGCG
The DNA here is from genome assembly GCA_937872385.1 of uncultured Saprospiraceae bacterium. Classification (GTDB taxonomy): domain Bacteria; phylum Bacteroidota; class Bacteroidia; order Chitinophagales; family Saprospiraceae; genus JADJNW01. Next base: position 45,131 of record CALMSO010000091.1, read on the forward strand.
CTCGGTCAGCCAGGCGTGGTCGTCGAGGCGCTCTTTAGGCATGGGTTGTTCTATCAGCGTCACTCCGCGTTCGTGTAGCCAATGCAGCATTTCCAGCGCATGGTCGCGGTCTTTCCAGCCTTGATTGGCGTCAGCAACGAGTGGTTTATCTGTTGCGCTGCGAATGGTTTCAATCATTTCCCGATCGTTATTCAATCCTAATTTTACTTTCAAAATGCGGAAATCCGTCGCTTCTTGCACTTTTTGGCGTACCACCTCCGGCGCGTCTATACCAATTGTGAAACAACTAAAAGGCGTTTGTGCTCGATCCAAGCCCCAGATGCGGTACCAGGGTTGCCCCAGCAGTTTGCCCACCAGATCGTGCAGGGCAATATCCACCGAAGCTTTAGCGGCGTGGTTGCCCGGCGCCAGCGTATCTACATACTGTAAGATGGATTCTATTTGAAAAGGATCGGTAAAGGCGCTCAAGTCCACTTTGGATAGAAAATTGGTAGCAGTAGCGTGCGATTCGCCAAGATAGGGCGGCATGGAAGCTTCGCCATAGCCAGTGATGCCTTCCCAGGTTAGTTGCGTGAGCACCAGCGGGGTAGAGGAGCGCGAAGCGGCCGCCACCGTGAAAACGTGCTGCAAACGTAGCGTGTAGGGTTGGAAAGAGAAATGAATCATTGGGTGAATTTTGTCAAAAAAGCAATGTAATACAAATTGCTGAAAGTTTTCAAAAGCGACAAACATTGGGTAGCAAAGTTTTCTTCATTCAACCTTTTGATTTTGTCGGTTTCCTACCCAAAATTCGCCTCCGCGAAGAAAATTATGACAAAGGATGACCCACGGCTCAAAATTTGTTTATTTTTGGTCAATACTCTTGAATATCCAATTTTATTTCAAAAGAAAATACGAAGGATGAGACTACTTTTTACGTTGCTGACTGGATGTTTGTTTGGCACGCTGGCAATAGCCCAACCTGCCAATGATGAATGTACTTCGCTAATCAACCTCGGGACACTTCCGGCTTGTTCCGGCACTATTTATACCAATACAGGGGCCACGGCGTCGAATATTGGCACGCGCAATAGCCCTTCTTGCTTCAATGGCGGTGCTACCGAGCGCGATGTTTGGTTTGCATTTACCGTGAGCGGGCAAACGACCGATGTCACTATTCAACTGCGAGGTGTGGCGAACGGACCCAGCGGCCGCGCTATTCGCAATCCGCAAATTGCCTTGTATCGAGGCGATTGCCAATTGAATGGCTTTTCGGAAATCGGCTGTGCTACTTCGCCCAATGGCGCTACGCAAACCAATCTGGATGTGTCGGGCTTGATAGCTGGTTTGACCTATTTCATCCGCGTGAATGACTATTCGGCTACGGCCGCGCCCAATTCAGGGGATTTTACCCTGTGTGTAGATCGCTTTGCGCCCGCCGTCAATATGGGGCAGGCACCTGGCTCCAACGCCTGCTTTGGCACGCTGTACGACTCTGGCGGCCCGGATGGCAACTATCGCAATTTTGAAAACCTGAGTTTTACAATTTGTCCTTCGCAGCCACATTCTTGTATTGAAATTGATCTGGTAAACTTTGATATAGAACCTGACCCCTTGTTGGGCTTGTTCGCGGGCGATGTGCTTGAATTCTTTGCTGGCAGCAACAGTAGCGCGCCGCTGTTGGCAAGGGTACGGGGGCGCTCTTTGGGCACACCTTTCCGGATACAGGCCGCGTCGGAGTGTGTCACGGTGCGCTTTCAGTCAGACTTTCTGGGTACGTTTCCCGGTTTTGAACTCAACTGGCGCTGTTCTTCAGCACCTTGCGAAAATCAAAGCCTTAACAACCCTACCGTAGTGGGTAGTTTGCCTTTTGTTCGAACTGGATTATCCACTTGCGAATCCGCTTCTACTTTTGCCAATTCTCCTTGCGCCGATGATAATTTTCTCGGCGGCCCGGAATATGTATTTACCTATCAATCTGCTGGACGTACCTGCATCGGGGTACAAGTGACCGGCGCTGCGGCTGGCACCGGCGTGTCGGTATTGAGTGGACTACCCGGCGACCCGGGCACCATTTGCGTTGCCAATAGCAGTAGTGGCGTTATCGCAGCCGCCGAGCTGAATGTGTCTGGCACTTATTACATCGTTGTAGCCAATCGGCAAGGATGTACGCCTTTCAATTTACGAATTGAAGAAGCAAATTGTACCCTTTCGCCGAGCTTGACCAGTGCGCTTTGCAATCCACTCAATGGCTGTACCCGTACCGATGGCTTACCTACGACCTTCTTTTTTGAGCGAGGATTTCAGGACATTACGGTGCGAGAAGGCGTGAATAATGGCTGCTGGCTTGGTTTGGGGGTACAACCCAATTTTTACTGGTTTACCATTCAGTCGGCAGCGAATGGTGATTTTGGTTTCATCATTGATAGCAACGACCCGCTGGTGTTTTCTGACTTAGATTTCAATGTATGGGGCCCTTTCCGGCAAGATGAAGTCTGTGACAATCCCAACGAAGTTATCCGTTTTATTACTAATAATCAGCCCATTCGCAGTTCTTGGTCGCCCACGCCCGGCCCTACCGGCTTGGTCAATGTGCATCCGATTACACGTCAACCCGTGCGCGACGAATATGATTGCGGCGATACGCCTGGCCCCGATGGTGATGATTTTGTACGCACCATTCAAACGCGCGAAGGCGAAGTTTATGTAGTACTGATCAACGATTGGTCAGGTTTGATTGGCTCGGAAGGAGTACGCATTGATTGGTCGCCCTCTGGCCCCGGCGTGCTGGATCGCTTGGAAACGGTTGTCAATGTGCGGGATACCTCCATCTGCCTTGGCGAATCTGTACAAATTAACCTCGATAGCCCCGTAAACAACATTACCTGGCTGAATGATACCAATACACTTTCTTGTAATAACTGCCCCAATCCGATAGCGACGCCCGTGCGCACCACCACGTATCGCGCCTTAGTGGATGCCGTTTGTTATAATGATACCATTGAAGTGAAAGTGGAAGTGTATAGTGTAAATGCCGGACCAGACCTGACTGTTTGCCGAGGCGAGCAGTTTGAAATCAATGCTGGTGAAGCCTTCGACGATGCCACCTACACCTGGACGGCTCCGGCCGCCATTGAATTGAGTTGTACCGACTGTCCAAATCCTATAGTGACGGCCCTGCAACCGGGCGCACATACCGTGACCGTAACGCTGAATGCACCGAATTGCACGCCAACCGATGCGGTACTTATCACGGTATTGAACGAAGAGTCACCTCGCTACGACATTGCCAAAGGCCTCGATATTTGTCGCGGCGATACCGTAGCCATTGGTGGGGAGCCATTTGACGGAAGCATGTACAGTTGGTCTTCTGTGCCCGCGGGTTTCAGTTCTACCGAGGCTAATCCAGAAGTGGCTCCTACGGTCACAACGACTTATTTCCTGAGCGTATCTTCGGCTACTTGCCCGGTTACCAAATTGGACAGCGTGACGGTGCGGGTTTTTGAGCCACCGGTATTGCAAGTCGCGGCGGATACCTTGGTTTGTCAGGAGCAACCTGTATTGCTGGGGCTGGGCGAGCCGGAACCCGGCGTGACTTACGAATGGGAAGGCCCCGATTTTATAAACAATCCGGAGCGCTACCAGGCAACGGCTTTTCCGCGCTCGGCGGGCAATTATATCCTCACGGCTACGCGCGGGGCTTGCGAAGTGAAAGACACCGTGGTGATGAATATTACCCCGATTGATATTGATATATTTGTCAGTGGCGATACACCGGATACGGTGCGTATCTGCCGGGGGGAAGACTTGATTCTCACGGCCCGAGCATTGCCCGCTGGCGTGCGGGTAGTTTGGTCGCCTAACGACGGCTCGCTGAGCGATACTACCGGTTTGAATGTGATTGCAAGGCCACAGACGCAAACCACCTATTTCGCTACCGTGCGCGTGGATGATTGTGTGCGTACAGATACGCTTGTGGTCATTGTAGATTCGTTGCCGACCAATCTGGCCATTATGCCTATTGATACTTCGGTTTGTCAAGGAAGTTTAGTGCTTTTAACTTCGGAAGTCTATGAGCCGCGTGATTTTATGGATATAAAATTTCAGTGGGTCGGGCAAGGGCAACAAACACCTGACTCTTTGTATAACATGGTGGTGATACCCGATACCACAACCCGCTATTTCCGGGTGACTACCAGCGGTGTTTGTGTGGACACTACCTATGCAAATGTAATGGTAAAGCCCATTCCAATTCTTGAAATAACGCCATCTGATACATTAGTTTGCCCTGGTCAGCAGGTAGCCTTCCGGGTAGAGCGCCCCGAGGGCACTACCGATCCGATGTGGAGTCCGGCTACGGGCCTCAGTTGTACCGAATGTTTTGAGCCTATAGCTACTGCGTTTAATACGGTTACCTACATGTTAGAAGCCGAACTCGACGGCTGCCCAGGGCAAGCGGCCACCACCTTGCGCGTGTTTCCTACGCCAGCTTTCCAGTTGAATCCGGAGCCTGAAATATGCCTTGGCGAATCCATTCAGTTGAATTTTGTCAGCACTACCGGCGCTCTTTATACCTGGACTTCGCCCGATATTCCTGGCTTTACCAGTAATGATCCGCTTCTGAGGGTAACACCCAACCAAACGACTCGCTATCGCGTTGTGGCGCAGGTAACTGATTGTAATCCGGTAGAAGCCGAAATTACGGTTACGGTTATTCAACCTGCCAACGTCACTGTGCCAGCCGACCAGACCGTGTGCGAAGGCGATGCCCTAACCCTGACGGCCACCGGCACGCTGCCGGGCCGCGAAACGTACCTTTGGCGCTGGAATGGGCAAAGCTCCAATCAGGCCAGCATTACCGTTACCAATTTGCGCGAAAATACGGTGTTTGAACTGACTTATGTCTATGGTAATAATTGCGGCCTCATCACCCGAACGGTCAACGTGCAGGTAGAGACCAACGTCCTTATTGAAGGCATTGATGTAGAGCCGATGGAATACCTGAGCGAGGGAGTGCCTGCGGGCGACCTTGTAACACTCCGCGTGAATACGGATCCGCCTGCTCCAGCCGGTACCACTTATGCTTGGACTGCCAATGGAGTATCTATCCCTGGCAATACGGCCGTGCTGCAGCATCGGCCCTTAGAAGCTGGCATGGTGACGTATGAGGTGACCATCACGTCGCCCAATGGCTGCGAGGCAATTGGCTCCATTGAGTTGAACGTCAATGAACCTGAATATATGATTCCCAATGCCTTTACACCCAACGGTGACGGTAGAAACGATTTTTTCAATGTAGTAACAAAGGGCTTGATTGAGATTGTTCAGTTTCGAGTGTATAACCGCTGGGGACAATTGGTGTACAACAATACCAATCCTTCGCAGGGCTGGGATGGCAACGTCAACGGGCGGCCTGCGCCTTCGGACGTATATGTTTATACGATCATGTTGCGTTTCCCGAATGGACGTGAAGTAACCGAGTCAGGTAACGTGACCCTTATCCGATAAAATACGAATGGATACGCGCCTTGCCGGAAACCTTTTCTCTGGCAGGGCGCGTCGAGAAAACATTACTATGAAAAGGCGTATTTATAATATTTTGTCTGTATCCGAAAACTCCGGCGATTTGAGTTGGTGGGTGGATATTTTCATCATTGCGCTTATTGTGCTGAATGTGCTGGCGGTCATTTTAGAGTCGGTGGATTCAATTTTAGTCGCTTACAGCTTTCAGTTTGCTTGGTTCGAAATATTTTCCGTAGCCATTTTTACTATTGAATACTTGTTACGCCTTTGGACGGCCAACCTTGAGCCAGGCTACGAAAAACCGCTCACCGGCCGCCTTCGCTATGCCTTGACGCCGCTTGCGCTCATTGATTTACTGGCAATTCTGCCTTTTTATCTAATGTTCATGGGCATGGATTTGCGCCTACTGCGTTTGCTGCGTTTGTTTCGCATGTTTCGATTGTTCAAAATTGCTCGTTATATTAGTGCGCTTCGGCTCATCAATCAAGTAGTAAAGCAAAAACGCGAGGAGCTGTCTATTTCACTTTTTTTGACACTCTTTATCCTGTTGATGGTTTCTACGGTAATGTATTACGTTGAAAACCGGGCACAACCAGAGCAATTTTCCAGTATCCCGGAAACGATGTGGTGGGGCATTGCTACGCTGACTACGGTTGGTTACGGCGATGTGTATCCAATCACTGGCTTGGGCAAACTGCTGGGTGGAGTCATTGCTATCATTGGGGTGGGGCTTTTCGCATTGCCAGCGGGTATTCTGGCTTCTGGTTTTTCAGATGCCTTGTCATCAAAAAATAAAAAGACCGAGCAAAATAACTTTTGCCCACGCTGCGGACAAAAACTGCAAGATTAAGTAATGGGATGTTGTTAATTGTTATTGGGGATGGGGTTTATGGTTTAGAGGGTTTAGAGGGTTTAGAAAGGTTTAGAAAGGTTAGAAGGGGGCGAACAGCAAATAGCAAACAGCGAACAGCAAACAGCGAACAGCAAATAGCAAACAGCAAACAGCGAACAGCGTCTCGCCCTAAAGTCTGGCATCTCAAAATCTGGCATCTGGCATCTAAAATCTATCGTCTATTATTTATCATCTAAAAATAATCGTACCATGCTATTAATTGCTAAAATACTGACCGCTGTAGTCGCATTGGAGCATTTGTACATTTTGTGGCTCGAAATGTTCGCCTGGGAAACCGCTGGCCGCCGCGTCTTTCGGGGGGCATTGGCTAAGGATTTATTCACGCCGACCAAAATATTGGCTGCCAATCAGGGCTTGTACAATGGTTTTTTGGCCGCAGGCCTCATCTGGACGTTTTTCATCACAGATGCTACCTGGAGTGCCCGTGTGGCCTTGTTTTTTCTGGGCTGTGTAGCCGTGGCGGGCATCTATGGCGCCTGGACGGTGGACAAAAAAATATTCTTCATTCAAGGAGCACCCGCTTTGTTAGCAATTGTATGCTGGCTATTGGCCATTCAGTAGCACTTTTGTATTGCAATTATTTGAAAATCAAGGATTTTTATAAAAATGTATAATTCGGAAAGAATCCTCGTCCGAAATTCAAATAAAATTCGCCCAAAATTATTTATCTTTACAGAGCACAGGTATCAACACGCCCATTAATCATTAAGTATAAGTTTGCCACTTTATAGTAAACACGCTTTTTTCTAAAGAAAAGGATGTTATTTTGATGCAATTTCCGGCTTTCAGCATATTGGCCGACTGCTGCCGACATCTGCGCAATAGCCCGGTTGTGCGCCTCCGGCTGTTACTATTATGGCTTGGGTGGTGGCATTGCCATACTGCTATGTTTGCCCAGTCGGCACTGTCAACAGAATCTTTCCGGTTTTATTCGGTCAATCATGGATTGTCTAATCGCTTCATTACCAATATTGTACAAACGCGGGACGGTTTTATCTGGCTCGGTACCGATAACGGACTCAACCGCTTCGACGGGTATAATTTTGTTGTTTTTAGTAACAAAACGGATTTGCCCAATCGCATCTCTGGTTTTAATATCGAATACCTGGGGCTTACGCACGACGATCATTTGATTATTACTTACCGCAATAATTTGCAGTTTTTTGATTTGCTCCATCCGCAGACCTACGAAGCAACGAAGGTCAATCTTTCGCCCGAAAACGGTATAAAGGGCATCGTTCGTCAAATAACGACTACCCGCCAGGGCGACATTTTGGTACTCACTTCTAATGCTACCTCCACTTGGCTGTATCGTTATAAAAGCAACCAACAGTTTCAGCAAATTTTTGAACGCACCGACCGCCGCGAACGGCAGGTGGCCCAGTTGCGTTTACTGGCTTTGCAAAATGGACAATACCTGCTCAGCGATGAAGAGATTGGCTTGCGGCTGCTCGATGCGGCGGGGAAAGTTGTCCATGCCTTTCGGCGAGAGGCTGCCGTAGCTACGGATACCAGCCGGCAAGAGAACCCGATTACCTTGTTGTATCAAGACACAAAAGACCGTATTTGGGTGGCATTTCGGCATACGCCTGGGGTGTTTTTGCTTTCCGACCGCTATCGCCTTGAGCGCTACGGGACCCTTCCCTTAGTGCGTCCTTATACGATGCTAAAGGAAGACCGAAAAGGTAATTTATTGTTTGCACAAAACGATCCCACCACCACTTATTCGAACATTCAAAAACTCATTTGCTTGAAAGCCGACGGTGAAATACAGGATTATACCGATATATCTCGCCCTACACCGCGCATTATCAGCCTTTTTAGCACAGACTTTACCAAAACTGTTTTTCTGGGCATTGATTCTGGACTAAAAATCGTTCAGAATAATATTTCACAAGTCAAAACTTTTCTCACCAAACCCATCAGTGAAGAGCAACGCGGCAATATCATGCGCGGCATCACCGGCGATGAATGCACCATTTACTTTGGCGATGAAGCGGGCCTTTGGTACAGTATGGATCCCTTTACCGACCGGCTCGACACCTTGCGACTGATAGACGAAGCTACCGGCGCGCCCTTAGAAATGGATTGTGTAATGAATATGCAAATAGATCCGCAGGGAAACCTGTGGGGTATAGCCTGCAACAGCCTTCGCCAGGGGCAACTCATACGCTACAATCCCACTACGCGCCGCACCAGCGTGTTTCGTTTTCCACACATTTTTCGGGCTTTTACCCGCGCCGCTAATGGTACATTTTGGGTTTTGTACGAAGCGGTACAACAGCAGGAAAGCGGACTGCTTGCTTTTGACCCGACTACGGAAAGCTTTCAGCTTTTTCGAGACCAGCAGGGTAAAAATCCCCTTTCGGCTAAAATTCCTTATTACATTATAGAAAGCCGCGACAAAAAACTATGGATAGGCACCAATAGTGGCTTACTGCGTATAGATCCTTTGGCCAAAGCCGCGCAAGTTTATCAGGTGCCGCGTGCGAAATCTACCGAGGAAGCGCTGCAAAACAGTGCGATTATTGTCATTCATGAAGATGTGGATGGCCAGCTATGGCTAGGTACTATCAGCGGACTGAGCGTATTAGACCCGCAAAGTGGCAACGTGGTGACGTACACCAATCAAAATGGTTTGGCCAGCAACACGGTCTGCGGCATTGTAGCCGATGGAAAAAATAATTTCTGGATTAGTACGTACTACGGGCTGTCATACTTTGACCGGCCGGCAGGGCAATTCCGCAATTTTTTTCGAGTGGACGGCCTCAGCCACGACGAATTCAACCGATTTTCCTTCTTCCGCGATGTGCGTGGGCGGTATTATTTTGGTGGCGTCAATGGTTTGAACACTTTTTATGCCCAGGATTTGCTGCAAAGCGAGACCACACCGCGCGTGGCTTTCGCCAGATTATCGCGCTACCATATTCGAAAAGACAGCATTTTTACACAATATAACAAACTGATGGATGGCAGCCGGGTGGAAATTTCACCTTACGATGCTTATTTTCAGGTGTATTTTATGTTACCCAAATTTAATAACCCCGACCGGAACCAGTTCAGCGCTTGGTTAGAAGGCTACGAAAAAAACTGGACTTACCTCGGCAATACACCTTTTATTCGGTACAATAGCTTGCCGCCTGGCAATTATACTTTGCACATCAAAGGCGCTGACCCCAATGGCAACTGGAGCCAAGAGGCAGCCAGCCTGCAAATCAGCGTCCGAAGAATATTCTACCGCACCTCTTGGTTTTGGCTCTTAGTGATGGGCTTGCTATCGGGGCTGGCGTATTGGTTTTTCCGGTATCAATGGGAGCAAAAATTGCAGGTAGAACGGTTTCGCACCAAATTGTCGAGTGATTTGCACGACGAGCTTAGCGGCCTTTTGTCGGGCATTGCTATGCAAACGGATATGCTGCAAATGACTACCCCCGACGAGAACATCCGTGAGCGATTGCGCAATATCGGCGAGGTGAGCCGCAAGGCCATGTCCAAAATGAGCGATGTAATCTGGTCTATTGATGCCCGCAAGGATAAAATGGACGATCTCATCCGGCGCATGTACGAGCACGCCGACGATATTCTACTGCCGCTCAATATTCAATACGCTTTTGAAACCCGCAAAATAGACCCCCAGCAAAGCATTCCGCCTACCATCCGACAGGAGCTCTATCTTATTTTCAAGGAGTCAGTTAATAATATTGCCAAGCATTCCAGTGCTAATCAAGTGAAAATCAAGCTGATGAATACCGAAGGGATGTTTGTACTGGAAGTACACGACAATGGACAGAGCAGCGCCAAGCCACTCAATGGCAGTATGTCTTCGCACGCCGGGCAGGGGCTTTCGAATATTAAAATGCGCGCCCGACGCATCAATGCCAAATTGGAAATCACTAAGAATCAGGGATATACAGTAAAATTGAGTATGCGTCGCTTCGCCTAATGCCCTGCACCCCATGAAGATGGGGTTTCCTTTCTCAAGCTACCAGTGTATCTTTGTTTTGCAATTGGTAAGAAAAAGATCCTTGTATCATAAAGAATTCTTCCTATTCACCTATCAACAAGAAGCGTGTTTACAAAGCGGGGCTTTTCCGATTTTACAGAAAAGTCCCCATTTTTTTAACGGAAAGGAAGCAAAAGAAAGATTAAACCCCTGTTTTTTCCCGGTTATATCCTGTCAACAAGAAAGACTAATCTCCAGTAGGCTCTCGTTTATCGAAACGTATAGTACATGCGCCGTGACGAGAGCCTCTTATTTTTTTACCAAAGTTCAGGATTTTCTAAAATGCTCATTTTGGCAAACTACAATTCTTCCGTCGCCTTTGGCTCTTCGTACGGATATAGAATTTCCCCAATTAAGTCAGGAAAATCGGTGATAATACCATCCACGCCCATATTGATTAATCCTTGCATAGTAGCTACCTCATTGACCGTCCAGGGGATAACGCGCATCCCCGCAGCATGGGCTTTATTGACCAAGTTCTTGCTCACCAATTGATGATATGGGCTATAAATATCCGGCGTGAAGCCCAGCGCTTCGAGGTTTTTATCCAATCCGCGTGTGTTTTCTACTAACAAAGCCAATACTATGGTGCTGTCCATTTGCCGCACCGCCTGCAAGGCCCGCACATCAAACGACTGGATGCAGGTGCGGGTTTGAATGCCCAATTGTTGCACTTCACGCAGGAGCAAGCGCGCAAAAATGGCAGGCTCCGGTGTATAAATATTGTCCCACTCCGGGCGGCTTTTTATTTCAATATTATAAAACGGAAATTCGCGTGCATTATCTCGGCAATACTGCTCTATCTGCAAAATAAGCTCTTCTAATAAGGGCTTGCGCGAGGCCAAGGGCTTTTGTCTCGGAAAGCGTTCATTGCCCCGGCTACCACAGTCATATTCTCGAATGACAGCGTAGTCCATCTCGAAAATATTCAAAGACTTTTCTTCGGTTTCTTCTACCGGCGTGCCGTCGGGCTTGTCACAAATAAGCGCTGCCATCCAGGGTTCATGCGAGAGTACTACCTGGCTGTCTCTTGAAATGACTACATCCATTTCTAAGGTGCGTACTGGATATTCGAGGGCTTTAAAAAACGAAGCCGTCGTATTTTCTGGCATCAGGCCACGCGCACCTCGGTGCCCTTGCCAGTCGAAGTCGTCGGATGGGACGACCGGGTCAGAACCAGATTGGCAAGCATGTAACATGAGTAGGGCGCTTAGGATGAACAATAATCTGAATTGCATAGGTTTATGATGTAGGGTGTAAGGTTTATGGTGTAGGGTGCTTTTGTTACCGCCCGTTTAAATAATCAATTGCCAGATTACATAACAACCTGACACCCAATTTCATACCACTGTCTTCTACATAAAAATCGGGGGTGTGGTGGGGCGCGGCCATAGCGGGGTCTTGTCCTTTGGGCATACCGCCCACGAACAAGAAAAGCCCCGGAATTTTCTGTGCATAGAATGCAAAATCCTCTGCGCCAGTAATGGCATTAATCAATTCTACATGGTCTTTGCCAGCGGTGCGTTCTAAGGTAGGTAGCATTTTTGCCGTCAAGGCAGGGTCGTTGTAGGTGACCGGAGTCCCCCGGATGATTTCTACCTCGGCCGTAGCGCCTGCGCTGGCTGCAATGGTAGTAGCTACGTGCCGGATACGCTCGTGGATGGTATTTTGCATGGTGGTATCGAGGGTGCGAATGGTGCCGGTGATTTCGGCTTCTTCGGGAATGATATTGTTGCGCACGCCAGAAGCAATTTTGCCCACGCTGATGACGGCGGCCTCGCGGGTCAGCTCGGTTTGTCGGCTGATAATGGTTTGCAATCCCATAATAATCTGAGCGGAAGTGACGATGGGGTCCACGCCGGTCCAAGGAGTGGAGCCATGCGTTTGTTTGCCTTTCACCCGAATGTTGAAAATATCAGCGGCAGCCAGTTGCCCGCCTGGTTTGTAGCGAATAGTGCCTACTTCCGTAGCGGAATTGATGTGCAGGCCGAAAATAGCCTCTACTTTAGGATCGTCTAATACGCCTTCTTCTACCATTAGCCCAGCGCCGCCTTTTTCGCCCGGAGGTGCCCCTTCTTCAGCCGGTTGAAAAATAAAGACAATCGTGCCCCGCAGTTGGTCTTTCATACCCGTGAGGATCTCTGCTGCGCCCATGAGCATGGCTACGTGCGTATCGTGGCCACAAGCGTGCATGACACCTACTTCCTGCCCCAGATAAGTGCCTTTGGCGCGTGAGGCAAAGGGCACATCTACCCGCTCGGTGACGGGCAGGGCATCCATATCGGCACGTAGGGCGATAACTGGTCCAGGCTTGCCAGTGCGTAAAATGCCGACCACTCCGGTGTGGGCAATGCCGGTGCGTACCTCTAATTGCAATGCTTCGAGGTGCGCTGTTACATATTTGGCGGTTTCGTACTCCCGATTGGACAACTCCGGATTTTGATGAATATGATGCCGCCAAGCAATTACTTTAGGTTCGATAGCATCGGCTTTACTGTTGATAACAGTTGCGATATCGGGCATCGTTTTTTTCTGGGCAAAAGCGAGTGTACCTAACAGTAACAGGGCGACGAAAAGCGCACATTTTTTCATAAGCATTCAGGTTTTATAGCGGTGCATGGGGTAAGGGGGTGAAAAAATATTGTACTAACGCTTCCGGCCCATGCGTGGCGCCATGCCTGGCATTTGCATATTGCCCGCGCCTGGCATCTTACTGACTTTGTGCATCATTTTGCGCATCTGGTCGAACTGTTTTACAAAAGCGTTGATTTCTTCAAGTTGGCGGCCGCTGCCTTTGGCAATGCGTTGTTTGCGGCTAAGATTCAATAATTCGGGGTTTTCGCGTTCCTGCGGCGTCATCGAGAAGATAATGGCTTCCACCCGGCCGAAAGCACTGTTGTCAATGTCCACATCCTTGAGCGCTTTGCCCATGCCTGGTATCATACCCATCAGGCTCTTGATGTCACCCATGCGCTTGATTTGGTTGATTTGTCCCAGAAAATCGTTGAAATCGAACTTATTTTTCTTGATTTTCCGTTCAATACGCTTGACTTCTTCGTCGTCGAATTGCTCCTGTGCCTTTTCCACCAGCGATACAATGTCGCCCATGCCCAAGATGCGCTGCGCCATACGGTCGGGGTAGAATACATCGAGCGTGTCCATTTTTTCGCCCGTACTGACAAATTTGATGGGCTTGCCTACCGTATATTTGATAGAGAGCGCCGCCCCGCCGCGCGTATCGCCGTCGAGCTTGGTAAGCACCACGCCGTCGTAGTTGATAACTTCGTTGAAAGCTTTGGCCGTGTTCACTGCATCTTGTCCTGTCATGGAGTCCACCACGAAAAGCGTTTCCTGGGGTTGCACCGCCATTTTAATACGCGAAATTTCGTCCATCATCTCTTCGTCCACCGCGAGGCGGCCGGCCGTATCCACGATCACCACGTCGAAGCCGTGTGTTTTGGCGTGTTTGATAGCGTTGAGCGCAATTTCTACCGGATTTTTATTTTCCGGCTCTTTATAAATCTGTACACCGATTTGCTCGGCCAGTACTGTCAACTGGTCAATGGCCGCCGGACGATATACGTCGCAAGCAACTAATAATGGCGTTTTTTGCTGGCTTTTGCTTTTCAAAAAATTGGCTAACTTCCCCGAAAAAGTCGTTTTACCCGAACCTTGCAAACCTGCGATAAGCACTACCGCTGGCTTGGTTTTGCCCAATTGTAGCCCTGCCGATTCGCCGCCCATCAGCGCTACTAATTCATCCATTACGATTTTCACCATCAGGTCGCCGGGGCGCACCGATTTGAGCACGTTTTCCGAGCCGAGCGCCTTGTCTTTTACCTTGTCGGTAAATTCTTTGGCAATTTTGTAATTCACGTCGGCGTCCACCAAAGCCCGGCGAATTTCCTTAACCGACTCAGCAATATTCAGTTCCGTAAGGCGATTGTGCCCGCGCAATACCTTGAACGCATTATCTAAACGGGTACTCAGATTATCAAACATCTCTTTCCTTTTGTTTTGGCAATAATAGAAGCGATCATGCTTCAGTTTTTTCTTGCAATATTATAAAACACGGCTTGCAAAGATATATAATTCTAATGCAAGTTCGGCAACAAACCAATTCCTACTTTTTGTTCAACGTTGAAGGCAATTAAAATGTTAATTTTTTTGCTTGAAAATACAGATTTTCCTGTTGGAATGCCTATATTTGATGCGATTGTACACAACTATCGCTTCCCTTTCTTCCGGCATGGCCATGGCCGGTTCATCTGTGTGTAGTTTATTGATTTTTCGAGCAAGCATGACAAGCGCTAAACGACACCAGACAAAGTACCGCACATTCTTGTATTAGTTTCTAACAGCAAATAAAAATCATTATGACCGCATTTCCAAAGATTATTATCATGTTGGTAATCTGGCTGTTGTACACGATTTTGGTGTGGCGGGGCTGCACCGAAGAGTTGTGCACCGGGTGTGGCGCAGGAGCCATCACCAGCGTACCGGCAGATACCGGAGCGGTGGCGCCACAGCGTTACGCGCTCGACTTCCGATGGTCGGATCCAACCGCCTTCACTTCCGACGGCTTTGCTGCGCTGAAGCAGTCCATTCTGGCTAAGGGTAGCAATGAAGGCATTCTACAAATTACGGGCTTCTACTTCGAAGGCGAGCCCAAGCCGGATGGCTTTGAGAACATGGGCTTTGCGCGGGCCGACCGGGTGCGGGCGCTCTTCGCTGCCGATGTACCCAACGAGCGTATTCGATTGCGAGCCCGCCTCATGGACGAGCGCGCGGGCGTGCGCGAAGGCTATTTTGAAGCAGCCGAATTCGACTGGTTGGAGCCGGAAAAAACCGTGGAGCGAAGCGTAGAATCCATTGCCGACCGCACCATTATTCACTTCCCCTTCGGCTCGGTTGAGAAAGAATACGATCCGGCTGTGGATGCTTATCTTGAGCAATTGGCTACACGCGTCAAGGAGACGGGCGAACGCATCACCCTTACCGGTCATACCGACAACGTAGGCGACGATGCTACCAACCTCGAGCTGGGCCGCCGCCGCGCCAATGGCGTAAGAGACATTCTCCTGAGCAAAGGCGTCAAAGCGGCGCAAATCACCGTGGATTCAAAAGGCAAAAGCCAACCTACCGATACCAATGATACCGAAGAAGGACGCCACAACAACCGACGCGTGGAAGTGCGCCTGATTCAGCAATAAATTTTCATTTTTCCAAAACAAAAAACGAAACGAACCATGTATAATAAAATTATCCTGTTGCAAATTGCGATTGCCGACTGCTGGTGGTGGTGGCTGCTGGCTTCTTTGGGCGCTTTTTTACTCGGCCTTTTGCTGGGCTGGTGGCTCTGGTACAAATACCGCCGCCGCGTCACAGAACTCGAAGCCGAAATGGACAAACTCCGTGCCGACCTGACCGCCTGTGGCGATAAGAATAAAGAATTGGAATACAAACTTGAAGAGTTGCGCAAAGCTGACGCCAATCTGAAGATCAAATTACAAAACTGCGAAGCCGACAAGGCTATTTTGAGTAATAAATTGGAGGCAGCGGGCATCGCACTCGGCGCTACTCCTGGCGAAAGCTATGGCGTTATTTTCAAATCGGACAACCTGCAAATCGTGGAAGGCATTGGTGCCAAAATCGAGCAAGTATTGAAAAAAGCGGGCATCACCAATTGGGCGCAGCTCGCCAACGCCAAATCGGACGACCTGACGCGCATACTCGAAGAAGCCGGCCCCACTTATCGCATCCACGACCCCGCCACCTGGCCCCAGCAGGCACGCTTAGCACAGGAAGGCAAATGGGACGAGCTGATTGCCCTGCAAAAGTCTTTGGGTAGCGCTGGTAGTATGGTAGAAGAGGGCGCCACGCCGTCGAAAGTAGAAAAAATGGCTACCAAGATTCTGGGCTTTTCCAATAATCCGGAAGACCTGAAAATCATCGAAGGCATCGGGCCCAAAATAGAACAACTGCTCAAAGATGCGGGCATCAACACCTGGACAGACCTGTCTATGACTTCGGTGCAGCGTCTCCGCGAAGTGCTCGACGCAGGCGGCGAAAGCTTCCGCTTGGCTAATCCAGGCACTTGGCCGCGGCAGGCAGAGTTGGCCGCTGCTGGCAAATGGGGCGAGCTGAGCGCTTACCAAGACTTCCTTGACGGAGGCGTGGAGCCGGGTGCCTGATACGCTTTCCTTCCAAAAAGGAACCAAATCCCTGTCGCTCGTGCGGGCGGCAGGGATTTTTATTTTGCTTAAAAAGAAAACAGAAAAATTTATAAAAATCATTTTGCTATTTAGTAAAGTACCCAGATGTAATGATTTCATAAAAAAAGTATAAGTGTTTGATTGTCAATTATGTAAATTCTTAATCTAATAACAAACAACATTAATAAAACAACAATCTCTTTAGCTCCAGCTTGCCCTGGGCGGTGGCGGTAGTACTGATGAATAAAAAAGCAAGGATGTAGAAGATTCGATAATATATGATAGAAAAATTCATTTGATCTTTTTTTATTGAAGTATCATTGCAATTACTAATTAACAAACGGGCTAGGTTCTCCCATATTAAAAAAAGCTAAAATAAAAGAGATATAGATTAAAATTGACAAGAAAATAATTCTTAATATAAAAATGATAATTGCAAACATGCTTGTCTTTTTTAAATTATTAAGTACATCAATTAACAAAAAAAACAAATAACCAAATCCTATGATTCCTAAAGAAATAGAGAAAGGAAAGTGCCATATTTTTATTTCTTGGTAAAAAAAACTTGCAGAGAATATTACTCCGATTAAAATAACTAAATCAAAAAGCAGGTGTTTTCGCCATTTCATAACTAATCATTTTTTATCAATCTATTGATTCTTTCTAACAATTTTTCTAAAGATCTAGCATTCTCATATATCTGATAGGGCTCACCTTTAGGAGTTACTGGTGGTACTGAACCTGAAGCCCTTACTCTGTCTCTTTGATTTTCTATTGCATCCAATAGTTTATTTAAGAAAATCTCTGAGGCAGTCTAATTTTCCCGTACGGTAAATTTGATAAGTATTCAGGTACATAGCAGTTCGCATTATACTATTTACAATTTACGAAGTCCGATTTATGATTTTTAAGGTGTTGAAAATCAGAATTTTAAACATAAAAAACACGTTATGTTCATTTGAAATCGGTATTATACTCACCACAACAACTCAAAAGAATCTAAAAACTTTTCCGAGGCGGCGTTCGATGCCAGATGCCAGTAACAGAATGGATTGGCTAAATCAAGACATGATATTCTGTATTGAAAACAAAATAACCCGGATGCAATCGGTTGCTGATTGAACAGGTATTATTCAATGCAAAACGGGCTGTCTGCTCATTTGGCAAACAACCCGTTTTTTATAGCAAGCAAAAAGTCAAGTGCTTACTGGTTCATTTGTAAGTCGGTACCTTCGCCACCGGCTACTTGGCCTTTCAGCGAGAGGAAAAGCTGGGGCGGATTGGTATTGGCTGTGATGGTCACTTTCTGGTTGCGGTTGCCAGCTTTGCCCTGCGTGTTGAATTCTACTACGATTTCGCCGGATTTGCCCGGAGCGATCGGGTCGCGGGGCCACTGTGGTACGGTGCAGCCGCAGCTACCTTGCGCATTGCTCAGTACCAAAGGCTCGGTGCCCGTATTTTTGAACTTGTAGGTGTGCGAAACCTTTTGGCCTTCCTGCACCACACCGAAATCGAATTCCGTTTCTTCGAATTCCATTACCGTGGTCGGGCCAGTCGGGATGTTGGTCGGCTCAACGGATACTTCCATGTTTTCAGCAGGCTGTACACCGGTTTCGATGGCATTGCGAGCCTGGTCGCGCACGTCTTTGTTAGCGGTTTGGCAGCTTGCCAATACGGCTAAAGCAGCTATAACAACAAGTATGGTTTTGATTTGCTTCAACATAATGATTTTTGATTTTTGATGAATTAGTAACTATTACAACGATTTGCAATGAATAACAAATTTGACTATGCAAAGTTAGCGAATGTGCAGAGCAAGTTGTGCAAACAAGCTGGTAATAATTGTTAACGAGGTGTTAATCCAGTAGGTGTAATGCGCTTAGCTGCTTTGTGGCACAACTGGCAATGGTTCAACAAATACCTCTGGGAAGAGGACGTAGCCTTGCCGATAGGAGAATAAAATTGAGGCTATGAAACATGCTCAAAGACTTGTCTTTTAGCGATTGTTTTCCGATATTTCCCATAAAAATGGCGTTGCAAAAAAATCGCTTGCTCGGATATGTTTTTATCATGGTTTGGGGCACCTTGCTTTGGCAGCAATGCCGCTCTGGTGAGCCACTACTGCCTGTTTCTGACGTTAACTTCCGCCCGGAAGCCCTGCCTTATCGCAACCTTTCGGAATATGGTTTTTTTGTCGGTACAGCCGCCAGCCTGAGGCCCAACGAGCGGGTATTGCCCTACGATTTGATTACCCCCTTGTTTTCGGATTATGCTTGGAAAGCGCGTTACGTCTGGATGCCCGATAGTGTGCAGGCTACGGTCAGTGCGCAAGGTGACATCTTGTTTCCGGATCATACCGTACTCATCAAGACTTTTTATTATCCAAAGGATTTTCGACGCCCGAATACGCACCGACAACTGATGGAAACCCGCCTGTTAATAAAACAAAACGACGAATGGCAAGCTTATACTTACATCTGGGATGAGGCGCAGCGCGAAGCAACGCTGAGTGTAATTGGCGATTTCCGACCTGCAAGCTGGACGGATGAGCAAGGCAACCGCCACCAGATTGAGTATGTAGTGCCCAACAAGAACCAATGCAAAAGTTGTCACAATGTACACAATGCTATCCAGCCCATTGGGCCTAAGGTGCGCAACTTGGATCGCTCGTTTGCCTACGCAGATGGTGCTACGAACCAGTTGGTAAAATGGAGGCAGACCGGCATACTTGACAAGTCCGCACAAACCGATGATTTTCAAGCGCTAACGCCGTGGGACGACCCCAATAGTGGCACTTTACACGCTCGCGCATTGGCTTATCTCGACGTCAATTGTGGGCATTGCCACCGGCCGGAGGGGCCAGCACATACTACAGGCTTGTATCTGACCGCCGACCAGACCGACAAAGGCAAGTTGGGTTTTTGCAAAACCCCCGTGGCGGCGGGCCGTGGCTCTGGCGGTAGAAAATTTGGCATTGTGCCCGGGCAACCAGATGCCTCTATCTTATTGTATCGAATGGAATCGGACGAGCCGAGCGTGATGATGCCAGAATTTGGGCGCGTCGTGCCGCACCGGGAAGGCATCGAACTCATTCGCAACTGGATTGCTAATATGGAAGGCGATTGTTTGTAAAAAATAGCCAACCGTTTTTTTTAATCGTAAAATAGCATCATGTATCCAAAACATTTGAAATATGATATTGTACGGCGCATCCTCGAAAACGACGACGTAGAGTTGTTGCGTACCATTCAGCAGTTGATGGATTTGCAGGAGGCTACGCATTCGCAAGCTGTGCCGGAGGAACCAAACAGGGAAGCACCGCCCGCCACGGATGAAGCTGCCCGCGATTTGCAGGCTTCTATTGATACCGTTTTTCAACCCGAGGACAAAGACGACCCAACCCCATGAATAGGGAAAATAGATTGCGCCTCTGGAGCATTCAAGCCAATACCGCTTGTGAATGGTTGGAAAAAAATGGCGTATTGCAAACGCCTTGGTCTCAGACGCCGCTGAACTGGCGACCTGCCTACCGGTGGATGACCAATGAAATGCATTTGCAAGATATTGATTTACAGGATTTTGCGCCTATTTGGGCTTGGCATTCCTGCAATGGCGTACTGCAAGCTCCACCCACACTCGGCATCGCTCGCAACCTGCTCAGCGATTTGCAAATTATAGAAGGATGTTGCGTGGTAGAATTTGACGCACCGGCATCGCTCTGCCTGCTTTCCTCATACCAACGTTTTAATGAGCTGCTCGATGTCTTTTTGGATGATAAAAATGCCCAACCTCAGCGCGAGGATTTTCTCGATATGTTCACCATGCATCCGATAGACGAGTACGACAGCATTCAGGCAGCATTGCCGCGTATTGACATGGAGTGGGTGAGAGATATTCGCTCGCTTGAGATGAAGCCCGATTCCATAGATTATGACTGGAATGCGCCTATTTGACTATTTTATTTAAATCCGAATTACTAAATATCTAAGCATAATTATTTTAAGCACAAAATACATAAACGACTGATTACCAAAATGTAAAAACGCCGACAATTAATAAAACAACAAAGTTACATTACGTATTATTCCTGCTTTTTGGCGTTAAGCTGCTCTAATACGCGCCGCGTGATGTCCAAGCTGTCGTTTGCGACTAAAATTTGCCCGCCGGCCGCATAGCTCATAATAAAATCATAACCTTCGGCGGTTTTAAGCGCTTCTAATTTCTCTAACAACTCTTTTTGTAATTCATCATTTATTTTCTGACCTTCTTCCAGCAAAGCCCTTGATATTTGCTCGCGCTCGGCTAAAAGCTGCTGCTGTTTCTGCCCCAAGCGCTGCTGCTCGCGCTCTATTTCGTTGGGGGCCAGCAATCCTTGCTGCACTTTCTGTTGCACCTGCTGCATTTCCCGCTCGAAAGCCCGGCCTTTGGCCTGCAAGTTAGCGTCGGCGTCCTGTTCCTTTTTAGAAAGCACTTCGCTTTGTTCTCGGAAGAACGTATAATTTGCTAAGAGCGTATCGGCATTGACATAAGCAATTTTCAAGGGCTTGCTCTCGGTCGCCGCAGCAGTTCGGGATGTTTCACCTGTTGGGGCTGACTTGCCGCCGAATACTTTTGCATATAATATTATCACTGCAATCAGCAGTACGATATTAAGAATTAGTGAAATGTTTTTCATGTATTATGTAGTATTAAATGATAAATAGTAAATGGCAAATATTTACTGCCCAGTTTTTAATGCGGTATAATATTGGTAAAAATAGGGAATTGTTTCGATACCTTTATAATAATTAAACAAGCCATAATGCTCGTTGGGTGAATGCAAGGCGTCAGAATTCAATCCAAAGCCCATAAAAACGGTGTTGGCTCCCAGCTCGGCAGTAATCATTGGCGCAATCGGGATGCTCCCGCCTTCATATGAAGGAATAACTGATTTGCCAAAGGCTTCGGCCATAGCCTTTTCAGCGGCTTTATATTCAATGGAATCCACGGGCGTGCGGCTGTACATACCGGTAGAATGCTTGTGCACTTCCACCTTGACACTGGGCGGCGCCAATTGCTGTATATATTTTGTAAAAAGCTCGGCAATCTTGTCGGGGTCTTGGTTAGGCACTAAGCGCATAGAAATCTTGGCACTGGCTTTGGCTGGCAACACGGTTTTGGCACCTTCGCCGATGTAGCCGCCCACGATGCCATTTACATCGAGGGTAGGGCGAATGCCGATATGTTCAAGTGGCGTATAGCCGGCCTCACCCAGCAGTGCCGCTACGTCGAGTTCGGCTTTGTAAGCGGCCTCATCGAAAGGCGCTTCATTGAGTTCGCGGCGTTGGGCAGCTGTGAGTTCTGTTACATCATCATAAAAACCAGGAATGGTAATGCGGCGTTGTTCGTCGTGCAATTTAGCAATCATATCGCAGAGGATATTCACTGGATTAGCCACTGCGCCACCATAAGCACCAGAGTGCAGGTCGCGGTTGGGGCCGGTTACAAACACTTCCATGTATGCCAGCCCGCGCAGGCTTACCGTGATAGATGGAGTGTCGTTGGCCATAATTGAGGTGTCGGACACCAGCACCACGTCGCAGGCTAAGCGCTCCCGATTGGCAGCTACAAAACCGTGCAGATTTTTGGAGCCAACTTCCTCCTCACCTTCCACCATGAATTTTACATTGCAAGGCAGCGCATCTTTAGCAATCATAGCTTCCACCGCTTTGATGTGCATAAAAAACTGCCCTTTGTCGTCGCAGGCTCCTCGTGCAAAAATCGCTCCTTGAGGATGAATGGACGTTTTCCTGACCACCGGCTCAAAGGGATCGGAGTCCCACAGTTCCACCGGGTCGGGCGGCTGCACATCATAATGCCCATACACGAGCACCGTAGGTAGGTTTGGGTCTATTATTTTTTCGGCAAACACCACCGGATAACCCGGCGTGGGCAGCACTTCTACTGTTTCTAACCCAGCTTGTCGCAAATGCTCAGCCACGGCTTCGGCCGTTTGCAATACTTCATTTTTATATTTCGGATCGGCGCTGACCGACGGAATGCGGAGCAAAGAGTACAGTTCTTCGAGAAAGCGGTCGCGGTTGTCCGTAATGTACGTTTGTACTTGATTCATATTAAACGATTGGGTTAGTTTGGCTAATGGCATTGTATGGCGGCGGTAAAGATAGCAATCCGACGGGAAAACCTTTTCAGATTGGTTAAAAAACATGCCCCAGAAAATCGGTTAGCCCCTGCCGCCAGACTTTGTCGCTAAGCGGTTTTATCATCAGGCTTTGCGCAAGGCGGCGCCGGGCCACGCCCAGGGTCTGCTGATGACTAATCAATAGCCATTGGCACAAGTTGGTAGCTGGCTGGAAACCGTTTTTTTGATACAAATCCTGATCTTTGGCTTGCAAAACGAGAAAATCAATCGAGTGTGCCAATCCGAGCACTTCCAATTCTCGCAGTAGTTGGCTGCCAATCTTTTGACGTTGAAAATCGGTGGCTACGCAAAGGTCTGCTACGCCAAAAATACGCAGCAGTTGTCCGTCGTTATTGATGAGCCGATGCTCCACAGCCATGTGCGCCACGAGGATTTCGCCTTGCCACAATAGGTATCGGAAATCCGGCAGTTGTTTGAAGAAGGTTTGCCCTTCTGGATAACCAGGAAAATTATTTTGTAGCAGCACCTGGATACCCGCGTGTGCTTCCGGTGATAATAAAAACTCTTCAATTCGTTGTAACTTCATACTATTGCTTCTGTTTGCCAGAGGAGTGCGTCCCGCCCTTATCGGGTCATTTGTAGTGTTTTTCTAACAGTGCCTTCAGCCGAGCTTCGTCGAGATCTTCTTCCAGTAAACCCTTGAAAGCTAATGAAATACGTCCGTTTTCCTCTGATACTACGAAAGCCGCCACATTGGCTTTTTCGCTCACACCTACTGCCGCTCGATGCCGCATACCCGCTGTATCGGGCAATTGTGTATTTTCTGAAACGGGCAGCACACAACTGGCGGCCTCTATTTTTCCATTGGCAATGAGCACCGCGCCGTCGTGCAGGGGGCTTTCTTTATTAAAAATACTCTCGATGAGTGGTTCGCTGATGTTGGCATCAATGGATAGACCTGCACTGACAATGCCTTCGAGGTTCGCGCCGTCGGATAGCACAATCAAAGCACCGGTTTTGCTGCGGCTCATGCGCTGGAGCGCAATCCGGATGGCTCCTTTCTGCCGTTCGCGCTCGTCGGTGGCGGGTGTATTGCGCCCCAGAAAACGACTGGCTAATTCTACTTGTCGCTCTAAAGCGGTGTTGCCAAGAAAAAGTAAAAAACGCCGGATTTCCTGCTGAAATACTACCACAATAACGATGACGCCTACGCTGGCAAACTGATTGAGTACCTGCGACAGCAGATCCATTTGCAATTGCCCCACAATCCACCACACTACGTACAGCGTCAGTACACCTACAAAAATATTGAATGCAATCGTACCGCGCAGCAGTTTGTACAACTGATACATCAGATAGCCGACGATGAAAATGTCGAGCACATCCCAGATGCGAATGGGCAAAAATCCTATTTTGAACAAAAATAGCATACGGTATCGAGTTCCTGGCAATGATGAAGTAGCCACTTTCTGTTTGCAAATAACGCCTTTTTTGCCTGTATCATTTTGTTTTTTCTGTGGAAATACTTGAATTGGCGCAACCTTCGGCGCTGCTTCGTGTTCGTTTTTGCAACTAAAAGCTACTTACTGCATTATGCGCTTGCATTATTACTTTCTGTATGGTGCGTTCGTTTGGAGCGCTTGCCTGCCTGCACAGGAGTGGCTGCCGCAATTGCCGGTAGAAGACTCCATTTGTCATTGCATCGAGCAAAGTTTTGCCGCGGACTCGGTCGCGCTGGCGGTGGTTTTCCGGCGCTGGGAAGCCGATTTAGTGCAGCGCTCCTACTTGCCCAATCCAGGCGCGGGCTATCCCGCCTTATTCCTGCAAATAGCGGAGGCAGCGTATTTTCAGTTGCGGCGCAGCCCCGGTTTGCCAACGGATATAGCATTGCGTTTTTCTACCTATCTCAATGATTGTTACCGCCGGTGGTTGCTGCTGGAGTCAGAAGCATTATTGCAGGCGCGTATTACTGCCATTATTTTGTCTTATCAAAATATATACGGCGCTGATTTTCAGGCTTTAAAAAGCAGTCTTTTACAAATTTACTTACAAAACCTCGAACCCGCCGACTTTCGTCGAAAGCTGTACCAATGGCTCGCGCTATGGAATCTGCTGGCCTTATCCGTTGAGGACGTACGCCCCGATCTCCCTTACCCTGAAGACACCCGCACGCTGCCTGCCGAGCACTTGCTGCCGGTGCAGGTGAGCGGCCACGACCAACTGCAAGTGCGCGATACCATTACAAGTTTTGAAGTATTTAAAGTACTGTTAATCAATCAGTTTCGACAAGGAAATGGGGTTCAGCTATCCCGTACCGCCGATGCCGATGATGCTTTTTACCAACGTGTGTACCAATTCATCCGGGCTACGCACCATGAACTGCTCGACGAGGCGGCCGCCCGTTTCGACAAGATTTATGCCCATCTGACGGCTATTGATGCTTACCGGCTGCGGCAGGAGTTTCCCCTGATTATTGTAGAAAAGTAGCGGCTATTTTTTGCAAATCCGCCGGCGTGTCAATTCCGATGCTTTCGTGCTCGGTGAGTCCCACATGAATGGCGTGCCCGTGCTCCAACCAACGAAGCTGCTCCAAAGATTCGGCGCGCTCCAAATTGCTTTGCGCTAAAGCACTGATTTCCAGCAAGGTATTTCGGCGAAAGCCGTATAGCCCAATGTGTTTGTAATGCGTAGCAGCAGCCAGCCATGCTTTCTCCGGCTCGTCGCGCACATAAGGCACCGGCAAGCGGCTGAAGTACAGGGCGCGTTGTTGTTTGTCTAACACTACTTTTACTACATTTGGATTGAAAAGCGTTTTTTCGTCTCCAATTTTTTTGGCTAAGGTAGCAATGGGGGCACCGGCTTGCAAAAGGCTAATCACCTGGTCTATTTGCGCAGGATTAATAAACGGCTCATCACCTTGAATATTTATAACAAGCTCATAATCAGATATTTGTTTAGCAATTTCCGCGCAGCGGTCGGTACCGGTAGCATGGGCGGGGTTGGTCATCATAACGTGCGCGCCTATCTGAAGTGCATGATCGAAAATGCGCTCGTCGTCGGTAGCGACCAGTACCGCATCGAGCAAGCTGGCCCGTCGGGCTTGCTCACAGACGCGTTGCAACATCGTTTTGTCGCCAATTTTTACTAAAGGTTTGCCCGGAAAACGCGAAGCGGCGTATCTTGCGGGAATGATTCCTAATGTTTTCATTTTAAAGTGGGAATTATGGTGAATAAATAAAGGGTATTTCAATTGTGATTAATGAATAACAGTTGATTATATGAACTGAATTTCAGCATTTTATAGTATAAAGAAAAGTAAATTTCTGGCGTAGAATTTCCTGCGGGAATTATCAAGCCGACCACGAGGTTATAATGATATTGGACTATACAATCCGCATATCCAAACCCGGTTACTATGAGCAAAACTATTTTTACTGGATTATTTTTTCTGGTATGCTTGGCGCAATTATCGGCTACCGGCGACAGCCTTCGGTACCTCACCCCGAAAGATACTATTTTCCTAACAATTGAATTCGATAGCGAGTATATATTTGAACATTATATTGAGCGCAAACAGACGCTTTTTTCATTGGGGCAGTTTTATGGGCTATCGCTGGAAGAGCTGTATTTCTACAATCCTGGACTGAAAGAGCGCACACTTGGGGTGGGGGAGTCGGTGCGTGTGCCGATACCCAAAAAAGCAATTATTCGCTATCAGAACAATGGGTTTGATGCTAAAAAGCACGTACCGGTGATCTATATAGTAAAAAAAGGCGACACCATATTTGGCATTGCCAAACGCTACTTCCGGATGGAAATTAGTGAGATTATGACCCGCAATAATCTGAGTTCCGAATCCGTAAAAGTGGGGCAACGCCTGCTCATCGGCTGGATGAATATGGATGGCGTGCCCGCCGAATACCACGATACTGGCGGCAGCCCTTATACCCGCCGCAACAGTGCCATGCGCAAGGTATATCTGCGCGAAAAAGGGGATAAAAAGGAAAAAGAGCATCAGGGGGCGGCATCGTGGCAACGCGAGAGCAAGGAGGCCGCTGATTTCTATGCGTTACATCGTTATGCAGCTAAAAATTCCATTATTCAGGTATATAATCCTATGAACAAAGAAACGATTTATGTGAAGGTAATTGGCAAAATACCCGACAGCGCCTACGATAATAACGTGGTGGTGGTGTTATCGCCCATGGCGGCTCGGGCTCTTGGCGCATTAGACCCGCGATTTTTCGTGCAAGTGAAATACTATTGATGAAAGCGCACCAATCCCTCCATGGGGTCGGGGAGGAAATTCCCGGGTTGTAATTGTAGCTTCTGCAAGGCGGCCTCCACCTGCGCCCGAAAATACCAAGCAATAGAACCAGTAAAATGCACCGGAGTTTGCGCAGCAGCGCGATAAGCAAGGACGTATTTTGTCAAAAATGCTGTTATACGCGCATTTACCAATTCTTTAATGTAGGGCGCTTCCATGTTTTCTAATAGAAATGGCGCAAAGGTAGCCAAGAAACGACTGGGTGCCGGCCGCCGATAGGTAGCTTCAATTACATCCGTAGGGGTGAGGGCGTATTGTGCTACTAATTTTTGGTGCAAATCGGGCGGAATCTGCGCATTCAGAAAATCGGACATGAGCTGCTTGCCGAGGTCGGCTCCGCTACCTTCATCCCCCAGGATAAAACCGTAGCCGCCTTTGTTGTCCACAATTTGTCTGCCATCATAATAGCAAGAATTAGAGCCTGTACCCAGAATACAAGCAATGCCCGCGGCGCGTTGGCACAGGGCCCGGGCCGCGCCCAGCAAGTCGGTCTCTACCGCCACGCTCGTTGCATCCGGAAAAACCTGCTGTAGTACACTTTGCAAGCGCTGCCGAGAGCTTTCGACCTTGCAGCCAGTGCCATAATAAAAGATGTGTCGGGGAGCTTTGATGCCACCTTGGTACGCCTCCTGCGCCAGCGCGCGGAGGGTTTCATCGGGCATAAGCAGCGGGTGCAGCCCTTGCGTTTGTACCTGAAGGGAGATCGCGTTGCCCTTGGCAAGGGTCCAGTTGGCTTTGGTAGCGCCACTGTCAATAACAAGATTCATGCAGCATGTTTGAATGTAGCCCTTAATGAGTTGCGTTGAAAAAGACCCATTAAGGTAGCAAGAATCGCCGAAAGTATTGCGTTTGGGCGTTAAATTTTCGCTTGGGGCTAACGCCGAAGAGCGTCCATGGCCTTGCGTACGCTGCCGTGCAGCAAGAGTTGCTCTTGCGCTTCTTCATAGTTGAGTTCGAGCGAATGCATCAGTATTTTAGTACCTCTGTCCACCAATTTACGATTGCTGAGCTGCATATCCACCATTTTATTATCCAATACGCGGCCCAACTGAATCATCACGCTGGTGCTGATCATATTGAGTACCAATTTTTGAGCAGTGCCCGCCTTCATGCGGGTACTACCGGTGACAAATTCCGGACCCACGATTACTTCTACCGGATAATCGGCATATTCCGATACGGGGGCACCCGGATTGCAAACAATACAACCCGTGATGATGCCATTTTGCTGACAGGTCTTCAGACCATGTACCACATAAGGCGTCGTGCCTGAGGCAGCAATGCCAATTACTACGTCCTGGCTATCAATATAATATTGCTGCAAATCTTCCCAAGCTTGCGTCTCGCTGTCTTCCGCAAATTCTACCGCCTGGCGGATCGCATCGTCGCCGCCGGCAATTAGCCCGATCACCCAGTCGCCGGGCACCCCGAAAGTAGGCGGGCACTCCGAAGCATCCAAGATACCCAATCGGCCGCTGGTACCTGCGCCAATGTAAAACAGGCGACCACCTTCCTGCATCTTTTCTACAATAGCTGCCACCAATGGCGCAATCTTCGGGATGGCTTTTTCCACCGCCAAAGGCACCGTTTTATCTTCGCTATTTATGTTTTGCAAGAGCGTGGCCACCGACATTTTCTCTAAATGCCGATATTTAGAAGGAGATTCTGTGATTCTTTCCATTTTTTTTTGTTAAAATCCGGTGCGAAGTTAGCGGATTTATTTGTTTTCTTTCTGCAAAAGTTGTAATTTCGCCTCGCTTTAGTAAGAAGATATTCCAACAAGCGGCGAAGGCACCGTTTTTAGGGTATTTCTTTTCCAATCCGGGGGTATAGCTCAGCTGGCTAGAGCGCTTGCATGGCATGCAAGAGGTCAGGGGTTCGACTCCCCTTACCTCCACCGGTCAAATCCAGTTCGCTGCTTGTCAGTTGGCTGGATTTTTCTTTTCCGTCTGTGCTTTTTTGTGGAATTTACTTATAAACAATTTCCGGCTACCCACAAATGTTTATTTCTTGCACCATGTTTCAAGTTTGTACAAAGCCCACAAAAACAGGCAATTGACGGTCTATGATATGTCAGGCACATTTTTTTTACATTCGTAAATTAATTCTCGTTCACCATTACCCAAACTATTCTTTACCACTACCGCACTTGGAAGCTGCTCCCTGTAATCAATCTGTTTTACACTAAACCCTTGTTTCATAAGCCGATTTCCAAAATCTAAACCATGCAATCTACATAAATCAGGTTCTCCGTAATATTTCAATTTATCGGCGGGCTGTTTTATATTACAATCTTCAAATGTATTTTTTAAGTTAGGGTTTATCAAAGTTAATACTATAGCTAAACCATTATATTTTAATACTCTATACATTTCTTTTATGGCTTTTTCTTCATCTGGTACATGACCTAATACATGAGAACAAATAATTAAATCAAAATAATTGTCAGTAAATCCAATATTAGTTATGTCTATAATATTTCTTGCATAATTTGGATTTATATCACCGTCAATATATTCAATATCAAGAGATGATAATTTTTTGAACAGGCAATCTTCCGGCGCAAAATGAAGAATTTTAATGCCATTTTTTTCATATATTTTTAGTGTTTTATCCAAATACAAATCCAATAACCGCGTTCTTTCTAACGAAGAGCAATAGGGACATTTTGCGTTTTGCCTTCTGATATTTCCTTTGGATAAGAATTTTCTGAAACTTTTATTACAACAATTACAATAATATTTGTTGCCTAAATAAAATGGATAAACAAGTTTTTGTAAAAAAACTTTAATTAAAATTCTGGTTTTTTCAGGTAATATTCTTTTATATACCTTTTTAATCATTGCCTTGTAATTTTATTTTTGTTAAAAAAAGATTTTACAAGATAATAGAAATACTCAGATTTTACAATGTCTTTTGCCTTTTGAGTACTGCTTTCAAAAGGAGTTCGGTGCAAATGAAATTTTGTGAAATCACTTTTTAAACCCGAAATTCCAAAGGATAAGTTGCATCTTTGATTCTCATATAGCCATTGAAAAAATGGGATTTCAATACCTTCGTCGGAAAAAGGGAATGAAAAGTATCGTTTTTGTACATTGAAGTTTTTTTCTATATACATAAAACTTTCATTTACTTGTATTTTTCGCTCTTTCTCATCTATGTCCTTAAAAAAAGGATGACTTGCAGAGTGAGAACCTATATTAAAACCACGTTTTAACAAATCATTTACCTGATTGTATGTTAAATATGGTTTAAATTCTAAAAGATATTTTTCAAAATTAATATTTAATATTTTTGCTAATGAGTCAATTTTAGAAATATCATTGTAGTTTATGCTTAATAATTCGGCAATTATAGCTTTATTATCTTGTGTATCAATTGCTAATGTTTTGGCAATCTCTTTTGTGTACCTGTTTATGAACCTAATGTTTTCAATTAGCAGGCTTACTTTGTACCTGTAAAAAAGGGCTTTGTTATCTACAAAATCAGTATTGATAAAAATTGTTGCAGGAATACCTTTCCTTTCTAAAATTGGAGCAATATTGAAATAAACCTCCTTCAATCCATCATCAAAAGTAAGATGAAATACTGGTTTCGGAATAGGTTTATTTTCATTTATTATGCTATATAAATCGTCAATTGATATTGGTTCAAAATATTTACATAAATAATCAAGGTCTTCCTCAAATAATTTGCGATTCCTTAATGGATAAAGATTGCTAATATGCGGCAACCGCTCATCACTTATTGTATGATAGAAGGGTAAAAATATTCTCTGCGAAGTCAATTTAATTAATTGATTTAGAGAAAAAATATTATTAAATATTATTAAATTTTTTCGAATATTCATTTTTCTGCATTCCTGTATAACGAAAATTATTTACATTGATTAGCAATAGTTTAGTTATCTTGTCATTTTTCGGATTTTATACCGATTTCAATTGAACGTGACGTGTTTGTTTGTATTTAAAATTCTGATTTTCAACATCTTAAAAAACCGTAAATCGAACTTCGTAAATGGTATTAGGTAGCCACATTTTCCACAAGGTAATTTAATGTTTGCTTTAGTTCATCTGTGACAGCTATATTATTTTGATTTGTTCCATGAACATAGAATGCCTGAAGTCCATGTAAATCAATGGCGTTGGTTGGGGTATTCTCTGCATAATTATAAGGGCTCACCCAGGCAAACTCATCCGCAATCGGGCCCACCCCTGTAAATCGCGCTATCGCCGGGTCATACCACCTTGCCCCATACGCATACCAGCCCAGCCCAAAGTCTTCGTGCAGCTCCTTGCTGTTGTACTGGTAGGGGTTTTCTTTAGGTGCCTACCTGCACGATAAAATCGAGTAGCGACTATTATACTTAACCATCGGGCGCATACGGCGAAAGCTGTTTTATTTTTACAGGCTTGTGCCAGCAATAAAAATGCTTACTTATTTGGGATTTTTTGAGGTAAAGGAGGTATTGGGGACATTTCTATAAAATTTTTATCTTTAAAAAGCGCTTCCTTAATAACATGAATATCTTTTGACGTCAGAACACTCTCGTGTGCTTGACTAATAATAAAGGCTTCTTGCGCAGAGCGAATATAATACATTATAGGTCCCCAGTCTTTAATCCAGAAGCTTAAAACACTTGTTAAGTCAGAATCATCATATAACTCGTAGTACTTAAATACGGTTATTGTTTTTTTGTTAATCTTGATTTCTTTTTTATCCAATAGTTCAGCGGTCTTGTTTACAAATGGATATGAAATATCTTCCTTTTGTTGATTTCGAGAATATATATTGTATTTATCATAACTGTAATAAATCCCAGAATACCCCATAGATATGCCGTTTTTTTTATATTCTACGTGAATGACCTTTGTAGAATCTGCGGTTTTAAAAACAAAATCATGCCGGAAATTCATTTTTTTTATATACAAATTCAAACTATCGTACTTGATGATCGTAGCTTTTTTAATAGATACGTAATCGTAATCAATTTGCTCTGGTGGATATAATCCTTGCTTCGAGCATTTTAATCCAACTAAAAACAAAACAGCAATAATCAAAATATTCAATCGGCAAAATTCCATAAAGCATTAAAGATTTTTTGATGAGAATAATTCAATCCATTGGATTTACTATATTCGCTTAACACTCTACT
>CALMSO010000092.1 GCA_937872385.1 uncultured Saprospiraceae bacterium
TGTCCGTATTTTTGCATCATGGTTTTAATTTCCGCTTTGGCCTCGTTCAGTTCTTCCAAGTCGCTTAGCAAATCTTCGGCTGCCGGTAGGTCAAACAGCGCCGCTCGTTGGGTATATTGCTGTTGAATATGTTCGATAATAGCCTCGTCCTCATCCCAGTCGGCAGGCGAAGGCATTGGCGCAGCAGGGGCTTCGGTATGGCTGGTTTGCACTATTTCCTGCGGATCGGGCGGCTGCCGGAGCCAGAATACCCAACTGACAATGGCGAGCAAGAGCGTAGCGGCCACAGCACTCCAAGCTACTCGTGTGGCGCGCAGTTGGCGCAGCACAAGAGGTGCGTGCAGGTCATGGGCGATGCGTTCCCACACTTCTGGAGGCGGGGCATAGGCCGGCAACTGCTCTATGGCGGCTTGCAAAGGCGCTTCCGCTGCGTCTGCGTTGAGTTGCTGCGTTATATTTTCCCAAACCGAGGCATCGGGCGCATAGCGCGGCAATCGCTCAATGGCTTCCTGTAAGGTGGAATGATGTTGTTCCATAGCTCAATATTTAACGTTCATACCGTGTAATGGCTTCGCGCAGGCGTTTCTTGGCGTGAAACAACTGCGATTTGGACGTGCCCACCGAAATGCCCAGCATTTCCGATACTTCTTTGTGCGAAAATCCTTCTACTTCTATTAGTACGAATACGGCCCGATAGCCCTCCGGGAGCTCCTGAATGGCTTTTTCGAGGTATTCTGCATCCAATTGGTTGCGGCCCCAGTCCACCAATTCCTGTGCATGGCTGGTCGTGAGTGTTTCGGTAGGCGGGGCTTTCTTGACGTGGCTGAGCGCGGTGCGCACCACGATCGTTTTGATCCAAGCACCAAGCGTGGATTCGCGCCGGAAATCTTTGATGTAGCGAAAAACCTTTACAAATGCTTCTTGTAGAACATCCTCGGCCAGTTCAAAATCGCTTGTAATACGATAGGCGCTGGTGTACATCGCCCGGCTGTACTTTTCGTACAGGGCTTGTTGGGCTATGCGGTCGTTTGCGATACAGCCTTCTATCAATTCGGCTTCGGTCATGCTGGTGGCATAAGGCATTTTCCATTTCGCCTTTAGTGAATTATGCTGAAAAGAGCAATCGAACGGGGGAAATGGTTGTACGATGATAAAAAAATGGTTTTCAAAACCCGCTAAAACACTGCAATTTGGGGCAATTCTTACAAATATTACAAGCCTTTGTGTTGTTTTTTTGCCGCGAAGGCATGATATTTAGACTGAAAAAGTAAAAAACAGGTCGGGAAAACAAAAAATAATGCGGAAAATGGTTGGAAATGATGTAAAAAAAGGAAAAGTATTGCTCGCGGAGCCTTTCATGCTCGATCCGAATTTCAAGCGGGCAGCAGTGCTGCTGTGCGAGCACGACGAAGAGGGCAGCGTTGGATTTGTTATGAACAAGCCGCTCAATGTGCGCATAGATGAAATTGTGGAGGGCTTTCCGGAGTTCGACGCCGAGGTGTCGCTGGGCGGGCCGGTACAAACGGATACGATCCATTATGTACACAATATAGGCGACTTGCTCGAGGGCAGCCTGAAGGTGATTGACGGTATCTATTGGGGCGGTGATTTTGACAAGCTCAAGTTTCTGATTGCCCAGCAGTTGATTCTGCCGCACAATATCCGCTTTTTCGTAGGCTACTCCGGCTGGTCGGAGGGGCAATTAGACGACGAAATGCAGTACGGCTCCTGGCTCATAGCGGATATGGACGCCAACTATCTTTTCAAATCTCCGGCCGAAAGCCTCTGGAAACAGGTGATGTATAATAAAGGTGACGCCTACACGGTCATCGCGCAGATGCCGGATTCAGTGAGCTTGAATTAGGGAAAGTTGAATAGGGCGAACAACCATGAAACCATGAAACCATGCAACCATGAAACCATACAACCATGCAACCATGCAACCATGCAACCATGAAACCATGCAACCATGAAACCATGCAACCATGAAACCATACAACCATGAAACCATACAACCATGAAACCATGCAACCATGAAACCATGAAACCATACATATCACCCTACACGCTCATTTACCTCTTTGATAAACTGCAATATTTCCGCCCGGCCCCAGCCACGCTCAGCCGAGGTTTCAAACTGCGGCGGCAATTCATTCCAGTATTCGAGTAGCGCCTCTCGGATGCGGGCGATATGGGTCTGTCGTTCTTCGTCGTTTTTCAGCCGGTCGAGTTTGGTATAAGCAATTACAAATGGAACACGCATTTCGCCCAATTGGTTAATAAACGCTATATCAATGGTTTGTGGCGGCACATTGGCGTCAAGCAATACGAAGGCACATTGCAGCGTGGCGCGTTGCAGCAGATATCCCTGGATCATGCGCTCCCATTCCTTCCGTTTTTTCTGCGAGATTTTGGCGTACCCGTAGCCCGGCAGATCCACTATGTACCAGCTCTGATTTATTTTATAATAATTAAGCATTTGGGTTTTGCCCGGCTTATTGGAGGTATAAGCAAGCTTTTTGCGTCCGCACAACATATTGATGAGCGACGATTTTCCAACATTAGAACGCCCGATAAACGCAAACTCCGGCAGCCCGTCGGTAGGGCACTTCGACTCGCCCGGAAAACTCCCGATGTAAATTGCTTCCTGTATCTCCATGATGGCAAAGGTACGTATATTCCGGGGTTATTGGGTGGAGTTAGGTATTTGGATTCAATTCAAAACTACGCTTGGGCTTCATTTTTTATTATAAAATGTGGGGACTTTATTTATCAAAATAAGTACTTGTACATAATTCTTTTTAGGAAAATAATTATAAGTATTTGATTATCAGAACGTAAAAAACACCTCAGTTAGTAAATAACGATATCACATTACTTAACTCGTAAAATGCGAACCGCCAACAGCCAACCGCGAACCGCGAACAGCGAACCGCGAACTGCGAACCGCGAACCGCGAACAGCCAACTGCGAACTGCGAACCAACTACTCCATCAATACCTCCAAGATCTGCTTGGCCGCTTTAGCAATTTTCGTGCCTGGCCCAAATACACCCGCTACACCGTGCTCGTACAGAAAGTCGTAATCCTGTGCCGGAATGACACCGCCCACAATGATGAGAATATCCTCTCTGCCCAATGCCTTCAAGGCTTCCAGCGTTTGCGGTACGAGCGTTTTATGCCCTGCGGCCAGCGAGCTGATGCCCAGAATGTGCACATCATTTTCCACTGCTTGGCGGGCGGCTTCGGCGGGTGTCTGGAAGAGCGGCCCCACGTCCACATCGAAAC
Source organism: uncultured Saprospiraceae bacterium (assembly GCA_937872385.1). Taxonomy (GTDB): domain Bacteria; phylum Bacteroidota; class Bacteroidia; order Chitinophagales; family Saprospiraceae; genus JADJNW01. The sequence continues at coordinate 3,288 of CALMSO010000092.1, forward strand.
CCAAATCAGCAAAGCTGGTAGCAATCACCTTCGCACCGCGGTCGTGCCCGTCTTGTCCGAGTTTGGCTACCATAATGCGCGGTCGGCGGCCATCTTGTTTGGCAAATTGATCCGCCAGCGCCTGAGCCGCCTGAAAGTCCGCATCCACTTTGGATTCGGCAGCATACACCCCAGAAATGGTACGCGTGATAGCCGTAAAGCGCCCAAAAGCCCGCTCCATCGCATAGGAAATTTCGCCCAACGTGGCGCGCAAGCGAGCGGCCCTTACCGCAGCTTCCAATAAGTTTCCTTCGCCCGTTTGGGCAGTATGGTACAAATCTTCCAGCGCTTGCTGCACGGCGGCTTCATCGCGGGTAGATTTTACTTCTTGCAGCCGCCGGATTTGGGACTCGCGCACGGCAGCATTGTCCACATCCAAGATGTCAATGACCGTTTCTTCTTCCACTTGGAAAACATTGACGCCCACGATCTGGTCTTTGCCACTGTCAATGCGGGCTTGCTTGCGCGCCGCGGCCTCTTCGATGCGCATTTTGGGCAAACCTTCTTCGATGGCTTTGGCCATGCCGCCGAGTGCTTCCACTTCTTGTATCAATGTCCAGGCGCGTTGGGCGAGCCGGTCGGTGAGGTATTCTACATAATAGGAGCCGCCCCAGGGGTCAATGGTCTTGGTGATGTCGGTTTCTTGTTGCAAATACAACTGCGTATCGCGGGCAATTTTAGCCGAAAAATCGGTAGGCAACGCAATGGCTTCGTCCAATGAATTGGTATGCAAAGATTGGGTACCACCCAGCACGGCGGCCAAGGCCTCAATGCAGGTGCGAGCCACATTGTTGAACGGGTCTTGTTCGGTCAAACTCCAGCCCGAGGTCTGGCAATGCGTACGCAGCGCCATGCTTTTATCTTTTTCCGGATTGAATTGTTTGACAATCTTTGCCCAGAGCATTCTGGCGGCGCGCATTTTGGCGATTTCCATGAAATGGTTCATACCAATGCCCCAAAAGAAAGAAATACGCGGCGCAAAGTCATCAATTTGCAAACCCGCTTGTAAGCCCGCGCGCAAATATTCCAAACCATCGGCCAGCGTGTAGGCTAATTCAATATCGGCTGGAGCGCCCGCCTCGTGCATGTGGTAGCCGCTGATGCTGATGGAGTTGAACTTCGGCATGTACTTGGCTGCATAGGCAAAAATATCGGCGATGATGCGCATACTGGCCCCCGGCGGGTAGATGTAGGTATTGCGCACCATGAATTCTTTCAAAATATCGTTTTGAATCGTACCGCTGAGTTGCGCTGGCGATACACCTTGCTCTTGCGCAGCGATGATATAAAAAGCCATTACCGGAATGACCGCGCCGTTCATCGTCATCGAAACCGACATTTGGTCGAGCGGAATTTGGTCAAACAGGATTTTCATATCCTCTACGGTATCAATGGCGACGCCTGCTTTGCCCACATCGCCCACTACGCGCTCATGGTCGCTATCGTAGCCGCGGTGGGTAGCCAAATCAAAAGCCACCGATAGCCCTTTTTGCCCTTGCGCCAAGTTGCGCCGATAAAAAGCGTTGCTCTCTTCGGCAGTGGAAAAACCCGCATACTGCCGGATGGTCCAGGGTTGGGAGGTGTACATCGAGCTGTAGGGGCCGCGCAAAAAAGGCGGCATGCCAGCCACAAAACGCAAGTGCTCTAAGCCTTCGATGGCTTCGGCATCAAAAATCGGCGGCACGTCAATCTGCTCGAGGGTGCGCCATGCGGACGCGTCAGTGGTGCTGGGTTTTGCCAACCGGGCATCTCTGGCGAGGGCTATTTTAGAAAAGTCAGGGCGTTGCATAAGCTTGGCATTTATGTTTACCAATCGCCGTTTGTATTTATTATAATAATAGCAAACGTTTGGCACGAAAAGTTTCGGTTAAAATTGGCAAAAATTATGCAATTGCGCAAGTGCGGCAGTAGGAATAAGGAATAAAAGCAAGCTGTGCTTTTGCCGATAGCTTAGCATTAGTGCAGCGTGACAAAAATCAACCGCTCACTCCAATGATTGTCATTGTAAAAATGATTCAAAACGCTGTTTTTTACGAAAAATCATTGTATTATGACAATTCAACCAACCTGGAATCGGCACACCTGGCCGTTCGTATTGCCCGGTTTGCTGCTGCTGATTACCTGTACCCAGCCTCCAACAGACCTCCCGCCGCACCCGCAGGAGGTTTATGATACCACGCGGGCGACCGACGCGCCCTTAGTTTGTCCGTTTCAGATTAACATTGACCCGATGGAACGGCTGCTGTTAGTCAATTTTGAAAATGACCCCGAGACCCTGTATCTCGGGCTGGAGCCGCAATTTTTTGATGATACAGTCAATGGCCGGGGGCTGTTGGTCATCGCCTGGCGCACCGATGGCCGCGTAGATGTGTATCATGAGCCAACCTTGCGCCTCGATGCGGGCAAGTATGATATTGCTGGCAAGGGCTTGGGGCATTTGGTAGCCACTCCTATGCCACGCGCGACATTCGACATCAACGAACAGGGAGTACAAGCCGATATTCAGTTTAGCGATTTGCACGGGCGAGCTATTCACTTGGCGGTGCACGAGTACAATCCTCGCCAACGCAAACCTTTTGGGCTGCTGGCGCCTATGGGCGACGCCGCAGAGCATCCCTCAGCCATGCCCTTAGTCTTGCTGCACGATTTCTATTTTGTACGAAAACACAAAACCGACATTACGGTACGTATCAATGACCGCTTGCACCAAGTGGACGCCATGCCTATGCGTATGGACTGGGTCAAAATGTACTTCGCACGCTACAGCCCCGATCCGTTTATCGTCACGCTGAATCCTGCGCACGACGGCCCGCTGCCCGCCTTAGACACCGCCGCGCTTGCCCGCGAATTGAGCTACAACGGCGCCGTGCCCGAAATAGCGGCCCTAAGCCGCCAAGGCGAGCGACACACCATACGGCTGCAATTTGAACCGGCTTTCCCGAATGTAACAGCCTTGCGTGACGAGGTACGGCTACAAGGTACATTCACCATGACTGGACACCCAAGTACCGGCGCGGTGAGCGGGCAATACGAAGTGACCACTACTGGCGGCCTTACGCGCATTACGCTGCTACCCGATGGCGGCTGGCAACCAGAAACGCCTAAGCTGTCGCTGAAATTTTTATATAATGTCAATGCTATGTTCAAACAATGGCCAGCGAGCTATCGTTGGACGGCAGTCATTACCGAAAAGGAAACAGGCGAGTGGTGGATGCAGTCCGGCTGGGAGCGGTTGCGTTGAAAATGTGCACAATAGAGAAGCGCAATAGCTTTTTGTCGTGCTCGATTACTCTTGGGTTTCGGGGCGCACTACTGCGTCGTGGTCGAGGTTGAGATTGCCTTCTGCGATCACAATATCTCCGGCCTTGATACCTTCGCTGATGGCCACTTCCTGATCGTTTTCGTAAGCAATGACCACATAATTCCACTTGGCGAGTTGTTCTTGTGCTGCATAAGTGAACACTACCGGACGCCCCGAGCGCAGCACGACCGCCGATTTGGGTATAATCACTTGGTTGGGGATGCCCTGCTCTATCACTACTTGCACATTCATACCTTCGAATAGCCGACTGCCAGAACTACCCCGCACCCGCGCCTGCACGCTGACCAAACCTTGCTCGCTCACCATCGGATTGATGGCTGAGACTTCGCCCCGGAGCATTACTTCCGGAGAAGCAATCGGTCGGATTTGCACCGCTTGCCCAGTTTTGATTTGCAAAGCTTCACGCTCTAACAGATTGAAAGAGGCTTCAAACGTAGCCGGGTTGATGAGGGTGCAGATTTCCTGTCCGGCGCTCACTTGTTGCCAAGCTTTCACTTTTACATCAGCGATGATACCATCGAAAGGAGCATAAACCCGGCAGTAGGCTAATTCCTGATCGGCCTGCTGCACCGAGAGCAGGGCGCGATTATAGCCGCTGCGGGTGAGAATGGTGGCGAGCTTATCCGGGGAAACGGACTGGTCGTTGTCGGGTTGGCCGCGTTGCAAGATGAGGAGGTCCTGTTTTTCGATTTCCGCTTCGGCGAGAGCTATTTTACTCTGGTTCAAGCGTAGTTGTTGGGCTTCATCGTCCAATTGAGCCAGTAGGGCACCCTTGCGCACGTACTGCCCAGGTTGGATGGGCAAAGACTGAAGGATGCCTCCGGTGCGTACACTCACCGGTGCTTTCTGCCCGGCACGCAACACTCCAGAAGAAAAAATACGCAGCGCAAATACTCCTTGGCGGGCAGGCGCGGTGCGCACGGCAGCCGGCGGAGCCTGCACTCCCGTGGTAAGTTCGGCTGTTTCTTCGGGAGCCGGAGACGAAGCGCCGCAGCCATAAAGTAGTAGTGTGCAACAAGCAACAACGAGCATTTTATAGAACATGACTTCATTGATTTTGACAATGGATGAATACAGCAAGCTGGAATGCCAATGTTTTAACTAAAGAGATAGCTAAGGTAGCAAATTATTTTGCATCTTAGCGGGATAAAAATGTTAAAAAAAGCAGTAATTCACTTTTGCCACAAGGCCGCTGGGGTCGGAGTTTTTTATTTTCGAGGCGGGAACTTTTTGCGGTAAGTGGTTGTATTCTATACTGACAGGCGGATATAAATCTTTTTTTGGAAAAAGTCAAGTTTTCGTAAGAAAAATACAACATTTGTGACCAAAGAGCGTATATTTCGTCAGAATCATTGAAAGTTCCCAAATCCCGGACATATTATGCGTCAGTTAAAAATTACCAATAAAATCACGAGCCGTGAGAGCCTTGCCTTAGACAAGTATCTGAACGACATCGGCAAAATCTCGATGCTCAGTGCAGACGAAGAGGCCGAATTGGCGCGCAGAATCCGCGAGGGCGACCATGCCGCTTTGGAAAAACTCACCGAAGCCAATCTGCGCTTTGTGGTGTCGGTAGCTAAACAATATCAGAATCAAGGACTTTCGCTCAGCGATTTAATCAACGAAGGGAATGTGGGACTGATGAAGGCTGCCAAACGCTTTGACGAAACGAAGGGTTTCAAATTTATTTCTTACGCTGTCTGGTGGATTCGCCAGTCCATCCTGCAAGCTATCGTAGAGCACTCTCGCATCGTACGCCTGCCGCTCAACAAGGTAGGCTCCTACAATAAAGTGAACGAAGCTGTCCTGAATTTTGTGCAAGAATTTGAACGCGAACCTTCCAGTGAAGAATTGGCGGAGCTGCTTGACATGACGCCCAAAGAAGTCACCAATATGCTCAAAGGCAATGGCCGGCACTTATCAGTAGATGCTCCTATCAGTGGTGAAGATGGCGATTCGACTATGCTGGACCTCATCTCGAATGAAGACGACGACAGCCCCGACAGCGACCTGATGGAACAATCACTCCGGGACGAAGTGCAGCAGGGTTTGTCTATTTTATCGCCCCGCGAAATCGAGGTGCTTTCCGCTTATTATGGACTAAACGGACACAAACCGCTCACTTTAGAGGAAATCGGCGAACTGTACAACCTCACCCGCGAGCGGGTACGCCAAATCAAGGAGCGCGCCATTCGACGGCTGCGCAAGTCATACAACCGAAACGCGCTGCGCTCTTATCTCGGATAGACCTGCGCTAGTTGCCTGTTTTCAGGCAAAACTCCACCTTTCAAATGTGCAGGAAGGTGGAGTTTTTTGTATAAACTTTTTTCAAAATTTATCGTTTTCCGATGAGAAAATTGGAGCTACAAGCGGACAAGTCGGCCAATTGTAAAATTTTGTTCCTGCCAATCAGAAGTATCATTTGCATTCCACTGGATTGTAAAAAGACGTATATTTGCATTCTATGAAAAATATCAGAAATTTTTGCGTTATCGCACACATTGATCACGGTAAGAGTACCCTCTCCGACCGCCTGCTGGAATACACCAACGCGGTATCCAGCCGCAATTTGCAAGCGCAAACGCTTGACAATATGGACTTGGAGCGCGAGCGCGGCATCACTATCAAAAGCCACGCCATCCAGATGTCTTACGCGCATCCGAGCGGCGAAATCTATACGCTCAACATGATAGACACGCCGGGCCACGTTGATTTTTCCTACGAAGTGTCTCGCTCCATTGCCGCTTGCGAAGGCGCGTTGCTACTGATAGATGCTACGCAAGGCATTCAAGCACAAACCATTTCCAACCTGTACCTCGCCATCGAGCACGATTTGGAAATCATTCCTGTGCTAAACAAAATAGACATGGAAAGCGCCATGATTGACGAAGTGGCGGACCAAGTTATTGGACTAATCGGCTGCAAACGGGAAGAAATACTCATGGCCAGCGGCAAAACCGGTGAAGGCGTAATGGATATTCTGGAAGCCATTGTACAGCGCATTCCGGCACCCAAAGGCGACCCCGACGCACCCTTGCAAGCATTGATTTTTGACTCTATTTTCAACCCTTTCCGGGGGGTGATTGCTAATATCCGGCTGCTGAATGGTACGCTGCGCAAAGGCGACAAGGTGCGCTTTTTTCATAATAACCCCGACAAGGTTTATGAGGCAGACGAAGTAGGCATTTTGCAAATGGACTTTTTGCCGAGGCAGGAATTGTCCGCCGGTAATGTTGGTTACATTATTTCGGGTATTAAAGCCTCGAAAGAAATCAAAGTTGGCGATACCGTGACCCACGTGCACAACCCCTGCGCCGAGGGCGTGAAGGGCTTCGAAGACGTGAAGCCAATGGTATTTGCGGGGATTTTCCCGATTGATAATGATGATTTTGAAGACTTGCGCGACAGCTTGGAAAAACTCCAACTCAATGACGCTTCCCTAATCTTCGAGCCGGAAACTTCGGCCGCACTGGGCTTTGGCTTTCGCTGTGGTTTTCTGGGCATGTTGCACCTCGAAATTATTCAGGAGCGCCTCTCGCGGGAGTTCAATCAAGATGTAATCACTACAGTGCCCAACGTATCGTATTTTGCAGAAACTAAAAAGGGCGAACGCCTGACCATTCGCACCCCAGCCGACCTGCCCGATGCCACGGTGCTCGATTTTGTAGAGGAGCCTTATATCCAGGCGCAGGTCATCACCAAACCGGAGTACATCGGCACCATTATGACGCTTTGTATGGAAAAACGAGGCATCCTTACCAAGCAACACTACCTCACCGAAGAGCGCGTGGAGCTGACTTTTGAGATGCCATTAGCTGAAATTGTGTTCGATTTTTACGACCGGCTCAAGTCTATTTCGCGGGGCTATGCTTCCTTCGATTACTATCCGATTGATTATCGGCAATCCGATTTGGTCAAAATGGATATTCGCCTCAACAACGAACCGGTGGATGCGCTATCTGCTTTGGTACACCGCAGCAAGGCCGAGTCATTCGGCCGCAAAATTTGCAAAAAACTCAAGGATTTGCTGCCACGCCAGCAGTTCGTAATTGCCATTCAGGCCGCTATCGGCGCCAAGATTATCGCCCGCGAAACCATTTCTGCGCTGCGCAAGGACGTAACGGCCAAGTGCTACGGTGGTGATATCACTCGGAAGCGCAAACTGCTGGAAAAGCAAAAGGAAGGCAAGAAGAAAATGCGCCAAATTGGTAGCGTAGAAGTGCCGCAAAAGGCTTTCCTTGACGTACTCAAGTTAGATTGATTTATTGGTAATAACCTAATAATCAACTAAATACGTTATAAAAAAGTAGAGCATTATAAAAAGCACTGGCTATCTGTTTTGCAACGGATAGCCAGTTTCTGTTAAAAAAAAACGAGTTGGTAATTCGTTTTGTAAATGCCCGGGTTTGTGTAACGCGCCCCCCGGCGTATTTACCAAAATATAATAAACAGATGTGGGGGGAACATCTGACGGTAAATAACATAACGTTTCATTTACTTGGATACGAATTATGTACCAACAAGCATCATAAGGGTACGCGCTATCATATTGTTATAAACAGATACGATAGCTTTAAAATAAAAGCAGTTTTTGGGAAATTGAATGGGTTTTAGGTGTTTCCGCCGAAGCGAATACATCATTACTGATGCATACAGACCGCAGGGCCTGCAAAACCGGGGTACATAGTGTTCGTAGAGATTCAATAATTGTTGGAGATAAGTAGTGTTGCTGATATGTTCTATACTGGGATGGCATATGGGCAAAATACTTGCCTGAAAGTGTTTTCGATTGATAATGAAGGGGTTGTGTAAAATTGAAAGGTTGACTTAACCTCTCCTGAAGGCTTGTTTCCGATTGCGTTGAACGAGATAGTCCGATGCAAAAATAAGCCCTCCGCCTACTAAAAAGGCGCCCAAAGCGATGTACAGAACTAGCATGATGTGCAGTTTTTTGATTAAAGAATAATGGTTGTGTAACTTTAGGACGATATGTTCATGAAGGCAGTGCTAAGATAGGGAAATATTTTTCTGTGTGGAAATTTTTTGCCAATTTTTTGCAAAAATTTTAAAATTCTTTTCAGTAGAGGCTGTTTTCGGCAATAAAAAGAGTGGTGTAGCAATCATTTTACGATTGTAGGCGATTGAAAATGTTATAATAAGGCGTGAGCAAGTTTTGGGTCAAGTTATTTTTCCATTTACTACGAGTAGCTCCACGGTAGGATGCGCGCTGCCGCCGGCGGGTTCGATAGTAATATTGAGGCTTTCCGCATGTTGCACTACTTGGATGCGCTGCGACTCGTTTGGCGAGTTGTTGAGCAGACCAGAAGGAATCATTTCGCCTTCCACGTCAGCCCAGATTTGATACTGCTTGCCGGGCGGTGGCGGCGGCAGGTGCACCGTATTGAGATAGGCTTGCTGCGTGGCTTCATTCCAATATACTATAACGTGGGCTTCGGGCAGTAGGGTAGTGCCGGTGAGGTGCACCACCTTCGTGTGATTGTCTTTGATGAAAGCCACTACTTGCAGGGCTTCTTGCTGGCTTTGTTGTTGCTGCTCGCATTGGGCGCGGTAAGCGTCAAATTCGCGGTTGAGTTGCTGCCAGCCCTTTCTTTGTTGCCAATATTGCCAAGATGCCAGCCCGAGCAGTACAGCGATTGCCGCAAGGCTGAACCATTGTCGTTTGCCAATTTTAGTGCTTTTCAGTGCGGTTTGCTGGATTTCGGCAAGCACTTTTTCCTTCAGGTGTGGCGGCGGGGGCACTGCATACTGCGCTGCGTAGCGTTCCATGGCATGGCGCAGGGCGTTTATTTCTTGCTGTATCTCTGGAAAGGTACGGGCATAGCGCTCTACTTCCTGCGTCTCCTCCGGAGTCGTCAGCCCGAGCACATATTGCTCTATTAAGCCCGATGTCAGAAATCGCTCTTTATCCATGCCTGAGGCCCTTCGCTGCCATTTTTGTATTACAACGTTAAGGCTATTTTTTAGAATGTAAACCAATAAAGGATGCCCCAGAGCCATCCAACCACCTTTTGCTCTACAAAAAACTTGCGCAACTCTCGCAGGGCAATGCGCAGGCGCGTTTTCACAGTGCCAAGTGGTATGTTGAGTTGCTCGGTTACTTCCGTGTGGGTATAGCCCTGAAAATAAATCATATCAATAATAATTCGGTGCTTTTCGTCCAATTCGTTGACCATATTTTCTAGCCCAATATGCTCAATGGTAAAACTACTGCTCAGCCCGGCCGTATTGCAAAGTGCCTCATCAATTGGCTGTGTTTGGTTGCGCTGCCGCACACCTGCAAGCCGGGTTTTGTCAATGGCTGTATTGCGGGCAATATTGAGCAACCAAGTGAACAGGGTGCCTTTTTCCTGATTGTAATGGCGGCTGTTTTGCCAAGCTTTTACAAAAGCTTCCTGGATAACGTCCTCGGCGGTTTCCGGGGTTTGTACAATGCGCAGCACAATTCCATACAAGGTGGGCGCATATTGATCGTACAATAAAGCGATGGCTTTGGTATCTTGATGCCGCAAAAGCGCCGTGATGTATGGTTCTGAATGCTTCATTACATTTTTTTGCAGATGCCAATCTGACTGCTTGTGCAGCTTAGATGAGCGAGTCTGGAACGGGTTACATCAGCGACGAACGCCAGTGCTCCAAATATACATACGGCTTATCCAACAAAGGTTTTCAGGAATTGTTTAACGATGTTTTTTTAAAAACGAAAATCCGAACTGCCTTCGGCCACGTATGTATGGTGCTTTAGTATTCTAATCCATCACCAAAAAATTTGTTACAACATGAAGAAGTTATTAATGTTGCTCGCGCTGATGTGCGGAATGAGTGCCTTGGCTATTGCTCAGAATAATGCTACGCCAGATGTAGTTGATATTGCCATTGGCTCGGCCGACCACTCTACGTTGGTGGCAGCAGTGCAGGCCGCAGGGCTGGTAGAAACGCTCAAGGGCGAAGGTCCATTCACGATTTTTGCGCCGGTAAATAGTGCATTTGACAAGCTTCCGGAAGGTACGGTGGCTACTTTGCTCAAGCCGGAAAACAAAGCGACTTTAGCCAAAATTTTGACCTACCACGTAGTGGCCGGGCGGCTCGATTCAGCGGCAGTAGTAGCAGCGCTGCAAGCAGGCGATGGCAAAACCAGCGTAACGACCGTTAGCGGCGGCACGCTCAATGTCATGCTCGAAGACGGGCGCGTATTTTTACAGGATGAAAATGGCAATAAGGCTGCCATCACAGCTGTTGACCTGAGTGGCTCTAATGGCGTTATCCATGTCATTGACACGGTGGTATTGCCGAAGTAATTCAACTGAGATCACCCCACTGGCACTTGCGCCGCTGCGATGCATTTCGTGGCGGCGCAGCGTTTTTCAAAACATACTGTCGCTGGAATCCTTGCCCATGCCGGAGCGCCAGTCCGCCAAAATAATATCTTTGTTCAGCACGATGGTACCCACCGCGAGGATGATGAGGAGTATAGTGTCCATTCCCATGATTGATGAGGTTGTTATTAGCAAAATAAAACATAATACATTTGCCAATAGTAGCCGGCATTTATTGTTGGGAAGGTGCAACGCAGTGATACGTTTGGAAAAGAAATAATGCAACAAATTTTGCATTTCAAAGATACAGCCTTTCGTTGCGGAAAGCAATTTTTTTAGGCAAATAATTTTAATTTTTTATTGATATGTCTTTCGCCAATATGCTAAGCTTCCAATAGCGCCGCCAGTTTTCCCTGTGCTTTCGCAAAATGAAACGCGTCGAGGATAGCGTCTTGTCGAGCCTGGATTTCCGGCAGGCAAAGATTACCAATGCTTCCATCGTGCGTGTGCGCAATGGCCTTCTCGGGTTGGAAAGTGCCTTTGGCAATGTCAGCACCCACTTGCCGATAAGCATCGCGGAAAGGGACGCCCGCCAGCACCATGCGGTTCACTTCTTCTACGCTGAACAGGTAAAGATATTTGTCGTCTTCTAAAATATCGGTTCGTATCTGAATTTGCGACAGCGCAAAAGTGGCAATGCGTAAGCAGCTTTTCATACTTTCAATAGCCGGAAAGACCTGTTCTTTTAGCAATTGAAAATCGCGGTGATAGCCCGATGGCAGTGTGCCCGTGAGCTGACTCACTTGCGCAGGCAGGCTTTGCAATTGGTTGCAACGCGCCCGAATCAGTTCGAATACATCGGGGTTTTTTTTGTGCGGCATAATGCTGGAACCAGTTGTCAGCTCATCCGGAAAATGGATAAAACCAAAATTCTGGTTCATGTACAGCGTTACGTCCATAGCCAGCTTGCCCAAGGTGCTGCCCAACCCCGCCAAGGCAAAAGCCAGAAACAGCTCGCTCTTGCCGCGGCCCATCTGGGCGTGCACTACGTTGTAATTCAGCTCTTCGAAACCGAGCAGCTCGGTGGTCATGCGCCGATCGAGCGGAAAAGACGAGCCGTAGCCCGCTGCGGAGCCAAGCGGATTGCGGTTGATAATGCTGTAAACGCTTTGCAGAAGTTGCAAATCATCGGTCAGCGACTCGGTATAAGCCGAAAACCACAGCCCAAAGGAAGAGACCATCGCTACCTGTAGGTGCGTGTAGCCGGGCAGGAGCACCGTTTTGTATTGCTCGGCTAAGGTCAGCAACTGCGTGCCCAAATCGCGCGTCAATTCGGCAATTTCCTGAATTTCAGCTCTGAAAAACAGCCGCAAATCCACCAATACTTGGTCGTTGCGCGAGCGGCCAGCGTGAATTTTTTTACCTACCTCGCCCAGTTCGCGGGTGAGCATTAGTTCTACTTGCGAATGCACATCTTCCACGCCTGGCTCTATCACAAAAGCGCCCGCCTTGGCTTGCTGGTAAATGCGTCGGAGGGCCGGAGCGAGTTGTTGCAATTCGGCGGCTGTCAGCAAGCCAATGTGCGTCAACATTCGGATGTGCGCGAGCGAGCCAAGTACATCGTATTTAGCCAACAGAAGGTCTAATTCGCGGTCGCGCCCAACGGTAAAACGCTCAATATCAGCGTGTACGGAATAGTTTTTTTGCCAAAGTTTCATGCGGTGCAGGCTAATGGTATCAATAAAAATCGGGGCGAAGGTCGGAAGAAATGCCGATACCTGCAAACACTTTCAGGCACAGGGTCATTTTTACACGATACGCGCCAATTGCCCCAACAGCGTTATGTAGCCTTCGATGCCCTGCGCTATTTCTTCGAGCTGTATGTACTCGTTGGCGGTGTGGGAGCGCGCGGAGTCGCCAGGGCCCATTTTCAGCGTAGGAAAAGACAAAAGCGCCTGATCAGATAGAGTCGGCGAGCCGAAATACCCTAACCCCAGCGCCCGCCCAGCCTGTACCAAAGGGTGCTCCAGCCCAATGCGGGAGGCATTGAGCCGAAACGAGCGGGCTTTTAGTTCCGATTGCAAATGCGCCTGCAACAGCTCGAAAGCGATGCGATTGCTATAAAATTCGTTGGTGCGCACGTCAATTACAAAGCGGCAGCTATCGGGCACTACATTGTGCTGCGTGCCAGCGTGGATTTGCGTCACGGTCATTTTTACGGGCCCGAGCAGTTCAGATTGTTTGGGGAACTGGTACTCCTGGATCCAATGTACGTCTTGTAATGCCTTGTAAATAGCGTTTTCGCCTTCATCGCGGGCGGCATGCCCGGCGCGGCCTTTGGCTTCGGCGTCTATCACCAACAAGCCTTTTTCGGCAATGGCCATCTGCATTTGCGTGGGTTCACCGATGATGCCCGCCCAGATAGACTCCAGCTCCGGCAGCAAGCATTCGATACCATTGGCACCAGAAATCTCCTCCTCAGCAGTAGCAGCTATGATGATATTGAAAGGCAAATCAGTATGTTCGTAGAAATATTGAAACGTGGCAATGAGCGCTACCAACGGCCCGCCAGCATCATTGCTACCCAGCCCATACAGCCGTCCGTCCTCTATTTTCGCCTGGAAAGGGTGGCGCGTCCAGCCAGGCACGGGGCGCACGGTATCGTGGTGCGAATTGAGTAGCAGCGTGGGTTTGGCCGGGTCAAAATGCTTGTTTTTTGCCCAAATATTGTGTTTTTTACGTTGGGGTTGCCAGTTTTGTACTCGAAAAAAGTTTTCTATAATCACCGCCGTATCCGCTTCTTCTTTAGAATAAGAAGGCGTAGCAATCAAGCTTTGGAGCAGCTCAAGTGCAGTCAGGGTTAGATTTTGCATACGCTCGAAAATTGAAAATTTATACCGTTTTTATAGCAACAAGCAACGATCCCAGATTGGTAGCAACTATTTTGTAAAATATTGAAAATCAATTTTTTGTAATTGAATAATGCGTTTTATACGTGTACTGCCTTAAAAACGGTTTCGAGAAACAGACACCACTGGGTCGCTTGTTTTTTCAACAACTTTTTCGGCGCCGGGTTCGGTATGCGGCCGTGCGCCCGCCCGCAACACAATTAGCCCCAGCAAGGAAGCGGCTGCCATCGCGCCGGTCATGGGCAGGGCAGTGTTATTGTGTATTAGACTGACAATCGCCGCCGACAAAGCAGCAATGACAGACTGCAAAGCACCCATCAAGGCAGAAGCTGCGCCAGCGTTTTTGCTAAAAGGAGCCAGCGCCAGAGCGGTCGTGTTCGGATAAATAAAGCCCAGCATGGCCATGTACAGGAAGATCAGGACGACCAGCGCGGGCAGCCCGCCGTAGCCGCTGATGGCGTAGCCCACCAAGAGCAGACCAAACGCGAGTTGTACCAAATTGACAATACGTACAATTTGCACCGTAGAGCTTTTGCGTAGCAAGGCGCGGTTCAGTTGGCTCGACATGATCAAACCAAAAGCATTGGCTCCGAAAATCCAGCCGTAGCGCGCCTCTGGCACAGCATGCAATTCTATAAATACAAACGGCGACCCCGAAATGTAAGCGAACATACCGCCCGAGGCAATGCCGCCTACCAGCATGTAGGTCAGGAATTGTCGGTTTTGCAAAATGGCGCCATAGCCTTGCAGCACTTGCCGCGGATGCAGGGATACTTCCGGGTCAGGGGCTTTGGTTTCGGGTAGCAGCAGCCGCATCCCGACCAGCGCTACAAAACTGATGAAAGCCAGCGCCAGAAAAATACTCTGCCAACCAGCGTACGTCACCAAGATGCCACCTATGGTAGGAGCGATAATCGGAGCTATGCCCATCACCAGCATTAGCAAGGAAAAAATGCGCGCCGTCTCTTCCGGCGGGTACAAATCGCGTACCACCGCCCTTGATACTACCATGCCCACGCTACCGCCCAAAGCTTGTAGCAACCGCAAACCAATGAGCGCCTCCACCGACGGTGCCCAGATGCAGGCCACCGAAGCGAGGATATACACCGCCAAACCTACGTACAATGGTGGCTTGCGCCCAAAACGGTCGGTAATCGGGCCACTGAACAACTGCCCCAGCGACAGCCCTACAAAAAAACTCGCCAACGAAAGCTGAATGCTCGCAATGGAAGTTTGTAAATCTTTGGCAATAGCCGGAAACCCCGGCAGGTACATATCTATGGAAAATGGCCCGACGGCAGTCAGCACGCCCAACACCAGGACAATGCGCGTCGTACTCCTCGATTGATTCATGGTAGCAATGGATGATACGATTGTGTAAACAGCATCGGAAGCGGAATAGATGTGCCCTTGGAACAAAAATATTGTGGCAATGAGTAGTGCATAGAATTTGCGCTTGTTTTGTAATTTTATCCGGGTTTAGAAAAAATAGTTCACCGTTTTGGACAAGAAAGCACAAGCGATTGTTATGAAAAAAAGCACGCGCCTTATCATCGCCGCCATTATTATAGCAGGCAGTTTTGGCAACTGTCAGGTACCCAAAGACAAACAAGCGGCCGACCCAGTGCTGTCAGAAGCCATAAGCTGGGCCGATTCCTCCCGCCGGCTGCTGCAGCGTTTGCAGGTACAATACGAAAACCTACAAGCAGTGAATGAATTTGAAGCATTGAAATTGCGCAACAACCACGATATGATAGCCGACAACCTTCAATATATAGAAGCTTTTATTGCCTCAGCAGGCAATGACCCAGAAGAAGCGCAGGCGCAACTGCTTACCCAAACCGAATTTCTCAAGGCGCTGCTGGCGGCCGGAGAAGCTATTCTCAACGAAAACTCCCTGTCGTTTGGTCAATGGGTTAGCTCGCCCGCCGCTATTGCTGATTCCGTTATGACGCCGGTCAAAAAAGTACAATAAAACAACAGTGCCCCGCAACCGACGAAACGGCTCAGGGCGCTGCTGGCGTATTGGTTATTCAGGGGTATTCGCTTATCGTTTTTTCCAGGGCAATTGCGTCACGCGTTGCGCGGCCAAGTACCCCATGCGCAGCCCCTCGTCACAATCCATCCGATAGTGTACACCTAAAGGTAGGCGGCTGTAAGCATTTTCTACGCCGGCTTCTATTGGGTTGTTGAAGCTGCGCGGCATCCCCAGAAACTCGGTGCGCCTTTCGTGACAACGGTCGGTGAGGGCATGTGTACCAAAAATGTGCGTCAGAATAGCGCCACCTGCACCGCCAAAACCGGAGTGTCCGGAAGGATAGGCCGGAAATTCGGGTGACATACCAATCACATTGGCAATCGGGTTATTCAAAATGGTTTTCCAGTTGGGGTCTATTACCCGACGGATGTATTGCACTGGTCGTTCTACATTGTATAAATACTTGGAATGCCACACGGCAATGCCCACATCGCAGAGAGCCATGCCCATTTTTGCATACAACTCTACCGCTTGCTCTAACGAAACCTTTTCTTCAGCTACCATCTGATTGGCTAAGGCAACCAAACGCCCGGCCGGCTCAAAAGTCAGTTCGAAAATATCGTCGCTCCAGAACTCCGCAATCCAGCGGTCTTCCTCCGTGGCATTGTCCACCCAGAGTTTTACTTCTTTTGCTTGGTTATAAAACTGCGAATAGGGGTCTTCGCTCCAAGGCAACGGCGGGCGAGCTATTTTGTCCTCCTCGCGCAGCGCAAAGGGACGCACCTGCCCCCAGTACGGAAATAGTGCCCTCGTATAATCCGGATAAGTCGGCTGCCAGAGTTGCTCGCCATTGGGCCCTTCCGCCGGCGGAGTGTAGCTGGTCGGCCGTGGCCGCCGAAAAGCTTCGTGTCCTTCGGTATCGGTTTCGCTCCAGCGGGCTACTGCTTGTGCCACTGCTTTGCCATATATAATGGAGCGACTGAGCACTTCGAGGGGTGCCTTGCCGGTAAATTCGCTTTGCAACCTGTTTTCCAGCGCATTAATCTGAGTGATAAAACGTTGATCTACATGCGGATAGAAATATCGGAACATTTCGCCGTAGGCCGCATTCACCGCCGCAGGCCAGTGGTATTCTTTACCTGCGTCCACATCGGGCAAGGACAAACCGGGAAAACTCGACTCCATAGAATTGAATTTCGGCATTCCGTTTACCGCTGCTTCGTAAGCTGCCAAACCCGTGTAAGCCAACATTCGTGCGGCTGCCGGCGGCCGATACCCCGGCGAATAGCGGTCAATTTCTAGAAACAGGACATTCCACTCGTACGGTACTTTGGCATCGTACGACGCAGCTAAAGAAGCAGAATCGTCAATGTCAATTTCTGGGTCGTTTTTACAACCCGCTACAAAAATGGCTAAGGCCACTGTAAGTGCCCAAAATAGGCGATTCGTGTTGGAATTGGTTTTCATTGCTAATGGTTTTTATAAATGATGAAAGAATCAACAGGGATTATAAACGACAGTGTTTTGAAAAAAAATAACCTGTTTTCAATTGATAGACAGGTGTATATGCTTTAAATTTTTTTACAAAAAACACTAAACGATACCTATGAAACAGATGGTAGGCTTCGATATAGCGCGCATACGGCACCATACGAATGCAACGATCCGTATCAGTTGAGTCCAAATTTTGAATAGAAATGGTAATAGCAGATAGGAAACTTCGGGGGAAGTAGTTTCAGTCCTCTCAGATTTAGCTCTTGATTATCAGCTACTTGTAATAGAATAAGTAGCCGACGCGACTTTTGTAAAGCAAAAATAGCGCAGCGGAAGCAGATGTCCAAGCCTTTTGGCGAAAAAATCGCTAAATTTAATTTGCAAAGGTTATGGCATATCCGACGGCGTTGCTGCATTGATGGTGCGCCAGAGGAGGTCGCGCAGCTCGTCCAGCCCCTGCTGTGCTACCGCGGAGATGAAAATGTAAGGCACATCGGGGGGGAGTTCGGCTTTCAGGAGCTCCTTGAGTTCGGCGTCAATGAGGTCACTTTTGGTGATGGCCAGCACGCGCGGCTTGTCGAGGAGTTCGGGGTTGTACAGCTCTAATTCACGCAGTAGTACATCATATTCTTTTTTGATGCTATCGGCATCGCAAGGAATCATAAACAACAGGGTGGCGTTGCGCTCGATGTGCCGTAGGAAGCGGTGGCCAAGGCCCTTGCCGAGGTGTGCATTTTCGATGATGCCGGGAATATCGGCAATCATAAACGAGCGCCCGTCGCGGTACTGCACAATGCCGAGGTTGGGTACGATAGTGGTGAAAGGGTAGGGGGCGATTTCTGGTTTGGCAGCAGTAAGCACCGAGAGCAGTGTGGACTTGCCCGCGTTAGGAAAGCCAACTAAACCGACGTCAGCGAGGACTTTCAATTCTAAGATTTTCCATTCTTCGCGGCCGGGTTCGCCGGGCTGGGCGTAGCGAGGAGTTTGATTAGTAGGCGATTTGAAATGGCTGTTGCCGAGGCCGCCACGTCCGCCGTACAGCAGCACCTGCTCCTCGCCATCGGCGGTGATTTCGAAGAGAAATTCGCTGGTTTCCGCGTCTTTGGCCACCGTACCGAGAGGTACTTCGAGTATAATATCCTCGCCATCCGCGCCGAACTTGTTGCCACTACTGCCGTGCCCGCCGCTGCCAGCAATAACGTGCTTGCGATATTTGAGCGGGAGTAATGTCCATAAATTGCGATTGCCGCGTACAATGATGTGCCCACCGCGGCCACCGTCGCCGCCATCGGGGCCACCTTTGATGGTGCGTTTGTCGCGGTGAAAGTGCATTGATCCGGCGCCTCCTGCGCCCGATCGGCAACATATTTTTACGTAATCTACAAAATTTTGCTCTGCCATCGGCTGCTGCTAAATGTTTCAATAATCAATGCAAAACAAAAGTCATTGCATTCAGAAAACGCAATGACTTCCGGTTTGGTTCCTTCGGCAAGGTTCAGTGCGCGTCTATGGTTGCACAGAGGCGCTGGAAAATATCGTCAATACTGCCGATACCATCTATTTTTACCGATTTATGCTGCTCGGCGTAGTAGTTGAAAACCGGCGAGGTTTCGTTTTTATAAACGTCAATGCGATTGCGAATAATGCCTTCGTCTAAGTCGTCGGTACGGCCCGAGGTTTTGCCGCGATTGAGAATGCGCGCTACGATTTCATCATCCGAAACATCCAGCATGATTAGTTTGGATACCGCTGTGCCTTTTTCGGATAGAAAAACATCGAGCGCTTCCGACTGGGCAATATTGCGCGGGAAGCCATCAAAAATGTAGCCGCGTGCTTCTGGGGTGGCATTCACTTTATTGCGCAGCATACCGATGGTCACCTCATCGGGCACAAGTTCGCCTTTAGCAATATAATTTTTGGCTTGTTGCCCTAAGGGCGTATCATTACTCATTTCATAGCGAAACAAGTCGCCGGTAGAGATATGCACCAATTCATATTTGGCAACGAGCTTGGCGGCCTGTGTGCCTTTGCCCGAACCCGGCGGGCCAAAAAGTATCAAGTTAATCATTCCTGCGTTAAGTAGTTTTAGTACGATAAATAACTGTGAGCTGCGGCGAAAATACGAATTTATCGTGTAAAAAACACACGAACACGAGCGTGACGGATATATCTTTTGCCTAAACCCAATGCCGCTGGCACTTTAGATGCGAATGGATTTGGCTAAGAGCCCCAGGTCCAGTTCTAAGGCTTGCAATTGCCGAATTTGTGTGGCAAAAAGTTCGAGCTGCTGCCGGGCGTAGGTATCCGAAAATCGGTGTAGTACATCTTTGGCCGCGTACATCTTGGGGCGCCAATAGTTGGATTTCATCAAATCATCCACTACTACGCCGCGCGAAGTGCTGTGAATGATGAACAATCCTTCGGCATCGTTGGCGACTACCATCGCTACGTGCGAGATACGACTTTTGCTGCTGCGCCGAAAAAAAATCAAATCACCGGGTTTTACGGCCTTGAGGTCCACTTTTCGGCCATCCCCAAACTGCGTGCGCGAGCAAGGCGAAACTGGCACATCAAAATGCTTCATCACAAAATGCGTGAGACCTGAGCAGTCAAAACCCGTTTCGGGGGCCCGCCCGCCATATTTATAATGAATACCCAGAAAATTTTTGGCATATTGTACCATATCGGCGCGAATATCCGGCTTGAACCAAGTGATGGATAAGGCGGCAGAGTCCATGCGCATCAGCGTGGAATCGTTCGGGGGAAAGGGGGGATCGCTCTTGGCGAAAATAGACCAGGCAAAGCCGGTGCAAAAAAATAAAACGAGCAAGCGCCTACAGCTACTGTCCGTTGACATAAACGTTGTGGTTTGTTAAAAGAATCCGGCGGTATTATTATTATTTTAAGCCGGTGGGTTTCTGTTTTGTTAATATGTTACATGGGCTTGCAAGTGCAAGATAGGTATTCTGTTGCAAAAATCGGTTCTTTCTTTAGCAATTTTTTTCCACATTAGGTTTTAAATATTTGATTTTCAGTATTTTAAATTATTTTAGAAAACAAACTAACCCCTCGAAAAAAAGCATACCCAAACTATCTGACGGCGCTTTTAGCACTAAAAGAATAGAGCGTTTTCGTATAATGTGGTAGGAAGTGGTATATTTGGTGCTGTTCTTTGGTCGGTGCAGGCTATTTTTTACTTGATGTAAGTAAATAAAAACGTTAATGTGCTGATTTTAAGCAGATGTGCGGCATTACCTCGACTAATATTTTGGCAAAATGATTCGGCTTAAGAGCCTCATTATCAATAATTTAATTCATAAAAAGCAGTAGACATCCTAAGCGTTTCTACTTTTGGATGACATACCCAACGACAATTGATTATAACAATGTTCGGTTATTTTATGATGGAGCAGGATAATTCATTACACACAGAGCGCGAAATGTATCGGAATGTATGGGCTACCTCGGCTGATTGCATAGATATATTGGTGCTCGACCCGCGTGGAGTTGCTTTCGCCTACGACTGGCTGGGGCAGCTTTTTCGGCAGGAGCAATTGCAAATGCAAGCCCAACCCGACTACCCCGTATCGGAAAAAGTACAACATTTTTACTTCGCTTCGCGCAATCACCAACGCCTCAAGGGAGCGCCCAATCTGGCTTTTGGCTATCCAATATTGTACTGGCAGCAGCAGGGCGAAACCATCGCCGCGCCTTTATTTATCTGGCAATTAGAGCTGGCCTTAGCCCCCGATTCTATCAGTCAATGGGTCTTTACGCACGCCAAAGACGAGCAAGTACAGTATAACTATGCGCTGGCAGAAATGCTCCGACTCAATGAAGGCGAAGCCGCCGCCGACCGGATGCGCGAGGCCGTACGCGACAATAAAATCACCCCCGACGAATTGGTAAGTTGCTGCCAAGACATCGCCGAGCTGTTGCAAGTGGCCAATGGTAGCGAAACCCTTGCCATCATGCCAGCGCCCGATGCTGCCTACCTCGAAACGATGGGCACCCACGGACTGATCCACTGGTCGGGAGTGGTGGGGCTGTTTCCGCAGCAATTGCCAGCCCCAGCCGTCGAAACCGATGTATTTAGCACTGCCGAAGCACCACATACTGGGCATCCTTTTGGGCTGTTGCCGCTCGACCCCCACCAAGCCAGCGCCTTGCAGCTTGTTTTTCAGCAGCAAACCACCATTATAGAAGGTGCAGCGGGCACCGGCAAAACGCACCTGCTTACGCATCTGATTACCAATGCACTTTCCAACGGGCAGCGCTGTTTGGTAGTAGCTGAAAACCTCGGCCCCCTGCGCCAGATACAACAACGCCTCGCTAATCTGGGGCTTTCGCAATACACTTTTCTGTTGCAAAACGGTCTGACCGACAAACCAGTGCTGCTGGATTTGCTCCGCGCCATCGCCAATGCCGACCTGCCGCCGCCAGCCTTCGAGGAAAACGAGTTTCGGGCAGTGCTCGATAAAAGTACCCGCCTCAAAAACAAGCTCGCTGCGCATTATGAAGCTGTGCGCCACCCAGTGTTTGGCCCTTACAATTGGACACAAACCGTAGGGCATTTTCTGCGGAGCAACCGGGCCGAGGGCAAGGAAATGCTCACTACTCAGTTGCATCCAACGGATTTCAACTTTACCTACGAGGAGTTTTTGCGTTTGCAAGACAATATCCGCGCTTCTTTTCCGCTTTACGCGAAAATCAATACGCTGCGGCACCCATTGAGCAATTTGCACCCGACGATTTTTACCCGCAGGGGCAAAGCCGAAGGGCTGGACTTTATCCATGAGCAATTGGACGCTTTTTTGCTCAAAGCCAGCAGCTTGCAGCATCTTTATATTACAAAAATCAATCAGTACACCGATCTGCTGAGCGAATATTACGAAGGGCACTACGGCGAGTTGTCCACGCGCTTGGTGCGGCTGCGCGAGCAAATAGCGGATTACTCCAGCCGTTACGGTGCCGATTTCGACCAGGCGGGCGCGGGCGCGCTCAAGTTGCGAGGAGTTTTTTCTGGCAAGGTAAAACAAGTGTTGGACGCCAGAGACACCGTCGCTAAAGCTTATCAAGAATTGGAACAAACCTTTGCGCGCAATCGCTACTTCGACTTTCAGTTTTCGTCCACTGGCGAAGGTTCCAACATTCAAAAAGTAATCGAAAACCTCGATCGGTTTGGGCAGGCACTCCGGCAGTGGCGCGAAAGCCTCAGCGGGCAGGTGCAGGAGGAAGTGGCGCGGCTCAGCGCTAACAATCTGAACGAAGCGCTTCAGTTTGGCGAAGATATTACCGAACTGGAATATACGCTCGACTTGCTGATTGCCGAACTCAACGAAGTGCAACTCTACGAGCAGCCATTTGAAAACAAAATGCTGACCATACCGCGCCGCCGCAAATACCTCGAAGAAATCATTGAGCAATTGGAAACTACGCGTCTCTACTTGCGCGATTATGATGATTTTTACGATTGGCAGCACAATTGGCTGTCTTTACCCGACAACGCCATGCGCGTCATTAGGGCTTTGGTAAAAGTGAAACCCAACGACTGGATTGCGGCTTTTGCCAGTTGGTATTTGAATAATTGCCTGACCACCGCCAGCGAGGAAACCCTTCCTACCGACGACGAAGCCGTCACGGATTATGTGCGCATTCACAATCAATTGAAAGACCTGCTGCCTGCACAGATTCATCATCGGCGCCGCGCTTTACGCGAAGAGGCACTCCAGGCACTGCGCCGCCGCAATCGGGACGCTTTTAACCTGCTTTTTGGTAAAAAAACGCCGGAGGAAATACGTGAGCGCCCCTTATCAGAATTGCTTGCCAAAGGTATGGATGCCACTACGGCGGTGTTTCCGGTGCTATTGGCCACGGCGCATACGGTGACAAATAACCTGACAGACCTGGCGGAGCACTTTGACTATGTCTTGTTCGACGAAGCGCAATACTTGCCCGTACGCGACGCGATGGCTATCTGGCAAGTCGGCAAGAAAGCAATAATCGCGGGGGATTGTAGCCAACTGCCCACCCACGACGAATCGGTGCTGCTGGGCAAGGCCAAAGCTGCCGAATTGCCCACCTGGAAACTGCAAAGTTGCCACCGCTGGAATCCTGGCAACCTCCTGCAATTGCTCAATGGTAAGCAAATGGACGAAGCCGCTATCGGACAGTTTACGGTGCGGTTTGAACAATTAGACGGACGTTACAGCGAAGCCGCGGGCACCAATGACGAGGAGGCACAGCGCATTATTCATTTACTTAATGATATAAAACCTACCGACAAACGCACTTTCCCAACCGTTGGGATTGCTTGTTTTACAATAGCACAACGCGACCTGATTGCATCTTATTTATTGAAAATCAAACAGAAATGGTCGCCAGGGGTAGAAAAAATCCAGCAATTGGAGCGCAACGGCTTAGGCGTTTTCCAACTCAATGAGCTGCGCGGCCAGCACTTCGATGTGGTGATCGTATCCACTACTTACGGCATTATAGATGTTAAAGGCAAACTCAGCCAGCATCTCGAAAGGCTCAATGCGCCAGATTTCGCTTGCGATGTACGCTTGCTTATGAGCCGCCCCTTGCAAGAGCTGTTTATTATTAATTCCATTCCAGAAGCAACTTGGGAAAGCTGGCTCGCCATGCCCGAACAACCCGGCGTGTTTCTGTTAGCCAATTATTTTGCCTACTGCCGAGCACTCGAAACCTCAAATGCCGAGCGGCAGCAGTTCATCGCACAACGGCTCAAAGATTGGGCAGAACCCGAATCCGACAGTGCCTCCGAGCAGGTATTGCCAGCAGAAATAGCCATCGCCTTGCATCCGTATCTTGGCAAAGAACGCATACAAACAGAGGTGGATGCGGCACAACTGCACCTGCCCTTGCTCATAGAAGGGCTTCACGAACATCAGCGGGGGTTGGTGCTGCAGCCCGACGGCTTTTTTGCGCAAACACCCGCGACCGATTTTGTCTGGGAGCATCGCCAAAAAGAATTGCTGACGCAATGTGGATTTGATTATCAGCCGGTATGGTCGGTGCATTGGTGGAAAAACCCTCGGCAAGAGGCGCGCAAATTGGCCGGAGCTATTATCAAAACCGATGCGGAGTTTGAGGGATAAAAAATCGGGCTATTTATAAAAACAGCGGATTGGCACTGAGGACAATCCGCCGTTTGTAGAGGGGGATAAGTAGTAATATGTGCATGGAACCCTATTGCAACTGAAAACGCTGTACGTATTGGCTATTGGTCTGGCGATTAGAGACCACTTCCAAGTTCAACTTACAATTTTCGAATTGCAAGGCATAGGTTTGTTGAATGTGATTCGGATTCAGGCGCGCTTCTTTTTCTACACGCAGCCCCAGAAAATTGCCTACTTCCTTGAAAGTCAGCATCAATTCTTTGACCAAATTCAGGGCGTTGTTGTCGGTTTGGGCGTTCATCAGGCCCACAGTCAAGGCTAATTTGATTTGTCGGATGTTCATGGTGATTCTTTTTTCGGGTTTTACAAGATTGTTTTCTTTTAGGTTTTAATGTTTCTTATAATAACTACGAAAACTGCCGGATGTTGCAGCACTTTATTTTAATGTATTGTTAAATCGAATTAAGATTTTTAACACTTAGAACAGGGCAAAATTCGGGCTGGCAGCGGCAAATGGCGAATAAATCCGACGAAGGCGGGTTGGAATTCGACTGAAAGAGGAGCAAAATACAGTTAACTAAACGGCATGGACGTACCCCAGTCACTTCACTGCGGCTGCTGTCGTAAGTATTCCTGCACAGGTAAGTCGTTGATATACAGCATTTCTACAATAGCTTTTCCGCGCAAAGTACGCACATCCACCGAGGCGCGCACGGTACGCAGGCTGTCGGCGGGCAAGGGCTGCAATACCAATTTTTCTACAGTTGGGGCTGTTTTTTCATTCATATAATAATAGGCCAGATTTTCAGGTAAATAAACCAGTAGGCTGTCTTCCGAGGCGTGCGTGTACACATTTACCGGCAGGTAGTCTTGCCCATGGGGCGCTTGCCGATGCACCGTTTTCAATGCTGCATAGCCGGCGCTGTCGGTGCGCAAGGTTGCGTAAGCTTGGGAGGTATTATTATCCGGGAAAGTGAAGTCGGGCGGTCGTGCCACCGTTTGTACCGCATAGAAAAGCCGCACGTAGCGCCCCCGAAAAGCGTCGTATGGGTCTATTGGCTCCAGCCGAAACCGATGCACAGCGCCTTTTTTCAATACTTGTTCGGTCTGCCTAATCATATTAAACAGAAAGCCAATATAAAACAGCATAATGAACCCAAAAAGAATGGTGCGCAGGTTTTTCATGTGGTTTAAGGTTTATGGTTTCAAAATCTATCCGCACATTTTTTGCTTACAATTTACACAAAATTTCCAAGGTTTGCTGTAGCATGGTGTCTGTAAAATCGAGGTGCGTTACAAATCGAATAGTCTGTGGTCCGAAAGCAGCAGCTTTGATGCCTTGCTCGGCTAATTTTTCTAAGAAAGTAGCGGCTGTGTAAGGCGATTGCACGTCGAAAATCACGATGTTGGTTTGCACCGGACGCACAGTAGCTACGTAAGGGAGCGCTTGCAGCACCTGCCCGATTTGGCGGGCGCGCTCGTTGTCCGTTTTGAGTCGCATCACATGATGGTCAAGTGCATAAATACCTGCTGCTGCTAAGTAGCCCGCCTGCCGCATACCACCGCCAAGTGCCTTGCGCACACGCCGCGCCTGCCTTATGAAAGCCGCATCGCCGATGAGCAAAGAGCCAACTGGAGCGCCCAACCCTTTGGAAAGGCAGATGGAAATACTGTCAAACAGAGCACCTACCTGCTGCGGGTTTTCGCCGGTTTCTACCAAAGCATTGAACAGCCGGGCGCCGTCGAGGTGCAGCTTGAGCCCCCGCTCGGTGCAGAGCTGCCGGATTGGGCGGATTTCTTCGAGGGTATAATAACTGCCGCCGCCTTTATTGGCTGTATTTTCTAGCACTACTAAAGAAGTGCGGGGTAGCCAGTCGTAGTCGGGCTTGATGGCAGCAGCAATTTGCTCGGACGTGATTTTACCGTTTTGCCCCTTAATCAGGTTGATACCAATCCCCGAATTAAAAGCATAGCCACCCACTTCATATTGATAAATGTGTGAATATTCATCGCAGATGACTTCGTCTAAAGGTTGGGTGTGCACTTTGAGCGCAATTTGATTGGTCATAGTGCCGCTGGGACAATAAACGGCTGCTGCCTTGCCAAACAGCACGGCTGCTTTAGCTTCGAGGGCATTGACGGAGGGGTCTTCGCCAAAAACATCATCGCCCACCTCGGCGTGCAGCATGGCTTGCAGCATGGCCGGCGTCGGTCGAGTGACGGTATCGCTAATCAAATTGATAGACATAAGCAACAATCAGGTAATTAGGATGATCCGGTATTCTATTTTCAGCGGTAAAAATAAGACGAACTTCCGCAATTTTCCTACAAAATCAAGTGCCCAATCCATTTACTATCTGGTGCATTAACCTTTTTTAACCTTATTTCAATAGCAATTAACCTGTTTGTCGGATACGGCAGCTTAATTTTAGCCTCGATTTTAAAATGCAATTTAATCCGACTATGAAAAAAATCACCCGACTCAGTTTTTTATTACTCCTCTTGTGTGGCAGTACACTGGTACAAGCCCAACGCTACAACCTCACGGGCACGCTGCTGGCCGACGATACCTCCGAGCCGTTGGAAGCTGCCACCATTATGATTCTGAACCCAAAGGATTCGTCGCTCATCAACTTCGGGCGCTCCGAAGCCAATGGCATTTTCAACATCCGGGGGCTAAATGCCAAAGATGGCTATCTGCTGCGCATTACTTTTTTGAGCTATCAAATGTACGACCAGCAAATACCGGCAAATGTAGCCGAAAACCCCTATTCTGTGGGCACTATCCGGATGCTGCCGGAGAGTTTGTTACTGAATGAAGCCATTGTAAAAGCCGAGCACATCCCGGTACAAATCAAGAAAGATACCATCGAATTTAATGCTTTAGCATTCAAAACACAGGAAAACGCCGATGTGGAAACCCTGCTCAAGCAGCTCCCTGGCGTAGAAGTGGACAGCGACGGCACCATCCGGGCGCAGGGCGAGCAGGTGCGCCGGGTATTGGTGGACGGGAAGGAGTTTTTTGGTACCGACCCGACCATTGCTACGAAAAATCTACCGGCAAAGGCGATTGATAAAATACAAGTATTCGACCGAAAATCAGACCAGGCGATTTTTTCTGGCATTGATGATGGCGTGCGCGAAAAAACCCTCAATTTGACGACCAAAAAGGATTTTAAAAAAGGCTTGTTTGGTACCGTTAATGCTGGCTACGGCGACGACGAGCGCTTCGATGGCCGCATCAATGTCAATCGTTTTCGGGAGGACCAACAACTGTCGCTCATTGGCATGGGCAATAACGTTAACAAGCAAGGTTTCTCCGTGCGGGATTACATGAGCTTCACCGGCGCAGCGCGCAATATGGCTCGGGGCGGAGCCGTACAGCTTAGTTTCAACTCCAACAATCCGAGCGGAGTTCCACTTGATTTTGGCAATAACAATACCGGCTTCACGCGCACTTGGGCGGGCGGCTTGAATTTCAATAACGAATGGAACCAAAAGACCAAAGCCAACGGCAGCTACTTTTTCAATTCTTCGAATAAAGAAGTGGAGCGCAACCTGAGCCGGGAAGATTTTCTGGCCAATGGCAGCTTTACTACCTTCGACAACTCGTTCGGTATCAATCTCAACGAAAGCCATCGCGCCAATTTTACGCTCGAGCATGACATTGACTCCAGCAGCAATATCAAATTTATTACCAACGGCGGCTACAGCACCACCAATCAGAACAGCGAGTCCTTCAGCGAATCATTGACGGACGAAAACCTGCCACGCAATAGCATTGACCGCTTCAATCTTTCTACCGGGCAGGGCATCAACTGGAGCAACGAGCTCCTGTACCGCCTGCGTTTCAACAAGCGCGGCCGCACGTTCAGCACCAATCTGACCTTTGGTTTGAATGAAAATGAGCGCAACAGCCAGTTAGAATCTGCCAACCGCTTTTTCCGCGACGGCACCCCGCTGCGCACCGATTCGATTATGCAAATCAGCACCCAATTCAGTAATCGAGTGAGCTTTGGTGGCACGGCCTCCTACACCGAGCCATTGGGCAAGCGGCGCTACCTCGAAATGAATTATACCTTCAATCAAACCAATACCGATCAGGATTTTGAAGTGTTTGACATCAACAACGGCGAGCGCCAGCTCAATGACCAGCTAACCGCTAAGTTTGACAATGCCACCCAGTACCACCGAGGCGGGCTGAACTTTCGGAAAAACAATGCTTCCTATAATTTCACAGCCGGTGTGCAATTGCAACAAACTATCTTAGACGGCAAACTGCTGCTGCAAGATGTACAAATCAACCGCTCGTTTACCAATCTACTGCCCAGCGTGCGGTTCAATTATGACTTCACCTCGGCCAAAAGCCTGCGCCTTGAGTACGCTACGAATGTGAACGAGCCGAGCATCGAGCAGCTCTCGCCATTGGTGGACAATAGCAACCCGTTCAATATTTCATTGGGCAATCCGAACCTACGGCCCGAGTATGCGCACCGTTTTGTAATGGGTTTCAATACTTTTAATCCGGGGACGTTTATCAATTTTTTTAGCAATATCAGCTTTACCTACACCCAAAATCGCATCTCAAATGCCCAGCAGATTGACGAAAATTTTGTGCGCATCACCCAGCCTATCAACGTGGACGACGACTACCGCTTGAGCAGCTTTCTCAATTTCGGCTTCCCCATCAAGCGACCCAGCCTGCGGGCCAGCCTGAGCAGCGATTTGACTTGGATCAGAAGCGTCAACTTAATCAATGCGCTTGAAAACCAAACCGAACGCCTCATCGCTCGCAGCGGAGCGCGGCTCAATTATCGCCACAAAGAGCTAATCAATGCCAGTTTGAATGCCAATATCAGTTATAACCAAGCACAGTATTCATTGCAAAAAGCGCTGAATCAGGATTTTATCAATCAAAACTACGAAGCGGATTTTAATCTCAACCTGACCAATGGCTTCAGCATCGGCTCTTCGTTCAATTATGCTATTTACAACAGTATCAATGGCGACGGGCTGAATCAGGAAGTGCCCATTTGGAATGCTTCCTTGTCCAAATTTCTGCTCAACCGGCGCGGCGAGCTGCGCTTGTCGGTTAATGATTTGCTCAATCGCAACGTTGGCATCAACCGTATCGCCGACATTAACTTCGTGCAGGAGGAGGTCATCCGGTCGCTGGGGCGCTATTTTATGCTGGGCTTTACGTATTCATTGCAGCAACTCGGTGCGGCTGGCGGCGGCGGCCCAATGATTCGTATGCTTCGTTAAGCGGTCTTTAAAAACAAAAAGTGACCGGGTAGCTTTTAAAAGCACGGTACGGGGCCAACTTCGTACCGTCTTTTTTTGTATTTTTGATAATTGCACCCTCTAAAAAAATGATATAAGTGCTTTTCAAGTGCCTGATTATCTTGCACTTAGTGGCTAAAAAATGAATTATGACCCATACTCATTGGCGCGAAGCCATATTGGCGCAGCCAGATGCCGTTCTGATTTTGCAGGATTTGCAGCAGGCGCTCGAAGCCGAAAAACAGCAGCGGGCAGCCTATTATGCATTGGTGCATGAGGATGTAAAGGCGGAGTTTATCAACGGGGAAATTGTTTATCAATCGCCCGTAAAGCGTCGGCACTGGCGCGTCTCGATGCAATTATCGGCACTACTGCACACGTACGCACAAATGCACGACCTCGGAGAAGTAGGCGTAGAAAAAGTAATGGTCAGTCTGACACGTAATGACTACGAGCCTAATATTTGCTTTTTTGGCAAAGCGAAAGCCGCTGCTTTTGAGCCAGATCAAATGCGATTTCCGGCTCCAGATTTTGTAGTGGAAATTATTTCTGTCTCAACTGAAAAGCGAGACCGCGAAATCAAAATGCAGGACTACGCCGCGCATGGGGTGCACGAGTACTGGATTATTGATCCGGAGCAACAAACCGTAGAACAATACTTTAATCAGGAAGGTGTTTTTGTCTTGCGGCAGAAATTAGCGGTAAGCGGGCGCCTGTTCAGTAGCGCAGTAACTGGCTTTTCGGTGGAAATAACCACGCTTTTCGCATAGTTTGAAAGCCACCGGAAACCTCCGAGGCGTCCGATAGCTTTCAAAACTGGTACATTCTACTCTAATTGCCAAACATCATTCGGCCCTGGCCGCCCATTTGCTTCATCTGCTCGCGCATCAGTTCTCGAAATTCTTCCTCGGTCACTTTTTTGCCACCGGAAGGCGCTTTCAGGTCATTTTTGCCCGGTTTTTTATTACTAATATTAATAGCCGTATAAACCATTTCCCCCTCGTTGATGTCCACTTTCAGAATCATACCAGGCAGCGAGCCGAAGCTGTCGGGGCCCGCCGGCACCGGTATATCGGGCGTAAACCAAGCCACAATATTGCGCGCAAAAGTGCCCACGCTATCCGCATGAGTCGCTTTCATACAGTTGTAGCCGGCTATTTCTTCCATTTCGCCGGTCACTTTCCAGGGCGTTTGTTTGATTTCCCCCTCGATGAGGTATTTTTTGCCCATAAATTCGCGCTGTTCGAGCTTTTGCCCATTGTCAAAATGGCGATAAATTTCGCTGATTGGCCGCTTGATGCGAAACGTCATACCGCCACTGCCGCCGCTGATTTCCAAATCGTCTTCCTCGTCGTTGGCGTTTTTGTAAAAAGATTCGTTGGCATTGAAAAACAGCCGGGTTTGCGAAGTTTGATACTCTGGTATCATGTTTTTCATGTCTTGATTGGGTAAGCGCCGGTGCATATTCACCTTCATTTCGTAGGTGATAGCCCCTTCTTGCAACTGCTCCAGCCCAAGATAACAAACCGAGAGCATAAATAATACGAATAGTTCTTTCATGGTTGGATGATTTTTTTTGGCAAAGGTAGGGTCTCCGGCCGGAAAACGCCGTTAATCATCCTTGCATTAAGGTTAATTAAGGTTAAAAGCCGAACTAATTGATGCACAAGGACGTAAATTTGTAAGGGTTTTAAATAATGGCACGCTGTTGTTTGTTAATAAAGTTCAAAAATTAAACCGCAAAAGTTAAGTATTTGGACAGAATTATTTTAAGTATATTTTTATTGCAAATAACTCATTGTCAATTATTTAGAAAATACCTAAATTAACAAATAACAATGTCCCATTACTTAATTTGAACCTGCAACCTGCGAATAGCGAACCGCAAACCGCGAACCGCGAACCGCAAAACATAGCTTAAAAAAATTGAAACAACAAAACAAACATATCGTCCCGTTTTTGTTGATGCTCAGCAGCATGATTTTGTTGGTGGCCTTTCAGGTATTTTGGTTGCAAAAAGTGTACGAAGAACAACGCTCCTGGCTGGAAAAGGAAGCCGACAATCTGTTTCGCAATACGATTATGGAGTTGCAAGATTCGTTGTGGCAGCGCAATGTACGCTCGGCTGTGGTGGGCAAAGCCGGCGCAGCGCAGGTTACTTTTTTGCCTGGCGCACCTAAGCATTTCGGGGCTGATACGATGATTTATTTTTCCGATAAGCAGACGCGCATTGTTGTGCCGCCGGTGCCGGAAGTGCCTCGCCCAAGGGTGCCGAGCGATTCTACGTCCACGCGCTTTAGTTTTTTAGTACAATCTTCGGACAGCACCCGCGCCTTGCCACGCGGCCACACCAACCGGATGTTTCGCATCGCTTCTGAATTTCCGATTGCGCCGGATAGCATTCGATCTATTGAAGTAAATAAAATTTTGCAAAGCATTGTAATGAATGTGCAAAATACGAATGGCAAAGAGATTATTATACAACTTAATAACGATTCGCTGGCGGTGGACTCCGTAGCGCAAGTTTTTGCGCGTAAGCTACGTGCCGCTGGCATGCTGGTTGCTTTTTCCGTAGCCAAAAGTCCCATAGACGAATGGGAATCGTACAAAGACCTGCCCGATGTGCTGGGGCCCGTGCCTGCCGGGATGCCGCCGCGCCATTTTTTTACAGCTCAACTAAAGCAATACCAAGGGTACTTATGGCAAAAAATAGCGCTTTATGTATTGTTTTCTGTATTTCTGACCGGTATCACGATGTTGGCTTTCTGGCTGGTTTACAATAGTTTGCGTAAGCAGGAGCGGCTCGCGCAGTTGAAAAACGACTTCATTAGCAATGTCACGCACGAATTGAAAACGCCTATTGCTACGGTGAGTGTTGCCATTGAAGCGCTGAATAATTTTAATGCTTTGCAGAATCCACAACTGACCCGCGAGTACCTCGACATTTCTAGAAACGAGCTGAATCGCCTCAACCTGTTAGTGGATAAAGTGCTGAAAATGGCTATCTTCGAGCAGGGCGAGCCAGATTTGCAACTTGAGCGGTTTGACTTCCGGGAGTTGGTTGAGCAGATTCTCAATTCGATGAAAGTGCAGTTTGAAAAACATAGTGCCCAGGTTCGGTTAGAAACGAGCGGACCGGATTTTACCTTGCAAGGTGATCGTATCCATCTGACCAATGTAGTGTATAATTTAATTGATAACGCATTGAAATACAGTTATTTGAAGCCTGAAATCGGGTTGTGCATAACCCGCGATAACGGCAGCCTACGCCTGTCGGTGCAAGATAATGGTATTGGCATCGCGCCAGAGCACCAGCCGCGCATCTTCGACAAGTTCTATCGCGTTACATCCGGCGATGTGCACAACACCAAAGGGCATGGGCTGGGGCTAAGTTATGTGGCTAATGTGGTGAACAAACACGGTGGCCGAATCGAGGTAGAAAGTGCGCCGGGGCAGGGAAGTCGGTTTACGCTGGTGCTGCCTGCGGTTATTGAGGATTGATGCGAATACTGAGCGAACCCCAAAGGGGTGAAAAATTTATAGACAATTGATAATCAGTGTTTTTAAACCCCGGCAGGGGTGACACTGTGCATGTATGCTATGTCACCCCATTGGGGGTTAAATCGGCTTTTTATATTCCTTATAATTATACCACCCCGTTGGGGTTATTTTTTACATAGGGCTAATGTTTTTGATGGTTTCAACCCAATATTCGCATTAATTAATGGGACATTGTTATTTACTATTTTGTTAATGATATTTGTTATTTGTTACTTGGAAATGCTTTTTGGGTTTGACAATCAGTGATTTATGTTTTTTACATTTGAAATAATTATGTCTAAGCGCTTGTTGATAACTTTTCATTGGTTATTATATGAAAATCAAGGTATTATACGTAGAGGATGAGCCTTTCTTGGGGCGCATTGTGAAGGAAAGTTTAGAAAGCCGCGACTTTGAGGTGCGTATGGTGAGTGATGGCCAGCGTGCGTTGCCGGCCTTCGAGCAGTTTCGTCCCGATATCTGCGTGCTGGATGTGATGCTGCCGCATAAGGACGGTTACGCCATTGCTACCGACATTCGACAACTAAATCCGGGGCTGCCCATTATATTTCTGACCGCCAAAACACAAACCGAGGACGTGCTCCGGGGCTTTCAGTCGGGTGGCAATGACTACGTGCGCAAGCCTTTCAGCATGGAAGAACTCATTGCACGCATGCACAATTTATTGCAGATAGCCAGTAACGGCACGCCTGCGTCTGCTCCCGTTGATAAAGAGCCGATTCATATTGGCCGCTACGTTTTTGTACCTTTGCGCTATGAATTGCAACTTGACGGCCATGTACGCAAGCTCTCGCACCGCGAAGCGGAGTTGCTGCGTATTTTGTCTGAAAATCGTACCGCTGTAGTGCAGCGCCGCGCTATTCTCAACCAAATCTGGGGGGACGATTCGTTTTTCAATTCTCGGAATCTCGACGTGTACATCACCCGCTTGCGCGACTACCTGCGCGACGACCCCGCCGTGGAAATACTTACCATTAAAGGCGTTGGTTATCGTTTTGTAGCAGAATGAAAGTTGTACTGATTTTCCATGGAAAGTGTCGTGTGTTTACTTAGCTAATCACTTCTTTTCCAGCTCTTTTTGGTATTTGGCATCGAAATTGGTATTACCATACGTCTGTTCATTACAATTCAATGCGCTATTCCTACAATTCAACCCGCCGGCACGCGGGTTAAGCCTTTTCTGCTTGCGACCTCAGCCAAATCGTGCGATTATTGCATTGTAAAGCAAAAAAAACATCACTCGTCGAAAAAAACAATAAAAGGCGTTGATTTTTTGAACACTGTTCAGTATCTTTGCGTTGTCATTTCATTAAAAATTAGGAAAAAACAGGATATCATAAAATGGGTGTGGTAGAAAGGAAAGAAAGAGAGCGGCAAGAGATGCGCGAGCGCATTGTAGAAGCAGCAGCGGAGGTATTCACCGAGGAAGGCTATGAAAAGACGTCCATTCGCAGTATTGCCGAGCGCATTGAATATAGCCCAGGCACGATTTATCTGTATTTCAAAGACAAAAACGAGTTGCTATTTGCGGTACAACAGGTTGGCTTCGACATTTTGCGCCAAGAAATGCTACCGCTTACGCAATTGACTAATCCGCGGGAGCGCCTGCGCGAAATTGGTAAACTATACATGCGCTTTGCGCAAGCGCATCCGCAGCATTACAATCTGATGTTTGTGCTCATGGCACCTATGGAAGTGCTGGAAGAGCACAAACCCTGGCACAAGGGCAAGGAAGTGTTCGCTTTTTTGCAAAATACAGTGCAGGAGTGCATTGACCAGGATTTGATACGCGCTACTTCCGCTAAAGATTATGCTTTTTTTTCTTGGGCGTTTCTGCATGGATTGGTGATGCTCAACAATACTTGCCGCGTGCGAGTGATGGAGCAAACCGATGCGGAAAATCAAGCGATGATGCAACGTGCTATGGATGAGTGGATTAGAATGATTTGAGGTGTTGCATAACGCAAAAAAACAAAACGTTGGAATTGTTTACTAAACAGTGTTCATAAAATTAACATTTAAAACAATGAACTTTACCCGACTTCTTTTTTTCATCCTACTGTTGGGCAGTAGCGCTTACGCCGAGGCGCAAAGCAACACGCTCAATCGCTACATTGAACAAGGCATAGCGAGCAGCGAAGTACTCAAACAGCAGCAATTTCAGCTACAACGCAGCCTGCACGCCTTAGAGGAAGCCAAAGGGCTGTTCCTACCCTCGGTCAATTTGCAGGGCACCTACACGCTGGCAGCCGGTGGCCGGGCTATCGCCTTTCCGGTGGGCGACTTGCTCAACGGGGTCTATGCTACGCTCAACGAACTCACCGGCACGCCGCGCTTTCCGCAATTGGAAAACGTAGAGGAAAATTTTAATCCAAACAACTTTTACGACCTGAAAATCCGTGCCACGTACCCCATCGTCAACCCCGATATTCGCTACAATCGCCAAATCCGAGAGCAAACGATTGATTTGCAACAATCCGATATTGAAATTTATAAACAAGCCTTAGCCAAAGATATACGCATAGCGTATTTTCAGTATGTACAGGCAAACGAAGCTGTGCGCATTTACGAAAACGCACTCACCTTGTTGCGCGAAAGCCTGCGCGTGAATCGCAAATTGTTTGAAAACGATATGGTGAACCGCACGGTGGTGGTGCGCTCAGAAAATGAAATTACCAAAGTAGAAGCACAATTACTTGAAGCTCAGAATAATATGCAAAATGCGGCGGCGTATTTCAACTTTCTGCTCAACCAGCCGTTCGATACCCCCATCGCCACAGACGATGCGTTGGCGCAGCTTGAGTACAATTTCCCAACCGATTTTACAGGCTCTGCCGACAACCGCGAGGAACTGCGCAAACTCGTGGTGGCGCAAGGCATCAACCAGACGGCGCTGCAAATGAATGAAGCCTATAAAATTCCCAAGGTGAACGCTTTCCTCGACGCTGGTTCGCAAGGCTTTGATTTTCAAGTAGGTAACGGCTCGTTGTACTTGCTCGGCGGCCTGTCTTTCGATCTGCCCATTTACAGCGGCAACCGCAACAAACAGAAAATTAAAATGGCGGAAATGGACGTCGCCACCATACAATCGCAACGCGCACAGGTAGCCGACCAACTGGCTTTGCAATTGCGCACCAGCGTCACGGATTATCAGTCAGCATTGCAACTTTTCCGCAGCAGCCGCACGCAGGCACGCACCGCACAGCGCTACTTCGACGATGTGAGCAAGCTCTACCGCGAAGGGCAGGCACTGTATATCGAATACCTCGACGCCCGCAATGAATTGACCAACGCCGAATTGCAGCAAGTTATTAGCCTCTTTAATGTATGGCAAAAATGGACCGAGGTGCAGTTTGCATTAGGAAATTAGAAAACGGAAAAATTGAGGACTTAAACCCTTCATTCTTATCAGCTTCTAAATTTTATTTTGCTTGTAAATATTTGAAAATCAGGTTTTAAAGCATTGAAATAATTGTCAAAATAATACATTTCCACATTTTTCAAAAATATTCTACGATGAAAACCATCCTTAAAATCACCCTGACTATGGCAATGGCCGCCGTTACATTATTAGTGGCTTGCAGCCGCAAGGACACCCCGGCCGAAGCCCTGCCCCCCAGCACCCTCGAAGAGATTCCGGTGCGTGTAACCACAGTTGGACAATCCGCATCTTCCGAGGCAATCACCGCCACTGGCACGGTCGAGTCGGATTCTGAAGCTCGGCTTTCCTTCAAAACCGGCGGCGTGATTGACCGCATTTTCGTAAGTGAAGGCACGATGGTGCAAAAAGGGCAATTGCTCGCCCGCCTCAAACTCACCGAAATACAGGCGCAGGTGACGCAAGCGCAAGAAGCCGTGAGCAAAGCCGAGCGCGACCTACAACGCGCCCAAAACCTCTACCGCGACTCGGTGGCTACGCTCGAACAGGTACAAAATGCGACCACTGCGCTCAATGTAGCCAAGCAAAACCTCGAAATCGCCCGATTCAACCTCAGCTATTCGGAAATTCGTGCCCCGATTAGCGGCCGAATTCTGATGAAATTTATGAACGAAGGCGAACTCGCCGGACCGGGCAACCCCGTCTTTATGATGCACGCCGCCAGTGCCCGCGACTGGATTGTGAAAGCGGGCCTCACCGACAAGGACTTCGTGCGCCTCAAAGTGGGCGACCCGGCCACCTTGCTTTTTGATGCTTATCCCAAACAACCCTTCCAGGCGCGCGTGAGTGAGTTGCCACAAAGCGCTGATCCGGCCAGTGGCTTGTACCCAGTTGAATTTAAGTTTGATACACAGGGTAAAAAATTTACATACGGTATGTTTGCCAATGTCAAAATAGACGGATTGAAAAACGGCAACTACATAGCCGTACCCGTGGACGCCATCGTGGAAGGCAACGGACAAAATGCTTTCGTCTTTGTACCCGATGGCAATAAGGCGCAGAAAGTGCCCGTGCGGATTGCCTTCATTCGCAACGACCAGGTGATGCTTAGCAGCGGCCTACAACCGGGCGCGCAGGTGATTACCGCTGGCTCGGCTTATCTCACAGAAGCAGCATTGATTAAAGTAATGGATTAGATATTGGGATATTGGGATATTGTTGAGGGGTTTAAAAGTTTAGAGGTTGATGGGTTGATGTGGCGAATAGGGGAATGGGGTTTAGAAGGGTTAAAGAGTTGAAAAGTTGAATGTTCCCGTCCTAAAGTCTGGCATCTAAAAATCTGGCATCTAAAATCTATCACCTATCGTCCATCACCTAATCATCTATCATCTATCATCTATCATCTATCATCTATCATCCAAAGTCTAACAAGATGAAAATCGCTGAATTCTCAGTCAAAAACTACCAGTTTACGCTGGTCATATTCCTTGGCGTACTCGCGCTGGGCGTGTTCTCTTTGCTCACCATGCCCAAGGGCGAAGACCCCGAACCCGTGTTTCCGGGCTTTCCGATTGTAATTGTCTATCCTGGCGCTACGCCGAGCGACCTCGAAGAGCAAGTGGTGGACCCCATCGAAAAGCGTTTCAACGAGCTGGAAGACATTCAGGAAATTGTATCCGATATTTCGGATGGCATTGCCATTATCCGCGTAGAATACGAGTGGGGCGTGGACGTGGACGAAAAGTATCAGGAAGTGATCCGCGAGATGGGCGCACTGCGCAACGACCTACCCGACGACATTTATCGTATTGACATCAGCAAGATTTCACCAACGGATGTAAATATTTTTCAATTTGCAATCATCAGTGAAACAGCAAGTTATAACCAATTGGAAGAGCAGGCCAAAAAACTGACTTCCGAGTTGGAAAAAATTCGCTCGCTCAAAAAAGTGGAAAGTTGGGGCTTCCCCGACCAGCAGGTGCGCATAGATTTGAACTTGGAAAAAATGGCGCAGCTACGCATTCCAACCAACGTAGTGACGAATGTGCTGCAAAGCGAAAACCTCAACATCCCCGGTGGTAATGTGAATGCGGGTACGAAGAAACTCAATGTAAAGACCAGTGGCAACTTCAAAACCCTCGAAGAGATTGAAAATACGGTCGTTTCTTCTGGCGGTGGGCAGGCCATTTACCTCAAAGACATTGCTACCGTACAAATGGACTATCAGCAGGAAAGCCATCTTACGCGGCTCAATGGGCATCGGGCGGTGTTTGTCACGGCGGCCCAAAAGCCTCGGCAGAACATCTTCGCCGTGCGCGACCAAGTGACGCCGGTGGTGGAAAAATTTCAGACGCAACTGCCCGGCAATATGGATTTTTACAAAGTTTTTGATCAGCCGGCCAGCGTACAAAGCCGTCTGGGGCGCTTCGCCAAAGACTTTGCCATTGCTATTTGCCTTGTGCTCATCACGCTGTTGCCTTTAGGCACGCGCGCCTCGCTGGTGGTGATGATTTCCATTCCACTCTCGATTGCCATTGGACTGACGCTGCTCAACTTCTTCGGCTACACGCTCAACCAGTTGAGCATTGTCGGGATGATTGTGGCGCTCGGTATCCTCGTGGACGACTCGATTGTAGTGGTAGAAAATATCGAACGCTACCTGCGCATGGGCTTTTCCAAACGAAATGCAGCCATTGAAGCCACAAAACAAATCGGGCTGGCGGTGGTGGGCTGTACGGCTACCTTAGTGCTGGCCTTCCTGCCGCTGCTGTACCTGCCGGGCAATGCGGGCGATTTCATTCGCAGTATGCCAATGGCGGTAGTGACGACGGTGCTTGCTTCCCTCGTTGTGTCGCTTACGATCGTGCCATTTTTGGCGAGCCGTATTCTGAAAGACCACGAAAACCCTGAGGGCAACCTCATTTTTCGAGTGTTCAAGCGCGGTATCAACGCCAGTTATGCGCCTTTACTCAAGCAGGCCCTGCGCTACCCTTGGCTAACTTTGGTTTTGGCTTTTGGCTTGTTTTTGGGTTCCTTAGCTTTAGTGCCGGCGGTGGGCTTCAGTTTGTTTCCAGCGTCCGATCGGCCCATGTTTATGATTAATGTAGAAACGCCCAAGGGCACCAATTTGTACGAAACCGACCGCATTGTGCGCGAAGTGGAAGCAAAATTGGCTGAAAAACAATTGGTTAAGTATTACGCCACCAATGTGGGCCGCAGCAATCCGCAAGTGTATTACAATGTAATATCTAACCGAGAATCGGAAAATATTGCACAGATTTTTATACAATTGCATAATGTAGAATTAGCTGAAAAAGAAGCGTTTATAGATGAATTACGCGAAGAGTTTCGCTACTACCCGAATGCCAAAATCCAGGTGGAAAACTTCGAGCAGGGGCCGCCCATCGAAGCGCCGATTGCCATTCGCATCCTTGGCGATAATTTAGATACCTTGCAAAACGTAGCGGCACAAATCGAGGATTTGATTGCTCAAACCGAGGGCACCATTTACGTCAGCAATCCTTTGAAAACGCAAAAAACCGACCTCGCGGTGCGCATCAATCGGGAAAAAGCAATGGCCTTAGGCGTGCCGGTAGCCGAAATTGACCGCACCGTGCGCATGGGCATTGCCGGTTTGGATATTGGCAAGTTCCGCACCGAACTCGGCGACGAATACGAAATTATTGTAACGCTGCCCAAAGAGGGCAAAGTGGCGAGTCTGGATGTGTTCGATCATTTGTATGTGAATAGCCTCGGCGGTGCATCTCTACCGCTGCGGCAGGTCGCGGACATTGAGTTTCAAACTTCGCCCAACACCATTCGGCATTACAACAAAGAGCGCTACGTGACCATCACCGCGTTGGTGCAGTCGGGCTACCTGACTAACAATATCAATACCGAGCTGGCGACCAAATTAGCGGCATTCCCTTTCCCGGAAGACTTTACGTACAAGGTGGCAGGCGAGGTAGAGAGCCAAGAAGAGAGCTTTGCGGGCATTGGTCTGATTGTGCTCATCACGCTGTTCGGGCTATTTGGGGTGCTTATTCTCGAATTCAAAACCTTCAAAAGTACGCTTATTGTCCTCTCGGTCATTCCGTTGGGCTTCATCGGCGCCATTCTCATGCTACTGGTTACGGGCGAAACCCTGTCGTTCACGGCTACCATCGGTCTGATTGCGTTGGCAGGCATTGAAGTGAAAAACTCGATTCTATTAGTGGACTTTACCAACCAGTTGCGTGCGCAGGGCCGCAGCCTCAGCGAAGCCATCCAAGAAGCCGGCGAGGTACGTTTTGTACCGATTTTGCTGACTTCGCTTACGGCCATTGGCGGCCTGACGGTGCTGGTGCTCGAATACAGCCCCCTGTACTCGCCGCTGGCGCTGGTGCTCATTGGCGGTTTGATCAGTTCTACGCTATTGTCGCGTTTGGTCACACCGGTATTATACAAACTGCTGCCACCGAAGATTGAGCGAGAAGAGGAAATATTGGTGTAAAAGAAGGCTCGCAAAACAACTATCCGCATTTTTCTATACATGGTCGGCATTCTTGAGGGGGTGTCCGGCCTTTTTTGCAAACGAAAAAAACAATCGCGCGGGCTGGCGGGTTTCTTTAGCAAATTAAAAAAGTATGTCGCAAAAATTCAAGCGCTGGTTCAAACGAGTAGGCATTGCCGGGTTTCTGTTCTTTTTGATAAAAGGATTAGTTTGGATTGCCGTTTTCATGGGCGTCGGTAAATGTATGATGTAGCGTCAGCCTAAATAAGTAATGGGATATTGTTATTTGTTAATTGGGAGTAGGTTGATAGGGGTTTAAAAGTTGATGGGGCGAATAGGGGAATGGGTGAATAGGATGAATGGGCGAATAGGGCTTAGAAAGGTGTAAAGGTGTAGGGTATAAGGCCTGCTGAGTGTGGCGAACAGCGAAAAGCAAATAGCAAATAGCGAACAGTGTCTCGTTCTGACATCTATTATCTATCGTCTATCATCTATTATCTAAAGTCTGGCATCTGGCATCTATTATTTAACTGTTTTATTAAAAAAAAACCGGTCATCGCCCAGAACGAACGATGACCGACCGTAGTGATAACATTTGAATGGCTATCAACGCTTATCTTCTCCACCAGGCACGAATGCGAATGGTGCGCGTCTCGCCGTTGGGTAGCGTCACTTCTGCGCGATTGTCGCAGCCGCCGCCAAAGCCGTAATCAATTGTGAAAGCATTTCCATTTCTGTCCACCTGCCGGATACCTTGGCTAATCCAGGGGCAGCGATTTTCTTTGCGCAGTGGCGTTACAATTGTCGAACTGTACGATTTGCCATCACGGTTTACGCCAGCGGTGCTGCCAGTGGTGAGGAATACATCATCCGCGCGGATACGAGGCGTATTAGCACCGGCGATTTGCGTCACCGTATTGCTGCCTTCCCAGGTGGCTTGGTCGCCATCTGGATATACGATGGTGTGATTGAAACTGCGGGTGAAAGAGATGTTACCATCTTGGTCGCGGCCATTGTTGACAAGGGTATTAGAACCTTGCAAATTTACACCGTCCACGAAATAATTGACAAAAGTAACGGTGCGGGTAGCGCCAGCTTCTTGGCGTGGGGCACTAAGTTCTACAATAATTTGCCCACTTTTCACGCGGTCGCGCGGGGTGGTGCAGGCATCGCCGTAATCAATTGTAATGGTTTTCGGAAAGGCATCGCCCGCCGGTACCACAGTGCGCGTGGGGCACTCATTGCGCACCACAAGGCCGTCCTCGTTAGTCAGTCCATTTTCAATTAGTTCTTCCAGATCGTCTTCTGCGTCCAGCATAAGGTCTTCAACGGTGGTAAGGTCTTCGACAGTCATCAAGTCAGTTTCATTTACCGTATTATCCTCTTTTTCGCAGGATATTAAAGCCATTGCAAAAAGTAATAATAAAACGGAAAAAAATGTGGTCTTTTTCATCGTAGATTGTGTGTTTAGTGAATAAAATCGAATTTTATGATGCCATTTCATTGTTGTGTACAATGGATAGACTTCTGCAAAACGCAGGGGTTTAATACGGGG
The DNA here is from genome assembly GCA_937872385.1 of uncultured Saprospiraceae bacterium. GTDB lineage: Bacteria > Bacteroidota > Bacteroidia > Chitinophagales > Saprospiraceae > JADJNW01. Next base: position 45,776 of record CALMSO010000092.1, read on the forward strand.
CGTAAAAAAAAGTTGGATAAATTTTCCGGGAGGGATTGGCGGCCACTGACGACTTGCTATCTTTGCCCTAATGAGCGATGAACGCGTCATATTAACCCGCGAGCGATTTGCCCTCACCATGGAGCGGCTTTGCCGGCAATTGATTGAAACCTACGATGGTTTCGAAGATACCTGCATGATTGGGGTGCAGCCGCGCGGTATTTATTTAGCCAATAGAATTCATCAGCGTTTGTTACAAATGACGGGCTTGCCGCAACTCAAATACGGGCAGTTAGATATTACGTTTTATCGAGATGACTTCAGGCGGCGCGATAAGCCCTTAGCGCCCAGCGCTACCCAAATGGATTTTATTGTAGAAGACAAAAACGTAGTGCTGATAGACGATGTACTTTATACCGGGCGCACTATTCAGGCGGCGCTCACGGCGCTCAATCACTATGGCCGGCCGCGCTCGGTGGAGTTGCTGGTGCTGGTAGATCGGCGTTTCAATCGGCATTTGCCGGTGCAGGCGGACTTTGTCGGTATCACCATTGATGCGCTCGATGAAGCCTATGTGCGCGTGGAGTGGCAGGAAACGCACGGCGAAGATTGTATTTTACTTTTTGCCGACAAGCCAGCGGCAGGGTAGGGGATGAAGCGCAGACAAGCACATTGCTGACAGCTAAAAAATATGAGTATAGCACAACAACTTGGCACCAAGCACTTGCTGGGCATCAAAGACCTCAGCGCAGCGGATATTCAGCTTATTTTTGAAACTGCCGACAGCTTCAAGGAGGTCATCAATCGCCCGATTAAAAAGGTTCCTTCTCTGCGCGATATTACCATCGTCAATCTGTTTTTTGAAGATTCTACGCGCACCCGTATCTCTTTTGAATTGGCTGAAAAACGACTTTCTGCCGATGTACTCAACTTTTCGGCCTCGTCTTCTTCAGTCAAAAAAGGCGAAACCCTGCTCGATACCGTCAATAACATTCTTGCCATGAAAGTGGACATGGTCGTAATGCGCCATCCGGCGGCCGGAGCGCCTCATTTTCTGGCGCGGCACATCAATGCCAGCATTATCAATGCGGGCGATGGCACCCACGAGCATCCTACCCAGGCTTTGCTTGATGCGTATTCCATCCGCGAAAAAACGGGCGATTTGCAAGGTAAAAAAGTGGCTATTTTCGGCGATATTTTGCACTCTCGCGTAGCGCTGAGCAATATTTTTTGCCTGAAAAAATTAGGCGCCGAAGTGACCGTCTGTGGACCGCCCACGCTCATCCCGCGACACATCCAAGAGCTGGGCGTGCAGGTCAGCTACGACCTGCGCAAAACCCTCCTCTGGTGCGATGTGGCTAATATTTTGCGCATCCAAATGGAACGCCAGGATATTCGCTACTTCCCTTCGCTGCGGGAGTACGCGCTGCATTTTGGCATTAATAAGACGTTATTAGACAGCCTTGATCGGCCCATTATTATTATGCACCCGGGGCCCATTAATCGGGGTGTGGAAATCACCAGTGATGTCGCCGATTCCGAGCATTCTATTATTTTACAACAAGTGGAAAATGGCGTGGCTATACGCATGGCCGTGCTGTACCTGCTCGCGGCGCAATTGCCGCAAGCGTAGCGGGCGCGCTCACTTTGGACGGCTAAGAATACTGTTTGCTCAGTGATATATCACCAACCACAGCCAAGGTTCTGTCTAATTTCAGCAAAAGCGTACAATAAACCTCTCTGCTTTTAGGATACTACACATCTAATTATTTTTATCTTTGCGCACTGATATAATAGAATCAAGAAAAAAGGGCAGATTTTAAAAACTTCATTCCGCTTATGTCTTTAATTACATCAACTTCGGAAGCTTTTTTAGCTAAATATTTGAATAATGCTTCGCCTACGGGCTTCGAATCTTCGGGCCAAAAAATATGGCTGGATTATATCAAGCCGTATATACACGACTGGAAAACAGATAATTATGGTACTGCTTACGGTATCATAAACCCTGATAAGCCCTACCGCGTAGTGATAGAAGGACATGCCGACGAAATTTCGTGGTTTGTTCATTATATTTCTGATAAAGGTTTTATTAACGTTATTCGCAATGGCGGTTCCGATCATCTGATTGCACCGTCCAAGCGGGTAAATATTCACACCGCAAAAGGCATAGTCAAAGGCGTATTTGGCTGGCCCGCCATTCATACCCGGCACGGCGAAGAGTCTAACCTGATGCCTAAAATTGATAATATCTTCATTGATGTGGGTGCCAAAAACAAGGAGGAAGTATTAGAAATGGGCATTCATGTAGGCTGCGTGATTACTTACGAAGATGAAATGATGACACTTAACGACCGTTATTATGTAGGGCGCGCATTAGACAACCGGATGGGCGGCTTTTGCATTGCGGAGGTGGCGCGTTTATTACACGAAAATAAAATAGAATTGCCATATTCATTATACATCGTCAATTCGGTGCAGGAGGAAGTCGGGCTAAATGGCGCTACCATGGTCGCCCAAACCATCCAGCCACATGTAGCGATTGTAACGGATGTAACGCACGATACAAGCACGCCCTTAATCAGCGCTCAAAAACACGGCGATGTAAAAAGCGGCGAGGGACCTTCTATAACCTACGCACCGGCAGTGCATAATAAACTCCTGTCGCTTATTATACAAACGGCTGAGGAAAACGATATTCCCGTTCAGCGCGAGGCGGCCTCTCGGCGCACCGGCACGGATACCGATGCTTTTGCTTACTCCAATGGTGGCGTGCCTTCAGCCTTGATTTCATTGCCGCTGCGCTATATGCACACTACTGTAGAAATGGCGCATAAAGATGATGTAAATAATGTAATCCGGCTGATTTATGAATCTTTGCAAAAAATCGAAGCGCATCATAATTTTAGCTATTTTTAAGAAAATAATACTGTCATTGCTCTTCGTATTATCATATTACATAGTAAGCGCTTAGCAGATTTTATTTTGTATAATAATCTCTGGATAGCGGCCGGAGCCTTGGCGCTGTGCCTGCAAACGCAATACCTGCTCATCGGCGCTATAGTACTGACGCCCTGGACGCTTTTCGTCTTCTTTGCTACCTTGTTATTATATGCCTTGCATCGCCTCGTCGGGCTGCGATTGACAACAGATACACCTCGTTATCAGGCGTTTATAAAATATCGTAAATCCTTAATTATATCTGCAATAGTAGGAATAATTGGCAGTTTATTATTTTTTTTACAACTCAATCCTCCCCTTCAGATAATGGTGCTACCGGTAGCCTTTTTATCATTAGGATATGCCCTGCCCATTTTGCCCGGGGGGCGGCGGCTGCGCGATTTGCCTTATCTCAAGGTGGTTTTAGTGGCGGGCTGCTGGGCGGTGGTCACGGTTGTATTGCCAGCCATGGAATATCATATTTTGTATAATATTCCGATGTGGCTCATGGCACTGGAACGGATGCTTTATATTTTTGCTTTTGCCATCGCTTTTGATATTCGTGATGTAGCGGTAGATCGGCAAAACGAAGTGCGCACGTTGCCCGGATGCTTAGGGATTAAAGTTTCTAAGTCTTTGTCTTATAGTTTTTTATGTTTTAATTTTTTTATTATTATATTGAATTATCAGCTCGATGCCTACGCCTGGCAGCAGGTACTGGCACTTGCCCTGAGCACCCTGTTTTGTGCCATACTTATTTACTTCACTACTACTGCACGGCACGATTATTACTTTATTGGGCTGCTCGACGGACTGTTATTATATCCGCTGTTTTTACTTTGGCTATGCAGTTTTTTGTAAAAAAAATATAATATTACATTAGCCATGTAATATTTGAGGGTAAATATTTATTTATGCCGAACGGGGTAATCCGGAAAATTATCAATCCAATTGCCGATGGTTTGTGGCCATTTCAAAGCATGCTTAGTATTGTTGGTATAATAGCGAATGACCAAGCTGGATTCATAGTCATCTCCTTCATTATCAATGGTTGCGGCCCAAAATTTACCGGTTTTGTCGTACATAATAATGGCTTCGTTGACCGAAAACATTCCCTGCACCGCACCTTGCACCACCGTAGCCTGAAAACCATCGAGCGACGACTGCTCGGGCCGGAAAGGTGATTGCATATTATAAGCAAATAATTCATATATTTCATCGCCCACGGCTTGCCGGAATATATCATGTTGTTGTTGGGTAGTAAATATATCCGCGTCGTCGGGTCCGTATGATAAAGTTGGCTTTATGGTTATGATACGATTATCGAAACGCCCCGTTGCATAAGCGCGCATCCCGAAACCGCAGGCCATGCTGCTGCTCTGCTGCTCTACTTGGATATAATCATCCTGTAAATTAAAAATTAAATAGCATGGTTCGGGATTTTCCTCTCCGTCCCAGGCAAATTCTACCTGTCGGAAAACCGCTTCGTTGCCGCGCCGGGCCGCCGTGCCCCAGATCTCGCCGATGTGTGCCGAGCGCACCACCGAAAGGGCAAAACTCAAGCTATCTTTTGTGACACTGCCGATGAGCAACGAGCCGCCGTCCCATACATCATTGAAATGCCATTGCCCGTCCCAGCCAGTATTTTCAGGGGTTTCGGCGGGTGCTTGCAGGGTAAAGGGCAGATTGCGCTTACCGTCGGCGCTGGTCCAGGTGCCTTTGATCGTAAATGGATTGGTAAACATACCCGAAAATTCACCGCTCATGCCTTCATCTGCATATTCATTCATTACAAACACATCAATATCCGTAAATTCGCCGTATAATGTGATTTTTTTACCTACTTTTTTATAATAATAATCTCCCATAATGATACCATTTTCCCAATTGACGAGGTGCATGGAAATAGCATATTTACCATCAATGCTACCTTCGTATTGCCGAATAAATGATTGCTCCTGCACCGATTGCTGCGCTTGCAAGAGATCGCTAAAAGCTAGCAAAATGATTATAATCAGCGAATTACGCATGATATTAATTTTTGAAATGGTTTAATGGTATAATGTTACAATGCTCCGGATAACAAACGGCGATGATAATTAATTTGCCCAAGGTGATAATTAAAATGCGTCAGAAAGCGGAACATATAATATGCAATGGTTTGCTGCGGTGCAAAATAATTTTCCGGATAATTGGCCTCCCAGTCGTCTATGCCCTGTAGGGTTTCGGTTATTACGTCCGACAATTTTTCGATGGCTTGCAAGAGCTGCGCCTGCGGTACATTTTTAACAGAAAACTCCAATTCGCGGTCGCGTTGATAACCCGTGTGCCCCAGCGCTGCACCGATGTAATGGTTCAAATTGCCAATCAAATGGCAGCAAAGGTTTCCGGCGGAGTTGCTGATGCCCGGCGCTACTATCCAGAGATCGGCTTCGTTTTGGTAGGCGCTGATTTCTTGATGTAATTGCTGCAGGTGTTCCTGAAAATAGTGAATAAAATACGGTTTCATAGCTAAATAAGTTATAGGTAACGTTCTTTTATGATATTGATATGATGTAGTTCGTGCCCAACTATGATGTAAGCTAAGGCTCGTACTGATACCGGATGGTTATTGGCCAGCCCTTGCCGCAGCCACAGGTCATGATCAAGGTGGCTAAATAATTGAATACTGGCTTCGCGGACAGCTGTAAATTCGCTAAGCAGCGATTTGGTGGAGCGTGTATCGGCGCGGGACTCCGGCACGTAGGCATCTTGGTCGAAGCCGGGGAAAGACGTTTGGTCATGGCGTGCCACGCCTAAGGCCCGATACGCAAAAACGCGCTCCGCATCGGTGATGTGTAGTAGCACTTCTTTGATGCTCCATTTGCCTTCGGCGTAGCGGTGCAGCCATTTTTCTTCGGGTAAGACCGACAGGAGGCTAAGGGTATTGCCTAAAGATTCTTTCATATTAGTAATGATATTACCCTCAGGCACCTGATTGATATAATATTGATAAAAAGGCGCAAATTCGCCGGGCTGTGGTATCATGTTTATCATTGCTTTATGGTTTTCTTATTACACTATTACATCAGTATATTATCCGATTTTCATCAGTAAATCATCCAGTTCCCAGGCATCTTCTATTCGATGATCTCCTACGCGCGTGCGGCACAAAGCGGAGAGATAAGCACCACTATCGAGGGCCTGCCCAAAGTCATGCGCGAGCGAACGGATGTAAGTACCTTTACTGCAAGCCACCCGAAAATCAATTTCCGGGAGAGCGATGCGGGTCAATTCCAATTCATAAATATGCACTGGTCGGGGTGCGATGGCAATGATTTCGCCTTTGCGCGCTTTTTTATAGAGCGGTTGCCCGTCCACTTTGATGGCTGAAAACATGGGCGGAATTTGTTCTATTGGGCCGACGAACTGCTGGCGGGTTTGTTCGATTTGTTCGATAGTGATATGCTGAATAGGGTATTGCTGGTCTATTTCAGTTTCGGCATCATAGGAAGGAGTTGTAGCTCCGAGCGTCATCGTGCCGGTGTATTCCTTAGGCAGGTTTTGAAAGTCCGCCAAGTTTTTGGTCGCTTTGCCGGTGCAAATCAGCAGCAGGCCCGTGGCCATAGGATCGAGGGTGCCAGCGTGGCCTACTTTTATTTTTTTTATGCTTAATGCTTTTTTCAAATGATAGCGAATTTTATTCACTACATCGAATGAGGTCCAGTTTTGAGGTTTATTGACCAACAGCATGGCTCCGCCCACAAAATCATATTCCGGCAAGGGAGAATCATCCTTACTCATGCAATTCATCCTTTGTTTAACAATGCAACGGCAATAGCAATACTCGCAATTATAAAGCAATATACGGCAAAATAAGTTAATTTACTGCGTTTTACTAATTGAATCATCCAGAGGCAGGCCAGCCAGCCCGTGAAAAAGGCAGCTACAAAGCCCACGGCTAATGGCACCAACTGGTCGGATGATTGTGCGGGGAATGCGCCGTCGAGGATGTCTTTGGCTACCTTGCCAAGAATAAGCGGCACTACCATGAGAAAAGAAAAGCGCGCGGCTTTTTCGCGGTCAATACCCAGCAATACCGAGGTAGAAATGGTCGCCCCGGAGCGCGAGATGCCGGGCAGAATGGCAATCGCCTGCGCAATACCTACCAGCAGGGCGTCGCGGTAGCGCACGTTTTGATTGGTGTGGCGAGCGCGGTCGGCTAAAAAAAGCAACAGCCCAGTGACTAACAATGCCAAGCCTACTAATAATATTTGCTGGCTGAAAAGCTGCTCAATTTGCGATTCCAACAGGAGACCCGCGAGTACGGCCGGTATCATGGAAAGGATAATTTTCAGGGAAAACTGCGTTTCTTCGTTCCAGCGAAACTGGAAAAGCCCCCGGAAAATATCGGCAATATCTTTGCGAAACACTACAATAGTACTCAAGGCCGTAGCGACATGTAGGGACACTGTCATCAGCAGGCTTTCTTGCCCCACGCGCTCGTCGCCGAGTATATATTTGGCCAGCTCAAGGTGACCGCTGCTGCTCACCGGCAGAAATTCGGTAAGCCCTTGTACAATGCCCAGCACAATAGCACTCAGGATGTCTGACATATTATTATTATAATGTTGGCGCTACCTGTGTCGCAGCATTTATTTTTTGAAAATGGCGTAAATTTCTACAATCAACCCTGCCAGAATAACAGCGGGTGCCAGCACCGTGCGCCGGAAACTATAGATGCGCTCTGGCTCCCACACATCGGGGGAAGGCATTTGCCCGCCTGCCATCAGGGCCAGCCCTAAGGTTATCAATCCGGCACCAATGCCCATCCAGAGGTAGTTTTGCCGACCAAAAGTCATCTCCATTTTTGGGGCATTGGCCGCCTGACGGGCACGAGGGCTGCGGGCCGCTGTCGGGGTAGGTTTGGCCGTTTTGGGCTTGTCGGAAGTGACTCCGGTAGTGACCACTATTTTTTTCTTCGGTTTGCTCATCGCTTGCTTTTTATGATTATTGGATGCTGGTTTTCAAAGGATAATTCAATACAAATCATCTACTCGCATTTGCAAATATTTTCTAACAACTAAATAAGTGCTGCCGGTATTAATCAAAATGCCCAGAATCAATAGCCCAGCAAAAAGAGTGCTAAAGCCTGCCAAATCCTGCAACGCACGCAAATCGGGCAGTCGAGTGCGCGCCCACAAGAGCAACAGCACCAGCGCTACCACCGCCAGGGCACCACTCAAGGCGCCATGCACTACGGCACGTACTAAATAAGGGCGGCTGATAAATTCCCACGACGCACCTACCAATTCCATGTTTTTAATCAAAAACCTATTAGCGTAAAGCGCTAAGCGTACAGTATTGTAAATGAGTGCAATAGCTACCAATATCAAAAAAATACCGAGCGCAAGGGCCACATAAGCCAATCGGCGCATATTGCCAGCCACGCTGTCCACTACATTTTCTTGATAGAAAACGTCACCAACGAAAGGGTATTGCGCTCTGAGCTGCGTGCGCAACTGTATCAAGCTATCGGCCTCCATATACTCGGCTTTCAGATTGAACAAGAAAACGTCGTAGAATGGATTGGGCAAACCGAGTTTCAGAAAGTCGTCGCCAAAATCTTCCCGCATCAGCTGAGCGGCTTCTTCCCGGCTGACAAACTGCACCGTGCCTTTTTTTACAAAACGACTATCCCGCAGATACGCGCCGAGGCTGTCCATTTGTGCGGTGGCTACGCTGTCTTGCAATTCTACCATCACCGAGATGCGCTCCTTGAAGGTATTGAGCAACTGGCGCGCGTGCAGCACGAGTAAGCCAAAAAAACCAATGAGAAACAATACCAGCGCTACGCTCACAATGGAGTAAACGTAATTGGGCTTGCGCCGTTGGGTTGCTTCAGCGGTTGGTTTTGCCATGTAGTATGCCTGCTATTGCCGTTTTTTGCCGAGCGCAAAGTTATAACTAAAGTTGGAAAATCAACGGATTTTCGATGGAGTAATACCCGGAGCGCCAGGCCTGCTTCAAAAACCGATTTTGGTTTTGTCGGTCAGCTCTTTTTTCAGGGCTGCCATACGAATAGCCGTGGTAGCCGCCTCTACGCCTTTGTTGCCGTGTTTGCCACCGGCACGGTCGAGCGCTTGCGCTTCGTTATCGGGCGTGAGCACACCGAAGATAAAGGGCTGCCCAGAGGCGATACTCAGATTGGTCAGGCCGGTAGCCACTGCATGGTTGATGTACTCGTTGTGGCTGGTTTCGCCTTTGATGACGCAACCGAGGCAGATCACGGCGTCGAGTTTTTGCTTGCCGGCCAGCAGCCGAGCACCGGCGGGCAATTCAAAAGAGCCGGGCACTTGCACGGTATAAATGTCGCTGGCTTGGGCACCATGTTTTAGCAAGGTATCATAGCAGCCTTCGTACAGCGCATGGGTGATGCGGGCGTTCCACTCCGCTACTACGATGCCAAAGCGCATCCCATCCGCTGAAGGGAGCGACGATTCGTCATAAGCCGACAGGTTTTTTAATGCCGAAGCCATAAGTAAATTTTTTAGTCAACAGAGTTATATTATGATGCGAATTTTAATGGAATATAATGAATGATTTTGTAATAAAAAAATTGGTTCTCAATGAATTAACTGATGTTTTGTCGTTTATTACAAAAGGTAAAAAAATAAAAAAGGTAAGATGCTGGGACCACACCTTACCTTTTTCGTTGATATGTTCGTTGTTAAACAGGATTATCCCTTCGGGGTCACCCGTGTGATGTATTTGTCAATATCAAAAGCGTCAGGTGCAGTAGGGTATTCGTCTTTAATACGTTGATAAGCCTTGAGTGCCTCGGCGAGGTTGCCATTGCGCTCGTTGAGCATAGCTACCTTTTTTAGATAATAGGGCGTGAGCAATTCGTTGTCGCCCGCACTGACCGCCTTTTTATAATAACTGAGCGCCTGTGCCAGGTCATTTTCTTCGGCGTAGGCATCGCCCAGCACACCATTTTTCATAATGGGCAGCACGCTACCTTTGGCTTTGAAATCCTTCAAATAGGAAATAGCCGCTTGGTATTGCCCCAAATTGAGATACGATACGCCAGCGTAGTATTTGGCTAAGTTGGCAGCTTGTGTACCTTTATAACCGTCTATAATATCGAGAAATCCTGAATAACCGCCACCTGGATTGGTGAGGGCCAGCGCAAAGGAATCCCGCTCGAATTGTACTTGCGCCTGAAACATCTGCTCGGTAGCTTCGCGTTGCTTAGGCCCGATGATAAATTGCGTGTAGGCTATCCATCCTCCCACTATTAGTACCAGCGCGCCCAGCCCGCCGAGAATGAGGTTGCGATTTTTGTCCACAAAATCTTGGGCACCTTCGCGTACTTCCACTACGTCAATCAGCACTTCGTCCGATTTTTTTTCTACCTGTTTTCTTTTTGCCATCTTTCACGATTCATTTTGAATGCCGGAAATACATCATAAAGATTTGCCCGGCACGCGTTTTGCACATTGCTTTGAGGGCTTGCTTTCCAGCTTCTAAAAAAAGGTTTTTAAAAAGCCACGCAAAAATAAGGAAAGTTTTGGTTTCGTCCCGATTTTGCGCAAAAAAATACATTTGATTGAATTGGCTTGCCTTATCCGCAAAGTGCCAAACTGTGCTTTACGCAAAAAAATGCCGGAAATCCCGGAAATAGCCTGTAAATTTGATGCTACTCCCTAAACCCAATAAACCCTTAAACCTAAATAAACCGGTGCTTGACAAACAACCCTTAGAACTCAACGCGGATTTTCAGTATGCGCTCGATGCGATAGAAAAGCAAGGGCGGCATTTGTTCATTACGGGCCGGGCGGGCACGGGCAAGTCCACGCTGCTGCAATTGTTCCGCCGTACTACGCGCAAAAAAACTGTGGTGCTGGCCCCCACCGGCATTGCTGCACTCAATGTAAGCGGTCAAACCATTCATTCTTTTTTCGGGTTTCCGCCGCGCTTTATTGCGCCAAGCGAGATCAAAAAACGCCGCGACCGCCGGCTGTACCAAAACCTCGAAGTGCTGGTGATTGACGAAATTTCGATGGTGCGAGCCGATATGCTCGACAATATTGACTATTTCCTGCGGCTCAACCGCGAAAACCCCGCGCCTTTTGGCGGCGTACAAGTAGTGTTTTTTGGTGATTTGTTTCAATTGCCACCCGTAATAGCTAACCAAGCGGAGCAAACGCTTTTTCAATTGCAATACGATTCGCCCTACTTTTTTTCGGCAAAAGTGTTGGAAGGTTTTCCAATCGAAATGATAGAATTGCAAAAAGTATATCGGCAAGAAAACCGCCATTTTCTTAAACTCCTCGACGATGTGCGCCTCAATCGCATCGAATATGATACGCTGGCAGAACTGAACAGCCGCTATCAGCCGGATTTTGCCGCCCCTGAGTTTTACATTACGCTTTGTGCCCGCAATAATCGCGCCGACGACATCAACCGCCAGGAGCTGGAGCGCATTCCGCTACCCACTCAACGCTACCTCGCCAATATTACTGGTGATTTTGGAGCACATCTTTACCCCACGGAAGCAGCCCTCTCGCTCAAGCTCAATGCGCAAGTGATGTTTGTGAAAAACGACCCCAAACGGCAGTTTGTCAATGGCACTATTGGGCGGATTGTGAAACTCGAAAATGAGACCGCAACGGTGATGGTGGAAGAAACCGGCGAACGCCGCTACGTAGAAGTGGAAGCATTGGACTGGGAGATTCTGCGCTACAAAACCTCGCTGAGCGACCCCGCGAATATTGAAACGGAGGTGATCGGCACTTTCCGGCAGTTGCCACTGCGCTTAGCCTGGGCGGTCACGATTCACAAAGCACAAGGCAAAACTTTTGACAAAGTAATTATTGACCTCGGCAAAGGGGCCTTTGAATACGGGCAAACCTACGTGGCGCTCAGCCGCTGCCGCACCCTTGAGGGCATTGTGCTCAGCCAGCCGCTGCGCCCGAATGATATTCGGACAGATGAGCGTATCGTCGAATTTTATGAGCAGAATTTTTGATACTTATGTTAATTAATTGTTATCTTGCTCGCAAAAGATGGCTGTTCACAGCTACAAGGCAGTACGGCCGCATTGATTCGAAACACCTAAAATTTTTTTGTAAAAATGGCAACAAGACCTAACCGCAAACGAAAAAAGATAAGGGCAGAGGCTCGTGAAAAAAAGGAATCCCGCAAGTTTTTAACTATAGTAGTGGTGGCAACGGTGGTGCTGTTGATCCTGCTGTTTATTATTTTTCAAAACTCCCGCTGAGCTAAATAATGGGGCATGGTTATTTGGGGCAGGGTTTAAAAAGGCTGAATAGGAGGATAGGGGAATAGGACGAATAGGGGAATGGGACAGTCCTGAAATCTGGCATCTAAAAATCTAACATCTATCGTCTATCATCTAAAATCTACCTATTCGCGGTTCGCCGTTTAAAATGGCATTAAATGACGGTTAGCTACTTGGCAAGTGTCCAAACCCAGTCGCCACGTTGGTCGAAGTAGCCAATGCGATCTCCTTGCTCTACGCGAAACAGCCCCTCGCCAGCGTAGCTAATGTACTCAAAATCAGGCTTTACGATCAGTTGCCCATAGAGATTGCTCAGTCCATTGTAGCCCTCGATGCGCACTTTGGCGTAGCCATTTTGGAAGCCCTCGATTTTGTCGTATTTGGGTGGAATGAGTTCAATGCCTTTTCGATTAATGACCCCCCATTTGCCGTTGACCTGCACCACTGCTACGCCGTGCTGAAATTCGGAAGCCTGCTCGTAAAAACCATTATACAAGCCAGCCTGCTCGGTGATATAATAAAAGCGATACGCATTGTCGCGCACTAAGCCGCGTCCTTCGCGGAAGGTCAGGAGGCGATCTACGCTGGGTTCGAGCACCAAATTGCCCTGCAAATCTACCAGCCCTGCCCGCCGAATGCCCCGGTACACTACGGCTTTACCATCTTGATAATCAAGGCATTTGCTAAACTGAAAAGGCACGATTTCGTGGCCAGTTTTGCTAATGTAGCCGCAGGCTCCGTCGCGTTGGGCCGCCGCCCGCCCTTCGTAAAAGGCGGATGCCTTGGAATATTCGCATGGGATAACCAAGCGCCCCGTCCCGTCAATGTAGCCATAGCGGTCGCGGCTTTTGACTACGGCCAAACCTTCAGAATACGGCTGGATTTCGGCGTAGTACTGTGTGCTAATGCGCTCACCCGCTTGATTGATCACGCCGTAGCGGAGCCATTTTTTGCCAATGCTGACAATGGCCAACCCGTGTTCATTGAAAGGCTCGATATTGTTATAACGCGGTTTGAGCACAAACTTGCCAGTTCGATCAATCAGACCATAGGCACCTTTATACACTACGCGCGCTACCTCGCCTTCGAAGTCATAAGCTCGCTCGTACTGCGGCAAAACGGCAAATTTACCTTCCCGATTCATAAAACCGACCCCTTTGGGGGTGGCAATCCAAGCCAGCCCGCCTTTGAAGTTGCCGACACGGGTATATTTAATAGCCACCAGCACGTCGCCTTGTTTGTCAATAAAGCCCCAATGTCGCCCGATTTTCACGGCTGCCAGCCCTTCGCTAAAATTGGAGACCTCCCGAAAACGACAAGGAATCACTTCCAGCCCGTCTTCATTCACAAAACCCCATAATCCGTTGCGCTTAACTGCTAAGCGTCCTTCGCTGAAAGACCCCAATTCGTCATAAACGGCGTCCACTGCCAATTGTCCAAGAGTATCTATCAAACCATATTTAGGCGTTTGTACGTACAGGCGCACGATAGTGTTTTGGGTATTTTGTAAAAATTCGATGCCGTCGTATTGGCAGGGGATAATGGATTCGCCACGCTGATTGACCATCCCCCATTTGTTATCACAAGCGACGATAGCTGCCCCATTTTGAAAATCCTGAGCAAAGGTGTAGCCGGGGCGCACCACTATTTGACCGGTGGTGTCTAAGTAACCCCATTCGCAGCCATCACAAATGAGCGCCGCCTGCTGCTGAAACAATTGGTCATACTGGGTATAATCTACCATAACATGTCCGCTTTGCAGCTTGTTCAGATAATGGCTCAGCAAGCCAAGGCTGTTGTGGTGCTTCATGCTACCCGACAAGCGCCCACGGATACTCACCCGCGCCAGCCCGTTGTGAAAGCTGCCGATAAAAGCATAATCCTTGCATACAATACGCCCGATTTTGTCCACCAAGCCATGCCGGCCATTAGCGAAGACGCAACGGGCAACCGGTTTGTTTTCTCTGAAATCCTCAAAGCGAATGTCTAAAAAATCTACATCGGTGACGAGCAACCCCACGTCGTTTTTGACCAATCCATACACCATACCGAAGCGGTAGGTCGTGCGCTCGAACTCGTACCGATTGGACTGCTCCACGCCTACTATGGTGAATCCCAGTTCTTTATATACTTTTACAAAACTGAAACTGGGTTCTATTTGTACGGCTCCGTCTTCGAGGCGGCGCAGGCCCCAGCGATCGCTGGTGGGGGCATAAAACCACTCGTACTTGTCGAGGATGTATTCACTGCCGGGCGTGTGTTGTGCGTTGCTGGGTTTGCGGCCGCTGATGCGCAGAATGAAGTGTTTTTCAAAACTACTATGCCCGACGAGTTGGCCGTTGTCATCAAATTCGAGCAGATCGAGGCTTTCTTCGCTGGTGCTGCTGGGCTTGCGGGTATAGGCTTTGGCACGGTTGTTATCTATTTCGATGCGATGATACTGTGGCGATACGACCTCCTCGCCCTGAAAATTGACGATGCCGAAAAATGCGCCTTTGCGAACCACACCAATATTGCCCCGCAAGGGGGCGATGTAATCATACTGAAAAGTAGCCACCGGCTGGTCATTGACTCCTACGATGCCCCAGCGGCCTTTCAGGTTGACGCGGAAGAGCTCGCCGTCGTGCCCCTGTATTTCGTGGTATTGAGGCTGTAATATTAAGGTGCCGCACCAGTCCATTAGGCCCAATTGCCGGTTTTTTTTCACCATGATATACTTACGCGAGAAAGCGTAATAATCGTCATAATCGCCTTGGGTAATAATATTGCGACAAGCCAGCGAATAGACATAGACGCGGTTGCCGGCTACTAATTTGATGAAGGTATCGGAAATTCTTAGGTAGGTTTCGTACTTGGGCTGCACCAGCGTGGCACCGTTTTCATCTACTGCGCCCCAGTGGCTACCGGTTTTGTAAAACACTAAACTATCGTTGAAAAATCGAACTTCATCGGCTACGTTGGGCAGCATCTGTTGGCCGTTGGCGGCAAGCAGGCCAAGTTTATCATTTTTACGAACGAGAAAAACGTGTTCCTGTTCGAGGGATACTTCGTCATAAATGGCTTCACTGAGCAAGCGCCCACGGTGATCTACGATGCCCCATTTCTCTTTTTGGCGAAAAGCCAGATAATGGCTGTTGAGCACGACTACGCGCTCATAACCACTGGGCAGCACGATTTGCCCTTCGAGATTGACCACCTGCCAGGTGCTGTTGTCCATCACTGCCACCAGGAGCGAGTCTAACACCTTGAGGTCTTCGTAGCGCGGCGGAATGATTTCCTTGCCCTGGCTATTGAGTAGCCCCACGCCGCCATTGCGCTGCATGGTAGCGTAGCCAAAGCGCTTGAATTCGCCGATGGCTTCGTATTGGGGCGGGAGTATCACTTGCCCCTCCGCATCTATCAAGCCCCATTTTTTATTGACCTTAACAGGGAAGTAGGGTTGGGCATACGCCACAATACTCCAGGCAACAAGCAGGAATGTCGTCCACCCTATCCTCATAAGTGCACTTAAATCTTGATGGATTATTGTTAGTTATAGCCTCTGCGCTGATCTGGTAAACGCAAGCTCAGAAAGTATGTTCTTTATATGAAAACGTATTTTGCGGATGCAAATTATATGTGTGCGGGTTTCCTCAATGATTGCGCTTTCAGACAGCAGGACAAAAGTAACAATTGTCTCTGATTTATTTACTTTTTTTAAATATATAAAATTATATCAATTGTTTTATAATTTGACACTCAAGGTTTAAGATACTAATCGCCCTTTTACAAAATCGAAAAATAACGCTACCCAGCGGCGGTACATCTCGCCGGAAGGGTGCAGCCGGTCGGGAGCCACTAATTCGGGTTGGGCCAGCCCTTGCCGGGAAATGGGCGTGATGTCAAACCAAGCGACCCCCAGTTCTTGGCTAATCATTTGATTGATAGCATTATAAGTATCTAATTCTCGACTAATTCGATTTGGATTGCTCGACTGCCCGAAAGGCGTATAGGCATAGTCGGGAATAGACAGCACGAACACCCGAGTCGTGTCGCCGCCTGCTAATTGCAGCGCAGTGCTCAGTAGCTCCCGAAATTCCGTTTCGTAGCGCTCGATAGGCATATTCTGGTACTGATTGTTGACGCCGATGAGCAGCGATACTAAGTCGTAAGCAGGGCGCAGTTCGGCTGCGGCAATGGCGTTTTTCAGTTGGGTGGTATTCCAGCCGGTACGCGCGATGATAGTCGGCTCCGCGAGTAAAATACCCTCCGCCTGGAGCTGTCGGGCCAATTGTATCGGGTAGCGCGCTTCATGAGGCACCCGCTCGCCAATGGTGTAGGAATCGCCCAGCGCGAGGTAGTAAAGCGAATCAATGGTGTCGGCGGTGTCTTCTATCGAAGGTGTTTCGGTTTTGCCGTTGAAAGAGCAGGCTGCCGCCACGAGTAAGAACAACGCACCGAGGCACGTTTTGCACGATTTCAAAAGCAGCATATTTTGTTTTTAGACAAAACAGCCACGCCGGGTGAATGTTTCGGGAAATTGTTCAAAACTTAGTTTCCAAATAATACGGCAGCATGGCGCGCCAGGTCGGCCAGTCGTGTGGCATATCGGGTCCCCAGATGTCGAGTTCATGCGGAATGCCCTTGTGGTGCAGGATTTGCGAAAAGCGCTGCGAAGCTTCGGGCGTTTCCCAGGCGCCGGATCCAGTGAGGATGTGAATGTGCTTGGCAGCTTGCAGGCGCGGCAGCAGGTAGGCATCGTTGAGATTAGGAAGGTATTGCACGGGCGAGTTGAAATACACATCTTCGTCGTGGTAGCCTTTGGTATAGGTGCTCAGGTCGTAGTTGCCGCTCATGGCAATGACACCGTCGAGCAAATCGGGGCGCTTGAAATAAAGATTGGCAGAATGCAATGCACCAAGCGAAGCGCCGGCTACGATAATGGGGCTGTCGGCACTGGTTTTGTTGCGAATAAAGGGCACCACTTCGTTATACACATAATCATTAAACTGGGTATGCCGAATAGCCTTGTGGCGGGGGTGCATGTGGTTGTTGAGCCAACTTTCGCTATTAATGCTATTGATAGAAAAGACCTTCACTTTGCCTGCATTGATGTACTTGCTGATGGCGTCAATCATATGAAAACGCTCATATTCTAAGTAATCAGCCGCTGCGGTGGGCAGCAGTAGCAGAGAGAAGCCATAGTGACCATACATCACAATGTCCATGTGTTTGTTGAGTGCTTGGCTGTGCCAGCCGTGTATTTCGCGGTGCATAGGTGCTGTTTTTTTCTGGGGTAAAAATAAAAAAAATCGGCATCCCAAAGCAAGAAATTCTTCATCGGAAAATTTTGGCACGGTTTTGGGAAATCAAACAGCGAACAGCAAACACATTATGAGAGAATAACAATTGTTCAGGTGAATATGGAAACGGGGGCGCATCAAGGTGGGCAGAGCCGTTTTGATTGAAAAAAAAATCAGCAATTATATCGCATCCCCTCTATGATATAATTTGCCATAGCGGGTTTGCCTGCGCCCCTTCCTTTTCCACCTAATATTTTGCGCTACATCGGCGCACAGATTCACCAATTATCATTTTCGTGGGCCACCATTGGCGGTCAGGTGCTTGCAAGGCGCTTGTACACAGGGCTTTTCTATGCTTATCCGATTCTAATGTACACTATAAAATGCTATTTTAACTTATGAAACACACAAATATAACCACGAATAGAAGCACGCCGCTCGGCTGGCTGCTCATGCGTACCGGCTGGCTGGTGGTATTATTATTGCTGACGGGGTGGGGGAGCGGCCAACTTTCGGCACAGTGCAATATGCTATGCAGCAGCCCCGATATGGCAGCACCGGGATTGATTGGCGTGGATGCCAATTGTGTTGCTACGGTGCGGGCAGCGCAATTATTGGCTAATCCGGCGCAGTGCCCAAACGGTAAGACATTAGCTATCCGCGACGGGCGGGGCAATGTCATTGCTTTTGAAACCGATTCCGTCAAGCTGGATGCAGCGATTTATACCAACCAACTGCTCAGCGTGACCGTGACGGACACCTCCAGTGGGCTGTTTTGTGTCAGTTTTGTCGTACTGATTGATACCATCGCACCTATTATACAATGCGAAGACATAACGATGACCTGCATCGAGGAAGCCACGATTGAGATAGTTGAATTTCCGGAAGTGACCGACAACTGCGACCCCCAGGTGGCGCTGGAGTACCAAGATGTCATCACTGGAACGCCCTGCGAGCGGGTAATCGAGCGCACCTGGCACGCGATGGATGTCAATGGCAACGAAAGCACTTGTGTGCAGCGCATCACCATTACTCGGCCCGAGCCGGATTTAATTATTTTTCCTCGTGACACCACGCTGGATTGTAACACTCCTGATACCTCGGCAGTGGCACTGGGCCAACCAACCCTCGCCGGACTGACCTTAGGCCAGGGCGCACTTTGCAATTTTGTAGCTAACTACCAGGACAGCATCGAGCGAGTATGCGGCCACATTGAATACAATATCCATCGCTATTGGGCAGTGACCGATCTTTGCACAGACCTGGTCTTGCGCGATACGCAGTTGATTGCCGTGCGCGACACGCTGCCGCCGACCATCACCATTCAGGAATTGTTCACGGTGACTACCAATCCGGGCCAATGCCAAGCCACGGTCACTTTACCCGCGCCGGAGTTATTAGACAATTGCGACGCCAGTCCGCGGTTTTTTGTAAGTACATCCTACGGGGCAGTTGGGCTGGGGCCGCATCCTTTTGTGCCGGTAGGGCCGCACACCATCCAATACACCGCAGTGGATTCCTGTGGCAATGCCGCTGTTTTTACCATGCGCCTGC
Organism: uncultured Saprospiraceae bacterium; assembly: GCA_937872385.1. Classification (GTDB taxonomy): domain Bacteria; phylum Bacteroidota; class Bacteroidia; order Chitinophagales; family Saprospiraceae; genus JADJNW01. The sequence continues at coordinate 64,817 of CALMSO010000092.1, forward strand.
TGGTGGTGGATAATGAAGCCCCGGCAGCTATTTGCGAAAATCAACTCATTGTAGCCTTGCCAGCGGTAGGTATTGTAACAGTACCCGCCAGAAATTTCAATAAGGGAAGTTATGATAATTGTGCGCCCAATGTGTATTTCAAAGTGCGAAAAGTGGAGACCGGCTCCTGCGATGGTATGAATGGCGATGACGCCCCTCAAATGGAGGGCTACCAAGAATGGTTTGACGACGACGTGACTTTTTGCTGCGCGGAAGCCGGTGGCAAAATGGTGCAGGTGATACTGCGGGTATATGAAGTGAACCCCGGGCTGGGGCCCGTAAATCCAGCGCGCGAGCTGCCCGGCGGTGATTTATTTGGCCGCTACAACGAGTGCCAGGTAGCCGTAGAAGTGCAAGACAAGGTGCCGCCTTTAATCAAATGCCCGAAGGATGTGACCATTCATTGTACAGAAGACCTCCGCGACCTGTCGAGATTTGGCAGCCCTGAAGTCCATGAAATTTGTGGCTACACACTCGACTCTACACTCACCCGCAGCCTCAACGAATGCGGTACGGGCACGATTGTACGCACTTTTATAGCAACGGATAATTTTGGTAATCGCAGCACTTGCAGCCAAACGATTACCATCATCAATCCTACGCCATTGAAAAATGAAGACATCAAATGGCCAGAAAATTACACCACTAACGTATGCGGCGGCAGCACCGATCCCGACCGCTTGCCCGCGGGCTTTGGCCGCCCCGTCGTTACCAATACTTCCTGCAATTTTTCTGCGGTGTCCTATTCCGATCAGTTTTTTGATATTGCCTTTCCGGCTTGTTATAAAATACTACGCACTTGGGAAATTATAGATTGGTGCAATTATGAGCCAGCCTATCCGGAGCGCGGCGGCAAATTTGCCAAAGTGCAAACCATTACGGTAGAAGATACTGAAGCCCCAGTCATCACGGCTTGTCCGGCAGATGTAGTCATGGCCGCTTCCAACAACTGCGGCCCCGTTCGCGTGAATTTGACACCAGTCACTGCCAATGATTGCAGCTCTAACGTGTTGATTACCAATGACTCGCCTTATGCCCTGTCGAATGGTGCTGATGCTACCGGCAATTATCCAGTGGGTACGACCGTCGTTACGTTCAGTGTGCGCGACCGCTGCGGCAACACCGCCACCTGCAAGGTACGCATCACCGTGGAAGACCGCACTCCGCCTGCGCCGGTCTGTATTGTAGGGCTTTCGATGAACCTCGTGAATAAGGACGGCGTCATTCAGACGACGGTCTCTGCCAAATCCTTTGACGGCGGTAGCTTTGACAATTGTACGCCACGCCACAAGCTCAAGTTTGCCCTGCGTCGGCCAGGTGCCAATACACCTTTCCCGCCTGTGGATACGGCGCTCGTTTTCACTTGCGCTGATTTGGGTAATCAAATGGTCGAATTTTGGGTGATTGATGAAAAAGGCAATACCGATCATTGCGTCACTTTTATTTCCATCCAAGACAACAACCGCCTCTGCCCCTTGCCGGCAACGGGTATGGTGGCCGGAGGCATTCAGACCGAGCGCGGCGATTTTGTAGAAAACGTGCAGGTGCATGTCAATAGCAATGCGTATCGGGTAGTGACCGGGCAATCGGGCTTCTTTGAGTTTCCGTACCTACCGCTGGGCGGGGACTACACGGTGCTGCCAGAGCGCAATGACAACCCGCGCAACGGTGTCTCTACCATTGATATTCTGTTGATTTCGAGGCACTTACTTGGTATTCAGCGCTTTGATTCGCCGTATAAAATGATTGCTGCCGATGTGGATCGCTCTGGCGACATTACCATTCTTGACCTGCTGCGGCTGCGTCGCTTAGTGCTGGGCATTGACAACGAGTTTCCCAACAGTACCAAATCTTGGCGCTTCATTCCTGCTGATTTTGAGTTTCCGCCCGCCCAGAATCCATTGAAAATACCAATCCCAGAGTTGTACAATATCAATGACTTTGATGGCAATATGATGAACGTAGATTTTACAGCCGTGAAAATCGGTGACGTGGATCTTTCGGCCCGTGCCAATAGTCTGAACAACCCCGAATCGCGTGCTACACGCCCGGTTTTGCCATTGCTGACCGAAGACCGGTCAATGCGCAGCGGCGAAACGACCACCATTACCCTGCGACCGGATGCGGCGCACGATTTGCTGGGCTACCAGTTTGCGCTCCATTTTGATGCAGACCTGCTGGAGTTTGTCAACCTTGACATGGGGGATTTGCCAAATATGAATGACGCCAACTTCGGCTTGCATCTGTTGGACGAAGGCATCATTACTACCAGTTGGAATACCAACGGCGAGCAAGCGGCCAAAGCCGGAGCGCCCCTTTTCCACTTGACGCTGCGTGCCCGTGCCGACCTACGCCTGAGCGAAGCGCTACGCCTCAACGAGCGCTACTTGCCCGACGAAGCTTACGATAGCCATGAGCAAACGCTGGCTGTTCAACTCGTTTTTGCTGAGCCGGTGCCGCAGACTCCTCCAGGTACGCTACCCGTAGAAGAAAGTTTTGAACTCTATCAGAACGCTCCGAATCCCTTTGCGACCCAAACGGTGGTGCCTTTTCGGCTGCCGGAGACTACCTATGCGCGGCTGACTATTTTCGATGCCTCGGGCCGGGTGGTTTATACCCGCGAGGAGCAATTTCCGCAAGGCTACAACGAGGTGCTTATCAACCGGTCGGAGGTGCGCGCCGAAGGCATGCTCTACTATCGGCTTGAAACCTTAGGGCGGCAAGAAACTAAAAAAATGATTTTGCTCGATTAGCGCCGCAGCAAGAAGTTGTCAGACCGCAGTTCTTTTCTTAGTGTAGAATCGGTTATCAGTGGGAAAGTCTCCGCTCGGTTGCTTGGCGGAGGCTTTCTGTTTTTGTGCTGATAATCAGTTGTTTGTAAACGCGGCAAAATATTTTTTCAAAAATACCAGCTTTGGGGTATAGCTACATTTCAAAATATTTTTATCTTTGTATAAGTGATATTTTTATATCAAAAAAAATCTATTCCAAACCCAACCGATTAAGCACACATCAAATCAGCGCCTCGCGCTTTGTTTCGTCTATCCCGTCGAACATATCCATCAAATACGCAAATGTATTTCTATTTTCTTTATAAAACAGCAATGTTTATAATTCGCTTTTTAACAAATCATAATCTTTCTGTGTGAGAAACCTGCATATTGTTCTTTACTACAAGAACAAGTTTCTGGAATAATCGCTCTCCCTCCGGTTTCGGGTGGAGAGTGTTTTTTTTCGCAAACGCGCCTTGGCTGCTGTACAGGCACGCATTGGGCGCGCAAATAAAAATATTTGGCAAAGCACCTTGAAATCGGTAAAGTGGGAGAAGCGCTGGCCCAGCAACTGCTTATGGGCAAGGGGTATAAAATCCTTGCTGCTAATTGGCGCTGGAGCCGCGCTGAGGTGGACCTAATTGCGCAAGACCACAACACACTCGTGTTTGTAGAAGTCAAAACCCGTAGCCGCAGCGATTTTGGCCAGCCCGAAGAGTTCATCACGCCTCGCAAGGAACGTTTTCTCGCCGATGCCGCCTCGGTGTATATGGAGCAAACCGGTCACGAAGGGCCCATCCGCTTTGATGTGGTGGCTGTTTTGTATCGAAGCCCGCAAGATTATACCATTGAGCACTACGAAGATGCTTTTTTCCCTGGGTTAGAATGATGGCAGCGCTGCTCGTTGTTAGTAAAACCTGTTTTTGTAAACGCCATTTTATATTTTGTTTCATGCTTTTTATTTACTAAATTTAGAATATTATTCCAAGTTGCCCTTTTCTGCCCAAATTCCCCGCTTACGTCATGCCTTTTTTTGCAATAAAATTTCATTTTTATCAAAAAAGTGGCGCTAAAATTTGAAAACATCTATATATCTATATATATTGCATCGTAATTCGGATGCGCGTATCCCCAAACGAACTAAAACTGGTAATGTAATGAACAAAAAACATTGGACCCTCGCTGGGCTGGCGGTGGTACTGGTAGTCATTGCTATGCCCGTGGGGGCGCAGGAGGCTATGCCAGAGACCGACCATGCCTACAAACCCTTGACGCTCAAGCTCGATGAAAAAGGCGACAAATACGTGCGCTTTCTCATCTGGCACCAGTTCTGGGCTACCGCTACGCACAACAACCCCGGCACCCTCGACATCAACGGCGAGGAAGTATCGCGTTCTTACGACATTGCGCTGCGGCGCTCGCGTATGCTGGCTTATGCTCAAGTATCACCGCGCTTTCTGATTTTGACGCATTTTGGGATCAACAATCATTCTTTTATCAATGGCGGGGTGCCAGGCGGCGGGGCTACGGGCAACGCAGGCGCATTCACCGGCTCGGTCAATCCAGCCACCAATGTAGCTTCCATTGATGGCACTTCGGCCAAGAAACCGCAACTTTTTTTCCATGACATCTGGACGGAGTTCAACGTAATTCCCACTAAACTTGACATCGGCGTAGGACTCCACTACTGGGGCGGCATTTCGCGCATGACCAGCGCCAGCACCCTCAATTTTGCTACCTTAGATGCACCAATTTTCAACTGGCCGCTCATTGAGCTTACCGACCAGTTTGCGCGTCAGTTTGGTGTCTATGCCAAAGGGCAACTCGGTAAGATAGACTATCGCTTAGCGCTCAACAAACCCTTTACGGTAGGCATGACGCCCGCCAGCGTGCATACGCCGCACGCTGTGAATGTGCGCAACGAAAACTTTGCCGTGCAGGGCTATGCTTTTTATCAATTTGCCGAAGAAGAGAATAATAAGCTGCCTTTTTTGGTCGGCTCATATCTTGGTACGAAAAAAATTTTCAACATTGGCGCGGGTTTTCACATCCATCCAGAAGCGACGGCCAGCCTCAATGAAGCCAATGGCAGCCCCACACTGCACGATATGCGCCTCTTCGGCGTGGACGCCTACCTCGATTTGCCCATTAATAAAACGAAGGGTACGTTTTTTCATGCTTATTCTGCCTGGTATAGTTATGATTTTGGGCCGGGCTACCTGCGTAATATTGGTATTTTGAACTTGCACGTCAACGCCAATCCTAACAACCGCACCTTCAATGGCGGCGGCAACGCCCAACCGACCATCGGCACGGGCACTATCTGGTACACGCAGATGGGCTACGGCCTGCCGCAATTAAAAAAAGGGGATAAATTTATGCCGTATGTAAATACGACGTATAAAAATTTTGACCGACTAAATGATGCTTCTTTACAATTTGACTTTGGCTTGAATTATTTTATGAATGCGCATCATGCTAAAATTACGTTGCAATACGCTACCCGCCCGATTTATGATCTCGATTTGAATCGAAAAGGAAGTCGCGGTGAATGGATACTGCAAACGCATGTGTTTTTGTGATGAGGTTGAGGGGTTTATTGTAATAAAATTTGAAACTAACTAAAAACGAACCATCATGTCTGAAAAAAACTTACAAGCGTATTGGAAAGAAAACCTGCGCTACCTGACGATTTTGCTACTAATCTGGTTTTTAGTCTCTTATGGGGCGGGTATCCTCTTCGTAGAGTCATTGAACAAGATTCGCTTAGGCGGCTTCCAGCTGGGCTTTTGGTTTGCTCAGCAAGGTTCTATTTATGTATTTGTGATACTTATTTACGTCTATGTAAGATTGATGAATAAGCTCGATCGGAAATATGATGTAAATGAAAACTGAGGGGATTCTGTAATGAAAGATTTACTATTCACTTCAGATTTTTTTAAAAAAATTAAAAATCAGCAATCATGAGTGTTCAGATATGGACTTTTATTATAGTCGGTATTACATTTGCTATTTACATTGGCATCGCCATCTGGGCGCGGGCCGGCTCTACCAAAGAATTTTATGTAGCGGGCGGTGGAGTACATCCGGTACTAAATGGCATGGCTACGGCGGCAGACTGGATGTCGGCGGCGAGTTTTATTTCTATGGCGGGTTTAATTTCCTTCATGGGCTACGATGGCTCGGTGTATTTGATGGGCTGGACGGGCGGCTACGTGCTGTTAGCTTTGCTATTGGCGCCTTATTTACGAAAATTCGGTAAATTTACCGTGCCTGATTTTATCGGCGAGCGTTATTATTCACAAACGGCGCGGGTCGTGGCAGTGATATGTGCTCTATTCGTATCGTTTACTTACATCGCCGGGCAGATGCGGGGCGTAGGCATTGTGTTTTCGCGCTTTTTGGAAGTACCGATTAATATAGGTGTAATTATAGGTATGATCATCGTATTTATTTATGCAGTGCTGGGCGGCATGAAAGGTATTACTTATACTCAAGTAGCGCAATATTGCGTGTTGATTTTTGCTTACATGGTGCCGGCTATTTTTATTTCTTTTCAAATGACGGGCAATCCGATTCCACAGATGGGCATGGGGGGTAGCCTGGCGGACGGCACGCCATTGTTAACTAAATTAGATGGCTTGAATGAGCAATTAGGCTTCGCAGCTTACACCAGCGGTTCCAAATCTATGATGGATATATTTTGTATCACGGCGGCGCTGATGCTGGGCACGGCGGGGCTGCCCCATGTAATTGTACGCTTTTTCACAGTGCCGAGGGTGCGCGATGCACGTACTTCAGCGGGCTGGGCGCTACTGTTTATTGCTATTTTATACACTACAGCTCCGGCCGTAGCGGTGTTTGTGCGTACCAATTTGATTGAAACCGTATCGAATAAACCCTACGCCGAGATGCCGCAGTGGTTTTCTAAATGGGAGGAGGCGAAATTAATTACATTTACAGATAAAAATAACGACGGTACGATACAATATGTAAAATCGGATGAACAAAATGAACTAATGGTGGACCGTGACATTATGGTGCTGGCCAATCCGGAAATTGCCGGTTTACCGTCCTGGGTCATTGGTCTGGTAGCGGCGGGTGGTCTGGCGGCGGCTTTGTCCACAGCGGCAGGGCTATTGTTGGTGATTTCCAGTGCAGTATCGCACGATTTGCTAAAAAATGCCATCCGGCCCAATATTTCCGAGCGGGGCGAGCTTTGGGCAGCGCGCGTGGCCGCAGGTGTGGCGGTAGTATTGGCGGGTCTGTTGGGTATTTATCCACCGGGTTTCGTAGCGGAAGTGGTGGCCTTTGCCTTCGGTCTGGCGGCGGCATCGTTTTTCCCAGCCATTTTGATGGGGATTTTTGACAAACGCACGAATATGCAAGGCGCTATCGCGGGCATGGTGGTAGGTATTTTATTCACTGCTGGTTATATCATTGCGTATAAAGGCATTATTATTACACCGATTTTTGCTAATAAACCGGAAAACTGGTTCCTCGGTATTTCGCCAGAAGGCATCGGTACGGTCGGTATGGTTGTGAATATGATTGTAACGATCATCGTGTCGCGCCTTACCCCTGCACCACCGGCCAAAGTACAAGAGATGGTAGAAAACATTCGTGTGCCGAGGGGGGCTGGCGCTGCACATGTGCATTAGTGAGGCTTGAAATAGGGCATGAAAGTGCTTTTATAAGTGGGTGATGGGTGATGGGTGAATTGGATCAATTTTATATATTGATAAATAAAAACGCCCTGTCATTTACTAAAGCTGTTAATGAGGTTTATTTATTCAACCAGTTTGTTAAAACATTATACAAATGAGGTACAGCACATTTTCCAATATATTCGTTGTCGTTTATTTATTGGGCACCTTATATTTTAGAATGCTCGTAGAGCCGCAATTGCACGGGCATTACTTGATTTCGCTGGGGCTGGGCGCTTTTGCCTTACTCTTTTTATGGGTTTTGATAAAAAGCAGGCTAATACGCCCTACATTATTACAGATGATGAATGGTAAATAAAATGGCTGATGGCAAACGATAAATCTTGGCGGCTGATTGGCATATTTTTATTAGCGGCGGTGCTGCTCAATTTTCCGATTCTCGGCATTTTCCGTTCGGAGATGCAGGTGCTGGGGGTACCGCTTTTGTTTGGTTATTTGTTTGTCGTTTGGCTATTATTGATAGTAATGACTGGTTGGATTGTCGAAAAACGGAACAATAGGTGATGGGTGATGGGTGTCTAAGATATAACATCTAAAATAGTAAAATGAATGCGGCGGTAGTTATTATTACATCGCTGTTGTACTTGTCGCTGCTGTTTCTGGTGGCGTATTACGCCGAGCGGCGAGAGGCGCAGGGCCGGAGCATCGTGCGCAATGCGTTGATTTACGCCTTGTCGCTGGCAGTGTATTGTACCGCTTGGACGTTTTATGGCAGTGTGGGGCGAGCCGTGACCGCCGGTGCGGGTTTCCTGCCAATTTATCTGGGGCCAACGCTATTAGCACCTGTATGGTGGCTTTTGCTGCGCAAAATGATCCGCATCAGCAAGGCGCAGCGCATTACTTCGGTGGCAGATTTTCTGTCGTCGCGCTATGGCAAAAGTACCAGTTTGGGCATTGTGGCTACATTGGTGGCGGTCTTTGGCATTGTACCGTACATTTCGATCCAGTTGAAAGCAATTGTGATCAGTTTTGACATCTTGACCAACCATGCGGCGGCTGCCGATACGCCCTTTCACCTCGACAGCTCGCTGTACGTAGCTATTGCGCTGGCGGTGTTCACCATCCTTTTTGGCACGCGACACCTCGACCCCAACGAGCGCCACGAAGGATTAGTAGCAGCTATTGCCTTAGAATCTATCGTTAAGCTGGCGGCTTTTTTGGCAGTGGGAATTTTCGTTACTTTTGGCATTTTTCGCGGTTTTGGCGATGTTTTTGCACAAGGCGCCGCTCGTGCCGACATCACTAAACTTTTTGCCCTGCCCGAAACGGGCATTGACGGCTGGAGCTGGTTCTGGCTGATGCTCATTTCGATGTTTGCCATTATACTGCTGCCTCGGCAGTTTCATGTGGCGGTAGTAGAAAATACAGATGCGGAGCATGTGGGGCGCGCTTCGTGGCTGTTTCCGCTGTATTTGTTGCTTATCAATTTGTTTGTATTGCCTATCGCTATTGGCGGAGTATTGATTTTTCAAAACGCACAGGTAGAGCCGGACACATTCGTATTGAGCATACCTTTGGCTTACGGCAAAGAGATGTTGGCCCTATTCGTCGCCATTGGCGGTTTTTCGGCGGCCACCAGCATGGTTATTACAGCCGTGATTGCGCTAAGCATTATGATTAGCAATAATGTAGTGTTGCCGTCTTTACTGCGATTGCAAGGTATAGACAATGACCTTGGGTCCGACCTGACGCGCCGCCTGATAGCCATTCGCCGAGTTAGTATTATCGGTGTTTTATTATTGGCGTATCTGTTTTTTCGGGCGGTTAGTCTGAGTTATTCACTGGTGTCTATCGGCTTAATGTCTTTCGTAGGCATTGCTCAGTTTGCACCGGGTGTGCTCGTCGGCATGTACTGGAAACGCGCTACGAAAGCAGGTGCGCTGGCCGGGCTCTGCGTGGGGTTTGTCATTTGGGTGTTTACACTACCATTACCGACATTGGCAGAAATTGGGCTGTGGCCGCCGCAGCTATTGGAAAACGGCGCTTTTGGACTGGCTTTTTTACAACCCTATGCGCTGTTCGGGCTGTCGGGTATGGACCCCATTGCGCACGCAGCATTCTGGAGCCTGTTGGGCAATAGTTTTACGCTGCTTTTTGTATCGCTTTATACGAGCCAGAACCACCTCGAAATTGCTCAGGCCGATGTCTTTGTAGATATTGACAAATACGCCGCGGGCAGTAGCGATTATGAAGTCATGCGCCGCCGAGCTAAAGTAAAAGACCTTACGGTGTTGCTGCATCGCTTTCTCGGTGAGGGGCGTGCCACGGAAATATTGTCGAATTATGAAACCCTGCACAGCATGGATTTGCGGCAGGAAAAAATTGCCCTGCCCGATTTGGTCAGTTATGCCGAGATCCACCTGAGTGGCGCAATTGGGGCGGCTTCCGCCAAAGTAATTATTGCCTCCATTGCCAAAGAAGACCCCATCAGCCTCGAAGAAATGTTCAACGTATTGGAACAAACCCGCGAAATCATGCAATACAGCAAAGCGCTGGAACGCAAATCAGCAGAGCTGGAGCAGACCACCGCCCAGTTGCAGTTGGCCAACGAACGCTTGCAAGAACTCGACCGGCTGAAAGCAGATTTTATCACTACGGTGACGCATGAGCTGCGCACGCCCATTACTTCAATCAAGTCCTTGGCGAAAATTTTATCAGACCATAAGTCTTTGCCGGAAACACAACAGCTTGAATTTCTGAATATTATAAATACCGAAAGCGAACGCATAGCTCGTCTGATCAATCAAGTGCTCGACCTTGAAAAAATACAAACCAACCCCAACAACCACGGGCGGCAGCCAACCGACCTGAACGATCTGGTGGGCCGGGCTTTCCAAGCCTTGCAACCCATGATGGCAAAAAAGAACATCGAAAGCCACTTAGTGCTGCCCGATGTGCCCATTCAGGTGCTGGGGCATCCCGACCGGCTGACGCAGGTAGTCGTCAATTTGCTCAGCAACGCTATTAAGTTTTGCGATGCAGCGCAAGGTAAAATTAACGTTTCCTTGCAAAGTGATGGGGTCTGGGCTCGTTTAAGCATTCAAGATAATGGCCGCGGTATTCATCCGCAGCAGCAACAGATGATTTTTGAAAAATTCACCCAAGTGAGCGACGCGCAATCTGGCAAGCCCAAAGGTAGCGGGCTGGGGCTGTACATCACGCGCACTATCGTGGAGCAGCATGGCGGCAGCATCCGAGTGACCAGCGCGCCTGAGGCCGGCGCAACGTTCATGGTGACTTTGCCCGAAATATAGTTGTCCGGATGGATTTCGCAATTTTTTGTTTTTCGCTACGACAAAAAAGGTGTAAATTTAGGATGCGGTCTTTTTTGATACGATAGTATGCCAATTATACTTGACTTGTATCATAAGTAATGGGACATTGTTATTTGTTAATTGGGAAGGTTGTTATGTTTTCATTATCAATACGAATATCGGGTTCAAATGATTAAAGCATCAGGCATACGTAAAAACGAACCCCAACGGGGTGACATAATTATAAGGATATAAAAAAGGCGATTTAAACCCCGTAGGGGGTGACCTATTACACCAACACGGTGTCACTCCTTTGGGGTTCAAAACCATTGATTATCAATTAACTATAAATATTTCACCCCTTTGGGGGTTAACTCGATATTCGCATTATTAGCAAGTTATAATTTTTTACATTCAAAATAATGGTGTTCGGGTTACTTATGATGAACCAGATTCGGGTAATTGACAACCGCATAAGATCAAAATTG
>CALMSO010000093.1 GCA_937872385.1 uncultured Saprospiraceae bacterium
TTTGTGCTTCATCGTTTTGTTTATTTAGTTGGTGATGCATTTGACACAATGTTTTTAACAAAAATACACAAAATATTGGTAATCAATATTTTAAACTCAAAACAAAATAGCATATCATACGGGCAAAGTGTCACCCCGTTGGGGTTTTAATCCACTTTTTATGTCTTTATAAATGTGCCACCCCTACGGGGTTGTTTTTTTACTTATTAGTAATTCTCAAATTTTAGATGCCAGATTTTAGATTTTAGATTTTAGATTTTAGATGATAGACGATAGACGATAGATTTTAGATGCCAAATGCCAGACTTTACGGGACACTTAACTTTTCAACCCTTAAACCCATCAACCTTATTCCCCTATTCCCTTATTCCCCTATTCCCCCATCCAACTTTTCAACCCTTCTCAACTTTTCAACCCTTTTAAACCCATTCCCCTATTCAACCTATTCCCCTATCTCAATGCGGATTAATCCCCTCTGGGTCGGGGGCGCCGCCGAAGGTATAAAGATTGAGTCGCTGCACCGTCAATTCATCCGCTGGCACAGGCAAATGCGCTGGAGTGCCTTTTTGCAAGCCGCCGAGATCGTCTAATTCCGTAAAATCGAGCCGGCGGCCCGCGCGGCGGCGGTCAAACCAAAGGCTCATTGGTGCCGTGCCGAGCAGTTCAAGCGCCCGCTCGTAGCGAATAGCGCGCAGCAGGGTAGCATCGTTGACAGTCGTATTCAGAGGCGGCAAGTTGCCACGCGTCACGCGGGTACCGGCGTTGAGCACACTGATGGCTTCATTTTTGCGCGATAGCCGGGCCAGCGCCTCCGCGCGCAGCAGGTCACAGTCGGCTTGTAAAAATACAGGCATGGGGCCGCCCGACGAGCCGTTGCCCGCAAAGCCCTCCTGCGATATATTTCGATTGTGCTGATAATGCGAAAAGTGCCATTCGCCGCGCTCTACGGGAAAAGTATTGAAAGGCAAAAAGATAAAATCGGTGCTCAGGCGTCGGTCGTTAGAAGTTGCCATGCGGTTGGTCAGTGGCGCTTCCCCTTTCGATACTTCAGGGTAGCGGGCCGGCTGTGCCGGGTCGAAAGCTTGTACTAAGCGCTGATCCAGCCGCGCCCAGAAAGGTCCCTGCCCGGTTTCCGCGAAAGCGTACTGCTGGTAGCTCGTCCAGAAGCGCCCATCAGCCATTGGCGCGAAGTCGAAATTTAAACCGCGCTCGGCGTGCATCAACACCTGCTGCCAGTCCACTTGCACATTTTCGGCTTCGGTGCGGGGCATTTGAGCCAATAGGCGCGCCGCATACGCGTGGCACAGGCGCACAAAACGATCGGCATTGAGCGGGACGCCATTGAAATAATTGTGCACAAAATCGGATCCCACAGCTTCAGCGATGGCGATGGCAGCATCTAATTCGGCAACGGCGGCTGTAATCATCGCCGGATAATCCGAAAAAGGCAGTTCACCGGTCACATTTGTATTTTCATCAGCCAATAGCCCTTGGTCGAAAACCAGCCCGATATAGCCCCAACTTAGCCCGCGCAGCAGGTGCGCCGCCGCCCGTACAATCGCATCTTGTGGCCCCTCATTATCAATGGTAATGCCCTCCTCCAAGGCTGCCAGTACATCATTCGCACTGGAAACTGCCGACAGACAACCAAACCAAGGAGCCAAGGCGATTTGCTTATAATCAAGTGTTTCGCTCAATTGGTTATTATACGCCGAGCGTGGCTCCATGCCAAAACGCTGCGCCCCGAAATTGTCCCAAGGCAAACTGTAAGCATCTGCAGCCACCGACAGCGCTATCACCGGGTGCGGGCCATGCACGCCTTGCCACCAAGCAATGTAGCCACCTTGCAACACGGGCGCCAGATCGGCTCCGGCCGCCAGCACCGACTGCCGGTCGGGGTTATTATAATTAATGGTGTCCAAGTCTTTACAACCGGCCAGTAGCATCGTTATAATAGAAATCGAAATGATGTTTTTTTTCATAAACAATTTTATAACAACCACACATAAAACATTGATTAACAACATCCAATACATTCATATCAATCATTCTAAAATACGACTTGCAAACTCAAGGTATAAGTTCTCGCCAGCGGATAATTGAACGCATCTACAAAAAACACGCCGGGGTCGCCACCGGGCGTACGCAAATCACTCCCACGTCCGTGGCGCAAGCGGTTGCTCAGGGTATTCTCGTCGCGGGGCACGCTGCTAATGTCCGGATGAAAACCGCTATAACGGGTTTTGGTAAATAGATTCCGCCCGATGAGGCTCAAACGCAGGCTTTCGGCAAAAGCGACGGTTGTAAAATTATAGGAAATCGCCGCTTCGCGCAACATGAAAAACGAGCCGTCCTCCACGAAATGGTTATTGGCAACCAGCCCATTGTACAAGCCTTCGCTGCCGTAAAAGCCGGCCGCTATATCTGAATATTGGCTGACATCGCCGTGCCGAAAATCCCGGTAGAGCCATTGTTTCGTCAGGTTATAAATCTGCCCCCCTTTTTTCCAGTCAAATAGCGTGTATAACTGCAGTCCTTTATACCCCAAATGATGCGCAAAGCCCATCCGGAAGTCCGGATTAATATCACCAATAGACTGTACCAAAGGATTCCCATTTTCATCCCTCAGCTTGTAAGGGCGCTCTTGGGGAGTGCCAAGTTGATCCTTGCGCACCACGTAGCCCGCTGCATTGAGCGTGTAATCGTCTGGATTGACATTTTCCTGCGCCGAAAGCTGATTCAATTTGGTAGCGAATACCTCACCGACCATGGTACCAAAAGCGCGGCCGGCTTCCATCAGAAACAGCGAAGAACCTTCAATGCCAGGGCCCGTCACGTAGGCTGGCACGTCCAATTGTATAATTTGCTGGCGCACCCGATCGAAAGTGGTGTACACATCCCAGCGAAAATCCGGTATTTTTACCTTGAAAAGTCGCTTGAGGTCTGTATTCAAACCCGCTTCAAAAACTTTGCCCTCCATGGTGCCCGCGTTGCGCCACTGCCCACGAAAACCGGCGGCCGCCGAGAGTGGCGTCAGCAAAATCTGGTCTTCGGTCACGATGCGACTGTAATTAAATTCTAACGCAAAAGCCTTGCCGAACCGCAGGTCCACGCCTACTTCGGTTTCGGTAGAATAGGCGGGTTTCAAAAACGCATTGCCGAGGGTATTTTTAGTCGTAACGCCGCCAATAAGTTCAAAAGTCTCGAAGCGCTGCTCAAAACCTGGTCGAATACCAGAAGTACCCGTAGAAGCCCTGATTTTCAGTTCCTGAACGCCTTTGATGCGAATATCTTCGGTCATGCGGTAAGCGGCACTGGCGCGGTAATAATTTGCCCAGCGGTTTTCGGGACCAAAAAGTGAAGTGCCTTCCCTCCGAAACAGCCCGCTGAAAATGAATTTCTGTTTGTAATCTGCATCGCCAATGAGAAAGCCGCTGTAGCCCACCACATCTTGGCGCTCGGAGGCAACGAAAATGCGGTTGCGCACATTGTCAAGCGAGCGAATGCCCGCCACGGCGAGGTTTTCGCCAATGGCATCGTTGAAACGGGTGCTCAGGTCTTCGTACAAAAAGCTGGCTCGTAGTGCCGTATTAAAACCGATGAACGGCCGCCGGAATGCGACATCTGCCCGGGAAGTAAAATAACTGCTTTGCCGGTTGCTCCGATGCAACCCGCCGCCAGCGCTGTTTTGCACACCAGCAGTAAGCTCAGTTCCGAAGCCCGGTGGCGGACTGGTGCTCAGATAGCCTTTATGGACAAAATGTTCAAAATCATTCACTGCCCGGTCGAGTGCAGCGCTATAGCTAAAGGTAAACCATTCGTTGAGGTAGTAATTAGCGGTAAAATTGCCCATTAGGCGATTGCGACGCACGGTCTGGCTGGCGTTGGCGCGGTCGTAGCGCGGATTAGTAATGCCGGCTCCGGTGTTGTCAATTTCCCAATCGTGGGGTGAGCCATCCTCGTCATTGGGTGCATCGAGGTCAAAAATCGGCGTTATCAATAGCGTATTGGACAAAAAAGTGCCCGGGCCATTGGCCGCAGGCTCCAGCAGGTCTTGGGTAGAAGTCGAATACATCGAACTCAATTGCAACTCTAACTTGCGGCTGATGAGATGATCGGCATTAGCACGAAAAGCGTGCCGGGTGTAGCCGTCAAAATTTTGCAAAATGCCTTTATCCTGCAAGCGCTGGGCCGAAACCATAAAGTTGGTCTGATCCGATTTGCCCTCCAGGGCGAGATGGTGCGACTGAAAAGCGCCCCGTTGAAAAAGTACTTCCTGTTGGTAATCCTGCCAATTGGGCAAAGGCGTGGCGAAGGTCTGCGCCGCCGTCGGGTCGCCCAGCACGGGCTGCGGCCCCTCCGCCCGAATGATTTCCCGGTGCGTCATCGTATTGAGGTTCAGCGTATTCACTACTTCTGAAGCCCCGATTTCGTTACGATACGTAATGCGCGTATCGCCCACATTGAGCTGGCGGCCGCGTTTGGTAAAAATTTGTATAACCCCGTTAGCTGCCTGCGAGCCATAAAAAGATGTGCCCGCCGAGCCTTTCAAAACTTCCACCCGGTCTATGTCTTCGGCATTCAAATCCGCCAGCGTGCTATTGACAAAAATACCGTCCACAATCAACAGTGGCTGCTGACCATTGGCGATAGCATTAGCCGAGCGCACCTGAAAAAACGCACCCTGCCCGGGCTGCCCGCTCACCGTATTGACCCGAAAACCGGGTATCTTGCCTTGCAAACCAATACCGACATTGGCCGCAGGCACTACATTCAAAGCTTCGGCATTGATATGCCCCACCGAGTAGCTCATGATTTTAGCTGAGCGCCCTGCGGCTGTACCCGTCACAATTACTTCGTCTATCTCAGCGACGGCTGGTAGCAACGCGATGTTGATTTCCGAGCGGCTGTTGACGCGAATGGACTGTGTCCGAAAACCGGTGTAGGAAAATACCAATGTGTCGCTGGCGTGTGTGGAATAGAAATTTTGTCGCACCTCGATGCGGTAATAGCCGTCCTTGTTGGTGGTCACGCCACTACCTTCGCCTTTCAAACGCACATTGACGCCATCAAGCGGGGTGCGGGTATCGGCGGCTACTACCTGCCCGGATACCGACATTTGCCCCTGCAACAAGCCGGGACAGAGCAAGCACAGTTGGAAAAACAATATGGCAGGCAAGGACAGGGCAAACGGGCGAACACACTCCCGCACCCTTATCCGCCGGGCACCTCCCCGGGGTTTGTAAGGTTTCTTCATAGTTTATGTTTGTGTAAGCCGATGTTAAGCCGTTTTCGGTACTGGGTAGCATTTAGAGCATGTTTACATTTCATACTTTGGTCTGCAAATGCTCATCTATGGAACCTCACTTTGCCTTTTTCTCGCTCCGTAGCGCTGCTATGCAGCTCAAAAAACGCTTCGTGAGAACCCAAATCTGACCATTTTCGACTTCAAAAACGAATTTTAAACATACTCTTAGTCATTTGCAGGCAACTGCAAAACCGGTTATAAAAAACATACATCTACGTTCGGGAATCACAAATATGGCTATTGCGATACCACTTTCACCTCCACCGCTTTTTCGGGGGTAGTAGCCAAACAGCCCCAGGTAGAATTGGCCTTGCGTACCAACACAACGTACTTGCCAGCATGATACGGCGTTATATCCAGGTCAAAACGCGGCTCTTTTTGCAATTCGCTCGTGCCCGGTGCCAGCACCCATTCGGTATTGCCTTCCGGCTGAAAATAGAGCGTGTAACGGTAGTTCTTGTCCGAAAAATCGTATTGAATCAACAGTTTTTTGCCCGGCTCGATGGGCTTATCGCCCAGCACCAGGGTCTCGCGCTCGTATTTGCAGGATTGAAAATCGCTAATCGGATTTTGTGGTTTGGCGTATTCAAAAGCAGCCATTGCCGCCGGTACACCACGGGCCACCAAATCGCCGCTGACCTCGCCGGTTTGCGCATTGGTCGTTTTTTCAATCACAACCGGATCGCTTTTTTGCGGATTGAGCCGGTCGCGGTACGCCAGAATTTCCTCAATGCCGTACTTTGGGCCTTCGCCCAGCACGTAGGCGGCCTTTCGATTGCCATTAGACGTATTGACAACAATTTCAATATAACGGTCAGTTGACAGCATATCCGGTAGTAACTCCTTGATAACAGCACCGCGTTTGCTGCCTTCAATGAGTAGTTTCAGGCGATCGGGCGTTTCGCCAGCCCAGATAGAATACCGACAGCCCTCCGACTGGCAGCAGCGCGGATTGAGCCAGGAAACGTACAGTGGTTTGTCCGGTTGACCTGACATATATACTAAGCTCAGCTCTTGAATGGGGGTGCAATTCGGGTCGCTGGCCCGCACGCTGATGGTCTCAATATCCTGACTGATAGACGGCGTATCGAACAGTTCTTCGCGGCTGTAGGCTTGCGGTGGCGCAGGCACATTGGTATGGACGGGTGTTTTAGCAGCCAGGGTGGTAGGTGCAGCTTGTTGAGTTGGATCTCCGGCCTTTATCCAGAAGGCACCCATCGGAAACGGCTGCAAATATGGGTCGGGTTTAACGTAAGTCACTACCTGAATCGGCTGAATACTGCGCTTGAGGTCGCGCTCATCGAGCAAAATTTCAAACGGCGCAATGGCTCCTGCTCGCAGTTGTACTGGCTCGGCGGCAATATCCCGATAGCCGGGGTGCACATAATGCACTTCCGCAAAAGGCGCAAGCGTACCGCAGGGCGAATTGGTCGCCAACTCCACCGTGCCGCGAATAGTATTGCCATACAAGCCAGCCCGAGCCATTACCACGCAGGTATCGGGCAGTGCAGTCGGCGATTTGGCGGTCATTTGCGTTTGTTGATAAGATTGAGACGCCGAAGTGGTTTCCAGCAGCACACTGCGGTCGGCGATGGCGATGGCCATATTTACATTGTGAATAACCGGCGTCGAGCAGTTCTCGCCTTGGGCCAGCACCCGCGCATAGTACACCCCAGGGCGCAAGCTACACAGCGGCTCGGTGCGAGGGGCATTGCCCGCTGCGATTTGCATCCGCCCGTCGGTGCGCAGAGGACGCCAGTCTTCATTGGTATTGGCATTGCGCAATTCTACACTGAAAGTCCACTCGGTGCCCGTACAATTTTGACATTGCAAACGTATGGCCGGGCGGTCGGCGGCGGCACAATAGCCATTGGGGTCCACCTGCACGTACAGATCAGGATTTTGACAAGGTACCGTAGCCGGGCGATTAGGCGATTGGGTTGCGAGTGCTTCGCGGGTTGCGGGTTGCGACGGCGCTTTGGCACCGGGCACATATTCGTACCGATAACTACCCACCAATACTTTACTTTCAAATTTGGACGCCACCAAAGTGGAGGTTTTATAATCCATTCCGAAGGTATAAAAATGCATCTGCTTCAGACCGCTGATGCGCAGGGTATCTTGCTGGCGATTGCCCAATGTTTGTAAGCCCCGCAGCATGGTAGGCTCGCCACTCCCCGATAGGCTGGTGCCCTGGTCTTTCATCCAGAGCGAGCCTTCTAAGGCATTGATTTTGCTGTGTGTAAAGTAAAAAACGAGCAGTACAGTGCCTGCTTCTTCGGTAGGCAGGATGGTGGCGCGAAAATCCGGCTCTTCCTTATCGAAAAAGCCTTTAATCTGTGCGGATGCAACAGTAACCACGAACAGGCTGAACGCCAATACAGTGCACAAAATGGCAATTTTCCTCATGTATGAATGTTTTTGTTTTTATATAGTGATGCCGGTTGACAGATGTCGGACCTTAGTCAAACAGATTGCTGGATGCTTGAATGCTATTCCCTTGTTTATCAGTTATTAACAATTTACACTTTTACAATCGTTTTTTCGGGAATTAGGCGATGAGATAGTAGCGGGAGGCGCCCCGGTCAGATTTGTTATAGCGAGTGCAGTAGTCCAGTTAGGGGGTTTTGCTATTGGCTAACAATTGCCATGAAAATAGTTGCAAAACGCTATTCCGGACGCCTCAAAAATAAAACAAATTTTGACCAATAGAAGAAAAATGTATGTTTTTTAACACGCCCGCCGCTTTGTGTTCCCTGTTTTTGTTAGCAAACCGACCTTATTGCCGGTACTTTGCACAAAAAGTCGCGTCATTCATCGCTTTCATCCGCGAAAAAAGCTTACTTTTACCGGCATCTACAGTCATAATCTCCAATCGCCTGCAATGTCTGGCTTTTTTTTACTTACCCGCAGGTCAATTTTTCCAGACGACTCCAACTTTAAAAAGGCAGTTGCCGGATATTCCGACAGCCTACTGAACGCTGAAAATCCGAGTGTGCGTACATAGATGAAAGGTTTATTTATATTTTTTTTTCTAATGAGTTGTAAAAACCTGAAATTACAAACCGCAAAGCCGGCTCGCAAGCGCCAAAGGATGAATATGGGAAAATGGTTGTACCAGATGGCTCTACAAGCTCTTTGCACCTGCTTTGGCACGCTGAGGGGGGGAAAGCTGCGTAGCAATTATAGTGGCAAATACGTTTTGCTGTTGGGTTTTATTGCCCTTGCCGTACAGAAAATGCCCGCGCAACGAATTATTCCGCTTGATCGCTGTGGTTTTTCCTACATAGACCCCCAAAATGAGAACGAGCCGGATGTGCCTACCCGCGATTCGATGTTATACACCGAATACTTCAGCGAAGATAGCCTCCTGAAGGCATTCTACGTGGATATCAACGCTTTTGGAGCGCAGCAGGTGGACCGGACGCGGGTGTTTGCTATCCTACCCGATAGCAGCCTACAACTGCTCGGCGAAATGGCTTTTGGCAACTGCCCGGAATGTGTGCAAGGCTTCGCATTAGTGGATAATGGCGCGCTGCAAGTACAAAACGTGAACAATCGCAATACAATGGATATGTGGCTACAGGGTTTTGGCCAGCCGCCTTTTCGGCTTACCGGCAACTTGCAAAGCTTGCGTGGCGTGGGGCGTATCAGCGGCCGCATTCCTTTCTGCGCCATTGGCTGGCAGGTGCAATACAGCATTTTCAATACCCCCAATATTACTTCCACCGAGTTTTCTACGCATATTCTTTGCCCGCAAATTATAGCCAATTGCCCCATTACGACCCGTTTCGAGATAGATTGTCAAAATGACAGCCTGCATTTGCAAGCACAAATTCCAATTGATTGTTTCTCAGACCAACTGACCGTAGGCTGGAGCAATTCGCAAGGTTTTACAGCCAGCACGCCAAATACTTCCAGAGCGCTGACGGGCAACCTTGGCCGCTATTACCTTACCCTACGCGACGAGGGCTGCACCCGCGTGGACTCGGTCGAAGTGACCAATCCTCCCTTTGCTACAGCCGGAGCCGACGTAGCAGTGTGCCAAGACGAGCCCGTGGAGCTGGCAGGTACCGGTGGATTTGGACACTACTGGCAGACACCAGCAGGCACCATCGTGCGCGATTCGGTGCTGCTTTTCGCAAATGCAAACCCAGAACAGGCTGGTTTTTATATTCTAAATGCTGTCAACGAGCAAAACTGTACCGATACCGATACCTTGCTACTAACCGTGCACGTGCCGCCCGACCCAGAAATAGACTTTACCATGCCTTGCCTCGGCGATTCGCTCGTTTTACAATTGCGCAACGACAGCGTTTACACCCAAATCATCTGGCGCAATCCGCAGGGCGCAGTGCTCAGCCCGCCCACTGTGCCGGATTTTCAAGTGGTAAATATTGGCAATTATTCATTGCAAATAACTGATAATCAAGGCTGTGAAACGATAAATTCCATTTACATCAACGGTAATGAACCGCCGGAATTAGCATTGCTTATCGAAGAAGGCTGCGACAGCACGCGCGTGCAGTTAGCCCCAGAAACCTATCTTTACGAATGGGCGGCCGGAGCGGTCGGGCCCTATTTTGCTACAGCAACTGGTGGGCTGTTTCAGGTGCGCGTGACCGACCCGACGGGCTGCACCGCTATCACTGACATCAGGCTGCCTGCGCCCGAAGGCCCCAATCTGGCGGTGACCACCGAACAACCCCGCTGCCCCGGAGATTTAGGCGCCATTGAAATACAAAGCAACAACCCGGATCGGCCGCTCATCTTTTCCATTGACGGTGGCGAAACCTTTTCGGTCAATAAACGCTTCCGGGATTTGCCTTATGGCCGCTACTTAGTCATCGTACAAGATGCGCTGGGCTGTACCCAAAAAACGCCGGTGTCCATTGTCCCCCCCGATACGATGGGCGTAACGCTCAACATAGACTCGCTCGAAGTGCGCCCCGGCACACCGATAACGCTCATTGCCAATACCGTTGGCAACATCCGTGCCTACGAATGGCTGCCCATAGACATCAACTCTGGCGGCCCGAGCACCTCGTTCAATGCCGCTGGCAATCTCAATGTACGCATCATCGTGGAGGACACGCGCGGCTGCCGAGCTTCCGACGGCTTCTTTTTGTCGGTCGCAATCGGTGATTTATACGCCCCCAGCGCTTTTTCACCCAACGGCGACGGCGTCAATGATCAATTTACTTTGTATAGCGACAATGGCTCCGGCGAAATCATCGAGCGTTTGCAAATTTTCGATCGCTGGGGCAACGTACTGTTTACAACCGAAAA
This sequence comes from uncultured Saprospiraceae bacterium, assembly GCA_937872385.1. Classification (GTDB taxonomy): domain Bacteria; phylum Bacteroidota; class Bacteroidia; order Chitinophagales; family Saprospiraceae; genus JADJNW01. The sequence continues at coordinate 10,598 of CALMSO010000093.1, forward strand.
AATACTGCCAAACGACGACGCACAAGGCTGGGACGGAACCTGCCGCGGCAAACCCGCACCGCCGGGCGTGTATATGTATCATGCGCTGGTGCGCTTTGGCAATGGTGTGGAAAAATTTTATACTGGCGACCTCACGCTGGTGCGATAAAAACCTGATTATGAGAATATTGCTTATCGCATTTTTTTTATTATCAATGTCAAACGTACTCTTGGCGCAGCATTTTGCCGCTGGCGTTGAGACCTACACTGGCGTGGCGCGCACCTCCTTTCGGGGTAGCCTGCCGGAGATTGTCGGCTTCTCCGAGTTAGCCATTTCCGAAAGCGATGTCAATACCGCTTTTGCCCGTTTCGGGCTGGATGGCCCCAATTGGCTGAAGCGCCTCTTTACGGACGTACGCATTGAAGTGGATGGCGAATTGGCAAAACAATTGACCCGCAATGTGCAAACCACCCGTTTCTACGCTCGGTATCGCTTTATTGGCGGCAGTTTCAGCATTTCCGACCCGCGCCTGGCTACACCGGAAGAATCAAAAAAACTAAAAAATCAGGTCAAGTCCCTCCGCTTAGCGCTCAACGGTGATGCGCTGGAACTGGCGGAACATCTTGCCATCATGGCTGCGCTCGACGAGATTCGCGTGAAGCCTTTTTTTAATAATCGGTACGACTTAGAAGGCTATATAGACCTTGGGCAATTGCTACTACCCGATGCGAAACTGATAGAATGGGGCAAAAACAGCTCTGTAGGGCTGCATCTTGTAGGAGGCGTGCGCTTCACGGCCGATCCTTCGCCGGTAGTGGACCTCGGCAGCATCCTTTTTGTAAGCGAGCGGCTGAGCGAATTGGTGCGGGGTAGCCTGCTTAGTCGGGTAGAAAATACAACCGACAAGATAGCCGTCGCCATTCAAAATGTAGTCTTTGGGCGTTTCCGCGATCCGCGCACAGTCCCCTCAGTAGGTTGGTTTACCAGGGTAGAAACTCCGGTCAATTTTGGTGGCGATTTTTCATTACTACTTGGTACTGAGCTAAGTATGCAGCGGCACACGTCCATCCGGGGTGTACAGCCCATGTACTCAGCCTACGGCTACGCGGGGATGCGCTGGGGGATATTGGGGAGGAAGAAAGGTTGAGGAGGATATAACGCTTACTGACTGTGCGGCGAACAGCGAAAAGCAAATAGCAAACCGCAAACAGTGTTCCGTCCTGAAGTCTGGCATCTAAAAATCTATCATCTATTATCTAAAATCTATCATCTAAAATCTGGCATCTGGCATCTGGCATCTGGCATCTAAAAATAACATACACATGAGACAACTTCTACTTTTATGCGCATTTTCTGCTATATCGTTCTGGACGAGCGGGCAGCAGTTTTTTAGCAATGCTGCCCCCAAAGGGACCAAAGGCAACACCTACCTATTGAGTATGAATGATGCCCAATTGGACATTGGGGTACAAACGGTGACGATTTTCGCTTTAGACGACCGAGCAACGCTGCATTCCAATCCGCATTTTCAGGCCATGTGGAACCTGATTCGGCTGGGGGCATCCATCGAGGCTTTACTGCAAGGCGCCAACGAGCCGCTCAACGATATCAATTTGGGCAAGAAATATGGGCAAAATGGTTATAACAAAACCATCTTACAAGTCTTTGTGCGCTATGGGTTTGGCGAGTCGTCCGATTTGGCTCTGCAACGGCATTTTTTTGAATACGTCATTGGGCCCGGCTATTTTCGGCAAGGCAACCGAGGCATCCACACCCATCTTGAGTACCAGATGAACATCCTCAAAACCGGCTACAGCGCAGGCGGCGGCAGCATTGCCAAAGCTTTCGATCACGAAATATATGCCGGAGCGCGTATGGGCTTCGACTGGAGCTTTGGCCGCTCAGAAAGCGAAGCAGGTTTTTTTACCCATCTCAACGATGAAATCAGGCGCATCGCCGACCGGAACGAATTCACCGCCAGCCAGCTCATCCGGCTGCAAGAGATGGCCGAAACCAGCAAGGTGCTGCTCCCAGAAGACGTGGGCGGACGCGCTTTTCACATCGGCCCGGTTTTCGGGGCGCGTTTGTCCAAAAATGTGCTCAAACACGGGCAAGTTTTCGTAAGTGGCACAGGTTTTTTCGACTTGATGGATCTTTCTAATCAAAAAGGCGAAAAGGCCAATCGGCGCAGCCAGCATCAGATTTCCGCCTCTTTGGGTTTTCGGCTCACTATTGGTGGCGAAGGACACGGATTGGTGGCCAAAGGCTTTTTCTAACTACCAGTCCCAATCAATCGGGAAACGGCGAATTAGGCGCGTCTCGTCGGCAGCGGAAAGCTTAGCGGGTTTGAAACCATCGCTTTGCCAAAGGTACAAAGAAACGAACTCTTCGTAGGAGTCCTCCATCTCGCCGGCTTCGTTGGTGCGCAGGGCGTGCGCCGAATCGCGGATGAGCAGGTCTTTTTTGCCATCGCCATTATAGTCAAAAAACCAAGTATTGCGCAACACCTGACCGCCATCACCGCCATAAAACTGTGATACTGGAATAAGCGCGGTTACGTAATTCAGTTTTTTATTAACAATCAGTAAAGACTGGTTGCCAAACCAATAAACCGTGACTCCGATGATGTAAGCGTCGTATTCGTCATTGAGTGCAAAGCGGCTCAAGCCCACAATGGAAGTCTCTTCCGGATCGAGCAGGTAGTCAATATTTTGCTGAAGCTGTACGTCTATATTGGTCGTAAAAACAGCGTAAGGAATGATGTCAGCGCGCATGCCGCGCGGCTCGGTCAGAGAGAAAAACAAGGTATCACCGATTTTTTTCATCGGCTGGAAATAGCGGCCGAAGTCCGCGCTGGCCGCTTGCTGGGCTTGCGTAGCGATGCCGCCGTACAAGAGGAAGAGTGAAGTCACTAAAAGGTATTTTCTCATAGGTACATGCATTGGTTTTTCTGTTTGTAAAATAGAAGAATTGTAGCCGAAAACGAACAAAGGCTGACGAATATTTCGCCAGCCCTTGAAGTTTATTGATTTGCGTTGATATTACATCATGCCGCCCATGCCGCCGCCCGGCATACCGCCGCCTGGCATACCGTTGCCGCCTTCTTCGGGCTTATCGTTGATAACACACTCAGTGGTGAGCACCATACCAGAAATAGAAGCTGCGTTTTCCAGCGCGATGCGGGTTACCTTGGTCGGGTCAATTACACCGGCTTTTTTCAGATCTTCGTACTGGTCGGTGCGGGCATTGTAGCCAAAGCTATCTTTGCCTTCGAGTACTTTTTGCAATACGACCGAGCCTTCTGCGCCAGCATTATCAGCAATGGTACGCAAGGGCGATTCCAACGCTTTTCTGACAATTTGTACGCCAATGGTTTCGTCCTCGTTGATGCCTTTCAGGTCTTGCAATGCCGCAATGGAGCGCACCAGCGCCACGCCACCGCCAGCTACGATACCTTCCTCCACTGCGGCGCGGGTAGCGTGCAGGGCATCGTCCACGCGATCTTTCTTTTCTTTCATTTCGACTTCCGTCGGCGCGCCTACGTACAGTACGGCTACGCCGCCAGCTAATTTTGCCAAACGCTCTTGCAGCTTTTCCCGATCGTAATCCGAAGTGGTCGCTTCAATTTGCTGCTTAATCTGGTTGATACGCGCCTTGATCTGGTCTTCCTGACCGCCACCGTTGACAATGGTCGTGTTGTCTTTGTCAATTGAGATTTTCTCAGCTTGACCGAGGTGCGACAGCTCCGCGTTTTCTAATTTGTAGCCTTTTTCGTCGCTGATAACCGTACCGCCTGTCAGGATGGCAATATCTTCCAGCATCGCCTTGCGACGGTCGCCAAAGCCCGGAGCCTTTACGGCTACCACTTTCAGGTTAGCGCGCAAACGGTTGACTACCAGCACTCCCAGCGCTTGGCTTTCTACATCTTCGGCAATAATGAGCAGCGGACGTCCAGCACCGATTACCTTTTCCAGAATCGGCACGATGTCCTGCATATTAGAAACCTTCTTGTCGTAAATCAGGATATAGGGATGCTCGTATTCCGTTGTCATCGAATCTGCATCGGTCACAAAGTAAGGCGATAAATATCCGCGATCGAATTGCATACCCAGCACCTCCTCCACGTAAGTGTCGGTGCCTTTGGCTTCTTCTACCGTGATGACACCGTCTTTCGAGACGCGCTTCATGGCATCGGCCAGCAGCGCACCGATTTCCTCTTCGTTATTGGCAGAAATAGTAGCCACCTGCTTGATTTTTTCATAATCGCTACCGATGTGCTCAGATTGTGCGCTGAGGTCTTCGATGACTTTCTTCACTGCTTTGTCAATGCCGCGCTTGAGATCCATCGGATTAGCACCCGCCGTTACGTTTTTCAAACCCGCAGTGATCATAGCCTGCGCCAGTACCGTCGCCGTAGTGGTGCCATCGCCTGCCACATCGGCAGTTTTCGATGCCACTTCCTTCACCATTTGGGCACCGATGTTTTCTACAGGATCGGGTAGCTCTATTTCTTTTGCCACCGTCACGCCATCTTTTGTGATTTGTGGAGCGCCGAAGCTCTTTTGAATCACCACGTTGCGCCCCTTAGGGCCGAGGGTCACCTTAACCGCATTGGCCAGCGCATCCACGCCGCTTTTTAACTTTTCTCTCGCTTCTGAATTAAAGCTAATTTCTTTCGTAGCCATATTGCTTGAAATTTTGGATTGTTAGTTTTTAGTGTTTTTTGAAAAAAATTAAAGTACAATCAGGATATCATCTTCGCGCATGATGAGATAATCCTCGCCATCGTAATGCAACTCCTGACCAGCGTACTTGCCATAAAGCACGGTGTCGCCAATCTGTACTGTCATCAGATTGCCGTCTTTGCCAGGGCCAACGGCCACCACTTCGCCTTTTTGCGGTTTTTCTTTAGCCGTATCCGGAATGATAATACCACCTTTGGTTTTTTCTTCTGCCGGAGCCGGCTTCACAACTACTCTGTCGTTGATAGGCTTCATAATTTCTTCAGTTTTTTCGAATTGAATTGGTTAGACCATAAAATTTTAGTCACTACCCTCTCATCATACAATGTGCCAAACTATCTTCGGCTGCCATTTTTTCAGGTGCATAGCATCAAAACCTTGTTTTGCGTTGAATGAAGTGCCATAAACAGATTCAGGTGACAAAATTGCCCTGACAAGATGTACCGCGAACCGCGAACCCCGAACCGCGAACCGCGAACCGCGAATAGCGAACCCCGAACCGCGAATAGCGAACTCCGAACCGCGAATAGCGAATAGCGAATAGCGAACCCCGAACCGCGAATAGCGAATAGCAAACCCCGAATAATACCAATGTAACAAGTGATCTGGCTATCAGTATTATACCATGCTCAATGCCAAACGTGAGATACCAGAAAGGGCTAAAAGGAAATTCATTAGCTAAACCAAGTTGCGATATTCATTATTGAAAAAACTATTTAATATCTAAATTATTGATTATCAATATTTTATTAAAAATTATCGTTTTAAAACTTTACATTTCTTTTAAAAACAACTGAAATACATATATTTTATAACTAATTGAAAAATCAAGGATGAAGGATATAAAATATATAAATTTTCGTATTGTTTATAAATTTATAAATCAACGTTTTATGTATATAAAATCAAAACGAGCAAATAAAAAAATCAACAGCAAAGTGTTTAAAAGTTATAATGCATCATAAAAAATGCGAATATTGAGTTAATCCCGAAAGGGGTGGCACTATGTTGGTGTAACATGTCACCCCGCTGGGGTTCGTTTTTACGTATGCCTGATGCTTTATACTATTTTCAATTGGAAATGACGTGCTTATTTATGCTCAAAAGCTTGTTTTTCAGAATTTTACAAAATCGTAAATCGGGCTTCGCAAATGGTATTAATCATTTGAACCCGATATTCGCATAAAAAGCTATTTTGTATGGTTGTATTCAAATGGTGGTGCACGGCAAAATGTGCTTAGCGGTTTTGTTACTCAACCAACCTGGAAAAACAGTAAATCGTTTCCGGCTGGAAAAATAATAACTTTCAAATGGTCAAAGTCAATAAAAACGATTTCATGCGACTAATATTCTTCTTTTTCTGCTTGCTGCTGACACAGTCGGGGCAAGCACAATTGCTTCAGCCGCCGCCCACGCCGGGTGAGGAGCGGATTAGTAGTTTTGCACAACGCAAAGCACTTGAGCAAGCTTCGCTTTTGAATGGTATCGAATGGCGCAGCATCGGCCCGACCATTATGAGTGGCCGCGTAACGGACATTGATGTGTCGCCAACTGACCCAACGCACTTTTATGTAGCTTATGCTTCGGGCGGCCTTTGGAAAACGGTCAACAACGGGCACTCTTTCACGCCACTGTTCGATCAGGAAATGGCAATGACCATTGGGGATATTGCCGTGGATTGGGCACGCAACACCATCTGGGTGGGCACCGGCGAGGTCAATTCCAGCCGCTCTTCCTATGCCGGTACGGGCATTTTCAAAAGTACCAATGGCGGCAAAACTTGGCAGCATCTTGGTTTGGGCGAAAGCCATCATATCGGGCGCATTATATTGCACCCTACCAATCCGGATATCGCTTGGGTAGCTGTTCTTGGTCATTTGTACTCGCCCAATAAAGAACGCGGCGTGTATAAAACTACCGATGGCGGCAAAACCTGGAAACAGACCCTTTTCGTCAATGAAAATGCAGGTGCTGTAGATCTTATTATGGAACCCAGCAACCCGCGCGTGCTTTACGCTGCAGCCTGGGAGCGCGAGCGCCGCGCTTGGAATTTTGTAGAAGGCGGCCAAGGCACTGGCATTTATAAAAGTACCGATGGTGGCGACACCTGGAAGTTGCTCACGAATGCCAGCAGTGGTTTCCCGCAGGGCGAACTCGTAGGGCGTATTGGGCTGAGTGCTTATAAAGGCAAGGGCCAAACTGTGCTGTACGCAGCGGTGGATAATTATAATCTTCGGCCCAAAGCAGACCCCGACCCCGATGTGGTGACCCGCGAGATGCTGCGCGAGATGAGCACCGAGGATTTTCTAAAATTACCGAAATATCAAGTAGCCGAGTATTTGCAAAGCAATGGTTTTCCGCGTACCTACAGCGCCGACAAGGTCATTGATATGGTGAAAAAAAATGAAATCAAGCCGGTGGCCTTGGTAGAATACGTTGAAGATGCTAATTCCATTCTGCTCAGCTCTACGGTCATTGGGCTGGAAATTTATAAAAGTACTGATGGCGGCAAAACTTGGGCCAAAACCCACAAAGATTTATTAGATGCTTACAGCTCTTATGGCTATTATTTTGGCATGGTGCATGTCTCACCGGTTAATCCGAACAAGGTTTACACCTATGGCGTACCTATTTTGCGCTCCGACGATGGCGGTAAAACCTGGATTAATATTGATAACGATAATGTACACGCCGACCACCACGCCCTCTGGATCAATCCGCGCCGCGAAGGGCACCTCATCAATGGCAATGACGGGGGCTTGAACATTTCTTACGACGATGGCAAAACCTGGATCAAGTGCAATACGCCGCCGGTTGGGCAATTTTATGCCGTAGCTGTAGATATGGCTAAACCCTATAATGTATATGGCGGCTTACAAGACAATGGCGTATGGATGGGCCCCAGCAATTACAGGAGCAACACAGGCTGGCACGCTTCTGGGCAATACCCCTACAAATCGCTGCTGGGCGGCGACGGGATGCAAGTAGCCGTAGATACCCGCGACAACGCAACGGTTTACACCGGTTTTCAGTTTGGCAATTATTCGCGTATCAATACCAAAACCAACGAGCGCAAGCGCATCACCCCTCAGCCACAGCTCGGCGAGCGCCCCCTGCGCTGGAATTGGCAGTCGCCCATTCATTTATCCATTCACAATCAGGACATCCTCTACATGGGCTCCAACAAGCTCCACCGTTCATTCAATCAAGGCGATGATTTTACTGAAATCTCCGCCGATCTGACCAAAGGCGGCCGCAAGGGCGATGTCGCTTTCGGTACTTTGACTACCATTCATGAGTCACCACTTAAATTTGGCTTGCTCTACACCGGCTCCGACGACGGGCTGGTGCATTTTTCACCCGATGGCGGCCATACCTGGAGGAATGTCACCGCTGGACTGCCACAGGATATGTGGGTGAGCCGCGTACAAGCCTCCGCGCATGTGGAGAGTCGCGTATATGTAGCGCTCAATGGCTACCGTTGGGATGATTTTACATCCTACCTTTATGTTTCGGAAGATTATGGCAAAACCTGGCGCAAAATAGGCAATGATTTGCCGTTAGAGCCGGTTAATGTGGTGCGAGAAGACCCCGCCAATGCTAATATTCTGTACGTCGGTACCGACCATGGGCTGTATGTTTCTGTCAATCGGGGCATTAATTTTATGCTGTGGAATAAAGGACTGCCCGCAGCGCCGGTGCACGATTTAGTTATTCAAAACCGCGACAAGGAGATACTCGTAGGTACGCATGGGCGCTCCTTGTACACTGGCAATATCCGCGAATTGCAGCAGCTTACCGCTGAGCTGATGGACAAACCCTTGGTCATTTTCAATATAGAAAAACAACGCCACAATCCGCGCTGGGGCTTTTCTAGCTGGTGGGGCGAGCTTAAACCGGCGGTGAAAATACCGCTTTACGCGAATAGCGCTGGCAAAATCAATGGTACGGTCAGCACTGCTGCGGGCCTGCCTATGGCTACTTTTACCGCCGAAGTGCAGCCGGGGCTAAACTATCCTGAGTACGATCTTTCGTTTGAAGAAGCGCTACTCGAAGATTATAACCAAAGCCTTAACGAAAAACGCAAGCCCGACGAAAAACCGCTGCGCGTGACCAAAGCCGACAATGGCAAGTATTATTTGCATAAAGGTACTTACAAACTGTTGATAGAAAAAGACGGACAAGTCCAAGAAACGACTATTGTAATTGAATAAAAGCTGCGTCTGGCTGCTCGGGCCCCGTCTAATTATATGGATTTCAATGGCGGTACGTCATTATTATTTATTGAAATTCATTATATCGGCGGGGCTTGCTGTTTATAATTTGCTGGTTTTTATATTTACGAAGTTTATAAAATTTTGTCAAAACACACTAAATGGTTTTGTTATAATGCATGTAACTATTGCTTAACTAGTATATTAAAAAACGACAGGTTTAAGCACTCAAGTATAACTATTTTTAGTTTTAATAAAGCATAAAAGACTGATTATCAAAGGCAAAATCGCTATTTTGATTAATGATTAATGATTAACAACATCCCATTACTTATTAGCTAATGATCTAACCAGCTTTTAAAATCATTAACGCGCTCGCGGCTTACGATAACTTCAAAATCGGCTTTCGGCCGGAGTTCTAATTTCAGGCGGCTATTGAAATAAGGGGCAATTTTCTGAATGGACTGAATGCTCGCAATCACCTTTCGATTGATGCGGAAAAACTGCTTCGGATCGAGCGCCGTTTCCAATTGCTCAAGGGTATAATCCACGAGGTGCTTTTTATTATCCACCGTTTTGGCGTAAGCCAGCCCATCTTCTGAATAAAAATAGTGAATATCAGCCACGGTGATATAACTCATTTGCTGCCCTACGCGCACCATGAAGCGCTCTTTATATTGCGGTTGTGTCATAGTTTGCATCATTTGCTGAATGGTTTGCAGGTTATAATTAACTTTTTGACCAAATACCGTATCAAATTTACGAAAAGCATCAGCCAATTCGTCTGGGTCAATGGGTTTGAGTAAATAATCTACGCTATTCACCTTGAAAGCGCGCAAGGTATATTGATCATAAGCGGTAGTAAAAATTACCGGCGATTGTACAGCAACCTGCTGAAAAATATCAAAACTCAGCCCGTCGGCTAATTGAATATCCATAAAAATAAGGTCTGGTGCTGCTTGCGTACGCAACCATTGCACGGCGCGTTCCACGCTGTCGAGCATATCAAGCACGAAGGCCTGCGGCCGGCACTCCGTTACTAAATTGCGCAAGCGTTTGGCGGCCGGTTGTTCGTCTTCTATAATAAGAATATGCATGATATTAAGTAATAGAATATTGTTATTTTCGCTGTTCGCATTTCGCTATTCGCCACGCAGATAGCAGGATATAATACGATTTACGATTTACGATTTACGATTTACGATTTTGTAAAAGTTTGAAAAACAAGGTTTTGAATATGAATAAATACGGCATTTTCAATTGAAAAAGATATTACTTTTTTCAACCCTTCAACTTTTCAACCCTCATTTTACACCCTACGAATCACAGCACCTAAGGCATTCAGCCGCTCATCAATTCGCTGATAGCCCCGATCAATCTGGTGAATATTATTAATAACACTACGCCCTCGCGCCGATAGTGCGGCAATCAGCAAGGCTACGCCCGCCCGAATATCGGGTGATGTCATTTCAATGCCGCGCAACTGAAAGCGCCGGTTCAGCCCAATAACGGTAGCTCGGTGCGGGTCGCAAAGGATGATTTGCGCGCCCATGTCAATGAGTTTGTCCACAAAAAATAGGCGGCTTTCAAACATTTTTTGGTGAATAAGTACGCTGCCCTTAGCCTGAATAGCCAGTACCAACATGATACTCATTAAGTCGGGTGTAAAGCCCGGCCAGGGCGCATCATAAATAGTCATAATGGAGCCGTCCATAAAGCTCTGGATTTCATATTCGTCCTGCGCCGGAATGTAAATATCATCGCCCCGGATGTCCATTTGTATGCCCATGCGCTCGAACATGCGCGGGATGATGCCCAACTCATGCACCTGTGCGTTTTTGATGGTAATTTCCGATTGCGTCATGGCGGCCAGCCCAATAAAACTGCCAATTTCAATCATGTCGGGCAGCATCCGGTGCTCGGTACCGCTGAGGGTTTTTACCCCTTCGATGACTAAATAATTCGATCCGGTGCCCGATATTTTGGCGCCCATTCTATTTAGCATTTTACATAATTGCTGCACGTAGGGTTCGCAGGCTGCATTGTAAATTTCGGTGATACCCTCTGCTAAAACCGCTGCCATTACTACATTTGCCGTACCCGTCACCGATATTTCATCCATTAAAATGTATTTACCTCTGAGCTGAGGCGTAGTTACATTATAATAATTCAGCGTTTCATTATATTCAAACTTTGCGCCTAATTCTTCTAATCCCAGCAGGTGCGTATCGAGGCGCCGCCGCCCGATTTTGTCGCCGCCCGGCTTGGGCAGTACCGCCTTGCCATAGCGCGCCAGCAGCGGGCCGATGAGCATCACCGAGCCGCGAATGCGGTTGGCTTTTTTGCGAAAATCTTCGGTGTAAAGATAGTCAAGATTGACCTCTTTCGCGGCGAATGCATAGGTGTCTTCGGTTTGTTGGCGCACCTCCACGCCTAAGCCTTGCAGCAGTTCGATGAGCAGTCGCACATCCTGAATAGCGGGCAAATTGCTGATGGTCACGCGCTCTGGGGTGAGCAACACCGCGCTAAGTATTTGCAAAGCTTCGTTTTTGGCACCTTGCGGAGTAATATCGCCTTGTAAACGGTTTCCGCCAATGACTTCAAATGCATCTAAGTTCATTTAGTGATTTTGTTATTTAGTGATTTCGTTATTTAATTTTTATGCATCATTTCTTCGGTGAATGGAATTGGTAAATGGTACATTACCCGAACGGGAACCTCGCCCCTAATGCGCTTCGTACCAGTTATTACCTACGCCCATACCTACTAAAATCGGTACTTGCAAGCGGGGCATAGCATTTTTCATTTTATCCTCGATAATTGGTTTTAGGCGCTCCACTTCGTTTTTGGGCACATCAAAAATCAGTTCATCATGCACTTGCAAAATCATTTTAGCGGCAAACTGCTCCTTTTGTAATGTTTGGTGAATGTTGATCATTGCCATTTTAATCATATCCGCTGCGGTGCCCTGTATCGGCGTATTGATGGCGATGCGCTCGGCGTTGCTGCGCTCCAGCGAACTTTTGGAATTGATGTCGCGCAGGTAGCGCCGCCGCCCCATGAGGGTGGTCACATAACCGTTTTTGCGGGCTTCTGCCACCACGTTGTCCATATAATGTTTTAAACCCTGGTATTGCTTAAAATACTGCTCGATCAGCTCGCTGGCTTCGGTGCGTTTGATGCCGAGTTGGCGCGACAAATTAGTAGCTCCTGCACCATATATAATGCTGAAATTCACTGTTTTAGCTCGGTAGCGTTGCTCGGTGCTCACTTCCTCGAAAGGCACTTCAAAGACTTTGGCCGCGGTGGCCCGGTGGATGTCCTGCCCCGATTGGAAGGCTTCGAGCATGGCTTCGTCGCCGCTGATTTCTGCGATCAGGCGCAACTCAATTTGCGAATAATCCGCCGACAGCAACACATGGTTGTCATCTCTTGGAATGAAGGCCTCCCGCACGCGCGCGCCCTCTGGCGTACGGATAGGAATATTTTGCAGGTTGGGATTGTTAGAACTCAAGCGCCCGGTGGCTGCCAATGCCTGATTGAACGAACTGTGAATGCGCCCAGTGCGCGGATTGACCATGCGGGGCAGGGCATCCACATAAGTAGATTTTAATTTATTTAGACCCCTGTATTTCAAAATATTAGCTACTACTGGAAAATTTGCAGCCAAGTCGCTGAGCACATCTTCGTCGGTTTTGTACTGCCCGGTTTTGGTCTTTCGACCGCCGGGGGCTTTCAGCCGGTCAAATAGCACTTCCCCCACTTGCTTGGGCGATCCGATGTTGAATTGCAAGCCAGCTTCTTTATAAATTTGTGCTTCGAGCTGTATAATTTCCGCATCGAGTTCTTGAGAATAGGCCGCCAAAAAATCCGCATCAATGCGAATGCCTTCAAACTCCATGTCCACTAAGGCCCGAATCATTGGCTCTTCGAGGTCGAGGTACAATTTTTCCAAGCCTTCCTCGCGCAGGCGGGGTTCGAGGTATTGTTGCAATTGCAGGGTAATGTCGGCATCTTCGGCCGCGTAATCTTTCGCCTCTTCCACCCCAATGTCGCGCATGGTGCGTTGATTTTTGCCTTTGCCAATGAGCGAAGTGATGGACACCGGCTGGTATTTCAAATAGGTTTCCGCGAGGTAATCCATGCCATGCCGCATCTCCGGCTCCAGCAAATAATGCGCTATCATGGTATCGAAATATGCGCCGTGCAGCGCTACGCCGTACCATTTCAGCACGAGTGCATCGTATTTGATATTTTGCCCAATTTTACGAATGTTGGAATTTTCAAAAACCGGACGGAATTCGTGCACCAATTGTCGGGCCGCTTCTTGGTCGGCAGGTGCAGGCACGTAGTAAGCTTCGCCGGGTTGGAAGGCAAAAGCCAGCCCGACCAGTTCCGCCTGATTGGCGTCCACATCGGTGGTTTCGCTGTCAAAACACAATTCTTTTTGCTGTAATAATTTGTCTATCAAGTTTTTACGGGTTTCTGGGGTGTCTATCAAATGGTACTCGTGCGGCGTATTGTGCATATTTTTATCGGCGACCGAATGCGCGGCTGGCGCGGATGCTTGCGGGGCGCTGCCCTCGTCGTGGTCGAACAAACTGCCCTGCCTGCCTCCAGACGACGATGCCCGACTGGCGGTGTTTTCACCTTCTTCTTCACCCAGCACTTGACGGGCTAAGGTTCTGAATTCCAGTTCTTTAAATAATTCTGCCAGCGCCTCGCGGTCGGGTGGGTCAATGAGAAAGGCGCGCTCATCGAAGGCGATAGGTACCTGGATGTCAATTTTTGCCAATTCTTTAGACAATAAAGCTTGCTGCGCAAACTCCTCCACACGCTCGCGCTGTTTGCCCTTGAGCTTGTCCGCGTTTTGAATCAGATTTTCCACGGTATCAAATTCTGCCAGCAATTTCGCGGCCGTTTTCTCGCCGATACCGGGAATGCCAGGAATGTTGTCCACCTTGTCGCCCATGAGTCCGAGCATATCCACCACCTGCTCAATGCGCGCGATGCCCCAGTTGTCGGTGACTTCTTTTTCGCCCCACACCTCCACGCCGTTGCCTTGGCGCGAGGGTTTGTACATAAAAACACTGGGCGATACGAGCTGCCCGAAATCCTTGTCGGGCGTGACCATAAACACCTGATAGCCTTGCGCTTCTGCTTGTTTGGCTAAGGTGCCGATTACATCGTCGGCCTCGAAATGATCTACCGAAAGGATGGGAATTTTAAATGCTTCCAACAATTGCTTAATATAAGGAATGGCGATGCGAATATCTTCGGGTTGCTCCTCGCGGTTGGCTTTATACTCGGCAAACATCGTGTGGCGGAAAGTATCGGTCGGTGGGTCGAAGGCTACGGCGATGTGGGTCGGTTTTTCGTTTTGCAACAAATCCCAGAGGGTGCGCGTGAAGCCCGCCACCGCGGATGTATTCACTCCTTTAGAATTGATGAGCGGTCGGGCGATAAAAGCAAAATGGGCGCGGTACACCAGCGCGTGCCCATCGAGCAGAAAGAGTCGTTTGTCTGCTGACATAATGGCGATTTTGAGGTAAAGATAAGGGGTTTTGCCATTTCTGGTGGATGCTTGGAAAATTTTAAATCGCACCTTTACCACACCACTAATGCTTGCGAGCTATCAATAGCCCGTCGCGTATGGGCAGCATGATATTTTCTACCCGCTCGTCGGCGTGTATTTTGTCGTTGAAAGTCCGAATCAGTTGTGTATCGACGTCATGAGCACGTTCGTTGACGATTTTGCCACCCCAAAGCACATTATCAATTAGGATCAGCCCGCCGGGGCGTACCTTATCGAAGATTAAATCGTAAAAAAAGGCGTTCTGTTGTTTGCCGGCATCAATAAATACGAGATCAAACGAAATATCTAAAACAGGTATCATCTCCTCGGCCCGGCCTATGTGCAGCTGAATGGCGGCTTCCAGCCCAGCTAAGGCAATGTACTTGCGAATCAAGTGCTCTAATTCTCGATTGGGTTCGATGGTGTGCAGCCGCCCACCTGGTGCCAGCCCGCGCGCAAGGCAAATGGCTGCATACCCGGTGAAGGTGCCGATTTCGAGTATGGATTTCGGCTGGAGTAAGCTGCTCAACAATTGGAGCAACTGCCCTTGCAAATGCCCCGACAGCATCTGTGGGGCGAGGGTTTTCAGGTGGGTCTCGCGCTCTAAGGCCTGCAGCACTGGGTCGGGCGGTGTAGTGTGCGCGGCGCAGTAGTCATGCAACAATTTATTAAAGCTGTGTTTGTCCATATGCTGTGCTAATAATTGACGCGGGCAAAGGTACATAATCATTGGCGTTTTGTAATATTCCCTGCCAAAAGGGCAATATTTTGAGAATCCCTGCAGTTGCTTTTGTATATTTGTCAAGTTTAATAGCCAAAGCATCAACTATTTTACATTTTATTCACCCAAAAGCATATTATTTATTATGAAAATGCATCATTTTTTGTTATTGTTTATCACCGTTATTACATGTTATCAATGTGGTAAAAAAGAAACACCCGCCGACAATGCCAATGACTCCGGCTTTACTTTCTGGCAGGAAGACGAAGCGGACGACGCAGTAGCCAATCTCGCGCCGGAAGAGGCAGTGAAAAAAGCTTTGCAACAATTAGAAAAAGGCGAGCCAGATGCCAAACCAGCGGCTGACCACAAGCAGTTGCAGGCCTTACTCCCCGAACGCTTAGTGGGCATACCGCGCAGCAGCATCGAAGGGCAAAAATCGGGTTTGCAAGGGCTGAGCATTGCGACCGCCAAAGCAGAATACGAAATGGGCGACAAACGCCTGAGCGTAGCTTTAGTGGACGCAGGCAGCTCTTCGCTGACGCTGGCCGGGCTGGCGATGTGGGCCAGCATGGAGTTTGAACGCGAATCCAATGGCAGCTACGAGCGCACCACCGTGATAGATGGGCATAAGGCTTTTGAACAATATGATAATAATACGCAGTCGGGGCAGGTGAATGTTTTAGTGGACAATCGCTTTGTACTGAGCATTGAAGGAGAAAATGTATCGGAAAAAGACCTGCGGCAGGCCTTGAAAGGTATTAATTTGCGGAAGCTGGCGGGCTTATAATATTGTAATAAAACCAAATAAGTAATGGGGCATTGTTATTTTGTTATTTGCTGTTTTGTTAATGTTGTTTGTTAATTAACTAAATGATTAAAAATCTGATAATCAGATATTTGTAATTTTAAACGTCGAAAATAATTACGTCCAAGTGCTTATAAAAACAGGGAGTGGGCATTAATCCACTCCCCGTTTATTATTTACTTACGCATCGCTTTGAAAGTGCCGTTTGGCTGAATAAAATAGACGGCTCCGGCCTTTCCATCCGCATTCATTTCAAAACGAATGCTGTAGCCATCGAGTACTTTTAGCTTGAATTCGTGATTGCCAATGGGCACCGTTTCATAATCCGGCTGACCGGGTACGAATAGCATCAGCATGTTTTCGCCGCGCAGATAGACCCTCGCTGCCATACCCGCCATTTCATACTCACCGAGGTAGGATTCCAAATCGGCTTTGGCAACAGCTACGGCCACGGCTTGCTTTTTGAAAATCAGTTTTTCTAATGCAGGCTCTACACCGACCAACGTAGCCGACTCGATGTCGCCTTTCATGTCTATATTAAAACTGACGCGAATGGGCGAGTTATTTTCTTCCGAATCATCCGTTAAAAATTTGGGGCGAAAAACATTATAATGATAATGTTCTAACCAAGAATCTGCACTTTTATTACGAAAAGACATCATAAGCGAATCATTTCTTACCGAAACATGAAACGCCCCATAGCCAGGATGCTCATACTGCCCGGCATACTCTGCGAGCAAATGCGAGGGCCGCGTGCCCTGCTTGCGGTTGTCCGACTGGGCGGCTTCGGCTTGTTTGGCAGCGGCTTTCGCCTCGGCCATCGCTTTTTTGAGCTGCTGATGCCAATCGCGGTGCGGTAAGTTTAACATTTTATCCGCAATATAATTGCGAATCATACCCGGTAGCGGCGAGCCATTTTGGTTGACCAATACTACAATTCCGATACTATCCGAAGGGTAAAAGGCTGTCATAGCACTGAATCCGTCAATATTGCCGCCATGCTGTACCATATAATGCCCGCGATAAGATTGTAAGAACCAGCCCATGCCATAATTGGAAAATTGTACGTCCGGATTGTCGGCATTGGGTAAGGCCGCACCAACCACCATTTGTGACGTTATAGCCTCGCGCACATACGCTTCTGGCAGTATTTCCTTGCCGTTCCATTTACCGCCGTTGACCCAGGTCAGCACCCAGTTGGCCATTTCTACTGGGCTGGAAAAGATAGACCCCGCCGGGCCCATGCCTTCTATTTTATAATAATCTTTCTTTTTTATGATACTATCTTTCACTATTTCATAGCCTTTGGCGGCGTTGTTATGCTTGCCATCCCAGAGTGTAAAGTTAGAGGTTTTCATGCCCAGCGGCTCGAAGAAATGCTTTTGAATGTTGCGCTCCCAAGTTTCGCCGGTAATCCGCTCCGTAATAACACCTTGTAATAAAAACATGAAATTATTATAATACCAGCGCTCGCGCAGGTCGGCAAAATTTTCATGATACTGAATGCGCATCACGAGGCTGTCGCGGGTAGTCGGATTCAAATACCAGGAGTAATCGTGGCGCGGGATGCCCGTGCGGTGGCAGGTGAGGTCCCGAACGGTGATATTATTCGTCAGCAGATCATTATAAAATGCAACTTCTGGGAGGTAGGTTTTCGCCTTTTCATCCCATTTGAGCTTGCCTTCATTTTGTAAATTGCCGAGCAGGGCACTGGTAAAAGCTTTGGTACACGAACCAATTGCGAAAAGCGTATTGCCATCCGCCGGTAGCTTGTTTTCATAATCGCGGAAGCCAAAGCCGCCCGCATATACCACTTTGTTTTTTTCTACCACAGCAATGCCCACGCCCGGTGCGTGCCATTCCTTGAGTAGGCGTTGCACGAGCGTATCCATGCCAGCGAGGCGTTTGTCGGTCGGTTTTTGCGCAGCGGTAGCCGTAGCTATTAGCAGCAGCCAGAGAATTGGGATCAGGTGCTTCATGTATCGTATCATTTTGTGTTAATAAAAAAAAGGAACCTGGTGAAAATAAGTTATTTACATCTTACCGTTGTAATAAAATAGACTAACGGGCTAAATTTCACGGCAAATTACTGGTATAAATAAAAAAAGTTGTGCCGCACCATTTTGGTGTGACACAACTGCATGAAGTATTGTTCTCCCAAACCTAATTCTTACTACTTTTATAAGGGGCAGACATAATGATGTTTAATATGAAAGTCGTAAGTTGTTGATTGTCAATGATTAAATTTTGGATAATAGATGATAAATTTCAGATACCAGATGCCAGATTTTTAGATGCCAGACTTTAGGACGGGGTACTGTTCGCTGTTTGCTATTTGCTTTTCGCTGTTCGCCACACTCAGCATGCCTTATACCCTACATCTCTAAACCTTTACACCTTTCTAACTCCTATTCCTCTATTTATCCTATTCCCCTATTCGCCCCATCAACTTTTCAACCTCTCAACTTTTCTAAACCATAATGCCCCATTACTCAAAACTTAGGGTAGCAGTACCCGGTCAATGACGTGCACCACGCCATTGGTAGTTTGTACGTCGGGGATGACGATGTTGGCGGGCATCATATTGCCATTGCCACGGATAGTGAGGGCACCGTCCACAAAAGCACCCAGATTGAGCGATACGCCACCCAGCGGGTCTGTCGGTCCAGAGCCTAACTCCGGCGTGAAACGACCACCATCGGCAATTACATGATTGAGCAATACTGCTGTAACCGTTTCTTTCGGCAACTTACGAATATCGGCAGGCTGCTCTAGGGGTACGCCCAACAACTGGCCCAACTCGCGGAAGGCCTGATCCGTAGGGGCAAAGACCGTAAAGGACGGGCTGCCCGGCGACTGCGTGAGCGCGCCTGCCAGCTCTGCGTACAACACCGCTTCCACCAAGAAGGACAATTCGGGTACTATGAAGACATTCGCATTGCTCAGCGCTATAGCCGATTGTACAATATCTACGCCGGTGGCCAACATTACTTTGTCAATGACGTGCACCGTGCCGTTGGCAGCATTCACATTGGTAGCCAATATTTTAGAGCCGTTGATGTACAAATCATTGCCGCGCTCAATGAAGCGACGATTGGGCCCCAGCAAAGACGGCGAACTCAGGCCCGCACGAATGCTACTGCTAAGCAAATCGCCGTTAGATACATGATACAGCAGGGTGCTGGTGAGGAAAGGCACTTGCAGCACCGCGAGGTCTTCCGCACGGTTGAGACCTAATTTGGCGAAAGCCTCGTCGGTTGGTGCGAATACCGTGTAGCTGCCGTTGGGGTCGTTGGGGTTTTCGTTCGAGAGCACTACCGCCACGCCACCGCGGATGGCTGCTGCTTCCAGCAGGTTAAAACTACCGTTGGCTACGGCAATACCAGCAATGGTCGGCTCGATATCATTATAATCCTCTTGGCAGCCGGTGAATAAAGTTATTGCAAAAAGTGCATAGAATGCGTATAGAAAACGATTACGAGTTTTCATAAGTCGAAATTTTATTTAGTTTGTTAATGTACTTATTTTACCGAATGGTAAATGTTTAATAAGAAAGTACGATACCGCCGTAGAAACCGGTGGCGTCGCCTACGTTGCGTCCGTTGAGGTAGGTATTGGCTCCTGCCGAGATACCGAATCCTTTAGCTACCGGCACGAAGAGGTTGATACCGGCGCGGGTATAATTTACTTTCGTCTCTGGGAAGAAGCCCTGAAAACCCAGCCCAAGTATGTCCACGCCACTGGTCGAACGTTGGCTGCCCATCCAGGCATCGGCGTAGAACGATTTTCCGGCGTAGCCAACCTTTATTTCCGAAAGGATAGCATTGGGCACATCATTATTGCGCAAGCTATAGCCTGCCTGTGCACTTGCAAACAAGCCCATGTCCATCTGGTATTGCGCCAGCAAGAACGTATTGAGGCTGGTAGCGCGATTGCCGATAGCGAGAATAGATTGCAGCCCTTCGTTCACGGGGTAGTTGCTGAGCGGGGTCACTAAGCCCAGCGCCCCGATGAAGCGCAGCGTACCCGCGCCCACTTTGTAATCGAGCGGATTGTACTTCAAATAGACCGATAAATCTTGTAGCCCGCTTCTTTCGCCATCAAAACCGAGATCGTTGAGCAATGCCTCGCTGGCGGCACCCTTAGCCGTGATATACGGCAGGTTTAAAATAACATCGAGGCGATCGCTGAGGCCATAAGTAGCAAAAAGGCTTACGCTATTGAGCGTTACTTCATCGAATACCGGCACGCCCTGAATTTTCTGCGGCACGAGAAAAACTTCATCATACGATTCTGAAAAGTACGATACCACTACGTTGCCCTTGCCTTTACCTTGCATAAAACCGTTAATCGGGCTTTGCGCACATAGTAGCAGCGGCAGTCCTACCATGATTAGTGTTGCGAAAAATTGTGAGAGTTTCATAAGATTGTGTGTTTTTAATTGTGATGCTTTTACTTACGGAAGGAAGGCGCCGGGCGGTTTAAAAAAGGGAGGAAAAAGTTGAAGGATTGAGAAGTTGAAGGGTTGAAAAGTTGAAGGGTTGAAGGAAGTAATATCCTTTTCAATTGGAAACGACGTACTTATTTGTACTCAAAATATTGTTTTTCAAAGCTTTACAAAATCGTAAATCGTAAATCGTATTATATCCTGCAATCTGCGTGGCGAAAAGCAAACAGCCAATAGCGAACAGCTATATAGAATAGCATAAATAACAATGCCGCCTTACTTTTTACAATGTAAATATGCGCTAATGCACAAAAATTATTCTGCCGATATGAACTGCCGCAGCATGTCTAACGCGATGATGGCGGAGTAATGGATATTTTTTTCTCGGTCTTTGCCGCTAATGATTCGACGTGTCACAATGCGCTCCCGATTGCCAACAGCTAACCAAACCAACCCGACGGGCTTATCTGGAGTGCCGCCGTCGGGGCCAGCTATGCCCGTGGTAGCAAGGGCAATATCCACGCCAAGCACACGTAGCGCGCCCTGCACCATTTCGGTGGCAATAGCTTCGCTCACAGCGCCCCATTGGGCAAGTGTGGCAGGTTGCACGTCCAATAAATTGATTTTCAGTTTATTATCATAAGCGATGATGCTTCCATAGAAATATGCCGAAGCACCCGGCGCCGTCGTGATGCGATGTGCCAAATAGCCACCTGTACAGCTTTCGGCGGTAGCAAGGGTCAGCTGGCGGTCCATTAGCATTTTACCTACAACAGCTTCGAGTGTTTCCTGCCCATGCCCGAAAACGATTTCTGGAATAAGCGTCTCCAATTCCGCCGCTTTGCTATCGAGCAATTGATGCAGGGCTGCTTCGTCGGGGCCCGTGCCCGTCAAGCGCAGGCGCACCTGCCCGAGGTTGGGCAGATAGGCTAACTTCAAGTTGGGGGGTAGGCTATTTTCAAAATCAGCAATCCGGGCTGCAATTTCCGACTCGCCGGTACCAACCGTCAGTAGGGTGCGGTGCGCAATGGGCAGGCCAGTAAAGCGCGCGCGCAGGCGTGGCAGCACTTCCTGCTCCATGAGGTATTGCATTTCGTAGGGTACGCCAGGCATGGATACCAGCACCTTGCCATCGGCTTCGTACCAAGTGCCGGGCGCAGTACCCATTTTATTGAACAAAACGGTAGCATTGGCAGGTAAATAGCACTGCTGGCGGTGCGACTCGCGCACAGGGAAATTGCGGGCAGCAAACAGGCGCACAATGCGGTCGTAGGTCGGCGCATGAAAAACCATTTCTACACCAAAAAAACCAGCAATGGCTTCGAGCGTCAAATCATCGGGGGTGGGCCCGAGGCCGCCCGTCATCAATACAATATCGGCATCAGAGGTGAGGGCTTCGCCGATGGCGCGTCGGATGTCCTGTAAGGTATCGCCGATGGTCGTTTTGCGAATGACGCGCGCGCCCGCGAGGTTGAGTTGTTGTGCGATCCAAACGGCGTTGGTGTCGGTGATTTGTCCGATGAGGAGCTCGTCGCCGATAGATAGTAAATGTACATTCATTGAGGGTATGCTGTTCTTGTATGTATGATTTTATGCACTTTTATAATTAAAAATTTACCCAATCCTGCAAATGTAGCCTATTCACTTTTGCATAAGATACCGTATAATATTTTTAACCATGCTATTATTATTATACATTTTTTCAATCCTGTTTATTATATATCACGGGCATTTGCCCTCGCCATTTAGTCCAGCTATCAGGGTCCGTTATCAGCGTGGCCATAAAATGCCCCACATTTATTCTGGCGGTTTTACCAGGATTAAAAATAGCACTCCGCGTAGGCGAAACGTGAAGTTCGTATGTACTTACTTGCTCCTCGTTGATCAGCGTATCTGGTCGCACCACCACCCATTCAATCAATGGATGCTGCTGTCCGATGTGTGTGCGCAAAAAGTCTGCCGCCTGTTCGTTATCCGAATGAGGTGGCAGTAGCCATCGGATTAGCCCAACTACAATTTTTTGCCCAAAGGAAACAGGTTCAGGGAGGTCTCGGTTGCGGTTGCCAGCCGTATTCATCAGCACTAATCGGAGGGGGCTTTCCGGGGCGGCTTTCTCGATGGCATTGCAAATTAATCGAACCGTATTGGTCACTAATTTACGGGGTTTCCCATAGATGCCTTTCCAGCTCAGATTGTGCCCAAGACAAGAGACAATAGCCTTGCAATCTTTTAGGTAATTTGCCATTTCGGCCACCGCTATGTCTGTGATTTGTGCTTTAATAATGGTCACTTTTTCGTTATGCTGCCAGCTCTCTGGTATGTTTGCCGATGGGCGTATTATCACCTTGACTTGTTGCCCTGCGTTCAGCAATTGCTCGACTAAATGTTTTCCGGTGGCCCCGCTTGCCCCTATCACTAATGTGGTCATGTGGTTTATTGAATTTATAAAATGCTTGAAAATTTCGCAAAGACGCTTCAAGATAAATATAACATTGTAAAAAACGAGAATGGCAGCAATCTCCCGCCCGAAAAACTACTGCCATTCAGTATCAAAAAACGATGCGTATCCTTATCCCTTTGGGCGCATGTACCGCACCGGCGGCGCAGGTTCCGGTTTTAGTTCAATCGCTTCGGTTTCGAGCAGTTTCAGGGCTTCTTGCACGGCACGCTCCAATTGCGGGTCGCCACCGCGGATGACTTTCGCAGGTTCTTGCAGCACTTCGATGTCGGGGGCAATGCCTTCCCCTTCCACTGCCCAGTTGCCATCGGTATCAAAAAAACCGCCCCGTGGCGCGAGCATTCGGCCGCCATCCACCAACGGCGGCGTATCCCAGATGCCCACCAGACCACCCCAGGTGCGGGTGCCTACCAGCGTGCCCAACTGCATTTTACGAAACATATAGGGCAGCAAATCGCCACCCGAGCCTGCTGACTCATTGATAATCATTACTTTAGGCCCCCAAATGCCGGCCATAGGTGTAGTGAAAGGGCGTCGGTTGCCAGCCTTGCTATTAAAATAACCGTGCAGTTTGCGCGCCATGATGTCAATCATATAATCAGCGGCCGAGCCACCGCCATTGTTGCGCTCGTCAATGACTACGCCGCGTTTGTCTTGTTGTGCAAAATAATAGCGATTAAAATAGGTATAACCCGGCCCGCCGGTATTGGGCACATAAACATAAGCTAATTTTCCATCAGACAACGCTGCCACCTTGCGGCGATTGCCTTCTACCCAGTCGCGCAGCCGCAGTTGTGCTTCGTTGGCCACTGGCACTACCGTTAGGCTACGCGCATTTTGCAGTGAGGGCGTACTGTTGACCTTGATTTGCACCTGCCGGTTGGCGGTTCCTTCAAAAAGACTGTACAGATTCGCGGGCGCACGCAGCGCTACACCATTGACTTCTAATAGATAATCGCCAGTGCGCACATCAAGCCCCGGGCCCGAGAGCGGCGATTTCAAATCGGGATTCCAGTTTTCGCCGGTGTATATTTTGGCAATGCGATAAAAACCGTTCACTTCTTCAAAATCGGCACCCAGCAAGCCAACGGGTATCGTTTTTACATCCGGAAAATTGCCGCCAGAGACGTAGGAATGCCCAACGGCAATCTCTGCCCCCATCACATCGAGCAGATAGTTGAGGTCGGTGCGATGCCGCACATGCTCTAACCAAGGGCTGTACCAGGTATAAATGTCTTTCCAGGGTGCGCCGTGCAGGTTGTCCACGTACAAAAAGTCGCGTTGCAAGCGCCAACCTTCATCAAACATCTGCCGCCATTCGGCTAATGGCTCTACTTTCATTTTCAGATTGAACTTCAACGCACCATCATTAGACTTGACCGCGCCGCCGTCGGTTTTTACAATACCCCAGGTGCCATTGTGCCCGTAGAGCAATTGCTTCCGATCGTGCGAAACCGAAACACTACTGACCGGCGAGAGGAATTCTATCGCCTTGCGCTCCTGGAAGCTGTAACGATGCAGCACCAGCCCCGGCTGATTAGGGATATTTTCGGCGTAGAAAACGTGCCCCTCCGGGCCAGCCACCAAAAAGGCATAGTCGCGCAAGGGCACCTCGATGGCAATGATCCGCTGGTCAATACTTTCCATGTCAATGCTCACGGTCACGGTTTTGGACTTGTCCTTGTCTTTATCTTCATTCTTATCTTTTTTGGCTTCCTCTTCATCGCTTTTGGGCGCGAGCGGCGACGGCTCGTTTTTGGCGAGCACGATAGCATAGACGCCCCGTGTCACAGGTTGATTGTAAGAGCTCATATCCAACCAGCCGGTATTTAGTCCATAATCGGTGCTGGCTAAAAAATACAGGTATTTGCCGCTCTCGTCCCAGGCTGGCGACATGGCGTCGGCCATGCCATCGGTGAGTTGCAGGGTTTGACCGGTAGCGATATTATGCACTTTGATAACCTTGAATTGCGTTTCCAATAATTGGGCGTAAGCCACCCATTTGCTATCTGGCGACCAAACCGGATGCATCGTGCGATTCGGATGTGCGTAGCCGTCGGTATCTATTTTTTGGGTAGTGCCGGTGGCAATGTCGGTGTACCACAAGTTGTAATGCGTATCCGTGAAAGCAATGAATTTGCCGTCGGGCGACCATTCGGGCCGGAAGAAGAATGTCGGATTGGGAATAGCAATCGTTTTTTTCTGCAAACCCATTTGGTCCGAAATGACTAATTGATACGCGCCGCCAGCATCTGAAAACCAAGCAATTTGCTGCCCGTCGGGCGACCACACCGGGTAGCGATCAGCGGCATTAGAAGATTGCGTCAGGTTGCGCCAGTCGCCATCTTCTTTGGGTACGGTAAAAATATCACCGCGATATTCAAACAAAGCCCGTTTGCCGGTAGGCGAAAGCGAAGCATTTTGCAACTGATTGGGGCGCACGTCTTCCCAGCGCGGGCGTGCCCAGTTGAGGTCGCCGCGCACCTCGATGGTCAGTTGTTTCGCATTGCCCGTAGCCGGATCTAACAGATGCAGGTAGCCTCCTTGTTCATAGACAATACGATCCTGGCAGGCGTCTATACTTTTTACATCAAAATCTTTATGGAAAGTAATCTGCCGCAGCTCGTCGGTTTTGGGATCGAACGACCAGATATTATTAGCAAAATCGCGTTCCGAGAGGAAATAAACTTTACCCTGGTACCAGACGGGGTCTTGGTGGCGCTCGTCATTGGCGCGGGGCGTTTGTTTGAGCGAAAAATCTTGCAAATCCACAATCCAGATGGGCTGGGCCGTACCGCCGCGATAATTGCGCCATTCAGGATCCCAGGGTTGAATCGGAGTATAGGCCAAGTAGCGGCCGTCAGCCGACAGATCGCCGAACGCCGCCTGCGGTATCGGGAGGGCTTTGGACAAGCCACCAGTAAGACCAATTGTATAAAACTGCATGGTGCGCGTAGGTGCCCCCGCGCGATTGGAGCGGAACAGCACCTCCTTGCCATCAGGCGTCCAGCCTTGTGCAATATCCACACCAGGGTGCCAAGTGAGCCGCCGAGGATCGCCACCTCCCGTCGGGATGACATACACATCGGTATTGCCATCGTACTGCCCAGTGAAGGCAATCATACTACCATCGGGCGAAAAATGCGGGAAACTCTCAGTACCTTCAAATGAAGTCAGCCGTCGGGCATCACCGCCTTCGCGGTCCACGACCCAGAGGTCATCCGCATACACAAACGCGATATGCCGCTCACTGACGGTAGGTTGGCGTAGCAATCGGGTGCCTTGTGCCCAAATCCACTGCGCGCCAAGCAAAAACATTAAGATAAAAAGCAGGTTAGGTTTCATACCGGAATCGGGTTTTGAATGTATAGAAAATGCTGTAAGATAATAAGGCTTCGTTAATTTTTCAAAAGATAGCGATATTGTGCCAATGTAACAGCGATCTGGTTATCAGCGAACGGTGACTTGCATGGATAGTCAAACAGTAGTAAAACCATGAATACGTCACAACTCATTGAAATTGGTATTATACGATTTACGATTTACGATTTACGATTTACGATTTACGATTTACGATTTTTTAAGGTATTGAAAATCAGAATTTTAAACACAAACAAACACCTCACGTTCAATTGAAATTCAATTGAAATCGGTATTATAGCGCTTTTCGCTACTTGCTGCCTGTCCACCTCTGGCAGGTTCGCTTTTCGCAATGCATAAGCAGGATGGGGCAATCCAAAGTAGTATCAATCAACCAGCCGCCATTTAATGCCAAAACGAAAAGCACTGGGCGGGTGAGCATAGAAAGCCGTTTGGTAGAAAAAACGATCGGTGAGCAAGGTATTGGTCAGGTTTTCCATTTTGGCGAAAGCCCGAAATTTAGTTACACGCATAGTAAAAAATGCATCCACGGCGGGATAGAATGCAGCGTCGCGGCGGTTTTGCAACTGAAACTGCCCGGTGACGGGATTGTAATAATTGGCGGCGAAGGTATCATTATAACGCAAATCAATCCCCAGCTTGACGTCCAGCACCCCAAACCAGAAGCCTTCATAATAAAAACTGTGCTTGCCAAAAATGCGCGGCAGCCGCACCACATCTGAGGAAGCCGTTTGTAAAGCGAGCGTATTATCGAGGTGTAATCTCCAGACGCGGAAGTCTTTTTGTATTAAAAATTGTAAAATACTGATTGGCGCAGCGGTTTGTTGTGGCACAGCGGTTGTATCAAAGTAAATAAAGTTATTTAGTAAATGATAGCGCCCGGTGAGTGCTAATTGTAGGCGCGGCAGGGTGTAAGTGCCGCCAAGCGTAGTAGAAAGGGTTTTGCGAAAATCATTGTTCCAGACGGGCCGTTGTGATACAAAAAAGCGGTGCTGCATGAGTGTAGGCGCATACAACTGGTTGATAAATTCGCCGCGCAACTGCCCAATGCTACCAAAATCGAGGAAAAGTTTGCCCTCTGCCCGGTAGTCGCCAGCATTATCGAGCAAACCGAGGTGCCCGTAAGTTTCGAGGCGCATGCGCTCGCCAAAGCTGATATTCCAGCGGCCGGTGAGGAAGAGGTTGTTGAGCGTAGAATCGCGGGGTTCTTGCCCAAGCAGGTGCAGGGTGTGTACGAGGCCCGCCTCTAAAAGGTCGCGCTCACTTTTGGCTTCGGAGGCACTTTTGGCGCGCAGCCGGAAAGTGCTGAGCCGGAAGCTGTTTTCTATTTTTCGATGCTGAATAAAATGGCGCACGCCGCGTGCGTCGCCGCCGAGGATGGGAAACCACTCGAAGAAAGCATTGTCCGTCAGTACATTATCATCAAAAAACTTGTAGCGATAGTTGCCCAGCAATGCCTGGTGCGAAAGCGTAAAGGCGCGGGTAAGCCCCTTGAGCGAATCGGGTTTGCCACCGAGCTGAAAGTATTGCGTATAAGCCAATTCGGCACTTGAGTAGCGCGTTTGGCCGTTGTTCAGAAATACCTCCGCCGAGCTGGGGCTAGCAAACTGCCCTTCCAGATTGGGTTCTACGGCCAGCCCGCCATTGTCTTCCTGCTCGATGGCATTGCTGGCTACGGCCAAAAAAGCTTGATAACGCCCGCCCTGCCCTTGCATCCAGAAGCCAGTGTTAAAGTTGGTGTTGCGGGTATTTTGATTAGGGTATTGATTGCTGCGGCCCAGTTGGCTCATGCGGCTATAATCGAGCGAGAAATTTAGCCCTTTGGCAAAATTACGGCTGAATTGTGCGGTGGTGTAAGTATCGGCTTGCTCCGAGCCAACCATGAAAGACACATTCGTAAAAGCTTTTTGCAAACGATGATAACGCACCTGCGTGGCCGAAGTCAGATACAGATCAAACTGGTGCAGCCCAATGTCAAAGCCGCGCCGCCAGACCGTTTCAAAAACAATAGGCTCATGCGCAGAGCCAAGATTGCCGAGGTGTCGGTAATCAAAAGCACGCCGCCGCACGGGGTCGTATTGTTGAAAATCGCTAAGCGTAGAATCTGAAAAAGGCGTTTCTCGATTAGGATTGTCTGCAAAAATAAAAAAAATGCCTACCGTATCTGGTATATCGTCTATGGTTTGCTCAAGCCGCGAAGAGTCGAATGGTTCCTGCTGCTGCGGAATACCCGGTATGCCCCCAGGTGTGGCTTCTATAGGCACACGGCCAGGGCGCTGCGCCTGCACCGAGGCAGCCACAAAGAGCAAAAATACCAGTCCAATCAGTCGGGTCGCTTGTTGCACCGTTTTATAATTTCATCATGAGGCGCACTACAGCCCCAGCACCGCCGGGCTCATTCCCATATTGGAAAATCCACCGTCGTGATAAAGGTTTTGCATCGTCACCGAGCGCGTGAGGTCAGAAAAGAGCGTCACGCAGTAGTCGGCACAGGCTTCAGCCGAGGCATTACCTAATGGCGACATTTTGTCAGCATATTCAAAAAATTCCGTAAACCCCTTCACGCCGCTACCGGCCGTAGTCACCGTTGGCGATTGGGAAATGGTATTGACGCGCACCTTATTACGAATACCAAAATGGTAGCCAAAGCTGCGGGCAAAAGACTCTAACAGGGCTTTAGACTCCGCCATTTCATTATAATCCGGGAAAACACGTTGCGCAGCAATATACGTCAGCGCCAGAATGGAGCCCCAGTCGTTCATGGCTTCCTGCTTCCAAAGCACCTGCATCATTTTGTGAAAAGAAATCGCCGAAATATCGAAGGTTTTCAGCATCCATTCGTGATTGAGGTCAGTGTAGCTGCGGCCCTTGCGCACATTGAGCGACATACCAATGGAGTGCAGCACGAAGTCGAGTTTGCCGCCAAGCGCATCCTGCGATTTGGTGAAAAGGTTCTCTAAATCGTCCATGGAAGTAGCGTCTGCCGGGATGATCTCGGCATTGAGTTGCTTGCCCAATTCATTGATAGCCCCGAAACGCATGGCCACCGGCGCATTCGTGAGGGTAATGGTAGCACCTTCGGCCACGCAGCGCTCGGCTACTTTCCAGGCGATTGATTTTTCGTCCAAAGCGCCAAAAATGACGCCTCGCTTTCCTTGCAGTAAGTTGTTTGCCATAATTTTGTTAAAATTATAATATTGATTGACTGAAGGTTGGAATAAAAGTGCCAACCACTCAGCCGGATTTTACACTTCCATCAATTGCCGCGCATTCTCGATGGCCGCCTCGCTGGGCGGGTTCTGGCTGAGCATGGTGGCTATGGCCCGGATGCGCTCATCGCGGCTCAGGGCTTTTACTTTTGTAATCACGCGATCTTCTTTTTCTACTTTATAAGCAAAATAATGCGCATCGGCTTTGGAAGCTACCTGCGGCGAGTGCGTGATGGTGACCACCTGATGGTGATTGGAAAGCTGCCGCAAAATGTTGCCCATGCGCAGCGCTACATCGCCCGATACGCCCACGTCTATCTCGTCGAAAATGAGCGTAGGTAAGGGTATAGCACTGGCTACCAATGATTTAGTAACCAAAGTCAGCCGCGCCAACTCCCCGCCGGAGGCCACATCTTTAATCATTTGCAAACGCCCGCCCTTATTAGCGGTGAACAAAAAGTTCAGTTCGTCCAGTCCGGTAGGGCCTAAGGTGTCATTTTTCTTGCAATCTACCTTCAGCACGGCGTGCTCCATCGAAAGCTGGCTGAGCATGGCTCTCACCTTGTCTTCAAAATCCGGCACGACTAAATGGCGGCGCTCGCTCAGCATATTCGCTACCTGATAAAGGTGCGTCTCTTGCTCGGCAATGCGTTTGCGTAGGGTTTCTATTTCGGTAGAAAGGTCGCCAAATTCGCCCAATTGCGCTTGCAGATTCTCTTGAATATCAAGCAGTTCCCTCACTGTGCCCACGCGATGTTTGTTCTCGAGGCGATAGATCAAATCGAGCCGCGCCTGAATTTCGGTGATCCGCTCCGGGTCGTATTCGGTTTGTTCGGCAATGGTTTCAAATTCGCCAGCAATATCTTTCAATTCTTCGGTCAGCCCATCGTATTTTTCGGATAGCGCCGCCAGTTTTCCATCGTATTTACCAATCTGATGCAGCATGATGCCCAATTCTTCCATTTGGCTCACCAAGGACTGCTCGCTTTCGCTGAGGTATTGAAAAGCGGCGCTCATGGTGCGCTTGATTTCTTCGGCATTGGCCAGCACCGATAGTTCCTGCTCTGAGCGCTCCTGCTCGCCGTCCATGAGTTCGGCTTTGTTGAACTCCTCAAGTTGAAATTGCAAAAATTCGACCTCTTTGGCGGAAGCCTCGTTTTTGTGAATGAGATTGTCTAAACGGCGCTTATCCGCAATATATTGGCGGTATTCTTCTTCGTAGCCAGCGGCCAGGCGCTTGTTGTCGGCTAAGGCATCAATCATGCGAAGCTGGAAGGACACATTATGAATATCGAGGGTATCAAACTGCTGGTGCAGATCAATGAGGGCGCTGCTGAGTTGTTGTAGCACATTGAGATTCACGGGCGAATCGTTGATAAAAGCGCGCGATTTGCCGGAAGGCGCTATCTCCCGCCGGATGATGGTTTCCTCGTCGTATTCGATATCATTATCTGTAAAAAAAGCTTGCAACTGGTAGCTGCGAATGTCGAAACGCGCCTCTACGACGCACTTTTCGGCTTCGTTGTAGAGCGATTTGGTGTCGGCCCGATTGCCCATAATGAGGCCCAGCGCGCCCAGCAAAATGGATTTGCCCGCGCCGGTTTCACCGGTGATGATGGTCAGTCCCTCGGAAAAATTGATTTCCAGCGACTCGATGATGGCGTAGTTCCGAATATGCAGACTTTTGATCATGGCTTTCCGAGCATTTACCATTATGTCGTTTCCGGTTGCTGGCGTTTAGCGTCGCCCCTCCGGTAGAATAAAGGTGCGGGGCAAAGTTAAGAAACTGTTCGGAAAGTTTTTCAAACAAAAAGTTGATGCTCGGCTGGTATTGGGTGCAACACAAAAGGACTTCCACGCATCGGTGAAAGTCCTTCGGGTTGCGCCTCCGCGCGTGTTCGTTTTCTCTTCAGCAGTAGATTCAGGCTTCTTTTACAATTTCATACCTGAACAATAATAAAATCAGCAGTAGTACACTGAAGATGATCATGGGACTTGAATTTTGGATTATGGAATATGTTCATGCGAAGCCGCCTCTCAATGCGACATTCGGATTCAAAAGTAAGGCATTTTGCAGCAAAAGTCAACAGCCGACAATTAAAAAACCCGTTCGTTGCAATAAACAAACGGGTTTTGGCAGCAAACTTTAACAAATATTTTAGATTTAGGCTGCGTAGCGGCGGTTGACCTCATCCCAGTTGATGACGTTGAAGAAAGCCGAAATATAGTCCGGGCGGCGATTCTGATAATTGAGGTAGTAGGCGTGCTCCCACACATCGAGACCCAACACCGGCGTGCCTTTGGTATCGGCAACGTCCATGAGTGGATTGTCCTGATTGGGCGTGGATGTGATGTGCAGTTTGCCGCTGCCATCCTTGATGAGCCATGCC
Source organism: uncultured Saprospiraceae bacterium (assembly GCA_937872385.1). Lineage (GTDB taxonomy): Bacteria > Bacteroidota > Bacteroidia > Chitinophagales > Saprospiraceae > JADJNW01. The sequence continues at coordinate 42,523 of CALMSO010000093.1, forward strand.
CAGCCCGAGCCAAAACGGGTAGCTGCTGCGGCAGAAAACTGGCTTTTGAATTCGTCGTAAGAGCCGAAATCGCGGTTGATGGCTGCTGCAATAGCCCCTGTAGGCGCACCGCCACCATTGGGCGACATGACCGTCCAGAATAGGTTATGATTGTAATAGCCACCGCCATTGTTGCGTACAGCCATCGAGTGCTTGGAAATAGTAGCCAGAATATCTTCGATGGATTTACCTTCAAGCTCGGTGCCAGCAGTAGCGCTATTCAGGTTGGTGGTGTAGCCTGCGTGGTGCTTGCCATGATGAATTTCCATGGTGCGGGCGTCAATATTTGGCTCGAGTGCATCAAAGGCGTAAGGTAAATCAGGAAGTTGAAATGCCATATTTGGGTTGGTTTTAATGATAAAATGTGGTTTTCGTTGTTTTGGCTACGCAATGAATTGCCATAACCTTCTGTCTTAATCAACGCCGCATTATTCGATTAGTTTAACTCGGTTTCAAAAAAATAGCCTCGCTTACCGACAAGAGCGATCTCGGTTATTTGACAATAAAAAGGACCCGAAATCGTCACAAAACACATTTTTCAAGTATTCCTTGCGAAAATTATTTGTGCCAACTCAAAATAAAAGGTATTTTTGTAGCTGATTTTTTTCAATGTAAACAGGCTTCTGTGTTTAGAGCTTGTTTTTCAACGCTTTAGAGGCTCGCATCGTCTTCGGATACACGCCATGCACAAAAAACAAGGCGGCGTCAACGGACAATAACAAATCATACTAGAAACCCACATCTCAAGCTTAGCAAACCATTTTCAGAACCGGTGTATTCAAAACGGAGGAAATACCTTTGCTTTATTACAAACTGTTGTTTATCAAAAATTTACATATAAAACATAACAAATTATTTTTTACATTTGAAATAATCCCTACAACTATGACTGCAAAACGTACTATGTTGCTTGTGCTGCTGCTGCTAATCGCGGGGCTTGGTTATGCACAAAAAAGCAAGGAAGAGAAAAAAACCAGCCCTGCCAACAATTCCCAACCTACCCCTAAAAATATGTGGGAAGTAGGCGCCCACGGCGGGTATTTGTTCAACAGTGGCGACGTGGCCACGCAAGGCGGCTATGGTGCAGGTTTGCACATACGCAAATCGCTCGACTACGTATTCTCGCTACGTGGTGAGGCTATTTATGGCAATTTCAGTGGAACTGCTTTCGATTCGCTGCGCAATTTTGAAAACAACTGGCTCTCCGCTTCAGTGGTGGGTTTATTCAATCTTAACAGCTTGCGCTTCAACGATAAGACGCGCAAATTCACCATTTACGCTGGCGCAGGTGCTGGGGCCAGCTACTTCGAAGTGAATACCAAAAGAAGACTCGATCCGCAAGACCGAATGTTTGAAGAAAGAACCTTTGAGCGGGCCATTACGCCTCATGTAGTAGTGACGGCGGGCTTCGCCGTGCGCCTCGGCAAGCGTTTTAATATTGGTATTGACCATCAGGCCATGCTGCCGCTGGGTGCCCGAGCTGACTTGGTGGACGGCTTCGACCGCGACGAGCAGGGCGAGCGCACTGGCTCCGGCGATATTGTACAATACGCCAATTTGCGCCTGAATTTCAACATTGGCTCATCGTCGCGCCTTTCCGAGCCACTGTATTGGATTAATCCATTAGAAAATGTCATTGCCCAGGTTTCAGAAACCCGTGGCCGCATGGATGCAGCGCTGAAGGACTCCGACGGCGACGGTGTGCCCGATATTTTTGATGAAGAACCCGACACGCCCCCCGGCGTACCTGTAGATACCAAAGGGCGTACCCTCGATAGCGACGGCGACGGCATCCCCGACTACAAAGACCGCGAACCCTACAACCCGCCTCGGGCTGGCGAAATGGTCAATGAATTTGGAGTGGTGGTCAATCCTAATCCAGCCGAGCGCCCAAGCATGGGCGGCGGTGGCGGCGTCAGCGAGGAGCGCGTGCGCGAAATTGTGGACGAAATGCTCAAGGATTATCGCCTCACCGAAAACGCCAACTCTGTAGCTGATTGGTTTTTGCCGATGATTCATTTTGGTAATGAAAATACAACCATCAAATACTCGGATTATGGCACCTTAGCTGGCATTGCCCGCATGATGAAAAACAATCCGAATATGCGCCTCGTTATCACTGGCCATACCGACTCTACTGGTCCGGAAGAACTCAACAATATGCTTTCTTACCAACGCGCACAGGCGGTAGTCAATCATTTAGTCGAAAATCATGGCATTGGCCGCGGCCGCTTGCTCATCGAATGGAAAGGACCGCAGGAGGTTTTAGTGCCACAAGCCAGCAGCTACATGAATCGCCGCGTAGAATTTCGCGTAGCTTCGCGTGATGACGTAGAAATGGATCCGCCTAGCGGTAGCAGCCAAAAGAAACGCGACGGTTATTAATCATGTAGTATTTTATAGGTGAATATTTTGTAATTATTGTTTACCAATAGACCATTCAATATCAAACCAATACAAACGAGCGCCGGAGAAAAATTTTTCTCCGGCGCTCGTTTTTGTAAAGAAATATTTAGCGGTAAATGATATAAAAATTCAATCCCACATTTTATTTAGTTAATCAAAATATCCTCTTCCGGATAGCGAATATGACTCGTTTCAAGACGACGCAACATGCCAATGAGCAAGTTAATAGCCCCCACGCGCCCGATAAACATCAATAGCACCAGCACCAACTTACTCTCGTCGCTCAAGCTGCCTGTGATACCCATACTCAGCCCCACTGTGCAATAAGCCGAGAAACATTCAAACACAATACGCAGAAAATCAGCTGGGCCCGACTCTTCAAAGGACGCGACCAACATGACACCAAAACCAATAAAAATAAAAGACAAACTAATAATAGCCGCACTTTTGCGCACCGAATAGTCAGAAATCACCCGGCGTCCCACGGTGATGCTCGTTTTGCCTCGCGCCAGGCTAAAAATATTGAGCGTAGCAATAGCGAAAGTACTGGTTTTGATGCCCCCGCCGGTAGAGGCTGGCGCTGCACCGATCCACATCAGCAGCAGTACAATCATAATAGTGGAAATATGTAAAGAGCCGGTATCAACGGTATTGAAACCTGCTGTGCGTGGAGTCACTGCGCCAAAAAAAGAAGTTACTAATTTGCCAGACAAGGTGGCGTGCTCGTCCAGTACATTATTATATTCGAGGAAAAAGAAAAAAAGTGTACCAACACCCATCAGAATGAGCGTAGTATAAATAACAATTTTTGAATTGAGCGTTACTACACGAGGGCGCTTGCGGTAGTTTACTTCATTAGAAATATGTTTTTTAATCAGGGTAAGCATTTTTTCCCGGATATAATCCATCATATTAAACATGATATTGTAACCCAAGCCGCCAAAAATAAAAAGTATGGCTATAATAAAATGAATGAAATAATTAAAGCGAAATGATTCTTCGTACAGGCTGTTGGAGAGCGTAGAAAACCCAGCATTGCAAAAGGCTGAAACAGCATGAAAAATAGCAAAAAAGATGCGCTCGCTTTGGTTCGGTATCACATCTTTTGGGATGTAAGCATAAATAAGCAGTGCGCCTATGATTTCCACCGTTAAGGTCAAGGCTACAATATTTACCGTTAGTCGGAAAATATTACTAAACTGATTAGAATTAACAAAATCTTTTACAAACAAGCTTTCGCGGTACGACATATTTTCCTTGAAAAAATAAGCAAAAAAGGAAGTAAGCGTGAGCATGCCCAGCCCGCCTGCCTGAAAAAGCAGCATAATAACCCACTGCCCCACTGGCGTAAAGTCCTGCCCTACATCTGCCACCACCAGCCCCGTCACACACACGGCACTGGTAGCCATAAACAACGCATCGGCAAAAGAAATAGACCCAACCGTAGCCATTGGCAGCTTGAGCAATAGCGTACCCACCGCAATCAACAAAGCAAAGCTAAACGCAAAAATAAAGGCTGGCTGTAGGCGCGAAGAATAAAACCGCTGGATCACGGTGCTATATTCTATTGTAAAAAATAGCAACACACAAATTCGCAACAAAGGCAATTGTTGCATTAGAATGGCTTCGAGACTGCGCCCCGACGAAAAAACCGAGGTTAGAATATATAACAAACCTCCAATAAACAGCAAAATCACTGCAATTTGGCTACGCCGCGCAGCCGAGCGGGGGGTAGTCAGGCGTTTGACAATATTCAGAAAAATAAAGGTGTTTAATAATATAAAATAATAAAGCGGCAAATGCGCCGTAAAGGCTCGATCCACTTCATATCCGATATCATAAATAAACGTGAGTACTGCCACCAGACCGGCGGCCAGCGAAACCGCTCGGAGCGGAAATTGTGCCATAATGGTTTTCACAAAGTAAACCTTCTGATAGTCAATTAGGAACGCTAAATGTTTTGCAAAGCTAAAACAGAATTCAGGAAAATGAAACTTCCGCTGTGTTAAAAATCTTTTTCCCCCGCTATCCCGGATTATTTTGCGCCAGCGCATTGTCTAATTTGTTATTGACTATGTAGTAGCTATCAAATACTATAAAACAGCCGACTATTTTTCTTCACTAAAAAACACTTGGAATGAGAGTACTTTTGATGATTTTGCTAATGGCAACGCTGGGTTTTCAGGCCCATACTCAAGAAAAAGTGAATACTGAGATCAATCAAATCATCCGCAAACACGGCCTCGAACAAAGCCAGGTAATGGAAATTGCCAGCTGGATGACTGATGTGTATGGCCCGCGCCTGACCGCTTCGCCCATGCTCGACCGCGCCACCCAGTGGGCAGTACAAACCCTACAAGGGTGGGGCATGAAAAATGTGCACACCGAAGACTGGGGCCCCTTTGGCCGCGGCTGGGAACTCAAGCATTTTGCTATGCACGCTACCGCCCCAAACTATTTTCCGATCATCGCCTACCCGAAAGCTTGGTCGCCCTCAACCAAAGGCACCATCAGCGGTGAAGTGATTTATCTCGACGCCGCCAGCGAAGCCGATTTAGCGAAATATAAGGGCAAGCTCAAGGGCAAATTTGTCTTCATGGACACTGCCCGCGTGGTGAGCGAGTGGTTTGACGCACCGGCCAAACGCCTCGGAAATGATGAATTGCTGCGCTTGGCTAATGCCCCGGAGCCTACTGTCAATCGCTTCCGCAATTTTCAGAGCAATATCGGCTTTGCCAATGCCCTCTGGAAATTTTTGTACGATGAGCAACCCCTCGCCATCATTGATCGCAACTACAAAGGCGACCTCGGCACGGTATTCGTCAGTGGTGCTCGCACCCCTGAAGGACGCGCCTGGGACGAAGGGCGGCAGGTAATTCCGCAAGCTACCGTCAGCATTGAACATTATAACCGCATCTTTCGCCTGATGAAAAAAGGCATCCCCGTGACCCTTTCGATGAATCTTGAGGCAATGTATGCCAATCCGGATAAAGATATGGAACGCAATATCATCGCCGAAATACCCGGCACCGACCTCAAGGACGAAGTGGTCATGTTTGGTGCGCACTTCGACTCATGGCACAGCGGCACCGGCGCTACCGACAATGCCGCAGGCTCGTCCGTGATGATGGAAGCAGCCCGCATTTTACTCGAAACGATCAAGGAAACTGGTATTCAGCCGCGCCGTACCCTGCGCCTGGCCCTGTGGACGGGCGAAGAGCAAGGACTCTACGGCTCGCGCGGCTACGTAGAGCAGCATTTTGCAGAAATGGAAAATCGCAGCGTGAAAGCCCTCAAACCAGCTCAGCAAAAAATTTCGGCGTATTACAACCTTGACAATGGCACCGGCCGTATCCGGGGAGTTTATATGCAAGGCAATGCAGCCGTAGCGCCCATTTTCCGGGCCTGGCTCGATGCTTTCCGCGACCTCGACGCCACCACCCTCACCATGAGCAATACCGGCGGCACCGACCACCTGTCCTTCGATGGTGTGGGCATTCCTGGTTTTCAATTTATCCAAGATCCAGTGGCTTACTCCACGCGCACCCACCACTCCAATATGGATAACTGGGATCACCTCGTAGCCGAAGACCTACGCCAGGCGGCCACCATCGTCGCTTCTTTTGTGTGGCATACTTCACAACGCGATGAAATGCTGCCCCGGAAGCCCATGGAAATAGAAACCAGTGCCGCTACCGGATCCAGATAATTAAATAAATATAAACGTTACATATCGAAACACGTTCCCCCTTTATTCGCCCTGTGTACAGGATGTATGCGGGGCGTTTTTTATAAAAAACTGACAGTACATATCTATTTGTATAATAATAATGCGAATATCAAGTTCAAATGATTAATAACCATTTGCGATTTGCGAAGTTCGATTTACGATTTTGTAAAACCCTGAAAAACAAACTTTTGAGCATAAATAAGCACGTCATTTCCAATTGAAAATAGTATAAAAACGAACCCCATAGGGGTGATATAATTATCAAGGATATAAATAAGGCGATTTAAACCCCAGCGGGGTGGCATATTACACCAACACGGTGTCACCCCGTTGGGATTCAAAACCATTGATTATCAATTAACTATAAATTTTTCACCCCTTCGGGGCTAACTCGATATTCGCATTAATGATTTATGGCAAGTTGTCTAATTTTTGTTAAAATAATACTTTTTCAATAAAATATAACTTACTTTTGGTAGTTTAATGAAACATGGTTATTTGGTTAATTGTACCGTTTTTATACTAAAAAAATTCCGTCTGGATATTCATCCCAATTTATATGAACAATTCATTGAAAACATCATTGTGGAATCAATTTGGGGCAAGTATTGATATGCTTATAAATGTTGTTCATCTTTGCCCTGATGCTTATTTTTCTAAACATAAGCGATTTTATTACATTGCATATCATAGTGTAATTTTTTTAGACTACTATTTAACCATACCACCAAAAGATTTTGTACCCTTACTGCCTTTTACACAGAAGATGCCTGAGCAGAGACCTCAAGAGGCAATTGACGATTTGATTCCGGATGAAATTTATAGTAAAAAAGAATTAATAGAATACCTGGAACGGTGTCGTGAGAAGTGTAAAAACATCATTACAAATTTGACCGACGATAAGCTTAATGAGCGTTTCACAGAAGGGAATGCCCCTAATGATATGGATTATCCTATTTTGGAAATATTACTTTATAACTTACGCCACACGCAGCATCATGTTGCACAGCTAAATATGCTCATACGACAAAACCTTGATAAGCATATGGAATGGTCTTTTAGAGTAGGTGACATAGACATGGGTGAGTTAAAAATTTAGACCACAGAGTTATGTAAAGATTGTAAAAGCGCACTATAATAAAATAATGCTTCGCATAGTATAGCTAATTATGCCTTTTAAATACGAGCATCTCGGTAAATTATTACATTTCATAAAAATAACGCATCATAATTATGAAACATAAAAAGGAACTTTCTGCCGCTGAAAGGGTAGCGCTAATTACAATGCTAAAAACGCGTTTTGAGCAAAATAAGCACCGCCACGAAGGGTTGGATTGGGCTGAAATACAAGCCCGGCTGGAACGGCAACTGGAAAAACTTTGGTCGCTGAATGCGATGGAAGCCACAGGCGGCGAGCCGGATGTAACGGCTTATGATAAGATGGCAGATGCATATATTTTTTGTGATTGTGTGGCTGAAAGCCCTAAAGGGCGCAGAAGTGTTTGTTATGATCCGGAGGCGCTGGCCTCAAGAAAAGAGTATAAACCTAACGATAGCGCCGTGGGTATGGCCGCCCACATGGGCATCGAGGTATTGACCGAAGCGCAGTATCGCGCCTTGCAACAGCTTGGAAAATTTGATACAAAAACGTCTAGTTGGCTATCAACTCCCCCCGAAATCAGGGCGCTGGGCGGGGCCATTTTCGGTGATTTTCGCTATGGACAAGTGTTTATTTATCATAACGGCGCGGAATCTTATTATGCTGCAAGAGGATTTCGCGGCGCATTAAGCGTGTAATATTATTTACAATTTACGAAGTCCGATTCACAATACAATATTCCATTACTTATTATAATAACAAGCGCCTGACGGCAGCAGCACCGCCAGACGCTTGCGCATTTACCGCAGTTGCAGCGTATCAAATTCTTCGAGCGTATCGGGGTTGACCACACGCATACGGATGCGCTTCTTTTTCACATCGAAGAAAACGAGGGCGTTTTGGGTCGTGAAACCGGTCACCCAGGGGGTCCAGGGGGTTTGTTCTTGGGCGTAGTAAGGAGCGCCGGCCGCGCCGTTGTTGATCTGCCAGATAGTACGGCTGCGTTGCAGTTTGGGCTTGTCCCAGTTGTCGGGGTAGGTATTGGTTTCGGGCCGCAGTTCGAGTTTGTTGTAGTTGTGCTCGTCGCCAGTGAGAATAGCTACGAATTTTTTACTGCGATTGATGAGCACGTCTAAGAGTTGGTCGCGCCGCTCTATGATGCCCACGTCCACGGGTTGTCCCGCTACATTAGGGCGGAAGCGGTTGTTGCCACGATACCACATATCATCGCCGACGTGCCCGCCGTTGGGGAAAAACGGGGTGTGCAGGGTCAGGAAAATATGCTGCACCGAGCGGTCTTTTTCTAATTTGGCAATCGTTTCTTGTAGCCAAACCATCTGATTATCCATGATATACCCATGCAAATTTCCACCTATATAATCTGATTGCGACAAAGACGGCGCGTACCAGTAATCGGAATTCAGCACAATCATTGCCACATTGCCGTAGGTATAATAGAATACATTTTCTTCATACGACGGGAAGTCCATCTCATTCGGATTGGGGTCGTACTTGCTGCCATCCTCGCTTTTGGGGCCGTTGAGCGGGTTCACAAAATGGTCGGCAAAGACCTTTTCTGCCGATTCGGTGGCAAAAGGAAAGCGGTCAATAGTGTAGGTGCGGTTCTCTACCGTATCGCGGAAGACGTGCATAAAGGCTTCGTGATTGCCCATAGCGGCAACGATGGGGAAGTGATGCCCCCAGGGCTGCACGGCGCGTTTCCAGTTGGCGTATTGCAGATCCATCTGCCCGCGGTGCGTGAGGTAGCCGTTGATGAGGTCGCCAGTGATTTGTAAAAAAGCTGCATTTTGCTGGTGCGCCAGCGCGGCAATTTTTTTCATAATGTAAAAATTGGTACCGTGTACATTGCGCTCGCCGCCGCCCGTGCCGTTGCGCGAATCGCTGGCATAAGCAAAGGTGAAAGCAGTTTTAGCACCAGGCTTAGGGGCTGTTTTGAAACTGTAATTTTGTGACAAATCACCGTAGCGTACGGTATAATCGTAATTTGTATTCGGCTGTAAACCAGTCACTTTTATCTCATGCTGCGTAGTGGCTGCCTTGTCGGCAAAAGCGCGTCCACCCGCCAGCACGGTGGCCTGCACGGGCAGGTTGGTGGTGAAGGAAATCACTGCGCCGTCGGCTTCGAGGATATTGATGAACGGCCCCTCGATAATGGTAGGAATGACCTCAAATGCATCGCCTGCCTTGAACGAAACGATGCCATCATAAAGCAAGTCGCCGCGCTCGTTGGCTACGCGATAACCCAGCGTACCGAAGCTACTTTTTTCCCAACCGACCATATCATAACGGCCGCCGAGATTGGCCCGGACGTTGAGGTTCGCTTTGCCATCGGCAATGGGCAGGCTGCGCCCCAGATACACCGGGTGTGGGTACTTCATGTCGGCGTAGGGTATGAAGCCATAATACAGCGTGCCATTGAGATTGGGCATTTTAAAATCGAACGCAATGCCGTCGGCGGTGCCTTGCGGGCTGCCGAAAACTTGCTCGTAGGTGTAGGGCGCGGTAGGTGTCACAGCCGGAATCAAGCGACCGTCTTTTTCCATCACGAGGCGGCCGGCGACGTCGTAGCGCAGATTGGCGTGTACGGCAGGTACAGCCGGTTGCTGTGCAAAAATGGCCGAGGCCATTAGCAGGCAAAGCAGTGCGAAAGTGTGTTGTTTGCTAAAAAACATGATGTGGATTAATTTTTGATTACTATTTAGCGGTTGAAAAAAGTGCGACCACAGGTTGTGCCCTAATAGCAAGAATGCGGAGGACGGGCACATTGCTGCGCAGAAAAAAGCAAATGGTGTTCTGATTTCGGGGCATGACAAAATCGGACTGAAGTGTCATTTTGCATAGCTGCAAATATCGCCAAAAATGGCGGAACAGGCTATGGCAAACAAAATGATAATATAAAATTAATATAGCGGAGGATGCATTGCAGGCTGTATTGTGCTTTTGCCCTTTTGAGCTTAATCAATTGATAATGAGCGTTTTATCAAACAATTTGTTACACAATTCTGAAAATTATAAACTATTGCGCTGGGTGTCCTATCGCTGCCCGCTACCAAAGGCTTCAAAGATTTGCATGTCTAAAAAACCAAGTTTTTCGGCATCTTCGGCTGCTTCGCGGTAGCTGCGCACGAGCTTGATATTGTCCACGCCGGATTCGGCAATCAACCGGAGGATACGCATTCGGCCGCGTTTGTTTTTTAAGTCATGGATGTAAATGGCCTTCACCTGCTGCGGGAAAGCGCGGGCAATGGTGAGGTAAATGTCGGTGTCTTTTTCGCCGCTATCGCCGATGAGGATGAACGGCATGTCCGGATACATGCGCAGAATGTGGGCTACGGCGGCTATTTTGTGCCCCCGGTATTGGCGGTCAAACATTTCAAAAGGGAAACGCTGCGGAAACAGCCCAATGTCTCGCAACATAAGCGGCCCGCGCGGCAGGTCGTTGAGTTCAATAAAATCTTCGAGGAAATCATATAAATTCCAGGGACTTTTTGATACATAAAAAAAAGGGTTGCGCCGGTTGCCTTCTTTTCCTCTTTGCAATGCCCTGAAAAAAGCTTCTACCGCCTGAAAGGTTTGTCGGTTATTTACATTTTTAAAAAATGTAAGATATAACATTTTTAGCTTCAGCAATGAAGTAACTTCTGTAATTAGGATAGTATCATCAATATCACTAATAACGCCAAATTCGGCCTTGCCGGGCACTAATATTTTTGCGGTACGGGTCACATTAATCTCCCGGCGGCGGGTGCGCACCAAATGCACGGTTGCTTCTCGCCATTTTTTCTTTTCGGACGGTTTGAGCGGATAGGGTAAGGGCTGATCTAAATAAAAATAGCCTTCGCGATCGGTGACAAGGTCGAATGTATTGCCCCCAATGCGCACCTGAAGCTGTGCACTGCGAATTTCGGCACTGCCAAAACGCTTGTAATTATTGACAATATTGCGCCACACCGAGTCGGTTGGAGAAGTAGTGATGACCTTGTTTTTGAGTACGCGCCCTTGCAAGAAAAGGTGATCGCGCCGCCCGTAGCCCCGATACGCCAACACGGTGATAGGCGCCTGCCCGAAAAGACTCAAAAAGAGCTTCAGGTAGTATTTTAGGTGTGCGAGGAACAGCGAGACGCCCCGTAGCAGAATCAATAGCAAGCGCTTTCCAGGCTGCATGGGTTTTTGCTGGTGAAAATAGGGAAACTTTTCAGAAATGGTAACTTTTGTCGGAGTTCATTGCAATCATGGCTTTAAGCAATCAAGTTTTTTACTACTCGGAAACTTTGTTCATTGTCCGTGTTGTTGTATTTTTGTATAATATTTATTTGCTACGATCTTAATAACACTCCAGTCATGTCTAAAAAAGTCGTAATAATAAATGGTTATCGAACCCGGAAAGAAGTAGCTGAAATATTGGATATTAATGAAAGAACGCTTTATGAGCTACTAAAATCTGATTATTTCAAAGATAAAATACCTGCCAGAGCACGGCTCTCGCCAGCACATCAACGACTTATTTTTGATTATTGTGGGATTGAGTATAAATAAAATACTTTACATAGCAAAGAGCAACTGAAAATTTGTACACAACGGATAAAAGCCTGCCTTTTTTTTTACTCCCCTCAAAAACCATCAGGTAGCGTACTTTTTGACACTTGGTAAATAGCATGAATCTCCGATTATCTCCGATTATCTCCGATTATCTCCGATTATCTCCGATTATTTTCCGATATCTTTGTGATGTTATTTCTTTATTTCATCACTAAAATATAACTTCCAATGAAAAATCTTCTTTTTCTGTTTTTCCTCGTTTGCATTTTTGGTGCATGTAGTAATTTACAAGATAGCCAAAAAATGACAGAAGGTTTTGCTGCTTCTGAAGTATTTGAAGTACCCAAAGTATTAATTGGTGCAAAATTAGGCAACATCCCTTTGCCTGATCATACGATTGTAAAGTATATGGATGAGTGGTCTGTACAATTACAATTACCTGAGCATGTATATGTGTATGTAGAGGATGAAAATGGCGAATTTTACAGTGCTTCTTCTGTTTGTTATACTTGTGATTGTTCCGGTGGGGACACCGGATGTAATGTACTTTATTATCAAGGTAGTTTTGCCTGCTCAGAATGCGGCGGCAGTTGCACGGGTCAGCGCTCTGCTTGCGATGAAGATCATCAGCGTAATATTTCGAATGATCGCTTTTTATTTGTAGATTTCTCAGCAGGGACTCAATTCATTGATAACAATACCGATACGAAAAAGTTATATACTGCTACTTCTTTCTTTTTTGATATACCAGAAGTGCAACAGGCTATAAAAACATTACATGAGAAATATTATGGCACAACAGATGTAGATGAATTTATGATTCAAAATGCTCGTATTGTAGGCTTGAATATATTTGGTGTTTTAGTAGGTTATCCAATGTCGGAAAAGACTTCTGATTTCGCTCGCTCAATGGATAGCGATGATGGGGTTAGTATAGCTTGCTCGTGCATGTCGGGTTCCAGCGGATGTAAATACAAGAAAGGATTTGGTGGGGTGCACTATTGTGAAGGCGGCAGTTGTACTTCATGCCGCATGGAAGTGGATTCAGAGTAGTGTCAGTTTTGAGAATAATAAATAACGAACGTAAAAAGATTCTTTCAAACACGCTTTTATTATATTGAAATACTATAAACTTTAAGTGAATGGATTAAGTCAATGCCTTGCAATATCATTATTACAAGGCATGACCTTTTTCAGTAAATAAAATTAAATTATTTATTCTACAATCACGCCACGGGTTTTTACTTCTTCATTCGTCCTGAGCATTACCCAGTAAGTGCCTGCCGCCAGCCCACGCATATCCAACTTGAGCCGGTGCTCGCCTGCTGCCAGATTCCAGCCGGGATAAACGCGCTGCACTTTACCATCGCTACTAAATAACTTTACTTGTAAGGGACCGGCTTTACGCAATTGTAAATCAAGCGTTGCAATATCTTGTACTGGATTGGGAAACAGACCGACAATCTCAAATTGCCCAGCAAGGCTCCTCACTTCAGGTAGGCTGGTGCTCAGGCCTGCATTGAGCGGTATTTGCGAAGTGAAAACGTCAATATTGCCGTCGTTGCTGCGCCCATCTGCCCAGAAAGGCAAGGCATAACCGCTGGTAGCCACTACTTGGGTGTATTCTCCTACGCCAAAGTTGCCGTTGCTTTGCCCAATAACCCCGAAGTCGCTGGATTGAGTAGAAATAGCAACATTCGGCTCGAAGGTCAGGCCACCATCTCTTGAGAGGGTCATATAATAATTCGTCATTCTGTTATTTACATCACCTCGGCGATCATACCAGGTAGTTACTACAATGCCCGCATCATTTACTGCCAAACTGGGAAAAAATTGATGCGTATCATTATCATTATTATCATTTAAAACGATAGCTGCACTCCAAGTAGCACCGCCATCGGTTGAGCGGCTGTAATAAATATCTAATCCGTTACTTAGCTGATTATTTAGTCCGTCGGCAGTCCACACTACATAAAGATTATTATTATAATCACCGCCCGACTTGTCGGCGCGCAGGTGCGGACAGGGATATACGCGATTGGGGTCAATGCCGATAATGCCGCACTCAGGGTCGCTGCCCGGAGGAAAACACTGCAAGTGCACGGGCGCAATACGCACCGGCTCAGAAAAGCTGGCACCGCCGTCGGTAGATTTGCTATGATACAGCCCCAGCACTTCGTCGGTTTCGGTTGCTCCGCAAAACAATACATGTACAGCACCCGCTGCATCCACGTCCACACTGGTGTATTGTACAAAACGCAAGTCAGGAGGCGATACAATCGCCGCAGCACCAAAAGTATTAGCCGTACGAGCTTTGGTTTTTAATCGAATCTGGAAAGTCGTATCATTCAAATTGAGAAAGGCATAAGCTACATACACATTGCCTCGGTGCGCCGCGCTATGCATATCGGCGGTCATCCATTGCTTGTCGGGCAGTGCGCCGCTGCTGCCTTCTACATCGCCCAGAATACCATCGTCAATCAACGAAGGCTGGCGCTGCCAAGTCGCGCCGCCATCAGTCGAAACCGCCCAGTGCAACTGCCCCTTGAAGACAAAATCGAGCCCAACGGTTATCGTCAGCCAACTGAAATAAGCCACGCCCTGGTCGTCGAAGACCAGCATAGGATCGCCACCGCCCAACACCAAAGAGAAGCCCGATTGGTCATTCACGCCGTTGAAGGTGCTGAGTTGCCAGGTTTGACCAAAGTCGCGGGTATAATAAATCGGAAAAGTGAGCGCAGCCAGCAGGTTGTCGGTGTCGAGGCGCATAGCCGCCGCGATGATGTTGTTGCTGTCTGTTGGATTGATAGCAGCGTGTACTTCCGATTCGCTCTCAGAGCTTGCGCTGATGGCGCGATTGGCGGAGCGAGCGCTTAGGCGGCTGGGCGTGGGCGTGGCGGGCGTAGCCGAGGCAGGCGATGGCGCTTGTTGTAACAACTCCAAACCTCGGTGGATTTCGGTGGAGGAGTGTTTCACCTTGTTGCGGAAAGCCGTTTCCAACATCTGCCTAACGTGTTGTTTATCAAATGTTTGTGCATCGAGCAAAGCAATGGACAACAATAGCAGGAGAGCAGCGCCTCCGGTTTTCAGGATAGCAGAAAAACAGGTCATGCGATTGGTTTTTAAAAAATGAATAGTAGAAACGATAAGCGCTTCCGGCTTATTGCCGAAAGGCGAATAGGGTGTTGCAGAAGGAGAAAAAGGAGATAAATACAGTGTATGCCAAATTCCTGATTACACTATAATAATTACAAAGATACACCGCAACCGCGAAAATCCAAAACTGGCAAGGTCAGATAGCCGTCAAAAACGGCATTTTGAATATTGAAAAAACGGTACGGAGTATTATAATGAAACATGATTATTTTGTTAATTGGGCAAATTAGAATGCCATATATTTACCAATATGTTATTTTTATGTTTTTAATAATCAGCTATTTATGATTTTCATATTTAAAATACTTGTATCTGAATATTATTCTATTGACATCCGTGCTATATGCCTGATATTGGCAAAATGTGCGCTCTATTGCTCAAAACCTTGAACAAATACCTTTTTAAGGCATTTCACTTGCAAGTTATTTCCAATTCCCTAAAAACATACCTATCATGGACAGAAAAGAATTTCTCAGCCTGCTGGGCCTCTCCGTAGGCGGCATGGTGGTCGCTTCCTGCCTTGGCGGTTGCAGCCAAGACTCCGTAGCCCCGCGCAGCGATGTGGACTTTACCCTCGACCTTGCCGATAGTGCTAATGCTGCCTTGCAAAATAATGGTGGATTTGTGGTACGGCAGGGTGTCATTGTAGCCAAAACTGTCAATGGTGCGTTTATCGCAGTGTCCGCTGCTTGTACGCATCAAGGTACTACCGTGCAATATCAGGTCAACAACAATCGCTTCTTTTGCCCCAATCACGGCTCTAATTTTTCCGAATCCGGCGCGGTGATCAACGGCCCTGCCAACCGGCCGCTACAACGCTTCAATACTGAGTTAATGGGCGATTTACTCCGGATATTTGCTTAAAAAAATCGGGAGGCCGGAGATTTTTTTCGCCCTCCCGATGAATTTGTTAAAATCCAATAGCTACCGAATGTCCGTATATTGACACATGACCGACAAAACTTTACCTTATATTTAGGCCGTCAATATGCGAGCACCTCTACATACCGCCATTTTACTCTTCCTGCGCAACGAGCAGGAAGAAGCCCGTGCCAAGGCCCTACGCGCGCATTTCGGCTCGCGTCGAAGCTTGCGGATGGTGCGCGCCCTCAATCACCATGCCCTCCACGTAAGCCAACAATCGGGCTTGCCGGTTATTGTTATTAAGGGCGAACAACAAATTGGTAACAATTTCGGCGAACGCTTTGCCAATGCCTTCGAGGAGGCCTTCGCGGCAGGCTACGAAAATGTAATTGCCATCGGCAATGACTGTCTGAGCCTGAGCACTGAGCATCTGCACAAGGCCGCAGCCCTACTCAATAGCGGCGAAGGGCTCGTGCTTGGTCCAGCCGAAGACGGTGGTGCTTACATCGTGGGGGTGCATCGCGGAGCTTACCAGCGCGCCCCATTCATCAATCTGCCCTGGCAAACCCCGGAAGTACTTGAAGCACTCATCAGCTATGCCCGCCAGCAACGCGCCGTGTGCAGCTACCTACCTATGGCGCAAGATATGGACGACGCACCCGCTTTCCGAAAAGTGGTCAGCCAGATGCCTGTGCACCTCCGAATAGTGCAAATATTGCGTAACATCCTCAAAAAGAGCGCATTACAGCCCGCCGACGCACCCTTGCCTGCCCGTCAGGACACGCATTCCACTCGCTCGCTGCGCGCGCCCCCGCTACTTACTCGCTAATCATTTTCTGCTGCTTTCATCATGGCTACAACCAACTGTTGTATATAGATAGTGTGGGCCCATGAGGTATGACTATTTTATCAAAATTAAATCTTATCATTACATGAAAAAACTTATTACACTGTGCAGTTGCTTGCTGCTCACAGTAGGCGCTTTCGCGCAATCCGACCTGACGGTATTCGTCATCAACTGGCTGAACAACGAGCCGATAGCGGGCGCAGAAGTCCAGTTAGAAAATTCGGGACGTGGCTTTATTCAAACACAAGTATCTGATAACCAAGGAAAAGTGATTTTTAAAAACATCCCGGAAGTAAGCGGCTACAAAGTACGCATTGCTGAAACCGAATTATATTCTGATGCACTTTCTGGCGAAATCAATATCCGTTCCAACCAAAACCCAACGGTGCAGGTAGGTGTATTTGAAAAGCGCTCAATTGACCTCGATGCAGTAGTAATACAAGGCGCTTCTACAACACGTATTAATCGCACCAACGCCGAAGTTTCTTTTGAATTAAAACAAAAAGAAATCGAACAAATCCCAATTGAAGGGCGCGACATCACACGGGTGCTTTTCCGCCTACCCAATGTATCGCAGGCTACCGGTTTCTACCCGGAAGCGCCAAACGTAGCCATTAACGGCGCTAACTCACTGTTTACCAGCTATATGATTGATGGTATGGACAACAATGAGCGTTTCCTCGGCGGTCAGAAATTTGCCATGCCAATTGGTTTTGTGCGCAACGTGACCGTACTCACCAATAATTATTCGGCAGAGTATGGCCTCACCAATAATGGCGTAGTAAATATTACTACCCGCTCCGGCTCAAATGAATTCAGCGGCGAAGCCTTTGTCATCTCACGGCCCGGGCCAGTCATTGATGGCCGATCAGACTTTGCGCAGCGCGACCTGTCGGGCAATTTCGTCAAGGATGGTTTCCAGCGCTATCAAGCGGGCTTCGGCTTCGGCGGCGCATTGGTGCCTGACAAAACTTTCTACTATGTAAACGTAGAGCATTCTACCGATTTGAAAGATAATTTGCTCAACTCGCCTGCGCTGCGCGTAAATGAAACCGTGCGCGGTACCAATCGTTTTACCTATGCTTCCGCAAAAATAGACCAAAACTGGACGGCAAATTTTCGTTCGTCTTTGCGCGTGAACCTCGGTCAGGTAGGCATCGAACGGCAGGGCGGCGGCCTCGACGGCGGCGTAGCTTTCCAGTCGGCGGGCAATGTTCAGGATCGCAACTCCCTGTTAGTCGCCCTCAAAAACAGCTACGTGAATGGCAATTTCAGCTCGCAATCGAATGTGCAATTTGCCCGTTTTCGCTGGAATTATGCACGCGCCTTGAACGGCAACTCCCCGCAAGTAGTGGTGCGCGACCCCACCGACCAGACCATCGCGGTGCTGGGGCATCCGGGTTTTTTCTTCGATCAATTAGAAAATACCGTGCAATTCCAACAGAAGTTTAGCTACTACGCGGGCAAGCACACGCTCAAGGCGGGCGGCAGCATTATCAGCGCCGACCATAGCCTCCAAGGCGGAGGTAATGAATTCGGCAGTTATTTAGTGCGCTTGAATCAGCAACAACTCAATCAGGTAGCCGGCCTAAATCGCGGTGCCAATCTGAATGTAAATGATATTCCATTAGATGTAGAAGTTTTACAATATGATGTAGAACTACGCCCCGCTACTTTTGGTACTCGCCAAACGATTTATTCACTTTACGTAGAAGATCAGTGGTCTGTAACAGATCGGCTGAACCTGACGCTGGGCTTGCGTTATGATTATGATAACCTCTCACAGGGTGGCTCGAATCAAGGTGATGTAAATAACATTGCACCGAGACTTAATTTTAATTACAAACTTGGTCAGCGCAGCGCATTACGAGGTGGTTATGGCATTTTTTATGATAAAATATTATACGCTATTTATAGCGATGCTTTGCAACAAAACACCACTTCTGCCGATTATCGCCTAAAATTGCAAGAATTAGTAAACCTCGGCATTCTACCTGCCAGTACCAACCTCGATCGCATCACTTTTGATGGTAATGCGGGTGCTACGGTGAATAATGTAAGCTACCTTCAGGGCCCTTCGGCGGCCAGCCTGCAAGAGCAACGCCAGAGCGCTTTCAGCAATGAGCGACGCATCCTAAATCCGAATGGTTATCAAAATCCTTACACGCATCAAGTAGCGCTGGGTTATCAATATCAAATTGATGAAAAAAGTCTTTTTTTCGTGGATTTAGTGCATAATCAATCGTATAATTTATTTCGCTTACGCAATTTAAACGCAGCCGCGCCGTATCCGATTGACCCCAATAATGTGGTAGTACGTACGCCCGCCGAAGCCGACGCCAGCCGCCCAATTCCTATTGTAAACGGTGCAGCTTTACTTGATGGCAAAACCGTAACCGGCGTGGCACGCAACGTAGTAATGACCGAGTCAGCCGGGCGCTCACGCTATTATGCAGCCAGTTTTAATTTACAACGCGACCGCGCGCAAGACAACGAAAAGTTTTCTTATTTACTAAATTATACGCTCTCTTTATTGGAAAATGATACCGAAGATATTAACTTCCGAGCCATGGATGCCAATGATTTTGACGCCGAATGGGGCCCTTCGATTAATGACCGCCGCCATATTATAAATGGCGTAGTAAATTATTTCCCAACCAAACGGCTCGCAGTTACTATCGCTACTTTATTACAAAGTGGCCAGCCTATTAATCGCATTCCGGATGCATTATTATATGGCACAACCGACCTCAATGGCGATGGCGCTTCCTTTGGCGATGCTTATGTGGGCAATAGCGACCGCCACCCTGGTGAAAGCCGCAATAGCGACCGGCTCCCCTGGTCTAATAATTTTGACCTCGGGCTGCAGTACGATTTTCCGATAGGCAACAATCGTTTAGAGTTCAGAGCAGATATTTTTAATATATTTAACATTCAGAACCTGAGCGGTTATAGCAATAATGCTACGCAAAGCAATCAGATTCAGGTTGGTTCGGCGGCCTCTGGCCTGCTGGTACGTCGCAACGCCGGCGCACCACGTCAATTTCAGTTTGGCCTGCGGTACGCTTTTTAAATTTCCAAAACCAGGCAGGTCTTGCAGGCCTGTCTGGTTTAAACCTAAAATATTATGCGCATCATACAACTGTTAATTGTTATATTATGCATCGCGTTATTTAGTAGCGCTTGTAATAAAGTAAATAACGACACATCCGCTGCTGAAGTGCTCAGCCTGAGTTGGGATGACATTCTCGCCGAGGCACGCGGCAAAACCTTACATCTAATGATGTGGCAGGGCGATCCGCTTATCAATGCATATATGCAACAGTATGTAATACCAGCATTAAAAACGCAATATGATATTAACTTGCGCATCACTAACGGACAAGGAAATGTAATAGTACAAGCTTTACTCGGTGAAATAGAAGCGGGCCGCCAGCGCAGCGAATTAGACCTGTGTTGGATCAATGGCGAGACCTTTTATCAGTTGCGACAGATTGACGCGCTATTCGGGTCCTTCACCGATCGGCTGCCCAATGCACAGTACATTGATTTTGCGAATCCCTTTATTGGCAAGGACTTTCAGCAGCCGGTGGAAGGATATGAATGCCCTTGGGGCAATGTACAAATGACGATTATTTATGATAGCGCTAAGGTGCAGGCCCCTCCGATGACGCGCACAGCATTGTTAGATTTTGTAAAAACCAACCCCGAAAAATTTACTTTTGATAATCACTTCACGGGGCTTACTTTTTTAAAAGCTTTATTAATGGACATTGCCGGCGGTGCAACAGCACTAAATGGACCGTTTGACGAAACTAAATATACTACATATTCTGCCGAATTATGGCAATATGTAAATGAACTGAAGCCGTATTTATGGCGGCAGGGCCGGAGCTTTCCGGAGGCGGTAGCACCTATGCATCAATTATTTGCGAATGGCGAACTGTGGTTTACGATGAGTAATAATGATTGTGAAGTAGATAATAAAATTTTGGAAGGTTTATTTCCGAATACGGCGCGCGCTTACGTTCCTGATTTTGGCACGATTCAAAATTCGCATTATATGGGCATCCCGAAATTATCAGCCAATAAGGCCGCCGCTATGGTGGTTTGCAATTTTCTGATTTCGCCAGAAGCACAGTACAAAAAAATGGATCCACAGGTATGGGGCGATGGTACTATACTGAATATCAATGCTTTACCAACAAATTGGCAAGAGAAATTTGCCAATTTGCCCAATCGCAGGTACGCGCCCAAACGCAGCGACATTCAGCCTAAAGCACTGCCCGAACTGGCACCAGAGTATATGATGCGCCTTGCAGAAGATTTTCGGCGCTATGTAATTAATAGTTTTTAAATGTTTATTAGGCACTACATTATATGCATGTTATAGCAAAATACAGCTATTTGACACTCTTTATCCTTTTAGCGGGTGTACCCCTGCTGGCGGGGCTTGGCTATGCATTGCTCTATAGTCTCGGACTCACCGGTGTATTAAATGAGGGTTTCACAATCGTCCATTGGTACAAATCATTGATTAATAGAAGTTTATGGCAATCACTTGGCTTTAGTTTTTACATCGCTTTTATTACTATGAGTATCGCCATTGGGCTGGCTTTATGGGCTGTAGTGCGTCAGGGCGAGGCATTCCGCAGCGGTTATTTATCTTTTTTGATTTATTTACCACTTACTTTACCGGCAACGGTAATAGGGTTTTACAGTTTTCAGTTATTAGCCAAATCAGGCTTGTTGTCGAGGCTGGGCTTTCAAGCAGGATTACTAAATGATTTAGCTGATTTTCCGGTATTAGTAAATGACTCATGGGGGGTTGGCATTATCTTCACTCATATCTGCATGGCTACGCCGTTTTTAATAATTTTATTTACTAATCTATATCACAATGAAAATTTAAAATCTTTTGCGGCCTTAGCCCAAACCCTCGGCGCAAGGGCACCACAGGTCATCTGGCGCGTTATTATACCGGTATTATTACAAAAATCCTTTGCTACTTTAGTACTTTATTTTGTATTCGTAATGAGTTCGTACGAAATTCCACTGCTGCTCGGTAGTCAGTCGCGGCAAATGATATCGGTATTTACTATAGAAAAATTACAGCGCTTTAATTTACAGGACATTCCGCAGGCTTATGCCATCAGCGTACTGTATGGAATGCTTTTAATTATATTGGTCATTAAGCTGTTAGGACGAAATAAATAAGTGATAGGTAATTATTAGTTGTTATTTATTAATTGAGAAGGTTTTTACACTTAAAATACAAAAACCTATTTACCATCATACAATCATTATTTACCATGTCAAAATACCTTTTTAAAATTATATTATCCATCATTATTCTACTGCCCTTCGCCGTGCTGGCGGTGCTATCATTGGGGCGCAATTGGGCGTTTCCTGCCGTGTTGCCTGCTGTTTTTACTTTCGACAACTGGCGCGTGCTGTTATTAGCGCAGTCCGATTTGAGCCAGAGTTTAGCACTTTCTTTATTCATTTCTATTGTCATTGCCACAGCGGTCACGATAGCAAGTTTCTTTACCAGTAAATTTATTTCATTTAGTCCGTGGCGGCGGCGTTGGCTACTTATAGCTTATTTTCCGTATATGTTTGCGCCTGTTATTCTAGCTGCTTGCTTACAATATTACTTTCTGCGTTTAGGCTGGGCTGGCAGCGCCGGTGGCGTTATGCTGGCGCAATTATTCATCGCTTATCCGTTTGGCGTTATTATATTCACTGGCTTCTGGAACGAGCGCTTACATAATATGGAACAACTCGTAGCCACGCTCGGCGGCAACGCCTGGCAAACTTACACCCGCGTGCTGCTACCCGTAGCTAAAGGCGCATTATTAATCTGTTTTTTTCAAACTTTTTTAATTTCGTGGTTTGAATACGGACTGACGCGGCTCATTGGCGTAGGTAAAATACAAACCCTGACCCTAAAAGTATTTCAATATGTAAATGAAGCGAATGTTTTTTATGCTGCTTTAGCGAGTATTTTATTAGCAGTGCCGCCAATTGTGTTGCTATGGCTAAATAAACGGTATGTATTTGTGAATTTTAATTAATGGGGTAAAAATAGCAGACCTTTGCTTGGTTGTTACATCTGAAGATAAAATTTATGTGGCTCGAAATTAATAATTTACATAAAAAATTCGGGGCAGAACCCGTGCTTGGCGACCTCAGTTTCAGGCTGGCGGAGCGGCAGATGCTCAGTATTTTGGGGCGCTCGGGCTGTGGCAAAACGACGCTGCTAAAAATCATAGCCGGATTGGAAACACCCGACGCCGGGGTAATAAAAATTGCCGGAAAAGTAATCAATAATGTATCCGCACATCGCCGCAATATCGTATATATTTATCAGGAGCCGCTGTTATTTCCGCATTTAAATGTATTTGAAAATGTGGCTTTTGGCTTGCGCTTGCGCAAAATCCAGAACCCGACCATTGAAAGTAAGGTGCTGGAGATGTTGGAGGCATTGGAACTAAACGAACAAGCACGCAAAATGCCGCATCAGCTTTCGGGCGGGCAACGGCAGCGCGTGGCTTTCGGGCGAGCTTTAATTATCAGTCCGCAGATGTTACTGCTCGATGAGCCTTTCGGTGCCTTAGACACTGAAACCCGAGCCGTTATGCAGGTGTTATTAAAAAAAATTATGCAAACGCACCCCATAACCGCTATTTTTGTCACACATGATTTAAAGGAAGCTATCATAATGGGTGACGCGATTGGTATGATGGAAAAAGGCAAATTAGACATTTATCCGGATAAAAAAACGTTTATCGAACATAATGAGCATGTAAAGAATGAAATTAATTTTTGGCAAAACTTATAATACTCTGATAGCAAAATGCTGATCGCTGCTTGCTTTTTGCCATGCAACTTAATAAACGATGCGTATTTTATTACAACAAAGCTATTAAAAGCATTATAAAGACAACTTACTACATTCGTAAATCAAAAAAATGATACAATTATGCAACAAAACTTCCACCACATAGAATCCATTTACTGGGTATTCACTCAATTGTGTAATGACGAGTGCGATCATTGCTACAATGACTCGGGCCCGCGTGGTGCGCGCATCAGCGAAGCGGACTGCCTGATGATTATCGAAAACCTCCCGGATCAAATTGACCGGCTCATTTTATCGGGCGGGGAGCCGTTGGCTGACCGTAAGAAGCTCTATCTTATTTTGGATCGGCTTCAGCAACGCTACGGTGGCGCTACCCAGATTATGCTGCAAACCAACGGCGACCTGCTCACCCCCCAAATACTCGATACGCTCATTGAAAAAGGCGTCACTCGCTTCGATATTGCCAGCATTGACCGCTACCACAAGCACGCCGGCGAGCGCCTCATGGTGCTGGCCGAGCTTTTCGAATCGCGCGGCGTAAATGGCGATGACAAAGATCCCCTCATCGAAAAGGACAACTACCTGCACCAGCAGCAATTGAGTTGGGGCTTTTGGGGGGCTACCGAAGATATGTGGCTGGGCGGCAACTGGGCCCGCGGCCGCGCCATGGAAAAAGACATCTGGAAACGCGACCCGGAACATAATTTCTGCGCCATTTTGTCGGGGGCGCGCAACTTCCTCGGTGGCTACGACGACATTCCGCAGGAAATCAGCATTCAACTCTGGAAAATCAACCCCTGCTGCCCCGGCACCCTCTACCCCATGGGCGATGCCCGCCGCGAAAAGGTAACGGAAGTGCTGCAAAGGGTTTCCAAAATGGAGGTTTTTCAAAAACTGAACGAAGGCGAACCTTGGCGTATGGGCGAACACCTCGGCATCAGCGAAAGTACAGCCCGCGAGCGTACCCGGCAGTTGCAAAACATCTGCCTGTATTGCGACCAGTTTTTTGCCGAGCACATGCAAGATTTTAATACGGAAGCGTTTATAGCTTTGCCGGTGGCAAATGGACAAGCCATCAGTTGATACAATTTTTAGCAAAAAATGAAAACAGAACTCTGGGCTATTGGCAAAACCAATGAACCATACCTGCGAGAAGGCATTGATATGTATGTGCAGCGGCTGCAGCATTATCTCGCTTTTAGTATGCAAATACTGCCCGATATAAAAAACGCCGGCAAGCTGAGCAGCGAACAACTAAAAGCCAAAGAAGGCGAAATGATTTTACAACGCTTGCGCAAAGAGGACTACCTGATTTTGCTCGATGAGCGCGGGCAGGCATACACTTCGGAGGCGTTTGCGCGTTTTATAGAACAAAAATGGCAACTACCGGGCAAAAAACCGGTTTTTTTGATTGGCGGTGCTTATGGATTTTCTGAGGCCGTGTATGCGCGCGCTGAGGCCCAGGTGGCACTTTCCAGAATGACTTTTTCGTATCAGATGGTGCGTTTGTTTTTTGTAGAGCAATTGTACCGGGCAATGACTATCTTGCGGCACGAACCGTATCACAACAGTTGAGGTTGTTGTTAGTAAATATCTTCGGTACTTTTTAATGTTACACCATGATAAGTTTGACGCTTGTATTAATTATAATGACCAGTTTGATTTCCTATCAAGCTTTTGTTAATCCGGAAATGAAAGCCCGCCTAATGCTGTATCCGGTGCAGATGAAAAGTCGCGGCGAATGGTATCGTTTTGTTACGTATGGCTTTGTGCACGCCGATTGGCAGCATTTGCTCATCAATATGTTTGTGCTGTATATGTTTGGCGAATATTTAGAAAGCGCTATGTTTAGTGTTTTTGGGGCCAGCCTCGGTCGGCTGATGTATTTGGTGCTGTATCTCAGTGCATTAGTTATTGCGACCATTCCCTCCTATTTCAAACACCAAGACAACTATGGCTACGCGGCCGTGGGCGCTTCGGGAGCTACTTCGGCGCTGGTGTTTGGTTTTATTCTGTTCAATCCTTGGGAATGGTTCCTCTTTCCTCCGCTGCCCGCGCTACTTTTTGGCATTGGCTACCTCTGGTATTCTTCTTACATGGAAAAACGCGGTCTGGACAATATCGGGCACAACACGCACTTCTGGGGCGCCATTTATGGGCTGGTATTTATACTCATTTCGGCTTATGCGCTCCGCCCTGGATTGCTGTATTTTTTCCTCGACAGGCTGCTGGCCGGGCCCTCCGCTCCTGGATTTTTATAATAGAAAAACAAGCTTTTTATGCATCTGGAACATCCGCCCGGCTCGCCATGGCAGACGCTATCGGTCAAGGAAGTCTATAACAACAACTGGATACAGGTCACCCACCGCGAGGTACTCAATCCGGCCGGCAATCCAGGCATTTATGGCGTAGTACATTTTAAAAATCTTGCTCTTGGTATCGTTCCACTCGACGACCAACTCCACACCTGGCTCGTGGGGCAGTATCGCTACGCGCTCGGTCAGTATAGCTGGGAAATCCCAGAAGGCGGCGGCCCATTAGGTACCTCTCCACTCGAAGCGGCACAACGCGAGCTGCTCGAAGAAACCGGCATCCGTGCCCGACACTGGACAAAAATCCTCGATATGCATATTTCCAATTCGGTGACCGACGAGGCGGCGATGGCTTTTGTGGCGCGCGAACTCGAATTCGGCGCAGCTACGCCCGAAGATACCGAGCAATTGCAAGTACGTCGGCTACCTTTAGCCGAAGCCGTGGAAATGGTCGTACAAGGCACCATCACCGACGCCCTTTCGGTAGCTGCGCTGCTCAAGGTAGAACTCCTGCTCAGGCGGGGCGCGCTTCGATAGCCCAAGGATTCAGACCCGGTCAATTGTTCGGCGCAAGGCCTCGTACAGGCTGATTCTTCCTTCCAGATAAACATCCATATTTTCGGACAAAACCGAGTAATACCGACGGGCAATGCCCTGCGTTTCCATGTAAAGGGTATGCTCGATTCCTCGTTTGGCCAAAGCCTCCTGCGTTGCCTTGCCGGCAATGTAAAACAAAACGATATGCCAAAAATCATAAGGTGGCTGCTTGCCTAAAGTATCCGAAGCTCTCGTTATTTGCAAACTGAGCGCACCGGTTTCCGCCTTAATGATAGAGTGAGCTGCCTCATGAAAGAGCATCTCCAGCCATTGTGTACCCGGCAGGCGATGATTCGCCGTGGCCAGCACTATAATTGTCGGATCGGGTAGATTGTACGCACCGCTACGGCTGGCATACGCGCTCAGATCCACCCGGATTTTATCTTTTCCCCATGATGTATTGCCAAGAGTAGCAATGCGTTGCAACACCTCCGCTTCGAGCTGCTTAAGCATGGGCAGATGTTGATTGAACTGGCGCGCATTGTGGGCTTCGTGCAGCTTCCAGAAGTGCTTTTTATACACTTTGCCAAAGGTTTTAAACAACTCGATATGCTCTTGCTCCAATGTTTCGCAAGATGGAACTTCGTTTTCTCGGTATTGAATGAGGCAGGTACGAATGTTGCGCATCACTTCATCGCGTAGCAGGCTGCGCGTCGCTAAGTACTTTTTGTAAAAATCAACCGCTTGTTTGTAAATGGCGCGTTCCTCCGTATTTAGTTTTGCAATAACCGCCTGCTCTAAGCTATCTAATACACTGGCCTCAGCTTCCTTCTGCGCTTGGTGGTACAAGAAATGATGCACATTCGTCCAGTAGTGATTGTAAAACTCGAATTGAGCGGTGGTAGCGAAGGGCTTTTCGGCCGCAGCAGCGCCCACAGCCGGCCATAGCCATACGGCACAGCCACAGAGCAAAAGAAAGGGTTTCATAGAATAATGGTTATAGTTTTGTAAAAACGCAAGGTATAATGCCAATACTCAGCAACTGGCTCGTTTTTGCTTCACTCATTCTCGCGGATTCGCACTGAAATCCACATCGCCCATTTTGATGCCGGTAAAATTGATGTTTTCGAGATTTCCACTGAAAGCCGGCAAACTAAATACCGAGGGAATGAAATCATCCCAGGGGCGCTGCGGGTCCAAAAAGGTAAACCCTGCTGGCAAAAAACGCCACGCCGGCGACGAAGGAAAAGCCAGATCAATGCTCAGGGTGATTTTCCGGATTTGAATCAAATCTAAAATATTGATAGAACCGGAGTTGTCCACATCGGCGGCCAGCAAGCTAAGCGGCGATTCAAATGGCTCAATGCTCAGTATATGCTTGGAAATCAGAATAATATCCAGCACGCCGATACCGTTGCGCGCATTAAAATTTTTCTCTAAAATCAGTCCCAATGATGTGCCAGTAGGCAAATTTTCAAAACGGTACGCCCCGGTTGTATCCGTTACGGTAGCCATAGTGAGCGCTCCTACCAATTGCACATTGACGCCCGCCACGCCGCGCCCGTTGGCATCGCGTATAAAGCCGCTGACCCGCGCCATAGCTACACCGGTTTGCTCTATGCCGTCTATAAAGGTGAGTCCAGTGTCTTCCGGATCCAGCCAGTCTTTCAGGCGTGTTTCGGGCGTACCGCCGCCTTCCCACGACAAGGAGAAACGATCGAAGAACGAAAAGGCATCATTGACGGTGCAACTACCTAAGAAAAATCCGCCGTGCAACTGTCCGACTACACGTCCGTTAGGGTCAAACAAAGCCGCTCCGGAAGAGCCCGCTTCTATTGTGCTGTCGTCAAATTTTACTCGAAACATATGGTTGGGCGGCGTTGTAGAAATAATCACGCCTTGCGCATTTTGCCAGGAGAATTCGGTAGGCAAAATCGTTGCAGCATTATTTTCAATAGAAATCTTCTTAATGTCGCCTCGCGCATGGTGTATGCAGAAAGAGGTCGGCGGTGGTGCATTTTTGCGATCCCAGCCATTAAAATAAACATTGTAAGAAGGCGGAATTGGGTTTTGAATTTCTAACAGCAAGAAGTCGTTTTGCCGGCGGCTGGCCCGCAACGTACTGCCCAGCACCGACTGAAAAGCAGGCTCCGAGCCGGGATTGCTACACCCACTGGCTTCATAATTGAAATCAAAGCGCCAGAAATTGTACTGTGGTGTAAACCCATCCTGACAGTGAAAAGCACTCAAAATGTAAGGTTTCTGGTCTTCGGCAGCATTATTGAGCAAATTGCCGGTACAAAAACCGGTACCCTCCTCCACTACAACAATGATGCGACAAATGCCGCGCTTCTGGCGTTGCCAGTTGCTGCCTTCCGGACAGTTGACGTTTTTATTGCAAGTGGCAGCCGCGCCAAAGCCAAAGGTATTTTGCAGTAGTGTTTTTTCCGCTTCCACTACTTTTTTGTAGCCATGGTCTATCCGGAAAATGTGCAATCGCCCTTGCCCGCGCACGGCACTCGGCTCGTAGTATTCCAGCACGGCGCTTTCGCCATAGATGAAGCCCGTCATAAACGTATAGTCAGGCGTATTACTTTCGAAGGTGTAGGCGCCCAGCACTTGGGAGCCATCGGGTTGATACATAAACAGCGTAGCGCCCGGCGGTAGGTACAATTGGTCGTACAATATCGCCAGCCCAGTCGCGTCTTTCGAGCGGAGGCGCAATTGCCAGAGGCGAGCGCCATTGTCGAGGTCTATCCAGCGGCCGGAGTTCTCCAGTCCCAGATCTACTTTGATTGGAGCGGCCACGCGCATTCCGTTGGTGTGAGCGTCTTCGGCGAGTACTTTTTGCAAGTTAAATTTGGGCAAGTTAGTGGCTTTGGCAAATTGTTTGCCATATTTGGCCCGGAAGTCCGTTTGCAAACCTTGCGGCGTGCCGCCACTGCTGATTTGTGCGCCCAGCCACAAGCAACAGCTCATAAAAAACAGAAAAACGATCAGTTTTTGGTAGAATGTCTGCATAATATTAACCCTTTTAAACCAACGAGGATATGAAAAAATAATCGGATTGTTTCCTTGTCAGAAAACGTAAAGGATTTGCAAAGGGTAGCCTGCGCTGCGGCAGCAAAATGCTTCATTGTACAGGTAAAGGTAGTATTTTCGCAGCAATTTTACACATGCCTTTAGCGGAAACATTTTACAGAAAAAACAGCTTCCCTATAATAAGCCACCCCTGCTTTTCGATTTATAGTAAGGCGAAATCCTCGAACGGCCGTTTCGCTTGTTTTTTTATTTTTGCAATACTAAAATGACGACCATAAAGGACTGATTTACATGAGAAAAGCGTCGCTACACATTATACATTTCGCTGTTTTGTCTTTTTTTTCCGGCACCGGTAGTTTTCGTATTCGTGCTGCCTTGGCTCTTCCAATAGCGCTTTGTTGGCTGACCACGCCGCTCATTGCGCAAAGCGACCTTGAGGTGCGCCGCTGCTTAGCGGTGGAGTCTCGTCGCCCGATTGTCAATATTTTTGTAGATGAATCCGACAATAAGTGGGTCTCGAACGGCCGCACACTGTTTCAGGTGCAATCGCTGGAAGTAGCTACGCCCGTGGCGCTCAAAGCAGCCGAACAATCACTGCTCAATTTGCCTGGCGGCAATTATGACCTGCGCTGGCCCGAGGCCGCGCTGAATGCGCTACTCGGCACGGATTATGGCTTTATTACGGCTGCATTTTATCATAAAAACCGGCAGGAACTTTGGATTGGTACTTCCAAGGGTGGTGCTTTTCAAATTAGTGCCAAAAGCGATTTGAAATTGGTCAATACCTATACCAACAAAAATTCTAAGCTGCGCTCCAACCGGATCAACGCCATTTATATCAATGACAGCGGCGACGTGTGGATGGGTACGGACGAGGGAATGCTGGTAGGAAAGAGCGGCCGCTGGAGCCTCGAAGAAAAATTGTTCCGCTTTGAGCGAATTGCAGCACACGGCTCCACCCTTTGGGTACTGGGCGACGACTTCATCTGGAAAATCAACAATCGGGGTACTTGGGTGCCAGTGGATGTGGACGAGCGCCAGTTGGAAGGGGCTATTCGAGATATTGCAGTGGACATAGAAGGGCGCCTGTGGATTGCCTCGGAAATTATCACCCGCTTCGATCCGGAAACCCGTGCGTATCAAAAGTTTGGACCCATTGAATATTATACCAGCCAGTATGCTACGGCTTTGGCCATTGACCAAGAAGACGCTATTTGGGTGGGCACCGAAGATAAGGGTGTTTATCTGATTGGCAAAGCTTCTTCTATGATTGTCAATTGTTTGATTGCCAAAGAATTAGATTGCAATTCTACCAATAATGATGCTGCATTACGCGTACAGGCCGACGGCGGCGAGGCACCTTATACTTATGCCTGGAGTAATGGCGGCAGTGGCCCTGCACTGCAAAATCTCGGACCAGGCGAGTACGTCGTTACTGTCACCGACAGCAAGGGCAAGTCGAAAATAGCTCAGGCGGTTATTCCAGACACCCGTTTCACCGTAGAAGTGCAAGCCCTTCAGGAAGAAAGTATATCTGGAGCCACTGATGGCAGTGCTTCCGTTATTGTGGCGGGCGCGCCGGGCGCTTTTCAGTTCCGCTGGAGCAACGGCGAAACGACCCAAACCGCCCTACAATTGCCCACAGGCACACACACCGTCACTGTCACCGATGCAAAAGGTTGTAAAGCCGTTGGGACTGTGAATATCGCACAAGGTGCCGCACCATTGGGTATTGCCATTGAACAGTTGCGCAGTATTCCATGTGCTGGTGATAGCAATGCAGCGCTCAAGGTGCAGATTTCCGGTGGGAAAGCGCCATTCAATTATAAATGGAGTAATCCGAACCTGACAGGTGCAGAGCCGACGGATATTCCGCCTGGAACGTATCAACTCCAAGTGACTGATGCAGCGGGTAATAGCGAATCCGCTATCATCGCCATCAAAGCACCCGAGACCCTGCAAGCCACCGTCCGCGTGGACGCTTCGGCTACTACCGACAATGCCGATGGCAAAGCTACCGCCAATGCCACCGGTGGCACGGGCAACTTCAATTACCGCTGGAGCAACGGCGAAACCACTCAATCCGCTACCCGACTCGCGCCCGGCGCGCACACCGTCACCATCACCGATGCGAATGGCTGCACCACCACGGCCGCTGTTACCATCACCGAAGATATTCTACCCTTGAGCGTTAGCATCAGCGAAACACAAGCCATCCGCTGCGCGGGCAATAGCGAAGCCGCCTTGAGCGTGCAAGTTGCCGGTGGCAAGGGCCCTTTCCGTTTTCAATGGAATGACAGCAATTTGAGCGGGCAGGAAGTCTCCAATTTGCCGCAAGGCAGTTATAGCATCACAGTGACCGATGCAGCGGGTAGCAATCAAGTTGCGAATATCGCCATCAAAGCACCCGAGACCCTGCAAGCCACCGTCCGCGTGGACGCTTCGG
>CALMSO010000094.1 GCA_937872385.1 uncultured Saprospiraceae bacterium
TGAAACAATGAAACAATGAAACAATGAAACAATGAAACAGTGAAACAATGAAACAGTGAAACAATGAAACCATGAAACCATGAAACCATGAAACCATGAAACAGTAAAACAGTAAAACAATTGGCACCTAAAATTCTGGTGGCGATATTAGACTGGGGGCTGGGGCACGCCACGCGCTGTATTCCCCTCATTCATACCTTGCTGGCGCAGGGCGCCACCGTGATACCTGCGAGCAATGGGCGGGCCCGCGCATTGCTGCAAGCTGAATTCCCACATTTAACCATCGAGCAGCTACCGGCTTATCGCATTCGGTATGCTTACAAAAATATGTATTTCAATATCGGAGTGCAAATGCCCGGCATTGCAGCCACCATCCGGCAGGAGTACCAGGCTCTCAAAAAGTTGATAGCCCAACATCAAATCAATGGCGTCATCTCTGACAATCGCTTTGGCTGCTACAGTCCCTACGTTCCTTGTGTCTTCATCACCCACCAAGTGCAAATACAAGTGCCCAATGCCCGCTTGCAGCAAATCGTCAACACGGCCAATCATCATTACATTCATCATTTTTCTGCCTGCTGGATACCCGATTTGCCGGGTGAAGCCAGCCTGAGCGGTAGTTTGTCCGAGCACGGTCGCTTGCGCATTCCGGTACGGCATCTTGGCGTTCTGTCACGAATGCAGCCCATGGAAGTGCCCGCCGTGCATGATTGCGCAATAGTGCTATCCGGGCCGGAGCCACAGCGCAGCCGCCTCGAAGACATGCTGATAGCCCAAGCCAAAACCCTCCCACAGCGCAGTCTGGTGGTGCAAGGCCAAACCGAGGCCTACCGGCATTGGCAGGCCGCCGATAATGTAGAAATCATTTCTTTTCTTACCGGTGCAGCCCTCAACCGAGCAATGGCAGCGGCCCGCAGCATCGTTTGTCGCTCTGGTTACAGCAGCATCATGGATTTAGCCATGCTCGGTAAAAAAGCCATTTTGATACCCACGCCAGGACAAACCGAGCAACATTATCTGGCACAGCGATTTCATGAGCAGCGCATTTTCTATCGGCAATGGCAACATCAACTCGACTTGGGCCAGGCACTGTCGGAGCACCTTACATTTGCAGGGCTGGATCCGGTTTTGTATCAGGAGTCGCAGCATCGGCTAACCCAAGTCGTGCAGGATTTTTTGCGCAGTTTGTAAATACAAAAGGCAACACTTGATTTAGACGTATTTTACTATCTTTGCAAAAAAAAACAGGCCTATGCTACGAGCTATCGTACTGCTGCTGTGCATTATGGGTTGTGCTATGGCGCTGCCAGCGCAAAATATTCAACTGCGTGAAGAGCCGCAGATTAGCCAAATGATGGAGCGTTTCGCCGCTATCAACAAGGCAACAGCTACCGTCAATGGCTGGCGCGTGCAGGTGCTGGCTACGCCCGATAGGCAGCAATTAGAACGTACCCGGCAGATATTTCAATACAAATATCCGAATATTCCGACTGACTGGAAGCACGCCAACCCCTGGTACAAGCTCTACGCTGGAGCCTTTTCGACCAAACTCGAAGCGATTCGGCTGCAATACTTGCTGCGGCGCGATTATCCAAGCGCTTATTTAGTGCGTGACAATACCGTGCGCCCGGCCGAACTCATCGGGATATACTGAGGTAGAATAATTTTTATCGTGCTGTTCGCAGTTTGCTTTTTGCCATTCACTAAAAACGCTGATAATGAATAAATTAACGGGGTTTTGTTTTATTAAATCACGGGCCGTTTTTAAATTGTTATTCGTTAATCGGGGTAGTTTTTACACTTTGATAATCAATACTTTATATTTTTTTTAAAATAATGATGTCCGAGTACTTCTGTTATTATAAAATTTAGTCAGAAAACCTTATAATAGCTAATCCCATTTTCAATAACGAATAGCGAACCGCGATAAACACACGTCTTATTTTATTGAAAGCCGTATAATATTTCTAATGGGCAGAAAAAGAGAAGCCGCTGGCTTGCGCAATATAGACTGGGCTACCTTTTCGTTGTTTATCGCACTCTCAGCGATAGGCTGGAGCATGGTCTATTCGGTGAGCTACAGCCAAGAGGCCGGGCTGGATTTCTTGAGTACATCGGCGGGCAAGCAACTCATCTGGATGGGCATTTCGGCCATAGCTTTCGCTGTTATTTTTGCTATTGACTGGAAGTTTTGGCAAACCTTAGCTTATCCGATTTATATCGTCGGCATTGTATTATTGGTGCTGGTGCTGTTCCTCGGTTCTACCATCAAAGGCTCTACTTCGTGGTTTGTTTTTGGCAGTTTTTCGTTTCAACCTTCCGAAGTAGCAAAATTTGCTACCTGCTTAGCGATGTCCAATTATTTGAGTAATTATCGCACCAATTTGCGCACGCTGCGCTCCCAACTCATTGCGCTGGGGCTGCTGCTGCTGCCAGTGGGCCTGATTATGCTACAACCCGATGCCGGCTCGGCGATTGTTTTCAGCTCGTTTCTACTCGTTTTATATCGTGAAGGTTTGAATTCCAGCTATTACATTGTCGGAGCTTTTGTCGCGTTGATATTAGTGTTGGGGCTAATCGTAGAGCCAACCTACATCATCCTGAGTTTGATTGTGCTGAGCATCGTGGTGCTGGCCTATCACTTCGAAGACAACCGGCGCTACTGGCTCCTCGGAGCACTCACGGTGGCGGCGGGCACGTATTTCGCTGCTGTGAATAACTGGAGCACACAAGCACTGCTGGCCGGAGCAGGTATCTTCGTAGCACTCTCGATTGTGCAATGGATGCAAAAACAAGGGCGCATCGTGAGCCTGTTGCTGGTAGCCGTCATTGTAGGAGCTGGGCTATCTTATGCCGCCAATTTTGCTTTTAACGACATTCTAAAACCGCACCAGCAAGACCGCCTCAATGTATGGCTACAACCGAGCAAAGCCGATCCGCGCGGCTCTTTGTACAATGTTTTTCAGTCCAAATTAGCCATTGGCTCCGGTGGCTTGCAAGGCAAAGGCTTCCTCAATGGCACGCTGACCAAACTCAACTACGTGCCGGAGCAATCCACAGACTTTATCTTTTGCACCATCGGCGAAGAACAAGGCTTTGTGGGCAGTTTCAGTATCATTATCATGTTTACCTTGTTTCTGATTCGTATCACGATCATTGCCGAGCGGCAGCGGTCCAACTTTTCGCGGCACTACGCTTACTGCATTGCCGGCATCTTTTTTATTCACATTTTTATCAATGTTGGTATGACCATGGGCTTGATGCCCGTCATTGGTATTCCACTGCCTTTTATTAGCAAAGGAGGCTCTTCTTTGTTGGGATTTACTGTAATGGTAGCCGTATTATTAAAATTAGATAGCAATCGCTACCGGATTTAATGGCAAATAATTATAATATTTTTTTTCATTATAAAATACTGATTAAAAATTCATTACACTCCATCATTTATCACCTGCTGCTTATATTACAATATAATAACAAACCGTAAATATACATCACAATGCATTAAGTTTTTTTAACAAAATAAGCCCAATCAAGATTCATGTAAAGTACCCGGGTGTAATTATTTCTATCATAAAAATATTATCAATAAAATCCCCCAACAATGCAACAATGAAACAATGCAACAATGAAACAATGTAACAATGTAACAATGTAACAATGAAACAATGAAACAATGCTTTACATTGCGAAAAGCAAGCAGCCCAAAGCCCTATAATCCTGTTTAATAATAAATTGACAATCCCTTGTTTCAATTCACTTTAGAACATACCGATACCGCTTCGCGCGCGCGCACCGGACGCATTGACACCGCACATGGCAGTATTTGCACCCCCATTTTCATGCCGGTAGGCACTGTGGGAACCGTCAAAACCGTTCGGCAGGAAGAACTCCGCGACCTCATCCAGGCACAAATCATCCTCGGCAACACCTATCATTTGTACCTTCGCCCCGGCATGGACATCTTAGAAAAAACGGGCGGGCTGCATCGCTTCATCGGCTGGGAGCGGCCCATGCTCACCGATAGTGGCGGCTATCAGGTGTACTCACTCAGCAATCAGCGCAAAATCAGTGAAGAAGGCGTTACCTTTGCTTCGCATATTGACGGCTCAAGGCATTTTTTCACCCCGGAGAATGTCATGGACATCCAGCGCCGCATTGGTGCCGATATTATCATGGCTTTTGACGAATGCCCGCCCTGGCCCAGTGATTATACCTACGCCAAAAACTCAATGGAATTGACCCATCGCTGGCTCCGGCGCTGCATTGACCGCTTCGACCATACCGAGCCGCACTATGGCTATGAGCAGGTTTTGTTTCCCATTGTGCAAGGTAGCACCTACCGCGACTTGCGCGTTGCCAGCGCCGAAACGATTGCCGCGACCGAACAAAAAGGCAATGCCATTGGTGGGCTTTCTGTGGGCGAACCCGCCGAAGAAATGTATGCCATTACGGACTTGGTGTGCGGCATATTGCCCCCCGACAAGCCGCGCTACCTGATGGGCGTAGGGACACCCGCCAACATTTTGGAGTGCATCGCGCTGGGAGTGGATATGTTTGATTGTGTGCTGCCTACACGCAACGCCCGGCACGGCTTGCTTTACACCGCCGAAGGTATTATTAATATCAAAAATGCCAAATGGCGCGAAGACCTCAGCCCAGTGGATGCGCACAATCCGGCTATGGCCAACAGCCCTTATACTAAAGCCTATTTGCATCATCTTTTTCGTTGTAATGAATGGTTAGGCATGCAATTAGCCACCCTGCAAAACCTCGGTTTTTTCCTTTGGTTGGTCATCGAAGCCCGCCGCCGCATTCTGGCAGGCGATTTTTATACCTGGAAAAACCAGCTCGTACCGGCCATGGAGCAGCGGCTGTAAGAAAAGGTGGATAGCAATTGGAACGAAACAATCATACCCAGAGATACAAACAAAATCAGCATAATTGAAGCCGATAATTGAACCCGTTTTTGAAGACGAGGCGCTGCTCATTGTTAATAAGCCGCCGGATTTGCTGACCATCCCCGACCGTTTTGACGCCACGCGCCTCAATTTGTACGGGCTGCTGTCGGCACGTTATGAAGAAAAATTATACATTGTGCATCGCCTCGACCGCGAGACGAGCGGCATCATTTGTTTTGCTAAAAGTGAAGCCGCGCACAAGCATCTTTCTCAACAATTTGAAGCGCGCACCGTAGAAAAAATTTACCAGGTGCTGGTAGAAGGCAAACCCAATCCGCCAGCAGGCACCATTGATCAACCTATCGCCCCCCACCCCACCCTGCCAGGCCGCATGACGACTACCCGCCAAGGCAAGCGCGCCATCACGCATTACCAAACCATGGAAACTTTCCGCGCTTTTTCGCTTTTGGAAGCCAATATCCAGACCGGCCGCACCCACCAGATCCGGGTGCATTGCAAATTCATCGGACATCCGCCCGCTATTGATCCGCTCTACGGCAAGCGCGAGGCACTCTATCTTTCGGAAATCAAGCATCGAAACTACCAACTCGGCAAAGAACAAGAAGAGCGCCCCCTCATGGCACGCACCACCTTGCACGCTGCTCGGCTCACCCTCGACCACCCAATTAGCGGCGAACGGCTGCATTTCGCAGCGCCCCTGCCCAAAGATTTTCAAGCCGTACTCCGGCAATTGCGAAAATGGGGAAACTGAAATGGATAGGCACTATCTTGCACTATTTCCGATTTGAGAAGTTCGATTTTCTATTTTATAAAACTTTGAAAATCAATTTTTTAAATAAAAACAGACACGCCATTTTCAATTAAAAAAGTATTACACCAGAGCCTAATGAACCAATAACCATGCGCCACCTACCCCTATTTCAGCAGTACTTGTTTTATAAATAAAAACTTTTTGTTTTAAAATTGATTTTCGTATCTTTGCCTCTACAATACATCCCAAATAACAATTGTATTTTGTAGTTAAAAATGTTTCTACTACCCATAACCCATGACCTAACAAAACTTTTCAACCAAAAAAAATGAGCGACAATATTATAAAGGTGGAACTCAACGATAACGGCAATGGCGAGCCGCAGGTACCCACGCTCAATGGTATGTACCAAGATTATTTTCTGGACTACGCCTCCTACGTGATTCTCGAGCGCGCCGTGCCTTCTGTTTTCGATGGCCTCAAGCCCGTGCAGCGCCGTATTCTGCACGCCATGAAGGAAATGGACGACGGGCGCTACCACAAAATCGCCAATGTGATTGGGCAAACCATGCAATACCACCCGCACGGCGACGCGGCCATCGGCGATGCTTTAGTGAATCTGGGACAGAAGGATTTACTCATTGATTGCCAGGGCAACTGGGGCGACCCTCGCACCGGCGACAGCGCCGCGGCTGCACGTTACATCGAAGGACGGCTCACCAAATTTGCATTGGAAGTAGCCTTCAATCCGCAGACCACCGAGTGGCAACTCTCCTACGACGGGCGCAAGAAAGAACCCATCAACCTGCCCATGAAGTTTCCGCTGCTGCTGGCGCAAGGGGCCGAGGGCATCGCAGTAGGGCTTTCTACAAAAATTCTACCGCACAATTTCATCGAATTGCTCAAAGCCTCCATTCAATTACTAAAAGGTAAAACCGTGCAGCTTTTCCCGGATTTTATGACCGGCGGCTCCATTGATGTGAGCGACTACCAAGGCGGCAAGCGCGGCGGTCGGGTGAAGGTGCGCGCCAAAATTGACATCATAGACAAAACCACACTCGCCATCCGCGAAATTCCCTACGGCGTCACCACTACTTCCTTGGCGGAAAGCATTGTAAAAGCTACCGAAAAGGGCAAAATCAAAATCAAAAAAGTAACCGATAATACGGCCAAAGACATCGAAGTGCTCGTAGAATTGGCACCCGGCACCTCGCCCGACGTGACCATTGACGCGCTCTACGCATTCACCGACTGCGAAGTGTCCATCTCGCCCAATGCCTGCGTCATCATTGACAACAAGCCGCACTTCCTCACCGTGGAGGAAATCCTCGACATTTGTACCCAAAGTACCAAAGACCTGCTGCGCCGCGAGTTAGAAATCCGGCAGCACGAACTGATGGAAAAATGGCTTTTTGCCAGCCTTGAAAAAATCTTCATCGAAAAACGCATCTACCGCGACATCGAAGAGTGCGAAACCTGGGAAGCCGTGCTCGAAGCTATTGACTATGGCTTGCGCAAATACGTCCTGACGCCCTCCGACCAAGCCAAAAAGAACGACCAGCGCCTGCGGCTCTTCCGCGACCTCACTAAAGACGATTTGGTGCGCCTCACCGAGATTAAAATCAAGCGCATTTCCAAATATAATTCGTTCAAAGCCGACGAGCAAATCGCCGAATTGGAAAAAGAACTCGCGCAGGTGCGCCACGACCTCGCACACCTCACCGAATTTGCCATTGCTTGGTTTGAAAACCTGCTAAAAAAGTATGGCAAAGGCCGCGAACGCCGCACCACCCTTACTACTTTCGATACCATTCAAGCAACAGAAGTAGTGGCGAATAATGCCAAATTATATGTGGACCGCAAGGAAGGCTTCATCGGTACGGGTTTGAAAAAAGAAGAATTCGTCTGCGATTGCTCGGACATTGACGATATCATCGTGTTCCGCCGCGATGGCAAATTCCAAGTATCCAAAATTGACGACAAAGTCTTCGTCGGCAAAGACGTCATCCATGTAGCGGTTTGGCGCAAGGGCGACGACCGCACCACCTACAACATGGTGTATGTGGACAGCAAAACCGGCCGCTCCATGGTCAAGCGATTCAACGTGACAGCCATCACCCGCGACCGCGAGTACGACCTCACCATGGGCAACGAACTCTCTAAAGTGCTGTATTTCAGTGCCAATCCGAACGGAGAAGCCGAAGTGCTCAGCGTACAGTTATCGCCCAACAGCCGCGCCAAAATCAAGCAATTCGACTTTGATTTTGCCGAGTTGGAAATCAAGGGCCGCAGTTCTCAGGGCAATATTCTGACCAAATACCCCGTGAAGCGCATCACCATGAAAGAAGCGGGCAAGTCCACCATTGGCGCGCAGCAGTGGTGGTTCGACGACATCACCGGCAAGCTCAATACCGACGAGCGCGGCCGCCTGTTGGGCGATTTCGACACGGGTGACTACCTGCTCGCGCTTTACAAAGACGGAGCTTATGAAGTACTCGAACCCGACGCCCTCAAGCGTTTTGATGTGAATGAATTGCTTAGCCTTGAAAAATTTGACCCCGATACCATCATCAGCGCAGTGCATTACGAAGGTAATAAAGGTTGGACTATGGTCAAGCGCTTTCGCATCGAAGCTAATACCCTGGGGCAGCGCTACTCCTACCTCAGTGAACACAAGGACAGCCGCCTGCTCTTTGCCTCTACCAAAGCCGCGCCGCGCGTGCGCTACAGTATCAAGGTGAAAAACAAAAAGATGGACGGCGAAGTGAACCTCGCAGAATTTATGGATGTGAAAGGTTGGCGCGCCATTGGCAATAAGCTTAGCGACCAGAAACTCAGCTCCATCAAGGAATTTGAAGCCGAAGACGCCCCGCCAGCAACGGAACTCCCCGATAAGTTTCAAGCAGGCGATAGCGTAGAATTTGACGTAAGTAAAAATGGACAGGGGAAGTTGTTTTGAATCCGTTAAAACAGCTTTATAAGATGCTCATTATCAAATTATTATACTGCGAGCCGCAAACCGCAAACAGCGAACCGCAATCACTATAACAATATTTTAACAAGGCGATAGCAGGCTTTTCGCCTTATTTAATGCACTTTTGTAGAATGAATAACGCTAATCAAAAACATGTAAAACCACATTGCCTATGAAATCTGTATTCCTATTTTTAAGCACTTCCTGTTTGTTGCTAATGGCGACCATCACATCTTCTGCTCAGGTAGCCAGCGCTACTGCTACTGCCGACCAAGTGGAAGCCTGCATGAAAGCCTGTGCCCAAAAGGGTACCAATTGCAACCCGGAAGCCTGCGCCAAAGTTTGTGCCAGCAAACCCCAGTGCCAGCCAGCAGATTGCGCCAAAGCTTGCCAAAAAGCCAATGGCGAAAAAACAACCGGTAGCACCAACACATCCACACCGGCTACTTTGGTAAGCAACCAACAAGCCGCGCCTGCATCTTCCTGCTGCTCAAAAGCCACCGCCGATGCGGCTTCCTGTAGCTCGACGACTGCCAGCGCAACAAGCAAAAAAACATCCAAGAACAATTGATTTACTTTTAGAATAGGATTGCGGACTGGCAGATGCCGCCCGCAATCCTTCCACTCCTAAGACTCTGCCTGGCATATCTAACCAATAGAAACATGCGGCTGACATACCATTTTCAATTGGAAATGAAGCCATTATGTGTTTTCAAGATTTTACAAAATCGAAAACCAGACTTCGTACATCGTATTACACTTCAAAATCTTCTTCTTCTAAGATTTGCCCGTTGAGGCAACGGATGATGCGGGCAGGAAAGTGCTCCAGAATGCGGTAATCGTGGGTAGCAAAAAGCACGGCGGAATTATTTTGCAAAGCCAACTGGCGCATCAGCAGCAGAATATCGTCGCTGGTTTCGGGGTCGAGATTGCCAGTAGGCTCATCGGCAATGATGAGGGCTGGCTTGTTGAGCAAAGCCCGTGCAATGACCACGCGCTGCTGTTCACCGCCTGAGAGTTCGTGCGGCATTTTGCGAAGCTTGTCGCTGAGGTCCACTTGCTCCAGCACTTCACCAATGCGCCGTTGGATGAGGCCTGCCGCTCGCCAGCCGGTGGCATCTAATACAAACCGAAGATTTTGCTCCACGCTGCGGTCGGTCAACAGATTAAAATCCTGAAATACAATGCCCAACTTGCGGCGCAGCAAAGGAATGGCGCGCCGGTCGAGCTTCGTCAGGTCGTAGCCCGCTACCTCGCCCTTGCCCGTGGTCAGCGGCAGCGCGGCGTAGAGCGTTTTGAGCAGACTCGATTTGCCGCTGCCGGTTTTGCCGATCAGATAGGTAAATTCGCCTTTGGCAATACGCAAATTGACATCTTGCAAGACCAGCGCACCTTGCTGATAAATCCGGGCGTCCTTTAGTTGTACAATGGTATTTTGCATATGCAGCCTCGCATTTTCAGGTTGCCCAAAAGTACTGTTTTCTTTGGAAAACACACTGCCTTGTGCCAAAATATAGCGACTGACTCAGCTCACCACTTTTTTCAAGCTTTTGCGGTATTCGCGCGGACTCACGCCGGTAATCTGCCGGAATTGCTTATTGAAATGCGACAGGTTGTTGAAACCACTTTCAAAACTGACCTCGGCAATGCTCAAGTGCTCCTGTCCCAATTGCCGACAGGCGTGCGCCACCCTGATTTCGTTGACAAACTCGGTGAAGGTCTTGCGGGTCAGTTTTTTAAAATAACGACAAAAAGCGGGTACCGTCATGCTCACGCGATTGGCTACCTCGTCGAGGCTGACTTCTGTTTGAAAATTCTCCTGCACGTAGGCATAGACCGTTTCCATCCGCACATGATCTTGGGCACCTACCTCCATGGCATAATTTCCTACATTCAGAATATTATACTCTTTAGAGGTAGCAATATCTTGCAAAACCGACAATAATTCCAGTAAGCGATCAAAGTTATTCATCTCCATCATGCGCGTGAGGCGCTCGCCGATGCGTTTTTTGGTGTCGCCGCAGAACGTAAGCCCCTGCTCAGAGCGTTCAAAAGCTTGGCGGATAGCGCTCATTTCTGGCCGGTCGAAAAAGTCTCGCCCCAGAAAATCGGCTTTCATTTGTACTACAATTTCGATATGCTCTTCGAAAAGCTCTTCGGTAAAGGCAAAATGTGGCAAATTGGGACCGAGAAAAATCAAATCGCCGTCGTCGTAGTAAGAAATATGGTCGCCAATGTGCCTTTTGCCGCGCCCGTTAGAAATATAAACGATTTCGTACTCCGGATGAAAATGCCAAAACGGCTTCTGGTTGGAGTCTGTAAACTGCCGAATCGTAAACGAATTTCCAAATACAGGCTCTATTTTTTCCAATGCTGCTTTCATATCTTTTGCTTATTTGTAGCTTGGCAAAATTTAATTCCTTTTTTGGAATCAATAATTCACACTAATTTAACAAATAAAATTCTGTTTGTCGTTTGTAGTGTTAAAATAGCACCACAAGATGCAAAAATGCGCGTAGATTTCCAAACGAAAGGCACGTACCTTTGTCTCAGGTTTAGTTAGTTTCATACATTACCATTTAGTTTTAAATCATTGCAAGGTGGCATCCAGACGAACTGGTGTCACTTTTTTTTATTAAAAACAATCGGCTGACCTAAAGCAGAAATATTACTCGCCGGACTTGCCACAACGGCAAAAAATGCTTATCTCTGTTGTTGAATGTAAATCAATTGCCCATGTTATCAGGCACTACCGAGCAATCCATCATCCGGATACAGACAGACCTGCCACAGCCTCGCACCGACCTGCTGGCCGTAGAAGAGCCATTAGAAATACAACTCGCTTTTGGCAAGGGCACTGCGCGCAGCCGCCGAAGCCTCGCCGTGACCATGCGCACGCCAGGGCACGACTTCGACTTAGTGATGGGTTTCCTATTTACGGAAGGCATCATCGGCTCGGCTCAAGATGTGCTGCAAATGCGTTTCGCTGGCGAACAACTCGACGAAAACGCCCACGAAAACGTCGTCCTGGTGGACTTGCACCCGGCGCTCGATTTCGATTTCAATCGCTTAAATCGCCATTTTTACACTGCCTCCAGCTGTGGTGTGTGCGGCAAAGCCTCCATTGAAATGGTGCAAACCACCTGCTCGTTTCTGTTGCCCAAAGGCAGCCCCAGCATTAGTACTGAACTGCTATTTTCGCTGCCGCAAAAATTATATGCGCAACAAACACTTTTCAGCCAAACCGGCGGTATCCATGCAGCGGCGCTTTTTGATGCCTCCGGCAATTTGCAATGGTTACGCGAAGACGTAGGTCGGCACAATGCCCTCGACAAACTCATCGGCGCTGCCCTGAAGCAAGGACAAATACCGCTGCAGCACTCCATTATATTGGTGAGTGGCCGGGCCAGCTTTGAATTGGTACAAAAAGCGCTCATGGCTGGTGTCCCTGTTTTGGCAGCAGTGGGTGCAGCTTCCAGTTTGGCGGCAGAACTTGCCGAAGCGCACGGTATGACTTTGGTTGGTTTTCTACGAGCGGCTTCCGCCAATATTTATTGCGGCTACGAGCGGATAGACAGCCTGCGAAATCGTTGAAAGCCTTGTGATAGCCGCGCAGAAATTGGTGCCACGCATGGTTTTGTGCTGACAATTGATTAAATTTGCCA
The DNA here is from genome assembly GCA_937872385.1 of uncultured Saprospiraceae bacterium. Lineage (GTDB taxonomy): Bacteria > Bacteroidota > Bacteroidia > Chitinophagales > Saprospiraceae > JADJNW01. The sequence goes on from CALMSO010000094.1 coordinate 12,313, forward strand.
ACCAATAACCAAAAAAATCTGAAGGACGTGTACCGATTGCAATGGCTGATAGTTGGTGTGGCAATTTGCTGCTCGATGCAATGTCTGGCGAATGATGCCCCAGAGTTTTATAAAGTGCAGGCCCTGCCCGGCGACGGGAGCATTTCCTTGCTGCGCCGCTACCAGTTGGAACAATACTCATGCAATTTCGATCAGTTTTACAAACTCAACAAAATCAGCCGACAAACGCCCCTTTTGGTGGGTAAATCCTACCTGCTGCCCATTCTACTTTACCCCTTCAACGGGAAAACCATTCGCAGCAGCATCGGCATTGAAGACTACAACACCGCCCTGCGCATTCAGCAGTACAACGAGCGGATGCACGAACTGTCCATGCGGCAGGAGTCTTTCCAAAAGGACAAACTGCTCTGGGTACCTTACCATGAACTGAACTGCCCCAAACCCGACCTCGAAATACCCGCCCCTGTGACGCCGGAGCCGGAATTAGCCACGGGCGGCAAGCGTATTTTCCCTATTTTTGGCAAACAATACGAAGCCACGCCGCTGCTCAGCAGCAAACTGAAAGGCCGCATTTATTACATCTCCAGCGGGCACGGCGGCCCTGACCCCGGCGCCATAGCCAAACGCGGCAAGCATACCCTTTGCGAAGACGAATATGCCTACGATGTAGCCCTGCGCCTGTGTCGCCTGCTGGTATCGCACGGAGCTACGGCCTATATGATTGTACGCGACCCCGACGACGGCATCCGAAACGGCGAAATACTGCCCTGCGATACCGACGAGGTGGTGTGGGGCGGCGACCGGCTGCCTTTCCGGCAAAAAGAACGCCTCTTTCAGCGCTCGGATATTATCAACGAGTTGTACGATAAAAACCGGCTTGTGGGCGCTACCAATCAGGTTGCAGTTATGATTCATGTGGACTCCCGCAGCACCGGCAAACGCATAGATGCCTTTTTCTGCCACCACGCCAGCAGCGAATCGGGCAAAAAACTCGCTACCCAATTACAACAAACTTTTAAGAAAAAATACGACCAATATCAGCAGGGGCGCGGCTACTTCGGTACGGTGGAGGCCCGCGACTTGCACATGCTCCGCGAATGCAAACCCACCTCGGTTTTTGTAGAATTAGGCAACATCCGCAATGCGGCCGACCAGCAACGGATTATCTTGGCTAAAAACCGCCAGCTCTTAGCGGAATGGCTTTTTGAAGGCTTGACCAAATAAAAAATCCATCTTCGCACCTGCTTTTTATGGGCGGCTGTCGGCAGGACAACGATTATCCGAAGAGCGAAATATTATTCTGTCAATACGCTTGCGTAATTCAGAAAATAGTGCCAGATTTACCGTTCAAAATGAATGCTGATGAAGCTATTTCCGCCACTTATTACACTCTTCTTTTTTCTGTCTGTACAGCCTTTATTGGCTCAAGATACCGACTTCATGCGCAGCCTCGGCAAGATGTATGTAGTAGTGGCTGTTATTGCAGCAATTTTCATCGGTATCGTTTTGTTTCTCATCTATTTAGACAGAAAGCTAACCAAATTAGAGAACCAAATCAAAGATCATGACGCAGTCTAAAATGAGCTTTTTTCAGAGCGTGTCAAACTATTTTGACAAAGCAGCCCACTACACCAAACTCGATGAAGGGCTCCTGCACCAAATCAAGGTATGCAATGCCGTTTATCAGGTACATTTTCCAGTCAAAATCAATGGTGGAGTGAAGGTAATCGAGGCTTATCGCGTACAGCACAGCCACCACCGCGCCCCGACCAAAGGCGGTATTCGCTACAGCAATCATGTCAATCAGGATGAAGTAATGGCCTTAGCCGCCTTGATGAGCTACAAATGCGCCATCGTGGACGTACCTTTCGGCGGTGCCAAGGGCGGGGTACGCATCAGCCCCTGGGAGCACTCTCCTGAAGTGTTAGAAAAAATCACACGGCGCTACACAACAGAACTGGTGCGGCGCAATTTTATTGGCCCTTCCATTGACGTGCCCGCCCCCGACTACGGCACCGGCGAGCGCGAAATGGCTTGGATCATGGACACTTACCGGGTACTAAAAGGCGATGAAATTGATGCGGCTGGCTGCGTCACGGGCAAGCCTGTCACCCAAAACGGTATTCGCGGCAGAACGGAAGCTACTGGCCGCGGCGTATTCTACGGCATCCGTGAATCCTGCAATTTTAAGGACGATATGAAACGCCTCGGACTGACCCCTGGCGTAGAAGGCAAGACCATGATTATCCAGGGTTTGGGTAATGTAGGCTCTTACACCGGCCAAATTTCGCAAGACGAAGGCGGCGTCAAAATCATTGGCATCGGTGAAGTAGAAGGCGCCTTATACAACCCAAAAGGCATTGACATTCATGCCCTTATGGCGTATCGTGCCGAGCACAAAACGATTGAAGGCTTTCCCGATGCTCAGTTTTTGAAGAAGGAAGACCGGGAGAAAATCCTCGAAATGGAGTGCGACATATTAGTGCCGGCAGCGCTCGAAAATGTCATTCACACCGACAATGCCGCCAATATCAAGGCAAAAATCATCGCCGAAGCTGCCAACGGCCCCATTACCTTCCAAGCAGAAGAAAAACTACTGCGCGCGGGTAAGCTCATCATCCCCGACGTCTATCTCAACGCAGGCGGGGTGACGGTTTCGTACTTCGAGTGGCTCAAAAACCTCTCGCACATGCGCTTTGGGCGGATGGAAAAACGCTTCGACCAGCAGCGCTCAGAAAATCTGGTGCGTGTAGTGGAAGAAATGACCGGCAAATCGCTCAGCCCAGAAGAAAAAATCCAGGTGGCGCGCGGAGCCGAGGAGATTGACTTGGTGCGCTCAGGGCTGGAAGAAACGATGATCAATGCCTATCAGCAAACCCGCGATCTGATGAAAAAGCACAAAGACATCGAGGATTTGCGCACGGCCGCCTTTATGAACGCTATTTTGAAAATCAGCAATGACTACCTGAATATGGGTATCTTTCCATAAAAATATTTGTAAAAACCTGCGCCGGAAACAGCAAATGACTGTTTCCGGCATTTTTTCCTACAATAATGCCAGTACTTCAAAATATTATTGCAAAAAATTTTGTTTATTTGAAATAAAAAAAAATTAACAAAGGTTTCTTAACTTTCCGGCTCAATTTTATTTGTAAAACCTGACCTTACTCTTTCACAAGAAATACACATTACAATGTCCGAAAAATTAGACAAAATTGACCTCAAGATTCTCAAGATTTTACAAGAGAACAGCAAAATTACCAACCTCGATTTATCAAAAAAAATCGGGCTATCGCCGGCACCTACCCTCGAGCGGGTAAAAAAGCTGGAGCAAAGCGGAGTCATCGAAAGCTATCACGCTAAGGTGAATCCGCAAACTATCGGTCTGAATGTCAAGACTTTCGTTCTGGTATCCTTAGCCTGGCAAAAGGAAAATGCGCTCAATAACTTCCTCGATAAAATTCGGGAGATCGAGGAAATTGTAGAATGCTACATCATCACCGGCGAAGCAGATTTTCTCATTAAAATCGCTTGCAAGGACATTCCCACGTACGAGCAATTACTCTTCAAAACGCTTTCGCAAATTGAAGAAATAGAGCGCCTCAAAACCTTGATGACGCTTTCAACGGTCAAGGACTCCAAATTGCTACCGTACAAATACGAGTAAATCGAACCCCTACGGCTCAAAAAACTTCGGAGGCCGCACTGCTGAGCTATTCGGCAGGCGGCTTTCGCATTGCCGTATGGTAGCCTCCTGAATATGAAACCAAAACAAACCATCTCCAACACACTCTTGTGGCAACTCAGCGGCGACGCACTGCCCGGCGTTTCTTACTTGTTTGGTACCATGCACGTCAAGGACGAGCGCGCCTTTCGCCACCTCAATGCTGTGTATGCAGCGATGGAGCAATGTGCGGCTTTTGCTGCTGAATTCGACCTTGACGCTACTGATTCCGGCATCTCGCCGCACATTTTTTCTTTGCCCGAAGGCAAAACACTGCAAGACTACATCCCTCCCCGGAAGTACCGCAAAATGCGCGCTATACTACTCAAAACCGTTGGCATTGACCCCGATTTTTTGCAATACAACCAGCCAATTCTGCTCGCCAACCTGATCGAAGAGCAGATCATGATGCAGGATATGCCCTGGCCGCTCGACCAACACCTTTGGCGCCACGCCGCCGCACGCGAAAAAACCATGCTGGGCATTGAAACCCTCGAAGAACAGGTGGACATCCTCCGGCAGATACCTATCGAGCAACAGGCAGCTTCATTGCTGGCTACCACTCGACACTTTACACGCTACCGGCGCGGGCTGCTCGCTATGGCTCATTGGTACGAAACGGGCAATATCCGTCAGCTCTATCAAGCGGCGCGGCGCGGCGCACGCGGTATGCGCAAGCTCTTGCTGTACAATCGCAATGCCCTCATGGCGGATCGAATAATGGCAATGATTGCGACCCAAACGACGTTTTGTGCCATCGGTGCGGCGCACTTAGCGGGCGGCAAAGGTGTACTTAGGCTACTGAAAACCAAAGGTGTACATATTACGCCGGTTGTATTAACTACCACACCTAATAACGCCAATGGGATATCATGAAACAGGTATCCTATTTTTGTAATTTGTTAAAAAAATAATAATTTTTCAACAAAAAGCTTGACAGCATAATTTTTATTATTACCTTTGTGTTGCATTTACAAGAAGAACATTATCCCTCTTACGTTATACTACATTATCCAAACCGAATCAGCATTCGGCAGTCACCTATAAGGTATCATTTCCCATATCCATTTCTCTACATCGACATCAAACAAAATTGCACTTCAAATTGAAGAAGATGCTTGCATTTTTCTGTTTATCAATATTTTATACATACAGGAAAATACGTTGTGTCAGAATGCATTTTAAAAGCTGTTGTTCATTCCACTCCTTACTAAATTATTTTCGGGTACGCGGGCTTGCTGTCATTTTGTAATGACCAGCGCCTGAATAAGCATGATATGTTATTTATTGTATGATGCCAGCATGTAACAATCTGGTTATCACTGGAAATATTATGCCCTGATTTTTGTATCATAATTATTTTATTCTGAGGCACATGTTTTAATATTTCGATAAGTACATGTTTTAAATATTTGATTTTCAGTTTTTTAACCCAAGCGCAATCCTTAATCCAAACGTAAAAACATTTTAACTATTTACAAGGCATTTATTCACATTTACACAATATTTTACAAATAATCTGACAGTAAACACAAAAACTATGAAAGGCTTTTACTACCCAGTTATCATGGTAGCTGTAGGGATATTATTCCTATGCACTACGGCTACCCGTTCGTATGCGAACAACTTAGCACAACCACTTTGCAGTATCGTGGAAGGCTCCGGCAAGAAGTATGAAATCTGCCTAACCAAAGTTACCTACAATTATCCGGCGGCAAGCTCCACCTGGACCTACCGCGCCAAGACACTGAAAGGCAACGACATCAGTCATTTTGTATTTGGCATCCCTTGTGGCACTACTGCAAGCGCTTACTCCGGCACTACTGGCTGCGGGAGTGTACAATACGGCAACGACCCGACCACGGGCGTGAGCGGTATCAAGTTTGACTGCGGCGCAAGTTCCAGCGGCCGAACGGTTTCTTTCACTATCAATGGGCTGTACAGCATCGGATTGATTGACTACGCCATCAAAACCGGCGGCAGTGGCATCCGCGAATTTGTTTTCAAAGGCTATGGCCCCAGTTGCGCCACCATGCCTACTGCCCCTAACGGCAGTGAGTGCGAAAATGCGGTGCATTATTTGCAAAACTACGGTCTGATTGCATTGGAAGATTTGAACACCCTTTCGGATGTGCACTACAATGTATTTGTCGGCAGAAACCTAATTCGTTATCCTGGCGGTGGCGATTTTCTGGGACCGGACGGTATCTTTTCTTCCCCTACCGAGCGCGGCCTCGAAGTAGCCGGGCAAGTAAAAGGCGGTGCCAACCTTAAATATAGTGGTGCCTTCACTCCGCCCCCGACGAATACCATCACCCAGATCAACTCAACGCAATACACCGTCAATGGCTACTCGTACAATCTGAATACCCAGGGTGCCCAGCTTTTCTACGATATAACGCTGGCGAGCAGAGCGGCACAAATGAAAAGCGACTTGGAAGCGGCCTCAACACGGCTTGGTCAAGCTGCAGCTAATAATACGACCTCTGGCAACCTAACTTTCAATGTAAATACCGTAGATGCTAATGGTATCGCCGTATTTAAAATAAAGGCCAGCGACATTGCACAAAATGCTAATGTACAGCTCAATAACAATGCCAACGCTAATACCATCATTATCAACGTGACTGGTACAACCGTCAACTGGACACAGGGTGTCAATGTCAACATTAATCAAAATCAATGGAGCCGGATATTGTGGAACTTCCCGGACGCGACCTCCATATCCGTCAATAGTCTGAAAGGTATTGTGCTGGCTCCTAAAGCCGTTTTCGCATCCAATAGCGCCAACGAAGGCTCAATTGCTGTGAAAACCTACAACGGGCACGGCGAAATTCACCGTCCTTATTTTTCGGGCGATTTCTCAACGCTGTGCGCCACGCCTCCACCGCCCACTACGCGCACGGTTGGCATTCGTGTCATGCTGCAAGGAGCATTAGTATTGCCGGGCTGTGTGCCGCCACCGCAAAACATTATGCGCTCCATTCTGCAACAGCAAGGCGTGCTGCCTGTGGCTAACCCCTACGGGCTGCCACAAACCTACAGCGCAATTAACAATCCCAACGGCGTGGCCGGCGTTATTACCGATTGGGTACATATTGAACTGCGCAGCGGCAACAATCCTTCGACGGTGCTGGAACAACAAGCTGCGCTGCTGAAGCCCAATGGCGATGTGGTAAATACCAACGGCGAGCCGCTGACCTTTGCCAATAGCAGCAACCCCGTGTATTTAGTTGTCAAACACCGAAATCATGTGCCTATTTCCAGCCCGCTCATTTCACTTGACAACGGGGATACTTATGATTTTACCACTGCAATGAATAAAGCCTACGCTACAGTGGGTACGCCAATGGCTAAAGTTAATCATCAGTACGCTATGTGGGGCGGCGATGCCAATGGCGACGGCAGGGTTTACAATAATGCCAGCCCTTCGGATGTAGGTGCCGTGAAAACCAGAGTACTCAACGACCCAGGCAATACTGGGTTTTTCGGGAGCGGCCCGGTGAGCAATTACATCGGTATTAGAGGTGTCTATGAATCTTTCGATATCAACCTGGATGGTGTGGTGTTCGATAATGCAGATCCGTCTGATTCAGACCTGATTGCCGCCATCATCCTGCGTCATCCGCGCAATACCGGCTTCTTTGGCAGCGGCCCGGTGAATAATTTTACAGGCATTGTGCCGCAGTTGCCTTTCACGTATGTGGCCACAAAGGCTACCGACGATTCGATAATTGCCAGCAGCAACAGCATGGACCGGAAAGCTGGTACCGATTTTGAAGCAAGCTTGCCAACTACCAACCAGCATTTTGAAGCGGACATCAAGGTGTATCCGAATCCAAACGCTACGCCGCAGGCTACACTGGAATTGAACAGCGCAACAGCGGAGCGAGTTAATATCCTGATAACCAATGCTAATGGGCAGACTGTTCAGGTACAACAAGAGCAGTTGATACAAGGCTTTAATCAAATTCGCTTAGAAACCGGCAACTTGCCAACGGGGCTTTATCTGATAAAAATTCAGGGCAACAGCCAAGCCTATCCTCCGGTACAACTTATTCGGACGGTGAGATAGTATATTTCCACGAAAAAGGACGCATATAATGTAATGGCCAAGGCTTCCAAATAGGAGGCTTTGGCTTTTTTTCGTTCCGTAGCGCTGCCATGCCGCTCAAAAAACGCTTTGTTATACTATTTTCAATTGGAAATGACGTACTTATTTATGCCCAAAAGCTTGTTTTTCAGAATTTTACAAAATCTTAAATCGGACTTCGCAAATCGCAAATGGTATTAGTATCCAAAGCTGGTATTTTCAACTTCAAAAACGAGTTTTAAACATAAAAAAATCCGCCCCAACTTTCATCAGAGCGGATTTTTCATATCTATTTACAAAAACGGCGTGCTTTAGAATTCGTCTTCCACTTCTTCGTACTGCGCATGGCGTGCTTCGTAAGCTGCTTGGGCATCCTTATGCGCCACGAAAAGCGTATCGTACTCGCGCAGACCCGTGCCCGCAGGAATCCGTTTACCTACAATTACGTTTTCTTTCAAACCGTTCAGTTCATCTTTCTTAGCGGCTATGGCAGCCGTACTCAGTACTTTGGTCGTCTCCTGGAAAGAAGCCGCCGAAATCCAGCTATCCGTACCTAACGAAGAGCGGGTGATACCCTGCAACATCGAGCTGGAAGTAGCCGCCACGGCGTCGCGGTATTCCACCAATTGCTTATCATTGCGCTTGAGGAAAGAGTTTTCTTCCCGCAGTTGGCGCAGCGTTACCAATTGCCCCGCTTTCAGGCGGTTGGAATCGCCCGGCTCGGTCACGACCTTCTTATCGAAAATCCAGTCATTCTGTTCTACGAAATCGTATTTCTCCACTGCCTCACCTTCAAGGAAGGAAGTATCGCCTGGGTCTTCAATCATGACGCGGCGCATCATCTGGCGCACGATGATTTCAATGTGTTTGTTATTGATGGTAATACCTTGCGAGCGATATACCTCCTGTACACCATTCACCAAATAGGTTTGTACGGCAAAGGGGCCCTTGATACTCAAAATATCTTTCGGGGCAATAGCCCCATCGGACAATGGCGTGCCTGCGCGCACAAAGTCGCCATCCTGTACCAGAATGTGTTTCGACAAGCCGATAAGGTACTTGTGTTTTTGGTCATCTCTCGACGTCACAATCACTTCGCGGTTGCCACGCTTGATTTTACCAAAGGAAACAACGCCATCTATTTCTGAAACTACTGCTGGATTGGTCGGATTACGTGCCTCGAAGAGTTCGGTAACCCGCGGCAAACCACCCGTGATGTCCTGGATTTTACCCAATTTCCGGGGTATTTTAGCAATACGCTGGCCCGCTTTCACTTCAATGCCATCTTCGATTGAGATGTAAGAGCCTACCGGCAGGTTGTAGATTTTCAGTTCATCCCCATCGGCAGACAAGATTTTAATCGCTGGTACCTTCTTCTTGTTACGCGGCTCGATGATTACCTTTTCGGTGTAGCCGGTTTGGTCGTCACGCTCTTCGCGGAAAGTAATACCTTCTTCGACATCTTCGAACTTCGCAATACCCGGATATTCGGATACAATTACCGCGTTGAAGGGGTCCCATTCGCAAATGTTCTGCCCACGCGTCACTTCCTGTCCTTCCGCAACAAAAAGCGTTGCCCCGTAAGGTACGTGATGCGCTGCAAACTGCTTGCCTGTAGCGGGATCTACAATACGTACTTCGCCAGTACGCGAAAGCACCGTATTGATTTTGTTGCCCAATTCATCTTCCGACTCCGTCACGCGCACGCTATCGAATTCTACCTTACCGGCAAATTTGGAAATAATTTCCGATTCGGTTTTCGACACAGAAGCCACACCACCTACGTGGAAAGTACGAAGGGTAAGCTGCGTACCGGGTTCGCCGATAGACTGGGCGGCAATGATGCCCACAGCGTCGCCTTTTTCGGCAATACGACCAGTAGCGAGATTTTTGCCATAGCACTTAGTACATACGCCGCGCTTGGTGTCGCAGGTGAGTACCGAGCGAATGGTAACCGTTTCGACGCCCTCCGATTCAATGTATTCCGCTTTCTGCGCATCAATATACTCGCCTGCTTTGAGAATCAACTCTTCTGTGGTCGGATGGTAAATATCATACAATGTAAAACGTCCTTCAATACGGGACACTAAAGGCTCGATGACTTTTTCGTTGTCTTTCAAAGCCGAAGTTTCGATACCACGTAGGGTAGCGCAATCTTCCTCCATGATGACTACGTCTTGCGCCACATCCACCAAACGGCGAGTAAGATACCCCGCATCAGCAGTTTTCAATGCGGTATCCGCCAGACCCTTGCGCGCACCGTGCGTAGAAATGAAGTATTCGAGTACCGACAATCCATCCACGAAATTAGCGAGGATTGGGTTTTCAATAATGGCGCCACCGGTATCGCCTGACTTCCGCGGCTTAGCCATCAAGCCCCGCAGTCCACAGAGCTGCTTAATCTGTTGCTTAGAACCCCGTGCCCCGGAGTCAAGCATCATATATACCGAATTGAAACCTTGCTTGTGCTCGGCCAATTCGCGCATCAGGGTGTCGGTAATCTTATTGTCGGCGTAAGTCCACTTGTCTATAATTTGATTGTAGCGCTCATTATTGGTAATGAGACCCATGTTATAGTTGTCCCATACTTCATCTACTTCTTCCTGCGCCTGCTCCAGCATATTTTGCTTGATACTGGGCGTGATCAAGTCCCCAAGATTGAAAGACAAACCACCTTTGAATGCCCACAAGAAGCCCATTTCCTTGATAGAATCGAGGAAATCTGCCGTGACGCGGAAATTCGTACGCCGAATCACATCACTAATAATCTTCTTGAGGTTCTTTTTGGTCATCAACTGGTTGATGAAAGGCACCTCTGCGGGCACGGCCTCGTTGAAAAGTACCCGGCCAGTGGTCGTTTCAATCAGTTTTTGTACAAGTTTGCCCTGCTCGTCTTCTACTCTTGCGCGCACCCTAATAGCAGCGTGCAAATCAAGCTTGCCTTCGTTGTAGGCAATAATCACTTCTTCGGCCGAGTAAAACGCACGCCCTTCACCTTTCACTTTCACCGTATCGGTTGAGCGGCGTTCTTTTGTGATATAGTATAGCCCCAAGACCATATCCTGCGAAGGAAGCGTCACTGGCGAGCCATCCTGTGGGTTGAGCATATTATGTGCCGACAACATCAACACCTGTGCTTCAAGAATAGCCGCCTGGCTAAGCGGTACATGCACAGCCATCTGGTCGCCGTCAAAGTCTGCATTAAAAGCACCGCACACCAAAGGGTGCAATTGGATAGCCTTACCTTCGATTAGTTTGGGCTGGAAAGCCTGAATCGAAAGGCGGTGCAGCGTCGGGGCGCGGTTGAGCAGTACAGGATGCCCTTTTAGAATATTTTCTAAGATTTCCCAGATAACCGGGTCTTTCCGATCTACCAATTTTTTCGCTGATTTCACGGTCTTTACAATACCGCGCTCAATCAGTTTTCTTATGACAAAAGGCTTGAACAGCTCGGCAGCCATTCCTTTCGGAATACCGCATTCGTGCAATTTTAGGGTAGGACCTACCACAATCACCGAGCGGCCGGAGTAGTCCACCCGTTTGCCCAATAGGTTTTGACGGAAACGCCCCTGCTTGCCCTTCAAGATGTCGCTCAATGACTTGAGTGCGCGGCCGCCTTCGGCTTTTACCGCGTTGGACTTGCGGGAGTTGTCAAACAGTGAATCCACCGCTTCTTGCAACATCCGCTTTTCGTTCCGCAAGATCACTTCCGGTGCCTTGATTTCCAGCAGACGCTTGAGGCGATTATTCCGGATAATCACCCGGCGATACAAGTCGTTCAAATCGGAGCTGGCAAAGCGACCACCATCTAAGGGTACCAAAGGCCGCAATTCTGGCGGTACTACGGGCAAGTATTGAATAACCGTCCATTCGGGGCGGCTGTTCGCTTTTTCTAAGCCTTCGCGGAAAGCTTCCACCACACGCAGACGCTTGAGTGCTTCTGATTTGCGCTGTTGTGATGTTTCGTTGGCCGCCTGATGCCGCAAATCGTACGATTGCTGGTCTAGGTCAAGCCGCATCAGCATATCGCGGATGGCATCAGCCCCCATTTTAGCAATAAACTTGTTGGGATCGGACTCGTCCAGCATTTGGTTGTCTGCTGGCAAAGATTCTAAGTGTTCTAAGTATTCCTCTTCCGAGAGCAAATCCCCTACTGAAATACCATCCACGGCCTTAGTCCCTGGCTGAATAACCACGTAGCGCTCATAATATACAATGGACTCCAGCTTTTTGGAAGATAATCCCAGCAAGTAACCAATTTTATTGGGCAGGGATTTGAAAAACCAAATGTGCACCACAGGCACCACTAATTTGATGTGGCCCATGCGTTCGCGGCGCACCTTTTTTTCAGTGACTTCCACGCCGCAACGGTCGCAAACAATACCCTTATAACGAATCCGCTTGTACTTGCCGCAATAGCATTCATAGTCCTTAACCGGCCCAAAAATCCGTTCACAGAACAGGCCATCGCGCTCCGGCTTGTACGAGCGATAATTGATAGTTTCAGGTTTCAGCACTTCTCCGTAGGAACGCTCCAGAATCTCATCCGGCGAAGCCAGACTGATCGTGATGCTGTCGAAGTCTTGCTTTTGTACCTGAGCGGTATTCTTTCTGAAAGGCATAATTTTATTTTTAAAGACCTTAGCCCATGGACAACTGCCATCCACCTTTTGGAAGAAAAGACTACGGCTGTCTATGGTCTAAAATCCAGTAGCTGAATGTTAATCAAATTTTACATCAAGAGCCAACCCGCGCAATTCATGTACCAATACATTGAACGATTCGGGTATGTTCGGTTCGGGCAAATTATCCCCTTTTACAATGGATTCATAAGCCTTGGCACGTCCGTTGATATCGTCGGATTTAATAGTCAGCAATTCCTGCAAGATGTTGGAAGCACCGAAAGCTTCGAGCGCCCACACTTCCATTTCGCCGAAGCGCTGGCCACCAAACTGCGCCTTGCCACCCAGCGGCTGCTGCGTGATGAGCGAGTAAGGCCCGATAGAGCGTGCGTGCATCTTGTCGTCCACCATGTGCGCTAATTTGAGCATATAAATAACGCCCACTGTAGCCTGCTGGTGGAAGCGGTCGCCGGTTTCGCCATCGTAAAGATAGGTTTGCCCCAGCTCCGGCAGACTTGCTTGGTCAATATATTCCTGAATATCCTCCTGCGTAGCTCCGTCGAAGATAGGCGTAGCGAAGCGCATGCCTAATTTCTCGCCAGCCCAACCGAGTACCGTTTCAAAAATCTGTCCGAGATTCATCCGCGAAGGTACGCCCAGCGGGTTGAGTACAATATCCACGGCGGTGCCATCTTCCAAGAAAGGCATATCTTCGGTGCGCACAATGCGGGACACAATCCCTTTGTTACCGTGGCGGCCTGCGAGCTTGTCACCCACTTGCAGCTTGCGCTTTTTCGCCATATATACCTTAGCCAATTTCAATACGCCTGCGGGCAGCTCGTCACCGATGCTTACGTTGAATTTTTCGCGCTTGTAACGTCCAACTTCTTCGTTGACCTTGATGCTGTAATTGTGCAACAACCGGGCAATCTGCTCGTTGGTTTTTGGCTCGTTGGTCCAGTTGCTGTAGTCAATAGTTGTATAATCCAGATCGCGCAACAACTCCTGCGTAAACCGGGTGCCTTTCGGAATAGCCGGATCACCATAGATGCTTTTCACGCCTTGCGAAATCTTGTCTTTTACCAACAGCAGCATTTTGTCAATGAGGATGGTTTTCAACTCGTTCAGCGCTACCTTGTGGTCGTCGTCGAGTTTGTCAAGCACTGCTTTTTCTTCGTCTTTTTGCACCTTATCTTTCTTGGCGCGAGCAAACAGTTGCTTATCAATGACGATACCACTGGTAGAGGGGGGTGCCTTGAGCGAAGCATCTTTCACATCGCCGGCTTTGTCGCCGAAAATGGCCCGGAGCAATTTCTCTTCCGGTGTCGGGTCTGATTCGCCTTTCGGCGTAATTTTACCGATAAGGATATCGCCTTCTTTCACCCACGCGCCTACCCGGATGATGCCGTGCTCATCGAGGTCTTTGGTGGCATCTTCACTGACGTTCGGAATATCATTGGTCAATTCCTCTTCCCCCAATTTGGTATCGCGCACATCCATTTCAAAGTGCTCAATGTGCACCGAGGAGAAAATATCTTCGCGGATAACGCGCTCTGACAGCACGATGGCATCTTCAAAGTTGTAACCTTTCCAGGGCATGAAAGCCACCTTGAGGTTTTGTCCGAGTGCCAGTTCGCCATTGTCCGTTGCGTAGCCGTCGCAGAGTATCTGTCCTTTGTTCACGCGGTCGCCACGGCGCACGATAGGTCGGAGATTAATGCAAGTTCCTTGGTTGGTGCGCAAAAATTTAGTCAGAACATAGCGCTTCCGATTGTCTTCAAAAGATACCAATTGCTCCTCTTCGGTACGGTCGTAGCGAATGATGATTTCATTGGCGTCCACGTATTCTACTATGCCATCGCCTTCAGCGTTGATGAGCATCCGCGAGTCGCGCGCCACCTTGCCTTCTAAGCCTGTACCTACGATAGGTGCCGCAGGCCGAATGAGCGGCACGGCCTGGCGCTGCATGTTGGAACCCATGAGGGCGCGGTTCGCGTCGTCATTTTCCAAAAAGGGAATCAACGAGGCAGATACGCCTACAATTTGGTTGGGCGCTACGTCCATGAATTCAAGCTCATCCGGTGTCAATACAGGAAATTCGCCATGTTCACGCGACTTAACGCGATCATTTTCAAAACTTCCGTCTTCTCTGATCGGCGCGTTTGCCTGGGCAATTTTACTATAATCTTCACCTTCTGCCGACAGGTAAACCACCTCGCTATTGACGTCCACTTTGCCTTCTACTACCGGGCGATAGGGCGTTTCGAGAAAGCCCATTTTGTTGATCTTAGCGTGTACGCAAAGCGTAGAAATCAGACCGATATTGGGCCCTTCCGGTGTTTCAATAGTACACAAGCGCCCATAGTGCGAGTAGTGCACGTCGCGTACCTCAAAGCCGGCGCGCTCGCGCGAAAGACCACCAGGCCCCAGCGCTGAAATACGCCGCTTGTGCGTGATTTCCGACAGTGGATTGGTTTGGTCGAGGAATTGCGACAATTGGCTGGTGCCAAAAAATGAATTGATAACCGACGAAAGCGTTCGTGCATTGATCAAATCCATTGGCGTAAACACCTCGTTGTCGCGTACATTCATACGCTCGCGGATGGTACGGGCCATTCTGGCCAAACCAACGCCAAACTGCGCGTACAATTGCTCGCCTACGGTGCGTACCCGACGGTTGCTCAGGTGATCAATATCGTCCACTTCCGCTTTTTGATTCATCAAGCTGACTAAGTATTTCACGATGGAAATAATATCCTCTTTGGTCAATACCAGCACCTCTTCGGACGTGCTGAGCTCCAGCTTGCGATTGATTTTATAGCGCCCTACCTCACCGAGGTTGTAGCGCTTATCGGAGAAGAACAGCTTGTCTATGATGCCCCGTGCCGTTTCTTCGTCGGGGGGATCGGTGCCGCGCAATTGCCGATAGATGTACGTCACGGCTTCGACCTCCGAGCTGGTGGGGTCTTTTTGTAGCGTATTGTAAATAATAGAATAGTCTTGGTCAATTTCCTCTTTTTGCAAAATGACCGTTTCTACTTCTGCTTGCAGAATAGCTTCAATATTCTCTTCATCCAGCACGATGTCCCGTTCGAGAATGATTTCATTGCGCTCGATGGTCACCACTTCGCCGGTGTCTTCGTCCACGAAATCTTCTGTCCAGCTACGCAATACGCGTGCGGCCAATTTCCGGCCGAGGCACTTTTCCAATTCTTCGCGGTTGGCTGGTACTTCATCCGCTAAGTCAAACAAATCGAGAATAGCCTTGTCCGTATCATAACCGATACCCCGCAGTAGCGTAGTGACTGGGAACTTTTTCTTACGGTCAATGTAGGCGTACATCACCGTGTTGATGTCGGTTGCAAATTCCATCCAAGCGCCCTTGAAGGGAATGACGCGAGCCGAGTAGATTTTCGTGCCATTGGGGTGGAAGGTTTGCCCAAAAAATACGCCCGGCGAACGGTGCAATTGCGATACAATCACGCGCTCGGCGCCATTAATGACGAAAGTCCCTTTGGGGGTCATGTAGGGAATATTGCCCAAGAATACGTCCTGCACAATAGTCTGAAAATCAACATGTTCTTCGTCGTTGCAAGAAAGGCGCAGCTTTGCCTTGAGCGGCACGCTGTAAGTAAGCCCGCGCTGCATACACTCTTCTATGGTGTATCGGGGCGGGTCAATGTAGTAATCCAGGAATTCAAGTACAAAAATGTTTCTCGCATCCGTAATGGGAAAATTTTCCTGGAACACCTTATAAAGTCCTTCATTGATACGATTCTCAGGCGTAGTTTCCAGTTGGAAAAACTCCTGGAAGGACTTCATTTGTATTTCAAGTAAATCAGGATACGGAGAGGGGAGTTTGATTTTGCCGAAGCGTACTCTCTTGTCTTCAGCGTTGATTACCTTACCGTTTGACGTCATTTGCGATAGATATTTATTATTAACCGGCTTTTGAAATCTTTTTTCCAAAAACCCGTCGTATGGTTATATATACCAATTGCCCTGCAAAAAGTTTAATTATTGGCAAACTTATCTTAGACGACGATAGGCTTAGCTGGTTGCCACTGCAACCTGCTAAGCCTTTTCGCAACTAAAAGCCCACTTCGGTGGAACAAATAGCCCCGCCTGGCGGAACTTTTAGTTTGGTGTGTTGCTACTTTAACTCGACCTCGGCACCCGCTTTTTCCAGCGCGGCCTTGATGCTTTCTGCTTCTTCTTTCGACACAGCCTGCTTCAGTACGCTCGGAGCGCCATCTACCATTTCCTTGGCTTCTTTCAAACCAAGACCCAGCAGGTTCTTCACTTCTTTCACCACGTTCAGTTTCTGAGCGCCAGCCGCATTCAATACGACGTCGAATTCTGTTTTTTCAGCAACAGCAGCGCCACCTCCATCGCCTCCTGCACCAGGAGCAGCAACAGCAACAGCTGCAGCAGCCGGCTTAATGCCATACTCTTCCTCCATAATGTTGGTCAATTCCACTACATCCTTGATGGAGAGGTTTGCCAGCTGTTCCGCAATAGCTTTCAGATCTGCCATTTTAATGATTTTTTTAAAGTTTCTAACAAATAAAGTTCAACGCTATATGGTGCGTTAGCTTGGAAGCCTTGTTTTAAATTTACCATAACCTATTTTCAAAAATCACTGGTCTTCAGACACTTACACTTAAAAAGCATAATTTCCAACCGATAATTATACTGTAGTAATGGTAAATAATTCAATGATAACAAATTACTCGCCGCGTTCTTCCAGCGCCTTGAGCAAGCCCATAATATTGCCACCACCTGACTGTAGGGCACCCAGCAGGTTAGCACCCGGCGACATCAACAATCCGAGCAGGTCGCCGACCATTTCATCTCTCGATTTGAGGTTGCTCAGCGCTTCAATTTGCTCATCACCAATATAGACGGCCGTGTCAATGTAAGCCGCTTTAATCAGCGGACGCTCGCCGTCTCCCCGAAATTCCTTGATCAGGCGGGCAGGCAAATTGGCAACTTCTGCAAACATCACTGCTGAAGGGCCATGCAGCGCTTCGTACAGAGGTTGGTAGTTCTTTTCTTCCGGTGCGGCTTCGAGCGCTTTCTGAATGAGTGTGTTTTTCACTACCTTCATTTCGATGCCTTTCTCGAAACACAGGCGCCGCAATTTATTTACTTTTTCTACGGACAGCGACGAGGAGTCTGTGATATAGAAGAACGCGTTGTTGTCGAACTTCTCCTTCAGCGCTTCAATAACCGCAGTTTTTTCTTCTTTAGTCATTGCTTCGTGATTTTTGAAACATGAAACAGTTTAATTAACTAACACTTTTGGCATCTACCTTGATACCGGGGCTCATTGAACTGGCTACGGTAACGGACTTCATGTAGGTGCCTTTGGCTGAAGAAGGCTTCATTTTAACCAGCGTTGACAACAGCTCGTTGGCGTTGTCCACCAATTGATTCGGCTCAAAGGATACCCGACCTACGGAAGCATGAATGATACCAGCTTTATCTACACGGAAGGAGATTTTACCTTTCTTTACTTCGGCTACGGCCGCAGCCACATCCTGCGTCACCGTACCCGTTTTGGGGTTCGGCATCAGTCCACGCGGACCGAGGATACGACCAATTTTACCTACCTGCGCCATCACCTGCGGCATTGCAATCACCACATCTACGTCGGTCCAGCCGCCCTGCACCTTAGTGATAAGCTCGTCCAATCCAGCATAATCGGCACCTGCTGCTTTGGCTTCTTCCTCCTTATCCGGGGTACAAAGCACCATCACGCGTTTGGTCTTACCGGTGCCATGCGGCAACGAAACCGTACCTCGGATAGCCTGATCTGCCTTGCGCGGATCTACGCCAAGCCGAACGTGCACATCCACGGATGCGTCAAACTTGGCAATGTTGGCGTCTTTTACTAAGGCCATGGCCTCTGCCAGCGAGTAGAGTCGGTTTCGATCTACTTTGGTATTGGCAGCGGCACGCTTTTTACTTACTTTTGCCATTATCGAAATGTTTTGAGGTAATAACATCCCAGTATAGTACCGGAACTCCCTACCATATTTACAAATTACTTTAGTGAGCCATCTTTACCATTGTAAAGAATGACCGTGCTGCAAGGCTGGCTTAGTTATCGCTGTCCTGCGTACCTTCCCAAGGTGGCGTGCCCGTTACGGTCAAACCAATGCTCCGAGCTGTACCGGCTATCATTTTCATGGCTGCCTCGATAGTGAATGCGTTCAAGTCCGACATTTTATTCTCAGCAATAGCCTGCACCTGCTCCCAAGTGACACTACCGACCTTTTTGCGATTAGATTCTGGTGAGCCTTTCTTGATTTTGGCAGCTTCCATCAGCTGAATGGAGGCGGGGGGTGTCTTAATGACAAAATCGAACGACTTGTCTTTGTACACACTGATAACCACCGGTAGTAGCTGCCCCTGCTTTTCCTGAGTTGCGGCGTTGAATCGCTTACAAAACTCCATGATATTCAAGCCCTTAGAACCCAGAGCCGGGCCTACCGGAGGTGCCGGATTGGCTTGACCGCCCTTTACTTGAAGCTTTACATAAGTTTCTATTTCCTTTGCCATTGTTGTCTTTACTTTGAAAAACTTGTTAGCCGCTATCGCACACTTTAGGGAAGCATTCCACCATTGGAGAAGAAGCGTGGAAACTAAAGCCGCAATTATTGCGTATTAAAATTGCTTGTAACTAATTGTCAAATAGAATATTGCATCGGAGGAGATACAATTTTTATGACTGTTTTTCAACTTGCATAAAATTCAACTCCACTTCCGTACCGCGCCCGAAGATTTTTACAATCACCTTCAATTTTTTCTTCTCTTCGTTGATTTCCTGAATATCGCCGATGAACTCACTGAACGGCCCATCAACAATTTTCACCGTTTCGCCCACGATGAAAGGTTCAATCAGCGTTTCGCCTGCCCCTTGCGAATCATCCACTTTGCCCAGCATCCGATTAGCTTCGTGCGCGCGCATCGGGATGGGTGTATTTTTTCCTAAAAAATGAATGACATTGGGCACGTTGGCAATCACTTGCACCACTTCCGCCGACAGCTTAGAAGGCAGTGCCTCCAGCAAAATATACCCTGGCAGGATATTGCGCTCGGAGGTTACTTTCTTACCGTTGCGAATCTTATAAATCTTTTCCGTCGGCACAATAACCTGCGTAATAAAATCAGACCATTCGGACTGTTTGATTTCAAACTCAATCCGCTCTTTGATTTTACGCTCCTTTCCACTGATAACTCTCAACGAATACCAGCGCTTTTCTTCATCTTGCGGCGCTGATACCTGAGGGTTTTTTCCTTCGTCCGACATAAGGGATGTATTATAACTTATAAATCTGGCTCAAGATGCCATTGGAAATAACATCCATCAGAAAAATAATAATGGCGAAAATGATGGATGCCACCACTACCACGATAGTGCTACTTTGGAGATTGGCCCAAGTTGGCCAAGTCACTTTGTGCACTAATTCATTATAGCTTTCTTTCAAATACAATTTCAGTCTTTCCATAATGGTTGTAAATAAGCACGGGCGGCAGGAATCGAACCCGCAGCCTACGGTTTTGGAGACCGTCGCTCTACCAATTGAGCTACGCCCGTGTGTGGTAGAAGGATTAAGCGAGGCAAAGCTCACCTAATCCTTCAAAAGTCACTTATATTTCTGTGCGTCAAATCTCGAATTACTCAAGAATCTCAGTAACCTGACCAGCGCCTACCGTACGACCACCTTCACGAATAGCGAAGCGCAGACCTTTTTCCATAGCGATGGTGTTGAGCAGGGTCACTTCAAGCGATACGTTGTCGCCCGGCATAACCATTTCTACACCTTCCGGCAGTTTACAATCACCGGTTACGTCCGTAGTACGGAAATAAAACTGCGGGCGGTAACCATTGAAGAACGGAGTGTGACGTCCGCCTTCTTCCTTGCTCAGTACGTACACCTCACACTTGAACTTTTTGTGCGGCTTTACCGAAGCAGGCTTGCAGATAACCATACCACGCTTGATTTGCGTTTTTTCAATACCGCGCAGGAGCAAACCAGCGTTGTCACCAGCTTCACCACGACTCAACAGCTTGCGGAACATCTCCACACCTGTCACCGTCGAAGTCAATGGCTTTTGTCCGTCCGGCATCATACCAATGATTTCAACCGGGTCGCCTACGTTGATAACGCCACGCTCAATACGGCCAGTAGCTACAGTACCCCGACCAGTGATTGAGAATACGTCTTCTACCGGCATCAAGAACGGCAGGTCAATCAGGCGCTCTGGCTGCGGGATTTGCGTATCCACTGCTTCCATTAGTTCTCTGATGGCACCTACCGCACCTGCGTCACCTTCCAGTGCTTTCAGGGCAGAACCCTTTACGATAGCAGCGTTGTCGCCATCGTATTCGTACTGGCTGAGCAGTTCGCGCACTTCCATTTCCACGAGTTCTATCATCTCCTCATCGTCCACCAGGTCCACTTTGTTCATAAACACGACGATTTGAGGTACGCCTACCTGGCGTGCCAGCAAGATATGCTCGCGCGTTTGGGGCATGGGTCCATCGGTTGCCGCAACAACCAGAATAGCGCCATCCATTTGGGCAGCACCCGTTACCATGTTTTTCACATAGTCGGCGTGACCTGGGCAATCCACGTGCGCGTAGTGCCGATTGATAGTCTCGTATTCTACGTGAGCCGTGTTAATGGTGATACCTCTTTCTTTTTCTTCAGGCGCATTATCAATAGAATCGTAATCCTTTTTCTCGGCGAAGCCATCCTGTGAAAGGACGTAGGTAATCGCAGCTGTAAGCGTCGTTTTACCATGGTCAACGTGGCCGATCGTTCCGATATTGACGTGCGGCTTAGTTCTCTCGAATGTTCCCTTAGCCATCGGTAATAGTTTTTAAAGTATGGAATTTTTGTTAAAATAATTGATTTTATTTGCACTGTGCCGGGAGCCAATGATGGGAATTGAACCCATGACCCCTTCCTTACCATGGAAGTGCTCTACCCCTGAGCTACATTGGCTGATAATCAGATATTTATCAAACAGTCTGCGCTACTCATTCAAACATCTGATACCAAATGAGCGGGCGACGAGACTCGAACCCGCGACCCTCAGCTTGGAAGGCTGATGCTCTACCAACTGAGCTACGCCCGCAAATGTGTATCGTGTCCGGACTAAATCGTTGTTCCCCTTATTGGTATGAGCAAATACTTTTATTTGACCCAATATCGGATTTTGACCGGATTTTCTTGTCTTGTGTGGTGGGGGTGATAGGATTCGAACCTATTCAGCCTAAGCAACAGATTTACAGTCTGCCCCGTCTCTCCAACTTCGGCGCACCCCCTCGGGAATATAATTATTGTATCAAATGCTATGAGCCAGCAGAGGGACTCGAACCCCCGACCAGCTGATTACAAATCAGCTGCTCTACCAACTGAGCTATGCTGGCATGATGGCGCGGGAAAGTCCCCTGAACAGCCAATTTATCGCAGTTGAATCCCTTTTGGGAACTCGCTCTTTTGCTTTCTTCTAATGCTCTTTTGCAAAAGCGATTGCAAAGATATAACTTTTTGTAGAAACTAAAAATGTGTGGATTTTTTTTTTCCGCTTTTAGCGAATTTTTCAGCTTAAAAGTCGCTAAAAACCCTTTTTGACTTTAATTGATAGGAAACCTTCGCCATTGATAACCGCTTGTCCATCGCAAAAGTTCCGTCGGGCAGGGATAGACTCCACCTCTAAAAACCTCGTTTACTGCACCATGGGCGCAGGCAAGGGCATCGGCGGGATAGAGCGTAGCCCCTGCTCCAACTCCTTGAACCAAGCAACCAACTGCAGGCGCTGCGCTTCGCTCAGACGGGCATCGGGGTGCAGCCAAGTATAGGCTTTTTCGGGCATATGACCGCTGTGAATTTCATCTTGGCACTCTTCAGCCTTGTGTATTTTGCGTTCAATATTGTACTTGCCCCACTCCGAAAAATTGAGGTGCTTGCGCCCTTCCCGGATATGTCCGCCAATCCACCACGAAACAGGTGCCACATTGGCGTACCAAGGGTACTCAGTTTCGTAAGAATGGCAATCGTAGCAGGCGGTTTTGATCAAACTACCCATCTCGGCGGGCACATTCGCTAATCGCATGAAATCAGCGCCAGGCGGTACGGCAGGCACACTCCGATTCGGACGAATGAACTGGATAGCCACCAACAGCAACAAAATTCCCGTGATTATATACCATTTTTTGTTTTTCATGGCTTGTCGCAATTTTTAGATCATTAGCAAAAATAAGTAATCGGGTATGGTTATTTGTTGTACGGACATTTTATACAATTGATAATCAAATATTTATATATTGTTATAAAAATTATATTAAAATGTTTACTTGTCCGAAAAACTATGGTTTAATTTTTTTTACCACATTAAAAATATAGCCGGGAAAGAAGCGATACACCCAAAACAACATCCGCTCGCGGAAAGGCCCCGGTGCCAGATAGGTTTTCCCTTGCCGCAAGGCTTTCACAATCTGCGCGGCGCACTCCTCTGGCGAAATGCCATTGTCAATATTTCGATCGGTTGAGGCAAAAGCCGAGCCATCGCCGGTGAGCGCGTTGCGGGCAATGTCGGTCTTTACGGAAGCTGGCCGCACCATGAGCACCCGGATACCGGTTTGCCAAGTTTCGGTGCGCAAGGCATAGAAAAACCCTTCAATGGCGTGCTTCGACGCGGAGTAAGCCGTGCGGTATGGCAGGCCGACCACGCCCGTCACGCTGCTGAGTACAACGTATTGCCCTGCGTTGCGTTCTAGAAAATGGGGCAGAACGAGATTTGACAAATACACCGTGCCGAAGAAGTTGATTTCCATGATGTTGCGATATACCGACAAATCGGTGTCCTTGGCTAAGCTGCGCTGCGAAATCCCGCCGTTATTCACCAAAATATCAATTTGCCCGTATGCCTCCAGAACGGCTTGTACCTTCGCTGGCAAGGCTTCCGTTTTCGACAGGTCGAGCGGCAGCACCAGCACCTTTTCCGGATACGGACAACGGCTGCGTACTTGCTCCAACGCCTCTGCTCGCCGCGCCGACAACACTAAACGAGCGCCCTCTGCTGCCAAGGCATAGGCCAAGGCCTCACCAATACCCGACGAAGCGCCCGTAATCCACACTACTTTGTTTTCAAACATATTTATCTCTTTGTTAATCAACGAATTTAGTCGTAAAATGCCTTACTGATTCTCACTGCACCTCACCTTTTGCAAGAGCGCCGACGCCCTTAGCCGCAAAGTCCCGGATAACTCCAATCAATTCGCCAAAGCGGGGGTCTTGGGTGTAGCCCTTTTTCCAGCGCGCATAGATTTGCTGGGCAATAACGGTGTTTTTATATAAACCGAAAACGTAATAAAACAATATATCCGATAAGTCCCGGCCACTTTGCGCTGCGTAGCGTTCAATCACTTCCTGCCGGCTCAGATTACCCGGTAGCCAGGTGCTGTTGAGCTGACGGGCGAATGCACTGTCGGTAGGTTCTATCCAATAAGCTAAGGTAGCGCCAAGGTCCATGAGCGGATCGCCAACGGTTGCCATTTCCCAGTCCAGCACGCCAATGATGTGCGTCCAGTTATCGGGTTGAAACACTACATTGTCGTATTTATAATCATTATGCAAAAAAGCAGGTGCTTGCGCGCGCGGCGGATGCGCCAACAGCCAGTCTTCAATGGTTTTCATGTCCTGCAAATCATCGGTTTGTGCATTGTAATAGCGCTTGATCCAGCCTGCTACTTGTCGCTGCACATAGCCTTCGGGCTTGCCCAATGCCGCCAGTCCGGTATGATGAATATCGAGCCGATGTAGTGCTACCAGATTGTCCACCAGCGCCTCCGAAGCCTGCCGCAGCACCGCCGGCGCGAGTGCCATTTTCAATGCATTCGCCGGACGCAAAATATTGCCTTCGAGGCATTCCATAACATAAAATGGTGCGCCCAGCACGCTTTCGTCATCGCAAAAGACAATCGGTCGCGGGATTTTATCATAATGCCCTTGCAAAAGCGACAATACTCGATACTCGCGGCCCATGTCGTGCCCGCCTTTGATATTGGCACCAAAAGGCGGCCGACGCAGCACGTACGCACCGGTGGAAGTGTGCAGGCAATACGTCAGATTAGAAAACCCGCCAGGAAACTGTCTGATTTCCAGCAAGTTGCCCATGGCCGGAGCCTGCCCCCGCAAATAAGTCGTCAGTGCAGTTTCGTCAAGCGCTTCGCTGGCGCGCACGGGTATGGTTGGGTCAGGTGTTTTCAATGCCTTTGTGATTTATAGTATTTGCAATAAAAACGACTAACAAACAACCGTTCAACTATTTTGATTTCTTTAGCAAAAATTCGTAATCAACTGATTATCAGTGATTAGATGATAAATAATAGATGCCAGATGCCAGATTTTTAGATGCCAGACTTTAGGACGGGACGCTGTTTGCTGTTCGCTGTTCGCTGTTTGCTGTTCGCTGTTCGCTGTTTGCTGTTCGCTGTTCGCTGTTCGCTGTTCGCTATTTGCTGTTCGCCGCACAGTCAGTAAGTGTTGTATCCTCAACTTTTCAACCTCTCTAAACCTATTCCCCTATTTGTCCTATTCCCCAATTAACAAATAACAATGTCCCATTATTTACTTCCGGCGCGTGTCTAACCCATATTGTTTGAGCACGCTGCGAGCAATGCTCTGCTGATGCACCTCATCGGCTCCATCCCAGATGCGTGCGCCCCGCTCGTGCCGATAGATAGCTGACAGGATCAGATCGTCCGTGACGCCAAGGGCCCCGTGCACCTGAATGGCGCGATCGAGCACCCGCAGCACCATATTGGCGGCGTACAGTTTAATACCCGACACTTGGTCGCGCACGGCTTTTTGCCCAAACTGGTCAATGTTGTGAGCGGTACGCAGCACCAACAGCCGCGCCGCGTCAATTTCTACTCGGCTTTCCGCAATGAATCCTTGAATGAACTGCTTTTCGCCCAGCATTACGCCGTCCTCTATTTCGCGGGTAGCCGCTCGTTGGCACATTAAGTCGAATGCCTTTTCGGCAATACCCACCCAGCGCATACAATGATGAATACGCCCCGGCCCGAGGCGCTCCTGTGCCAGCCGAAAGCCTTCCCCTTCGGCACCGATGAGGTTGGCCACCGGCACTCGGCAATCGGTATAATGTATTTCGGCATGACTGAACCAGCCGCCGCCTGCTTCGCCAAATACTGGAATATTGCGCACCAAATCAAAACCCGGTGTATCCGTCGGCACAATGAGCATACTGGCCCTTTGGTGCGGTGCCGCATCCGGATTGGTAATCGCCATCACTACGGCAAAGGCGGCTCCGTCGGCCGCCGAGGTAAACCACTTGTGCCCATTGATAATGTAGGAATCGCCATCGCGTACGGCAGTGGTAGCCATGCGGGTAGGATTGGAACCAGCAAACTCCGGCTCCGTCATTGAAAAGCAACTGCGAATGCTGCCCTCCATGAGCGGTTTGAGAAAGCGCGCTTTGATGTCCGCTGAGCCAAATTTATGAATCAGCTCGGTATTGCCAATATCCGGTGCCTGACAATTGAACGTATAATGCCCGAAAAATGGTGCGTGGGCTAAGGCCTCACTCACTTGGCCAAATTCGCAGAGTGTCAGCCCTGGCCCGCCGTCGGCCACTGGCAGATGCAAACCCCACAAGCCCAGCGCCTTTACTTTTTCTCGTTTCTGGTTGAGCAGCGCCATCATATCGCGCACATGATGAAATGAAAACTGCGCCTCTAAGGGTATCAATTCTTCCTTAACAAAGGTCTGGATTTGCGGTAGCAGGGTCTTCAGACGCTCGGTGGCAAAGACATGTTCCATGCTGTTATTATGGGTTTTGGTTGGTCAGGTAGTTTCCGGTCATTAGCGACTCAATCAGGGTGCCAAGATACAAAAAACGGTGTAATAAAAAACGACCAAACGTACTCCTGTGTGAACAGCCACAAGGTGCGGGCATAAAAAAAGCCTTATCCAGAAAAGATAAGGCTTCAAAACATAAAGCTATGAAAACTAAGTTCTTTATTCTTCTTCGTTGACTACACGACCGCCCTTGAGTTCGTCCTGATATTGTTGGAGCGCCTCCCAATTGCCTGCGGCTGCCAGTTCGGCCTGCTTGGCCCAAGTGGTCGGGTCGTGCATCCGGTAGCGGCTGCCGGCTTCCGCCAAGATTTCCTTGAGCTTTTCCATATCGGCTTGCGCTAAGGCTGCCCAGGTATTGATACCTGCGTCTTGCAGCAGACCTTCAATCTTGGGGCCAATGCCCTCAATGGCTTTCAGGTCGTCTGCTTTGATGGTTTGCCCGGAGGGAAGTTTAATCGTGTCGCCTGCTTTTGGCGCGGTGGTTGCTGTTTTCGGAGCTGCTGCTTCCGCCACCGGTGCTGCTTCTACCACTGGAGCTTCCTCCACTACTGGAGCGGGCTTCGGTTTGGCTACTGGTGCAATCGTTTCAGCTACGCCATGCAGCGGCACGATATTGACGTACGTACGGTTTTGTTTTCTTCTTCTGAACTCGACAGTACCTTCTATAGAGGCGTGCAGGGTATAATCCTTACCCATGTACACGTTTTCGCCGGGGTGGAAACGGGTGCCGCGCTGCCGCACAATGATATTACCTGCCTTGGCATATTGACCGCCAAAGAGCTTGACACCCAGTCGTTTAGCATTACTATCTCTACCGTTCTGAGTACTACCTTCGCCTTTTTTATGTGCCATGATTGGAACTTTTTTGAGATTGCTTACCAACCGCGCTATAAAAGTACAACACAATCGGTAATAAAATAATTTTTACGCGACAATACTGTCAATCTTAATTTTTGTAAAGCTTTGACGATGTCCTTTTTTCAATTTGTAGCCTTTGCGTCTTTTCTTTTTGAAGACAATCACCTTGTCTCCTTTCTGATGCCCCAGTACGGTAGCATTGACTTTGGCTGCATTGAGCACCGGCTTGCCAATGGTGATTTGACCTTCTCCGTTTTCTACCAGCAGTACCTGGTCAAACGCAAGTTGGTCGCCCGCCGTGGCTTCTAACTGGTGGACGAAGATCTCTTGACCTTCCTCAACTTTGAATTGCTGACCAGCTATGGTTACGATTGCAAACATGAGCGAATAATTGTTAATTAATGTAATTTTGACTGCTTTTATACTTATTTTGGGGCTGCTTTTTTGTTTTAAAAAATTGAAATTCAGTACTTTAAAACCCGCTTTAAACAATGATTCCCACTATTTAAACCCAAAATGGCTGGCAAAGGTAATTTTTTTATCTGATTTTACCAAGTCCCTTTTGCAAAGAAAATTTGTTCGTACCAAAAAAATAGCGAAACAACACAATGGGCTGTCATTCAACAAACTTTAACGTTTTGTTGTCAACCGCTGAGTGTAGCGCAAGGTTTAGGTGGTTGATGTTCTATCCATCTTTATTACTAACCAAAAGCACAAAACTATGCGACTCAAGACGCACTTATTTTTACTGACCGCCCTACTGACCACGGCTTTTTTGTCTCAGGCTTGCGCCCAACAAGACAAATCAAAGCGCCCCAGCCCTCCAGCTGAAGCCAAAGCCACAGTAGGCGACCTGTCTATTGCTATCAATTACAACAGCCCGGCTGTGAAAGGCCGCGAAATCTGGGGCAAACTCGTACCCTACGGAAAGGTATGGCGTACTGGTGCCAACGAAGCCACCACTTTTGAGGTAAACACCGATGTGACCATCAACGGGCAAGCGCTGCCAGCTGGCAAATACGCACTGCTCACCATTCCTACCGATGGCGAATGGACGCTGATTTTCAATAAGGACGCGGGCCAGTGGGGCGCTTATAATTACAACGAAGAGCAAGATGTCTTGCGCGTGAACATAGCAGCGAGCAAAGCCGCCGAGTTTTCCGAGCGAATGACTTTTCAAGTAAATGACAGTGGTCAGGTGACTTTCAACTGGGAAAACCTGACTTTCAGCTTTATGGTAACGAAAGCATAAATCAATAGTGGCAAGGTGGCCGCGCTTCGGAGCGAGCTACCTTGTTGCAATTTTTGTCATACTATCGGATTGCAATAAAAAACCAACCATTCTACCAGCGCGTAATTCATACAAAATTGTTATCTTTGACAAAAGCCGATAACATATGAAACACCTGCTGGCCTGCCTTTCCCTCCTGTTCTTCTATCTATTTGCGCCTGCCCAAGCTGCACCAGAAGCGGTGGGGCTGTCTGCCGAGCGCCTGCAAAGGCTCGACCAGCGCATCCTGCAACACGTTGAGGCGGGGCAAGTGCCTGGAGCCGTGGCGCTCATCGCCCGTCGCGGTCAGGTAGCGCATTTCAAGGGCTATGGCGCACAAGATATAGAAGCCGGAATGCCCATGCGCACCGATGCTATTTTTCGCATTGCCTCCATGACCAAGCCCGTCACCACAGTAGCGGCTATGATGCTTTTTGAAGAAGGTAAATTTTCGCTCGACGACCGGGTATCAAAATACATTCCAGCATTTGCACAACCTCAAGTACTCATAATAGACGCGACGGCTCCGGCCGGCTATCGGCTCGAAGCGGCGCGCAGCCCCATCACCATTCGGCAGCTGCTCACGCACACTTCCGGCATTGTATATGGCTTTTCGGGCTTGCCGTTTATAGAAAACCTGCACAAGGAAGCGGGCATTTCGGATGGGCTTGTAGAGACAGAGGGCACGCTTGAAGAATGGGCTGCCAAGTTAGCGACACAACCCTTGGCGCATCATCCCGGCGAGCGTTTTTCGTACGGTTTGAATACCGACCTGCTGGGGCGTTTAGTAGAAATCTGGTCGGGAATGTCCTTAGATGCGTTTTTTCAGCAGCGCATTTTCGAGCCATTAGGTATGGCAGATACCCACTTTTTTCTACCGGAAGATAAGGTGACACGCTTAGCCTCGGTGTATGAACCTGCGCCAGATGGCGGCTTGCGCAAAACCCCGCCCATAGAGCAAAGACGCGGGGCAGAGGTCTATTCCGTTAGTTATCATTACGCCGGGCCGCGCACGTTTTTTTCCGGTGGCGCAGGGTTGGCTTCCACTGCGAGTGATTACTTTCGCTTTGCGCAAATGCTACTCAATGGTGGCGCGCTGGATGGCGTACGCCTGCTGGGCCCCAAAACCGTTGAACTGATGCGTAGCAACCAAATCGGTGATTTACCTTTTTGGCGGCAAGGACAGCGGATAGGCTTCGGTTTGTTTGTAGAACAAGGGCCTGAGCACACTGGTCAGCCTGGCTCGGCTGGTACTTTCGGGTGGGGTGGTTTTTTCAGCACTTTTTTCCGGGTAGATCCACAGGAGGAGATGGTAGCCATTCTGATGACGCAGATGCATCCTAATAACAGCAGTATTGGTAGCGATTTTCAAGTACTTGTTTATCAATCCATTATAGAAACAAACAAGCGGTAAACAATTGACATAAGCTGGTTTAAGTAATGGGACATTGTTAGAAAGGTTAGAAGGGTTAGAAAAGTTGAGGGGGTTAGAAGGCTTACTGACTGTGCGGCAAACAGCGAACAGCAAACAGCGAACAGCAAACAGCGTCCCGTCCTAAAGTCTGGCATCTCAAAACCTGGCATCTGGCATCTAATATCTATCGTCTATTATCTATCGTCTATTATCTATCGTCTAATCATTGGTAATCAGCGATTTATGATTTTTATATTGAGAATAATTATGTCCGAGTACTTACTTTCAATGCAGTAATAGGTCTGCGGCCTCCTCGCCCACCAAGCTTCCGATGGCAACGCCCATACCGCCGAGACGTACCGCCACATAGACATTCGGAGCTACTTCCTCTACGATAGGCTTCTTTTCCATACCAATGGCCAGAATGCCACTCCACCAGTTGTCTATTTCAAAAACCTGATCGGGCAAGATTACCTTCCCCAGCAAATCAATCAGCACGCCCCGAATGAGTGGCGTAGTGCCAAAAGCATCGGTTTGCTCGGTTTGCATAGCTAAGTGCCGCCCGCCGCCCAGTAGTAGGCGATTGCCTACATTCCGAAAATAGAAATACCCCCGATCGTAGTGAAAAGTGCCTTGAATGCGCAGCCCCGGTATGGGGTGGGTAATGAGCACCTGATTGCGTGCGGGCACCATATCCAATGCTGGTAGTAGCTGCCGAGCAAAGCCATTAGTGGCCACCAGCATCTTCCGGGTGTGCAGCACCCAGCCTCGGGTGCTGTGCAGGCGCAGCCCATGTTGGTCGCTTTCCCAATGCTGAATGTCTATACCATTCAACAACATTACGCCTTTGGCTGCCGCTATTTGCAGCAGCGTTGCTATCATTTTGCCGGTGTGGAGCTGCCCTTCTAACTGATTGACTACGAGGTGCTGTACTTGTTGAAAACCGAAACGTTGTATCTGTGCATCAGCTATTTGGAAACTGTCGGTAGTGCCGGTTATTTTGGCAATAGCCGCATTGAAAGCTGGCAAGCGTTCGTGGCAGTCGCGGAAAGTCGCTTCGTCTTCCGGGCGAAATAATTCATACCCGCCGTGCGTTTCGTATTCTAATCGGACATCGCCTACGCGGGCGCGCAAGCGTTGCAGCCCTGCCCAACGACGCTCAACCAGCGCCCAGACCTCGTCTTCCGAAGTATGGTGCAAATCATCGAGCAATTCGGTCATACTGCCAAAACAGGCGAAGCCGGCGTTGCGCGTGCTGGCCCCAAAAGGCAGCATGCCCCGCTCAATGACGGCTATTTGTAATTCTGGCTGGCGCTCCTTTAAGCAAATAGCAGCGCTCAGCCCCACGAGGCCACTCCCTACAATGACTACGTCGAGGTGCCGGAAAAACACTTCGCGCTCCCAGTAGCTGAGGGTATCTGGCGGTTGAAATCCTGGCAAGGGCACGTCCTTTTTGAGGTGTGAAATAATACATTTTCGATGAGCTGCCCTTCGGGTTATGAACGAGCTGCTTATCTTTGTTTCAATATTACAAAAAAATCCGGATTATGATACAAAGAATTCAAACGATCTTTCTGCTTCTGGCAGCTTTAGCCGCTTCTGGCACCTTTTTTCTGCCCTTTGCTTCGTCGCCGGAGGCAGTTGCCAACAGCATATTAGCTGATCAAACCTACGATATATGGGACAATATCGTACTGGAAATATTGTTTGGGGCAACCGTTCTTATCTCTCTCATCAGTATTTTTCAGTTCAAAAACCGCAAGCAGCAAATGCGAACCAACCTGTTTGCGCTCTTTTTCGTCATGGTGGGTGCTGTGATTGTTATTGTGCAACTTTTGCAAGCCAATAACTTGCTCGATGCCGGCAACGTGCAACCTACGGTGGGCTTTGTGGCGCCTTTTGTGACAATAGTTTTTCTATCGCTGGCTTATTATTTTATCAAAAAAGATGAAAAATTGGTCAAATCCATGGATCGGCTGCGTTGAAAACACACGAGAGATCTTCCGCCAGAGCAGAGGACCTCTCGTATATTTTTTTTGGCAAATATGTTGCTGCTATCGGCTCATGTCTGGCCGTTTCTTGGCAGAATAATTGATTTTCAACTGCCCCGACTTACGCAACTGCGTTTTGACATCTTGCACGATGCCCATCGTCACGGTGCCATCCACGCGCAGCGAAGAAGTAATAGCGCCACGTCTGGATTCTGGTACTTTGATTTTGTGCTGCTCAAGGAAGAGCGGAATATCTGCTACAGTCGCAAACTTGTCACCTAATTGAAGCCGCGGCTTAGTACCATACACTGCCTGAAAGTTTTGCATAGGACGCCCGATGTACAGATAATTAACGAGGGATTTCTCCTCTAATTTGGTCAATTCTGTAGCAAAAGGCGTTCTTACCTGCACTTTCAGCTCTGCGTCCCGCATGGTAGTTACAACCATGAAGAAAAACAAGAGCATGAAGATGATGTCGGGCAGCGAAGCCGTAGAAATAGCAGGCGTAGTTTTGCCTCTTTTCTTGTTAAATTTTGACATAATATCCTGATTTTAAACTGCTTGCAAGCAGTGAATCAACAGATTGAACACACGGAATTCCCATGCCCTCTGGCTTAGTTTTCCTCACCAAAAGACGTTGGCTCTGCTTCCGACAGTACCATTGGTATTTCACCACGAATTTCCTTGATCCAGGCAGTGGGCAGATCGTCGCTGTAAGGAACATTGTATTTCCTTTGGCTCAGCTCGTCCCAAAGCTCATTGTAGGCAGCTTTCAGTTCGTTATATACCTGCAAATACGTCTCGTAGTTGGTACCTCGGTCATTTTTCAGCGAAATAATAGCCATAGTCGGTTTCTCGGCCAGGTCTTCTCGCTTGAGCGGATTGGAAATAAACTCCTTAGTACGCTCTCTGAGGTCTCTGATATCAGTGGGTTCGCCACGTACCAGCAACTGGTTTTGGGCATTTACCAATACCGAGAATACGTTGCGCGACTTCAGGCGCTGCGTCTCAGGGTCTTCCTCTGACCATGGCGGCAAACGCACCGTGATACCTTTGTCTTCAACAATGGTCGTGGTAACGAGGAAGAATATGAGCAATAGGAAGGCAATGTCAGCCATTGAGCTGGCATTCAACTCATTACTCATTCTGCTTTTAGACTTTGCCATGCGTCAATTTATTTAAAAATGTTACGAATTTCCGAAACCACAAAGATCACTGTTGCAGCTGCTAGCAAAATAAGTGAAGTAGTGATAGCACCACCGATGATTTTGAGGTTGTTGGCTGATATGCCGCCAGCATTATCCACCGCTCTTTTGATGGCGCCGGTGGCTTCACCTTCGGCCATAGCATAAGAGACGAGGAAAATACCTACGATGGCTAATGCACCGACAATACCCCAGAGGGAATTGCGCAAGTTGCCAGCCATTTGCACAGCAGCGAAAACCAGAGTGGCAACAGCAGCGATAACGACTAACGCCAGCGCTCCTACCAAACCGAAGTTAAAAATCGTAGTGGTGAACTGTTCTTCTTTGGGCATTGCATTGAACCGATCCATGCCGGTGATGGCGATCAAGAAAAAAATTGCCGTGATAGCCAGCCCCAGCGAGAAAGAGAACAACTGCCCGTTCTTGGTTAAGAATTTATACATAGCGAAATGGGTTCTTTTTTATTTCTTAAAAATGCCGTTGGCGGCCAGGATGTCAACTAATGCAATAGACGCGTCTTCCATCTTGTTTACGATGCCGTCAATCTTGCTAATGATGTAGTTGTAAAACACCTGCAAGATGATAGCTACGATCAGACCGAATACCGTCGTCAAAAGTGCCACTTTGATACCACCGGCTACTACCGTCGGCGAAATATCGCCCACTGCCTCGATCCGGTCGAAGGCACCAATCATACCGATTACCGTACCCATAAACCCGAGCATCGGTGCCAGTGCGATAAACAGCGACAACCATACCAGACCTTTTTCCAAAAGACCCATTTGTACACTACCATACGATACGATAGCTTTTTCTACTGCTTCCGGGCCGCTCTTTGCCTGCTTCAAGCCTTCATAAAGGATGCTGGCGGTAGGCCCTTGTGTAGATTTGCACACTTCCATAGCGCCATCCAGATCACCCGATTTTAGGTTTTCATCAATGCGCGCCAATAGTTTGTCGGTATTCACGGTAGCAATATTCAGCGTGATGATACGCTCAATAGCAAATGCCAAACCGAAAATGAGACATACCAGTACGAAGCTCATAAACTGCCAGCTACCGTCAATGAAGTATTTTTTCAACAACTGATAACCGCCAATATCCGATGGAACAGGCTCGGCAACAGCAGCCGGAGCAATTTCCACTTCTTCTTCGGCTGGTGCTTGTTCTTCAGCAGCTTCGGTAGTTTCTGTGTCCTGAGCGTCCGCATTGTCCTGTGCATATACGGCGATATTGCTTGAGAATACGGTCAGAGTCAATACAAGCAATAGAGTCAATAATTTTCGCATAGTCAATAAGGTTTTACGATTGTTTTTTGTGATGAAATGAATTGATTTTCCGTCATTTGAATATTATCCAAAAAATAAATTCCAAAAATGATATGGCGGAGAGAGCGGGATTCGAACCCGCGATACCCTTTTGGAGTATACACACTTTCCAGGCGTGCGCCTTAAACCACTCGGCCATCTCTCCTTGATCTCTTGGGTATTGCGCACCCAAAGGCTGAGCTAAATTGCCCAACTGCTCTTTCTGTTAGTGGCTTCCCTACTTTCGGGATGCCCAATGCCTATGTTTTTAGAAAAAAGTAATAATAGCACTAATTTTTTGAATCTTCTTGGCAAATCTGGGGCTAAATTTTCACTTATGCACAACAAAAATAAACATTCATAACTATCCGGCAATAGTGACAGGCACAAAAATTGTAAAAAGATGCAACAATTCAAAATTTTTTAAGATTCCTCCGCACAGATTACTGTTGGAAAATTGCGTCAGACACTGCTTTTACTGCAAAATCTGCTTTGGCGAGAGCGTTGTTTTTTTTGCAAAAATTTTTTCAGCATTCGCGCTGGTACGCTCTCCTACCTCCGCTAAGGGTATGTCCTTGATGGCTGCCAGTCGTTCGGCTACGAAATGCACGTAAGCACTTTCGTTGCGTTTGCCCCGGTGCGGTATAGGTGCTAAGTAGGGGGCGTCGGTTTCCAGTACAATATGTTGCAAACCTATAGTTTTCAGTACTTTATCCAAACCAGATTTTGGAAATGTGAGCACTCCGCCAATGCCGAGGTGAAAACCCAACTCAATGATGGCGTTGGCTTCTTCCAGCGTGCCACCAAAACAGTGAAAAATGCCGCGCAATCGCTCGTTTTTCACCTCCCGCACCAAATCAATGGTCAGCGCCGTGGCTTCGCGGGTGTGAATGACAATAGGTACGTCCAATTCTATGGCCCATTCGCATTGCAGCAGAAAAGCCTCCTGCTGGGCAGCGAGGTGCGTTTTGTCCCAGTACAAATCTATCCCAATTTCGCCTACTGCCACGAAAGGGCGGCTGTCGAGCCAGTCGCGGACAAGAGCCAGCTCCTCTTGGTAGTTTTCTTGTACTGAGCACGGATGCAGCCCCATCATGGCAAAGCACAGGTCGGGATACTCCGCCTCCAAGACCAGCATCGGCTCGATGGAAGTGCTGTCAATATTGGGCAAATACATCCGCTGCACACCAGCCGCAAGGGCCCGCTCTATCATAGCTGCCCGATCGTGATCAAATTTTTTGGCGTACAAATGCGCGTGCGTGTCAATCAGTTGCACCGGATAATCGGACATGGTCAATCATTAGCTACTTTTTTGCAAACAACTAAAAACCAGCTATTTACACAAAAGCGTCGTACTTCGGTAGCGTATGCCGTGATAAAATCATCAAAAAAACAATCGTAAAGGTATAGATTAATTCTGAAGGATTTTTGGTGGGTGAAATATTCTTTTTTTACAATAAGCATCCGCCTACTTCTGAGCTGCCTTGCTCAACAATAGATACAAAGCTGCGGCCAAGGGGCCCGCCGCCGAGCCAACTGGCAGGCCAGTAGCTCCGTCAAAAGTTTCATAAAAACCGTGCTCGTGCACTGCTTTCAGCAAAAAGCGCCGCACATGCATAGCGCAATCGCGCAATTCGTAACGCCGCAAGCCCTCCCAGAGCAGCCAGCCGTCGAGCAGCGAAATAGGTTGGGTAAACAAGCTTTTTTCTAGGCGGTGCAGCATACGCTCGGCTTGCGCCTGCACTGGCACCTCGGCGGCTAAGGGTAGAAAGCCATCCAGACCGGCCGCCGGCTGCAAAGTTTGGTGGCTTAGGTCATACGTCCGATATGCGCCGCAAGCTTCGTCCCATAGTTTGGCGTTCATAGTATAGATGGTGAGTTCGTGCCAGTGAAGTATCGCCGACACGTCTTCGCCCAGCAGATGCCCGATGCGCAACAGGCTCTCGTTCGACCAAGTCAGGGCGGTCAGCCAGCGAGGGTCCTGCCGACCGTCAAGCGCTGGCAATCCTTCTTCGAGCGGATCGTACCAATTATAGTATTGCTGGTGTTGTTCTGTAATTTTTGCATACCAACCTGCCATTTGGCGCCGCACGAGCGATTTGTCCTTGCTGTACTGATAAAAACGCCACAACAATAGCCCGCTCCAAGGAGGGGTAGCGTTCGGATGAACTGCCTTCAGGTAATTTTCGAGTAGGGAGAGTCCAGTGGCCGGTTGTATGGAAGCGTATCCCAAGGCTAACCAGCCCTGGTGTAGCGCAGCGGTACGATGAACGTCGAACTGTTCTAATAGCTTGGCGGCTACCCCGTTTGATGTTTCTGCCAATGAGATTTGTATTTTGGGTTGTCTCAAAATGATGGAAAAAAACAACGGGGGGCTTTCAAATGGTAAAGATATGCAATGTGTAGATTTTAGACAATAGATTTTAAATAATTAGCCGTTTCCCCTCTCAACCTCTCAACATTTTCCTTAACCCTTTCCCGCCATCTTTGTTCTTATTGGCAAAAACCTTGCATGAAAGCAAAACTGATTATAATAATGGCGGGGCTGCTGCTCAGTGGTTTGTTAGTCTCTAATTGCGAAAGCCGCAAACGCTTTTGGCAGGGCGAAATTTTGTATAATAATTTCTGCGCCAATTGCCACATGGACGACGGCTCGGGCCTGCGTGGGCTGATACCACCCTTAGCCAATGCCGACTACGTGCAGGCCGACCCCTTGCGTATGGCTTGCATCATCCGCTATGGTATGCGAGGCGAAGTGGTAGTGAATGATACTACTTACAATCAGGAGATGGCGGGCATCCCGAAGCTTTCCGATTTTGAAATTGCCAATGTGATTAATTACATCAACCAGGCTTGGGGCAATGACTACGGCTACGTCCGTTTTGAGGATGTTAAAAAAAATCTGGAAAATTGCGCCCAATAACACCTTTCGATTGAACGCTGGGGCCCCACAGGTCAAAACCTCCACTCCGCTCCGCTGCGCAGCCAAGCTCCGGGCATCGGCACCAAATTGGTTTCGGTGTATTGCGTATTGGTTAGGTTACTTACTTCTACGAAAAGCAAGTACTTGGGGGCATTCCAGAATAAACGGGCGTCCACGAGGCTGTAATCCGGCAGGTTCACCCGGTTGTTGTACCGAAATTGCGCATTAAGCGACAGCTTGCTTATGATTTTTGTTTCCATCCCAGCGATGAACTGATGGTTCAGGTTGTCCAATGCATAGCGCGAGAAGGTGGCATCTTCATTGAAAGTTTGTGCATCAATATAGGTGTAGCCGAGGTTCACACGGCGCAGCCAGGTAACTTGGCGTAGCCAGGTCGGCAGTGCAATGTCCACATTTACATCCAAGCCTTGCATGGTCACGCGGCCGAAGTTCTGCGGCTGCCAGGGGTCGGTCTCGGCGGCTTTGGTCCAGTCTATTAGGTCCTGCCCTACCCGCCGGAAATAGCTCGCCTGTGCTCGCCAGCCAGGCAAGGTGTAAGACAGCCCCGCTTCGTAGGAGAGGGCTGCTTCGGGTTGCAAATTGGGATTACCAATGTTGGCGCGGTCTTCGTAGTACAAATCGGTGAAAGTAGGCACCCGATAGGTATAACCAGCATTGGCAAAAAGTTTCAAATCTTCGCGGAAGCGATAGCCGAGGTCTATGCCGGGTAGCAAATTGCTGCCAAAGTCCGAAAAATAATTGAAGAGAATGCCGGGTGTGATGTCGAGCCGATTGTCGGCCAGCAGCAGACGATGTTCTACAAAAGCGCTGAAAACGGTGCGTTGCCAGTCGCCGAGGTTATTGCTGCGCAGGGCGGTCTGGTTGGCGTCAATGCCGATGCCCGTTGTACCCAATGCGCTGCGATAATTGACGTTCACTTCTGCGCCGGCTACATTGCCGATGTGCATATTGCGATACAAGGCGGGGTTGTCGCGTACAAAAACGTACATATCCTGATTGCGCCGCCAGTAGGCGCGAGGGGCAATTTGCAGCCGTTCGTTGCGCCATTGATAACCGAGGCTAACAATGCTGGTCTGAATTTCCTCGTACTGCTCCGTGAAAGCCGGGCTGGCGTAGAAACCGTTTGCCCCGAATTTTCGGTCGGTGAAGCCCGCCATAAATTGCCACTGCTGATTGTCGGTAGGCTCCCATTCCGACTGGTAGAAGGCATTGTTCAACACATAATCCGTATTGTGGCGGTAGCCATTCGACGCATCGCGCGAAAAAGAAAGATAATGGCGGCTGTTGCCAATTGGCAGCGCTCCGGCAGCTTTCACGCCGTACAAACCAAAATCGCCGCCTTGCACGCGCAGTTTAATCATCTGATTATCAGGGTTTTTTGTTATAATATTGATAGCACCGGCAAAAGCGTTCTGCCCAAAAATACGGGCACCGGGGCCTTTCAGCACTTCAATGCGCTCTACATTTTCCAGGTCAATGGGTAAGTTGAGGCTGTGGTGCCCGGTTTGCGGATCCGACATTTTCACACCATTAATCAGTACCAATACTTGGTCGAAAGTGCCGCCGCGAATACTCACATCGGCCTGCACGCCATGCGCCCCGCGCTGCCGGATGTCCACGCCCGACACATACCGCAGCACCTCCGCTATGCTCACTACAGGAAGGCTTTCCAATTGCTCGCGGGTCAGGATGCTTACCGAGCGGGAATTTTCGTTGAAGGGTAATTGGAGGCGATTGGCCTGGATGACGACGGTTTCGGCGAAGGTATATTGCAAACTGTCAGAATCTTGTGCAAATAACTGAAAACCAGTTGATAACAATAAAAAAAGTAGCGTTTTTTTCATGGTGGTGTTCAATTTTTCTATTGCAAAAATAGTACTATTGATAGGAATGACAACCTGCATTTGGCAACGCGCCAACTAAATTATGCTGAAATACTTGCTTTGAAAGGTATTTTTGAACAAACAGATAGGTATTTTCGTACTTATTTTACAAACTCTTGACATTTTATAGGGCTTTTTGCTACTTGCTTTTTGCTTTTCGCAATGTACGCAGCGGATAAAGTGCATTTTAAATAATGGGACCTTATTATTTTGTCAAAAAATGAGTCAAAGCATTATAAAACAACAAATTACAACTTACAAACAACAAAACCGAACACGATGAAGAAAGTACTTTTTGTAGCCTTTACGTTATTGATTGCCCTTAGCTCCTGCGTCAGCAAGAAGCAATTTCAACTCAAAGAAGCCGAGCTAATAGACCTGCGACGCAGCTACGACGACCGCATCAGCGCGATGAATGCCGAGCAAGCACAATTGCAACAAACCAATGCCAACCTCGGCAACCAAATGCGCCAATTGGAAAACAACCTCTTGGTGTGCAATACGTCTTTGGAAAATGAAAAAAACAAAAACAAAAGCTTGGAGCAGCAAATGGAGTACCTGAAAAGTACCAATACCAATCTGCTCGACCGCCTCTCCGACCTCTCGGTGGTGAGCAAGGCCGGTGCCGAAAATATCAAAAAAACCCTCGATGCGCTCAATGAGCAAAACAAGTACATCCAAGACCTGACCTCCTCCATGCAGCGCAAAGACTCGCTCAATCTGGCGCTCGTGATGAACCTCAAGCGCTCGCTCAGCGACATTAAAGATGAGGATGTGACCGTTGAAGTAAAAAAAGGCGTTGTATATATCTCGCTGTCCGACAAGATGTTATTCCGATCTGGCAGCGCCGACATCCAGCCGCGTGCTGAAGAAGTGCTCGGCAAAATTGCCCGCGTGGTGAACGACCACTCCGAGTTGGACATTCTCGTAGAAGGACACACCGACAATGTGCCCATTAATACGGCCTGCCTGAAAGACAATTGGGACCTCAGCGTGATGCGCGCTACCTCTGTGGTGCGGCTATTGCAAAGAAAGTACAGTGTAAAAGCTGAACGCATGACCGCCGGCGGCCGCTCTGAGTACATTCCTAAGGCTACCAACGCCAATGCGGATGGCCGCTCGCTCAATCGCCGCACGGAAATTATCATTCTACCCAAACTCGACCAGTTCTTCGAGTTGATGACACCGCCCACTGCCGAGAAATAAAGTCTTCGCTACGCAGGGCCCGAGCCATCTGATACGCTTGTATTGTTCTGGCCCTGCTTTTTGCGCTTCGTGGTTCTTTTTCTATCTTTGCGCACTAAAAAAACAGCCATGATCGTAGTGACCGGAGCAGCAGGTTTCATTGGTAGTTGTATGGTGCGTCAGCTCAATGATGCGGGGCATCTCAATGTCATTATTGCTGATGATTTCAGCCGCGACGACAAGAATCGCAATCTTTTGCACCAGCGCTACCTGGCCAAGGTATGGCGCCATGAGCTACCCGACTGGTTGGAGCGAATGCACGCCAGCGTAGAGGTGGTGTTTCACCTCGGTGCCCGCACCGATACTACCGAAAAAGACCTGGCTATTTTCGACGAGTTGAATCTAAATTATTCTAAAAAAATCTGGGACATCTGCACCCGGCACGGCATTCCTTTGGTGTATGCCTCCAGCGCCGCTACCTACGGGCTGGGCGAGCACGGCTACGACGATGCGCACGCCATTGTAAGTAAACTGAAACCCCTCAATCCTTATGGGCAATCCAAAAACGACTTTGATGCCTGGGCTTTGCAGCAAGCACAAACACCGCCGCATTGGTACGGGCTGAAGTTTTTCAACGTGTATGGACCTAATGAGTACCACAAGGGGCGCATGGCCTCGGTCATTTTTCACACGGCAAGGCAAATCAAAGCCAAGGGCCGCATGCAATTGTTCAAATCGCACCGCCCAGATTATAAAGACGGCGAGCAGCGCCGCGACTTTGTGTATGTTAAAGATGTAGTGCAGGTTTGTTATTGGCTATGGCAACACCGCCCCGCCAGCGGATTGTACAACCTCGGCACCGGGCAGGCACGCACTTTTCTCGACTTAGCTACCCACACCTTCCGGGCGATGGGACTGGCACCCAATATCCAATTTGTGGACACCCCCGCCGACATTCGAGACACCTATCAATATTTTACAGAAGCCAACATGAGCAAGCTGCGCGCAGCCGGCTATGCAGTAGCCTTTTATACGCTTGAAGAAGGTATCCAAGACTACGTGCAGCAGTATTTGCAAACGGAAAGCATTTGGTAAAAAAATCGTTTCAGGCGCGAAAAACGGCAGTTTTATCTAAATTTTTTCGATTTTCCGGACAAAAGCGAGACATTACGACAAAAAACAAACCCGCGTGCCCGATATGGAGAACCAGCCTACCAACCGCCGCTACTGTCGAAACTGTTATCATCCGATGCCGGAACGGGGCATTTACTGCCCGCATTGCAGCCAAAAATACCATGACGGCCGCGTACCCTTTCGGGAAATGCTCGCAGATTTGGTGGAAGCGATTTTCAACTTTGACTCCCGCATTTTTCGTACCATAGGGGCTATGTTTGTGCCTGGTAAACTGACAGTTGAGTATTTCAAGGGCAAGCACACCAAATATGTGCGCCCCATGCGCCTATTTTTTGTCATGGGCATTTTGCATTTTGCCATTATTGGTTTTTTAGGTATTGGCAATGTGAACATGGGACTCATCGGCAAAGGCGATCCCCGCAAGGCAATCTATACACTCAATTTCCAAGAAAAATTAGACAGTGTACGCACCGAAGTGACCGCAGAATTCAATGGCAGCCCACCCGTGCGCTCGGCCTTAGATAGCCTTAATGCCCGTATGCAGCCTTATCGGGAAGGAATTACAGACAGCATTCCTTTTGGTTATTTGAAGTTGGGCTGGCAATACGAAAAAGGCTACCAGCCAGTGAACCTTAAAGTAGCGGTAAAAGACATGATTGAGCTGTCGGAAGGACGCCTGATGGACACTTATGGCATCGAGGGTTTCTTTGCCCGCCTGCAAGTGCAGCAGTTTTTGCGTATGTCACTCGACGGCAACGGCTTTTCTCGGTTTTTGCTGGGGCAGCTCATCTGGATGGTTATTTTAATGATGCCAGCTTTAGCACTCATTCTCAAGTTCTTATACATAAGAAGAAAGCGTTATTATATTGAACACTTAGTATTTTCGTTTCACTATCATGCGGTTGCTTTCTTCGTAGCATCCATTGGCATGCTAATCGGTTTGACGCAACAAAAAATGAACCCCGACGCCTACATCGAAGAGCCGCCCCTTATCATCCCGATTGTCTATTTTATCATTGTTATTTACCTCTTTTTTGCGATGAAAAAAGTCTATAATCAGGGCTTTTTTAAAACCTTTGCCAAATACTTGTTCATCGGGCTTTCCTATCTCATCCTATTTACCGTATTTTTCGTGCTCACTATTGTCGTTAGCGTACTGGTGTTTCAGTGATTGGGGAATTGGGGAATTGGAAATTAGGAAATTGGGGAATTGCGAACAGCGAACAGCAAACAGCGAACAGCAAATGTCAAGTAATTACGAAACCATCATCGGGTTAGAAATACACGTACAATTAGCCACGCATAGCAAGGCGTTTTGTGGCGATGACGCGCGCTTTGGCGGTGCGCCCAACACGCAGGTGAGTGCCATATCGCTGGGGCATCCGGGTACGCTGCCGCGCCTCAACCGCCGGCAGGTCGAATTTGCTGCACGGCTGGGGCTGGCGCTCGATTGTGCTATTAATTTGGTGAGTACCTTCGATCGAAAAAATTATTTCTACGCCGATTTGCCGAAAGGCTATCAAATCACGCAAGACCGGCAGCCGATTTGCGTGGGCGGCCATATAAAAATTGATACGGCGGAGGGCACCAAAACCATCTGCTTGCACCACATCCACATGGAGGAAGACGCCGGAAAATCCATGCACGACGCAGATCCGCATCATTCGCTCATTGACCTCAATCGCGCCGGGGTGCCGCTGCTGGAAATCGTAACCGAACCCGACCTACGCTCTGCCGACGAAGTGGACGCCCTGATGAGTGCTATGCGCCAGTTGGTACGCTATCTCGATATTTCTGATGGCAATATGGAAGAAGGCTCCATGCGTTGCGATTGCAATGTATCGGTACGCAAACAAGGCGATACCCACCTCAACAACCGTTGCGAAATCAAAAACGTCAACTCGATGCGCTTTGCGCGGCGCGCTATCGAATACGAAGTACAACGCCAGATTGGCATCATGGAGGCGGGAGGTACCGTGAAACAACAAACCCTCAATTTCGACCCCGAAACCGGCATTACTACCCCCTTGCGCAGCAAAGAAGATGCCCACGATTATCGCTACTTCCCAGAGCCGGATCTGCCGCCGGTGGTCATCACACCGCAGCAATTAGAGCAGATACGTACCGAACTGCCGCCGCTGCCCTGGGCCCTGCGCGCCCGCCTACGCACCCAGTACGCATTGCCGGAGTACGATACCCAATTGCTGACCGAAGAGAAAGCCGTCGCGCAGTTTTTCTTAGCGCTGGCGCAATGCACCACGCAGTACAAGGCAGCCGCCAATTTGATGATCAACAAAATACTGCCTTGGTGCCAAGAGCAAAAAGTAGCTATTGAGCAATTTCCGGTAGCCCATGCGGCACTGGCCTCGTTCATCGAGCTGATAGATACAGGTCAGGTGAGCAACTCTAATGCATATCAACGTATTTTTCCACAATTGATTGAACAGCCGGAGCGTACACCTTTAGCTATTGCACAAGACCTGAACCTATTGCAAACTGCCGATGAAGACTTTTTGGAAAGTATCGTGGATGCCGTAATAGCCAAAAATCCGGACAAGGTAGCCGCTTACCGCAAAGGAAAAAAAGGATTGTTGGGCTTTTTCGTAGGCGAAGTAATGCGCCAGTCGAAAGGAAAAGCTGAGCCAAAAACGACCAATGCACTGTTAATCAAGTTGTTGGAAAAACAATAGAGCCAATTGGAAGCTAAGTCCATGACAAAAAAAGCTTAGCGCGCGCAGAAACGATATAATCAAGAGCGTTTAACAAAGCTTGCGCCAAGTATTCTATACCAAACTTGAACAAACTTTTAGTTAGTCTTCCACGCTTTGAAGCACCATACATTTTATCCGCGCCCTGTTTATCGGCAATTCTTTTTGTAAGTAAGCGTGCCTCTAATTCACTATATTTACTTGGTTTTTTTTCGCTTGATTGGACATATCTTATCGGTTGTGATTACCCCACAAGATACCTTTTTAGGGCGGAAAAGTTTTTTTTTGCT
This sequence comes from uncultured Saprospiraceae bacterium, assembly GCA_937872385.1. Classification (GTDB taxonomy): domain Bacteria; phylum Bacteroidota; class Bacteroidia; order Chitinophagales; family Saprospiraceae; genus JADJNW01. Next base: position 56,845 of record CALMSO010000094.1, read on the forward strand.
ATTTACTCAGAAAAAAACACAAAAACTTAACATAAAAAACTTGTGCTTTATAGAAAAAGTATTTAATATTGTATTTGTAGAGAATAAGGAACTGCATTTACACAGCTTGCCAAAAAAGTAAATAATTTCAAAACTTAAACTTACACACTTGGGGTGTATAATTTCGTAGCTATCGAAGATAGTCTGTGATTTATAGTGCCTTTCTGAAAAGCATATTGTAATGTGACTTTTTAGTTATTTTACAATATGCAGTAAACCAGTAAGTAATCGGACAAAATTAAATATAATTAAATTTTAAATGCTGCAAATTGCAAAAAAAGCGTTGTTCCAATAGCGGCACAAATTCGGTTGACGG
>CALMSO010000095.1 GCA_937872385.1 uncultured Saprospiraceae bacterium
CAATGAAAGCTTTGCCAATACCAAAACCCAAACCTGTGCCACCGCCGGTCACAACGGCGCGCTTCCCTTCCAAAGAAAAAGGATTTGTCATATAGCTATAAAAGATTATTAGACTGGTGAATAATACAAATTCCAATAAAATACAACGTGTATTTTTCAAAAATAGTAGCTCAACATCATTAAATAGTTAAGCTGTTTGCCATTGAAAAACGGTTATAACCATTGGTAAAGACGGCATTTAGTAAAGATGCCCTGAATGAAAGCGCTATGATTTTTATGGTGTATCTTGGTCTTGTAATACCTTTCGTAGATAGCGCAGCGAGCGCCCCATGTGCGTTTCGACGGTTTTCACCGAAAGGTTCAAGTGCGCTGCAATTTCGTGGTATTTCATACCTTCCTCTCGGCTGAGGCGAAATACTTTCTGCCCCTGTGGCGGCAGTGCGGCAATGGCGGCTTCGAAGCGTTGTTCGAATTCGTTATTGATGACGCCTTCTTCCGGCGTTTGGTAGTCGGACGGATAGTCGGGCTGAATTTCGTCGGAACGATACCGCTGGCGGCTGCTTTTGCGCAAATAGTCAATAGATTGGTGTCGAACTGCGGTGAAAAGATAGGCTTGTAATGACGTTTTAATAGCAAAATCGGCTCGGTTTTTCCAGATTTTGATAAACACATCCGAGACCACTTCTTCCGCCAGTTGGGGCGAAGCGATCAGCCCTAGCGCGAAGTGGTACAATGGCTCGTAGTATTGTTGGAATAACCCGGCAAAGTTGCGTCGGTCTTCAATGAATGCAGTCATATCGGTGTGATAGGGCTGGTCGTGGTGTTGTACGGTGATCATGGTTAATTTGATTTTTATTTTTGCGCAACCGATTGCATTGATGCAGAAAATTATATTTGTCGCTGTGACGAGGCCCGAACGATGAGTTCAGGGGTTAGTACCACTTTACGAAATACGTATTGGTCGGGTTCGGCTTGTATTTCTTCCAAAAATAAATTGGCCGCTGCGGCGCCGATTTGCCGACTGTGCTGCTCAACGGTAGTCAGCCCCGGCTCGACAAAAGAAGTGAAGGGCTCATTGGCAAAGCCCGCCAGCCCGAAGTCTTGTGGGATGCGAATACCACTCTCCTTGAGTATCTGCATGGCACCAAGCGCTGCATAGTCACTGGCGGAAAACACGGCGTCGGGTGGTTGTGGCAAGGCCAGCAGTTGCCTTATGCCGTACATGCCATCTTCTATCAGCAAATCCTGAAAATACAGTACGCGTTTTTCATCAAATGCCAATCCGTAGTCTTGCAATGCCTGCCGATAGCCCCGAAAGCGGTCTTGATAAATATTAATATGCTGTAAACCAGCAAAATGCGCAATGCGTTGATAGCCTTGTTCAATCAGATGCGCCGTTGCGCGATAGGCACCTAAGAAATCGTCAATCACGACTCTGCTAACTTCCAATTGGCTGCTCACCCGATCAAACAGTATCAAGGGCACTTTTCGCTGGCGCAATTGTTGAAAATGCTCGACATCTCTACTTTCTTTGGCAATTGAGGCGATGATGCCATCCGCGCGTAGGCGCAGCAAGGCTTCGATATTGTCGCGTTCGTTCTTTTGCCGATCATACGACTGGCAAATGATGACATTGTACCCCGCACGGCCCACTTCTTCTTCGATGCTGCGCACTACTTTGGAAAAGAAACTGCGATCGGCCGTAGGCACCATCACACCAATCGTATAAGTTCGGCCGCTGCGCAAGGCAGAAGCGATTTGGTTGTGCTGATAGTTTAGCTGTTTTGCTTTCTCCAATACGGCCTCGCGGGTGCTTTCGCTGATGCGTGTATTGCCGCTCAGGGCCCGCGATACAGTGGAGGCAGTAATATTCAGCTCCTTGGCGATGTCGTGGATAGTAGATTTTTTAGCCATTTTTAGATAAATTGTGCAAACGATTGCACAAAATATCAAAGTTTTGAAAACCTACCAAAAATTTTAGTAAAAATTTTGAGAAAGAAGTAAAAATTGCAAAATGAGCGCTATGCAATAGAAAGTATTGACAGGAAGAGAGAACGCTCTGGGGCGAAAAATCAACCGGGTTGGCTGTAAAAGGCACTCGTTGTCAAGTTCTTAGCTTGCGAAAAGCACTAGGTTGAGTCGAAAAAATTATAACCGCTCGGCTTTCGCAAAAATAGTTTCGTCGTATTGGATGCCAAGTCCCGCTTCCGTAAGTACGGGCAGTTTGCCATTTTTTACCAGAATATGGGGTGCATACCAGTTTGGTTGTTTCTTAGGTCGGGCAGGGTATTCCTGAAAGCCATAAACGGCTGGTGCTACGGCTATAAGTTGTGAAAAAGGGGCGTGCAATGGATCCGCTTTGGGGCTGTGCGGTGCAAAATATTTGTTATGTTGGGCGGCTAGTAGCGCAATTTTTAACGTGCGCAAAATGCCACCATTATAATATACATCAGGTTGTAAAATAGAATACACGTTTGTTTCGGCAATTTCTTTAAAACGAAAATAACTCGTGTCCTGCTCACCGCCAGCCAACTTCATGGTTGTCAGGGTTTTATTCACCTGCCGATTGGCATCATAATCTTCCCAGGCGCAAGGTTCTTCAAAAATATCCACACCATGCGCTTCTAATAAGCGGGCAATGCGTATCCCTTCTTCGGCGGTGTAAGAACCATTGGCATCGGCATAAATTATAATATTATCACCCAGCACTTTGCGTGCAAGTGGCATTAGCGCTTGCGTGCGCGCTTCTGCTTCGGAGGTATTGCGCATTCGGCCACCCACTTTTATCTTGACGGCACTTGCGCCCGATGCTTCGAGTTGTTGTTGCAAAAAAGCGACTTCCTGCTCCGCCGTTGTATTGCGTGTTAGGCTGGATAGGTACACCGGTATTTCCCTGCATTTTTGTTCACCAAGTAATTGATAAACAGGCTTTTGTGCGATATTTCCCAACAAATCCCAGATGGCAATTTCAACCGTGCCGGCACAATTCCAGAAGGGCATTCCGCCGTATTTGTAGTTGCGCTCATCAAGCAATACGTCCTCGCAGAGGCTTTCAATATTGCGTGCATCTTTTCCTGTATAAAATGGGATGACTAATCCCTTCAGTAATGAATATAAATTTTCCATCCGTTCATTACACATAGTGATACCCATAGCCCCATCGCGCGAGCGCACCCGCACGAAAAGCTGCCCCTGTGTGCGCAGTAATTCAATGTTTTCAATAATAACGGGCGCAGTTATGATGCTTTTGATGCGTGCTGTGATGCTATTTACATCTGAGTGTAGTAAAAACGGTGGCAGCGCCGGAGCGTTGAAGCTGGCCAGCGCCGCCGCCGATACACACGTCATGTTTAGAATGAATTTTCTACGTTGCATATAAGGTTTTTAACCATGGGAAATCATGATTAATTTTTCACAAACTTGCGGGCGCTTACATTTCCACGCTTGTCCACTACTGTGAGGATGTACATACCGTTTTTCCAATTGGATGTATCCAATATTACATGGTCGTTATTCACGCGCAAGGTGCTTACTAATTGTCCTTGCATATTAAAAACTTGAATACCAGCCAGCATTTCAGCTTGTAAATTCTGAATATACAGCACCTCGCGCACCGGATTGGGGAAGTACAGAATGTTGTTTTCTACGAATAGATCCTTCACTGAAGTGAGGTCTCGAAACCCAAATAAAGTGTTGGTGCCGAGTGGCTGCCCCTCGGTGCCCGCCGTGTAAGAGTCAGCATTGGCGCTATAGCCAAAATCGTGTGAGACGCTGGAGCGCACCACCAGTGAACCAATAGCCGAGTACAATTCATTGGCAGGCACGCCACTGTGGTCCCAAGGTTCGGCATTACCACCATCACCGCTTTGGTGTTTATCTACAAAGTCTTGCGGTAGTACTGGCGGGTTGGTAAAGTCGAGTTCTTCTTCGATGTTGGTCTCCACCCAGCCGCCAGCTTCGATGGCAGCAACAGCTAATGGATGGAAATAGGGCTGCTGCTCTACCGTATCGCCATTGGTACGGGTAAACGGCGTAGCCGCCAACATATCTGAGCTGACAAAGAAATTATTGTTGCGAATCGTCCATTTACTAATACCATTAGCAGTAGAATCAATATTGATGACGTGCCGGTCATTTTGATAACGGCTGGGCGTATCGCTAAAACGGCGGCCAAGAAACGCACCGTTTACTACGATATTGTTGGTAAAAATGAACTCGTCCACGGGCCCCCATTCAAACCCGCGTTGCGCTACATTCATGGTGGTGTTCTGATTAAAATACGCGAACTTGATACTTTCACCACCATCACGAATGACGCGGCTGGTGACATTATAAATAGCGCAATTTTCAATCCAGATGGTGTCCACTATATTGCCTCGATCATCCACTACGCGGCCATTGTCAATATTGCTGGGGCGCCCCATGCGCGAGAAAATGGAGTTGGTGGCATACACCTTGTTGTTTCTACCATCAAGGCGGAAAGCGGTCTGCCCGGAATCGTCCATCAGGCAGTCATCTACCGTTACACGTATGTCGTCCACACGGGTACGAATCATGCGCTCCTGATAGCCGCCCAGCAGGTCCACGTTGGTCAGGTGCAAACCTTCCAATCTCAGATTGCCACGTACGGAGAACAATTGGTCGGGCGAAGTGCCACCCGGAGGCGGACTGAACATGAGCAAAGGGCGCGCGCCATCGCCAGATTCTGCTTTAATATGCAAGTCAAAACCGGCATTTTCAATCTCGCCGCTTAGCAAATACGGGAAGCCCCGCCGTAGTACGAATACTTTGCCTTGATTGGCTTGATTGGCAATCGCCTGGTTCAATACGCCCGGTGCGCCGGGTTCTACGATCACTTCTTCTTGTGCGTACAATGCCGCACTGCAAGTTGCTATCAGCAAGCTTAGTAAGAGTAAATACTTTTTCATAGTTGTTTCGATTTTGATGATGTATAAAAAACCGATAAATGGTTGTTCAATCGATTGCACATTTTAGATTCAGGTATTGAATTTTGAGTATGCGTTAAAATCGGTAGCGCACGCCGAGGTCGCCGGTCATACCGAAAAATTCTTCCCGGCTTTTGAAATTGGTGCTGCCTACGAATGCGCGCTCCGGCTGATTGCTAAAATTATTCAAATTGAAAAATAGCCCCCAGTGCTTAGTCAAACGCTGATTGATAGCTAAATCCCACCGTAGTGAATAATCCGTAAACCCGTCTAATTCAGCGCGTTGCCCCACAAAAGCAAGGCTATTGCCCTGGTACAATGCCGATACCCGCCCGGAAAAGCCTTTGAATTCATAACCGATCTGAAAATTGGCAATAAAATTGGCTTGACCCGGCACGCGCCCAAGCCGCACGGTATCAATAACTTCTGTAAAAAAAAACGGCGGGCGAGTAATATCGAAGGTATTAATAATATCAAAAAACGGATATAATGTTTCGGAGCGTACAATGGTAAAATTAGCCCCCAGCAAAATACCCCGCCAGAAGCCGCCCAAACTGCGAAAATTCGCTTGCAAATCTACTTCAGTGCCAATAACCGTAGAGGTACCGGGCGCGTTGTCCGGCTCCGTGAGCTGATAGCCATTGAATTGCCCTTGGGTGATGCGCGACACGCGGATGTAGTCCACATTGTCGAAGCGTTTATAAAAACCGCCGATAGTGAATAAGCCGAATTTATTATAAAACGATAGGAATATATCATAATTCCAGTTGGTTGTATGTTTCAAATCAGGCTTCCCTCGATCTATCTGGAAATCATTCTGATTGATACGCTCCCAGGGTACAAGGTTGAAATAATTGGGTCGGGACAGGGTTTTGGTCACCGCTAATCGAACATCAAACCACGGAGTCGCCTTGTAGCGCAGGTGCGCCATGGGCAGCCATTCTACGTAGCCTTGCGCACCTACCGAATCAATCAAATCGAGAAAGCCCGTACCATCTTCTTCGCCGGGCGTGCCACTCACGCTACGGAAGTTCTGGCGCGTATTTTCATAACGAATACCGCCCAGCAGCATCCATTTTTTACCAAAATTCAACTCGGTCATCGCATAGCTCGCATAGATGCGCTCTCTGGCGGTATAATCTTCTAAATCAACGAGTTGATTCACTCGATACTCGTCGCCGAAGCGCTCGTAGAAAGCCCGAACCTTGTCTGGGTCAATATAGCCGGTGTAGCGCAACGAGTCGCCAATTCGATAATTGGTACCGAAGAGGTTATTAAACGCGTTGACATCTACATTTTCGAGTACAAACCCCTCGGTGGCGCGCTGCTCGGGCCTGCCAGGCCCCATTTCATAGAAAGGATTTCCATTTAAAAACGGACGCCCTTGGAAGTTGCCAAGGAAATTGGCCATGTAAATACGCGGATTGGGGCCGCCGTTGGTATAAAACAGGCCGGGGTTGCTACGCGCCGGATTTTGTGGGCTGTTTGCTAAATACGGCTGGAGCAACAATTCATCGTTGTCACGCTCACGCGACTGGTCGCGGTACTTGCCGCCGGTTTTGACATAGCCGTTCACTGATTTGCCCAATTTGAAGTTATATTTCAAGTCGAGTTGCCCCGTAGCATTGATGTCTTGTACAAAAATTTCGTTGGTGCGCGTATCGTGCAAAAAGGTGAAGCGTAGGTCATTTTTAAAACCCTGCGGAATGATTTCGGGGCCAGCATTTACTTCTGCGCCGGTGTTGAGGGCTGCCGTTTCGCGGAAGCGCGTAGTGAGTGAAAAAGGCGTATTTTGGGTAGAAACCGCATACGAACCGCGCCAGCGTACTTCCAGCGCGCCCATATTGTGCTGGCCGGTGATGGAATTAGAAATCAAATCGGTCGTTGTGCGGCGCTCGCGGATGTCGTATTCCTGGTAGGCGTTGCTGGGCCGATAGCGCCTGCGCCAGCGGGTTTCGTCGCGGTCGGTGCGTCCCCACATCGAATTGATAAAAATAGAGCCATTTTTCAGATCATAATCGAGCGTAAGCCCTGCGCCATAGCGGTCGCGGGTTTCGCGGCGGTCGCCGAGGTTTAGGTCAAGTAGCTGTGTAATAAAAGAGCTATCCGCAGCAATACCGCCAAAGCCATACTCGGCTTCCAAGAGGTCGGAGCTCCGGTCGGCACGCTGAAAATTAGCAGTGGCTAAGGCCCCCAGCTTGTTATTTAGAAAGCGGTTGCTCATGGTGAAACTGGTGCGCCAAGGACCGAAGATGTCTTCGTGGCCATTGTAGCCGTATTGCAGGCGTGCGTCGCCTTTCCAACCTTCGGGCGCTTTGCGAATGGCAAAATTGACCGTACCGCCAATGGCGTCGGCGTCCATATCGGGGGTAATGGCTTTAAATAATTCTACACCGGATAGCATATCGGGCGAAATCATGCTCAAGTCCACCGAGCGGTCTTCACCATCGGTAGAAGGAATGCGTTCGCCATTGATAGTCACGGAGTTGAATCTTGGTGACAAGCCGCGTACTACTACTTTTTGTCCTTCGCCGCCATCGCGCTGCACCGATACACCGGGCAGGCGTCCAATAGCCTCTGCGGCATTCTGGTCGGGCAGTTCTTGTAGTTTTTCCTTAGAAATGACATTGACAATCGTATTGGAATTGATCTGCTGATTGATAGCTGCCGCCTGTCCGATGGCTTGGGCTTTCACTTCTACCGCATCTAATGCGATGCCTTCGGGTTGCAAGGTGATATTGAGTTCATAGTTTTGACCATCCTGGATCGTGATTTCCAGTGTTTGTGATTCATAACCAAGATAACTGAATACAACCTTATGCGTGCCGGCAGGTATATTGGTGAGGCGGTAGATGCCATCCAAGTCAGTGGTCGTGCCGAGGCTCAATGCTGGAATACCCACTGAAGCAAAGCCTAAGCGCTCATTGGTGGAGCCGTCGCGCACCACGCCAGACAGGATACCGCGTGCCATAACAGAGCTTCCGCACACCCCTAGCACCAGACAAAGGAAGACATAGCGTAATAGTCGTTTCATGTCATTACCAATCCACATTTTGTGTGGACTTTTTTACAATGACGCGCATAAACTATTTTACCCCGACGAACGGCGGCAGAAAAATTTTGGGAAAGGGGTGTGTTTGCTAAAATACGACAAATGGTAGTAAAGCGTAATCTGATGGCAGGCTCAAGCTACTGGAAAAATTTCGGCGAGCGGCAATTCAATCCCTATTTTTTTATCATGCAAAATCGCCTGATCGGCAAAGGTTTCGTAGGTTTCTGCATCGCTAAATACATAAATGGTTTTGAAAGGCGGCACCACCACCCAAAAAGATTGCCCCCCGCCGTTGAAATATTTAGGCGCTCTTTCTACAAGTTCCTGAATAGCTTGGGTGGGCGATAAGATCTCAACAGCGCAAAGCGGCGGCTCACTCATCCGAATTTCATCATGGAAAAAATCAATCACCATTGGCGGATAAATGGCTATGTCTGGAATGACAGTCCCAAGGGGTAGTTCAAGTGATAATTCTGAAAAAACTGAAAATTGCTTTTCATAATTTTTCATCATCAAATAACCAATCCGCAATTGCACAAAAGCATGTAATTTACTTGGCATAGGTTTCCCGCGTTCGATTTCGTATTCCGACAAAGCAGCCACATTCGTTTCCATAATGCTGTACTTTTTTTGCAAAAATAAACATTTACGACATCAAATGCAAATATGCATCTATCATTGCAGCCCATTCAGGGAATCCCTTGCCTCGCAACGTCCTCTCAGCAAAAAAAACGAAACAACTATGAAAATCTGGCATTTACTGTTTGTACTGCTGCCTTTTATCAGCCGTGCGCAAGACCTACAATTTGGCGGTCTGCAAGGCGACCAACCGCTGCTGCTCACCCCTTCATCCGAAGTGAACCGCACCTTGCAAGGTAAAACCGTCTGGGAAGCGGAGCCTTTTGGAATGCGCCCGCTGAGCAATACCTTCGAGTGGCTACCCAACCTACAGCCCGGCTGGACCTGGATGGCAGCGTTTAATTTTGAATATAATGGGCAAAAACAAAATATTTTTTATTATGATAGCTGGATCGGTACGACCCAACGCAATGCACGCACGGGCGGCCGCAAGCGCAATTTTGAACAAGATGTAACGAAATTAATCGCTTCTAATGCTTATCACATGGCGTTTCAGCGCGAAGCTGTAGTGGAAAATGAAATTTTTATCTTTGTTTATTCACCGGATAAAAAAAAGGTCATCATAGCATTGGATGAGCGCACCGTCGGCGTAAAAAGACGCCTAGAGTATGATTTTGAAGCAAATGAAGCAAAATTTATCCACATTATTGTACCGCCTAAGGAATATACCAATGCCATCTGGTTTCCAGAGGCCTCAAAACGCGAAATTATTGACATTTCTAAAGGTTGGCGCTTTGTACTGGAGGATGCCGATATTAAAAACAGACAGGATTTTCCTTTAGTAAATAAAACGCCATTTACTGCTGCAAGAAGCGAGGCCGTTGACCTGCCGCACACCTGGAATGCCCGTGATATTTTTGACCAGCGCCCACTCAAGGATGCCATTAATGTAATGCCGATGTATCATCGGGGTGCGGGCTGGTATCAAAAAAAATTGCGAATTCCTATTGCCATGAAAGATAAATATCTGAAAATCAATTTTTTAGGCGCTAATCAAACTGCCGAAGTATGGTTCAATGGGCAGCGCCTTGGTAAGAACAACAACGGCTATCTCGATTTTCATTTCGATATTACACCTTATGTAAAATTCGATCAGGATAATGAAATTATTGTAAAAGTAAATAATGAATTTGATTATAATATTCCGCCGCATTCCGCCGATTATAATCAGCAGGGTGGCATTTACCGCGAAGTAGAATTAATAGCGCTCAATCCAGTTTTTGTAAAGAAAACGCTTATTTCCACCCCAGAAGTTAATTTCAAACAGGCAAATTATACCGTAAAAACAACCTTGCGTAGCATGAATGAGGCCGCGCAAACCCTGCGCTTAGTGACTAATCTGATTAATCCTTATAATGAAATTGCAGAATCTTTTACACTTCAGGTAAATATTCCTGCTGGGGGCACCGCCGATATAACGCATACGGGCACCGTATCCACGCCCTTACTTTGGTCGCCTGCCTATCCGCATTTATATCAAGTACAAAATATATTATACACTGCCGACGGCGCGACCTGTCTGGATGTGCAAACCGAGCAATTTGGTTTTAGAAGTATCGAGTTAAGCGCCGATAAAGGGTTGAAAATCAACGGACAAACGACTAAGCTGAAAGGAGTAAATGTACATCAAGATGTGTGGGGCAAAGGCTGGGCAATGAATAAAGATGATAAACGCCGCGATTTTATAATGATTAAAGAAATGGGCGCTAATTTTGTAAGATTAGCGCATTATCCGCATCATCCGTATGTAATGCACCTGTGTGATAGCCTCGGACTGATGGTCTGGTCGGAAATCCCTGTGGTAAATACCGCCGGGCGCAATCAATTCATTGCCAACGCAGTAGATCAAATGGAACGCCTCATTTTACGTGATTATAATCATCCTTCGGTTATTATGTGGGGCGTAGGTAATGAATATTATCGCAATTTTTTCACCGAAGCTGATACCGAGTATGCATTGGAAGTAACGCGCCAAACGGCTGCCAAAGCTAGAGCCCTCGACCCGTACCGCCCAACGGTGCAAGCGCAAAATGATTTGGTGGACAATCGAATTTTACAACTCACTGATATTCAAGGTAGAAATCGTTATTTTGGTTGGTATGGCAATGAAAGCTACCGCGACTTTGAGCCAGAAATGCTGAAAGAGCACCGTGCCCATCCCGACTGGAAATTATTAGTCAGTGAATATGGCGCCGAAGGTAAATATGGCTATCATGTAAATAACCCGGTAAAGTTTGATCATAGTCTTACCTATCAATTGGCGCTGCATCGCATGTATTGGGAAACGATCAAAAAGCACGATTTTATTATGGGTGGCGCGCTTTGGAATATGTTTGATTTTGCTTCGTGGGCGAAGGTGGGCAATATTCCGCACATCAATCAAAAGGGTACAGCTACTTACGATCGCCGCCCGAAAGGTTTATATTATTATTATCAAAGTGAATGGACGGATAAGCCCATGGTTTATATTTGGGAGCATACACTTATTCATCGTTATGGGCAGCCAAATGCAGCACAACCAGTAGAAATATTTAGTAATTGTAATGAAGTGGAATTATTTGTAAATGGCATATCACAAGGTAAGCGCAGTAAAAAAGACGGTTACGTATGGCCGGTGCGCTTCCGCGAAGGGCGCCACGAGCTGAAAGCCATTGGTCACCAGCACGGCGAAACTGTAAGCTGGCAAATGGAAATGTATTATCATCATGGTGAAAATCCCAATGATTACAAGGAAGGAAAAGATGTAAATGATGCAACGCGGGGGTAGATAGTGGGTGATAGGTCATAGGTCATGGGCGATACATAAAAATGATGATAATGAAACTGAGGACGGTATTTATCTTATTATGTAGTTTTTTTGCAATTATTGTGCAATCTTTTGCCGTAGAGGTAAATATTCGTGAATTGGGGGCGGTAAATGATGGACAGACGCTTAATACGGCTGTAATACAAGCGGCTATTGATTCTTGTGCGCGGGCGGGCGGTGGTGAGGTACGGATACCGGCGGGTGGGGTGTATCTTACGGGTACTATCTATTTGAAAACCAATGTTTTACTAAGCCTTGAGAGCGGCGCCACGCTGCAAGGTAGTCCGCGCATGGCGGATTATGATGCATTGTTTCCTCATTTAATTATAGCTAATCATATCACAAATACCGGTATCATTGGGCAAGGCATCATAGATGGTAATGGAGCTGTATTTTGGGATGAAAATTTTGCGCCCCGTGAGCGCCCGCGCCCTTGGTTGCGTTTTTTTCATTGTCGGCAGTTGCGCTTTACCGACGTGCAATTGCTCAATTCGCCAGCGCATGTGCTTGATTTAACGCATTGTGATGGAGTTATTATAAATGGGATTCGTATTGTTAATCATTTACAAAGCCCAAACACCGATGGTATTGACATCCGCGACACGCGCAACGTGCTGATTACCAATTGTTATATTGAAACCGGTGACGACGCCATTTGTTTGAAATCGCATGATACTTGGGTAGAAAATGTAATAGTAACGCACAATATTATCATGAGTGATGATGCGGCTATAAAATTAGGCACTGGCGGCTATGTAGGCACGCGTTATTGTACTTTTGCTAACAATATTATACGCAACACGCGCTACGGTATCGCCCTGTTTCAAATGGATGGCGGGCGCTACGAGCATTGCCGTTTTACGGATATGATTATTCACACTGCCTCGAGGCACCGCACAGAATACCCCATTTTTGTGGATATTGATAAAAGACAAGAAAAGGGTAAATTGGGTAGTATTGAGCACATTCAGTTTAGTAATATTCAAATTATATCGCGCGGCAATTGCTTGATAGCTGGACAGAAAAAAGCGCCGTTACGAAATATCCACTTTGATAATATTACATTCATTGCCGATGGCGACCCCGCCGATCTCAGCGCTCTCAGAAAGCCGCGTGGTAACAAAACGCTTGGTTATTATGCTGATATGCAAGACTTTGCACAGCAAAACGCTTGGTTTACCTTTGCGCACATTAAAGGGCTGGCTTTACGCAATGTAACAATTTATCAAAATGATAAAAAACGAAAAGCATTTTATTTTAAAAATGTAAGTAAACGAAAGTAAAGAGAGATTAGCCCCCGAATTTATTACTCCATCAGCCCTCATCGCCTTACACCGCCTTGTAATGCACGCCAGGCGCATAAGATTGCGTCAGGATTTGTACAAGTTGTTCATAATGGCGCTTATTGGATTGAAAATCAAGACCTTCTGCTTCAATAATGAGTATCGGTAGTGTTTGCGCTGTCCGGAAAAACTCGAAGTAAGTCTGCTGGATTTGCAGAAGATAGTCCGCCGAAATATCCTGTTCAAAAGCGCGGCCTCTTTTTTGGATGTTGCGCAGCAGGTCAGGCACCGGCCGATGTAGGTAAACCAATAATTCCGGCTTGGGAAAAGCAGCGTTTAGAATATGAAACAGGCGCTGAAACAAGCGGTATTCTTCTTCTTTCAAATTATTTTTAGCAAAAAGCAAGGTTTTCAGAAAAAAATAATCCGCTACGATAAATGATTCAAAAAGGCTCTGCTGGGCCAATTCTTCCTGCAATTGCTTGTGCCGCTCGGTCATAAAAAACAGCTCTACCGGAAAAGCGTACCGCTCCGGATTTTCATAAAAATAGGGTAGGAAAGGATTCTCCGCGAAGCGCTCTAGCACCAAGCGACAACCAAAATCAGCAGCGAGCATCTGGCAGAGGGTGGTTTTACCGGCACCAATGTTTCCTTCAATTGCTATAAAATTGTGTGGTATTTGCGGGTTCAATATTGTAATATATTTTTACTCAGACGAAATTTTCTTGTGAATTTTATTTTCAAAATTAAAAAAAATATTATAAATAAGTTCCTGAAAAACAGGATGTATTGCAGTAGGCGCAATCTCAGCAAGTGGTGCCAGCACAAAATCCCGCTGGTGCAGAAAAGGGTGGGGGATGGTCAGTTGCTCGCTCGTCAGCACGAGGTCATCGTACAGCAAAATATCAATATCAATGAGGCGCTCGCCCCATTTGCGCAGCCGCTGCCGGCCCATGTCTTGCTCGATAGTGAGAATGATTTGTAGCACGGCTTCTGGCTCAAGTGTCGTACGCACTTCCAGCGCCTGATTCAGAAAATCCGGTTGATCGGTGATACCCCAAGGTGGTGTTTCGTACAACGAAGAAACGCGCTGCACCGGCCCAAGCTCCGTGGCAATGCGCTCGCGGGCCACGCGCAGGTTTTCCTTGCGGTCGCCAAGATTGCTACCGATACCGAGGTAGAGTGTTGCTTCCAGCGTACGTCTTATTTTATGGTTTGTAATAAAGCGAAAATTACAACGAAAATTGACATTCTATGGCACAAGATTTGTCGGAAGTGCATTTTATTAAATAAAAACCGACCGGTTGGTTTGTTTTTTTCGACCAATTGGTTTATTTTTGTAAAAATATCCGGAAGATATGTCAAAATCCGCACGCACCCGAATGTACATTGTAGCGCAAGCCGCCAACTTATTTAACCAAAAAGGCTACGCTGGCACCTCGATGGATGACATTGTGCAAGCCACCGGCTTGTCGAAAGGGGGGGTGTATGGCAATTTTAAAAGTAAGGAAGACATTGCATTAGCTGCATTCGACCATGCCGTAGAAACGGTAGCCCGCGAAATACGCCAACGCACCAAAGCCTATCCGCACGCCTTAGACAAGCTGCGCGCCATCGTAGAATTTTATCATCAACGGGTGCTTTCGCCGCCGGTAGAAGGCGGTTGCCCTATTCAAAACACTGCGGTAGAAGCCGATGACAGCAATCCGGCCCTGCGCCAAAGCGTACAGCGCGCACTCGCGGAGTGGCAGCAAGGTATCGTGTATGTGCTCGAACGTAGCCGTGCCGCTGGCGACATCCAACCGGAGACCGATACCGAAGCCTTTGCCATTCGTTTTATCGCTACGCTGCAAGGTGCTATTTTGCTGACCCGGCTCTATCGGGACTTGCGCTATTTCGATGCCGTACGTGCGCAACTCTTTCAAATGATTGACGAAATTTCGATATAAAATATTGATTATCAAATACTAAAGCATTAAAAAAATCACCCAAAATATGACGACAGCTATCATGTCCAATCGCATTGAATTCTTGGAAACCAACCATGTGGACACCACGCCTGAACAGCCAGTAGCCAATCCACCGATTTTGAAATTAGTACAATTAGGTTTTCAAACCCTGGGGCCTTTGTTCCCGGCGCGAGCGGCCCAAATCGCCTACCAATTGTTTTCCACGCCGCGCATCCGCGCACGGCACAAAACTTCCGACGAAATGCTCGAATCGGCGCGCATCTTCGAGTTCATATACGGTAAGCAATTGCTAAAAGGCTACGAATGGGGTAGGGGAGAGCGCACCATTTTGTTGGTACACGGTTGGGAATCAAGGGGTACGGCCCTACGCACTTTTGCTCCCGCCTTAGTTAGGCAGGGTTTTCGGGTAGTGGCTTTCGACGGGCCCGCCCACGGCAATTCCGGTGGTAAGCGCACCAATCTCATCCATTTTGCAGGCGCCGTACAGGCAGCTATGCGACAGGTAGGCAAAGTGCACGGTATTATTGCGCATTCCTTTGGCGGAGCCGCTACGGTATATGCCTTAGCCAATGCCCGACAGCCTTTGCCGATCGAAAAATTAGTATTGGTGGCCACACCCAACAGCATAGAAAAAGTATTGCAGGAGACCATTGATACCCTCAAGCTGACCAAACAAGTCTCGCGCCGCTTTTTCCGGCTGATAGAACAACGCCTGCAAAGACCAGTGCACGAAGCAGATGTCAGTCAGGCCTACCACAAGCTGCGAGTCGGCGCTGCACTCATAGTGCATGACAAACGCGACCCCGTAGTGCCTTTCGCGGCTGCCGAAACCATCATGGCGCACTGGACAAAAGCCACGCTACTCGCTTCAGAAGGCTACGGGCACTATCGCCTGATGAAAAACCCCGATCTGATTGAGCGAGTAGCGCGGTTTATCGTTGATTAATCTTGCGGCGCTGGCAGCAGCACAATGCGCATCTGGTTGGTATCGTCTAAGTAGCGCTGGGCTGCGTTTTGCAGGGCTTTGCTGCTCAGTTGGTTCACCAATTGCTCATAAGGCTCGTACAGGATGTCATCCAATGGCAGCCCGTACTGGTAGCGCGTGACAAGCTGTCCGCTCCAGTAGGCATTCTCGCGCAGATTCTTGATGCGGGTTTGCTTTTGCGTTTCGCGTATTTTTTGCAAATCGGTCTCGGCTGCCCCCGTCATTTTAATGTTATTAATATCTTTCCGTGCAATCTGAATCAACGAATCGGCCTGCCCTGGCTCGCATTGGAAAGAAATCGTCAGAAAATAACTTTGCTTCGGATGCAACGATGGCGTACCAAACACCTGCACCCCATACACTCCGCCCTGCTCTTCGCGCATGCTTTCCCGTAGCTTGATGCGCAGCAAATCCACCAAAGCGCCAAAATCATACCGAGCATGCTGATTATTAAAATCAAAAGCGCCATGCCAGGTTAATTCTACAATAGCTTTGGGGGCCTGCCCGCGCACAATGGTGGTGTCTATACGACCGGGTACGAGCGCTGCGTTCACGTCGCGCCAGCTTTCTTGGCGGCCGACCGTAGGCAGATTGCCGAGGTAAGTGGCTAAGAGCGGCCGAATAGTTTCGGTATCAAAATTGCCTACCAGCACAAAGGTA
Source organism: uncultured Saprospiraceae bacterium (assembly GCA_937872385.1). GTDB lineage: Bacteria > Bacteroidota > Bacteroidia > Chitinophagales > Saprospiraceae > JADJNW01. The sequence continues at coordinate 16,342 of CALMSO010000095.1, forward strand.
AAATCACCCGCATCGGCAAAGCGATCTTGATAGACTTGATAAACGCCATCGAGCGTGATGTGATCCAAATCTTCGGCTTTGGTCATTTTGCGGCGCGGATGGTTATTATATTTTATAATGCTGCGAGCTTCATTGAAGTAATAATACGGATTCACCATCATATTTTGGTAAATAGAACGCTGCCGACTGATAAAGGACTGCATGGCCACTGAGTCGCGCCGGGGCTGCGTGAAGTACAAATACACCAATTGCAGCAAGGTCTCTAACTCATCGGGAGCCGCTGAGCCGTTTAGCCCTTCGTATAATTCTGCAATGTAAGGACTGAGCCGCACATTTTTACCGGCTAATTTTTTTTGCAATGCCACCGCATCAAAAGCGCCCAATCCGCTCAGGTCTATAATGGAAGCCGCATTGGCAGCATTCATATAATTAGCATCATCGTACAGAGAATGCCCGCCGGGACTAAAAGCACTCAAACGAATTTCATTATTCTGAAAATCCGTCGGTTTGAGCACTACTTTTACACCGTTTTCGAGCTGCAATTCTTGTACACCAACCAATTGATAATCAATTACTTTTGTAACTTTAGCCGAAGTAAGCGTGGCTTCAAGTAAGGCTGCATCCGATACTTTGTCGTCGTAGGGTGGGGGAGTGGCCCGATCGGTTTCATCGAGCAGGGCGTTAAGTTCCGCTTTGGTGGGCAAGGGCACCTCGTCTTTTTGCGGCGCTGTGATAATCACTACGCGGTTTTCCCGGCTGATCCATTGCGCAGGCAGCGGATTGATGTCGGCAATCGTAATTTTAGGCAACAGTTTTTTGTACAATTCTAAGCGTTGACCAGCGTCCGGAATCGGATTTTCACGCAAAAAATGATACACGTAGCCCATCGCAATGCCAGCCGATTGCGTTTTGTCGCGCTCGCGCCAAGCATTTTCAGCAGCTTTCAGCATTTCGGCTTTTTGCCGCTCCAATTCGCCTTCGGTGAAGCCGTGCAACTGCGCCCGCCGCGTTTCTAACAGCACCGCCCGCAAACCTTCCATTGCCTTGCCTTCGGCAGTAAAAGCAAAGGCGCTGTAGGTGTCCATATCGCCGAGGCTACTGCTATAGCCCGAAGAGGCAAAAGTAAAGGGCGGCTCCGGCTGTTGTTGCAATTCAAACAGGCGCGCACCGAGCATTCGGTTGTAGAGCAGCCGAGCGAGTTGGGCTTGGAAGTCTTCAACTGTTTTGATGGGTTGCTCTGGTAGTTTGTAAATAACTTGCGCATTGGTAAACGAAGCCTCCGGGTCGGAGCAAATGGCAAAAAGTGTCTCCTTATGGCGCGGCATGGTGTATTCTTCGTGGTTCGCATCTGTTGCCGGGCGCTCGATGCGGCTAAAGCGCTGCACAATTTCCATTTCCATCCAATCGAGGTCGAAATCGCCGACGGCTACAATGGCCATCAAATCCGGCCGGTACCAGCGCTCGTAAAAACGGCGAATCACTTCGTAGGGGGCGTTTTCTATAATGGCTGGCTCACCAATGGGCAGGCGCTCGGCGTAGCGCGAACCCTTGTACAAAATCGGGAAATACTGCTGCTGCATTCGCTGGTCGGGGCTGAGGCGGCTGCGCCACTCGGAAATGACCACACCGCGCTCTTTGTCTATTTCTTCTGGGTCAAAAGTGATGCCAGCGGCCCAGTCTTCCAGAATAAGCAAGCCTTTTTCGAGCAGCGCCAAGCTATCGGTGCGCGCCTGAATCATATAAACCGTTTCCTCAAAACTGGTGTAGGCGTTGAGGTCAGCGCCAAAGCGAGTGCCGGTACTTTCGAGGTAGTTCACTAAGTCGTTTTTCGGAAAATGTTTCGTGCCGTTGAATGCCATGTGCTCCACAAAGTGGGCTAAGCCCAATTGGTCGGCGTCTTCTTGTAGCGAGCCGGCGTGCACGGCCAGCCGCAGCTCGGCGCGGTTCTCTGGTTTGGCGTTCTGGCGAATGTAATAGCGCATACCATTGGGCAGCAAGCCCATGCGCAGTTCGCTGTCAATAGGTAGGGTAGCGGCCGATTGTGCCGGCAGTTGATTAGCAACAAAAAAGGTGGCTACGAGCAGCGCCACGCAAATGCGAAAGGTTCTCATGGTAATAAGGTTTTAGTTTTATGACTAATTTTTTAATTAAACAACTAAAACTATAACTTAGAAAATGTAAACCTTATTGTGCTAAGGCAGCGCAAGTTTTATTCATTTTGGCTTGTCTTGTGGCGAATAGGCAACAGCGGATAATTTGTAGCAAGCTGGGGCAGCAGCTTCAGGATGCTACTTAACATAATATAAATTATGAGCAAAATAATTGACAAAATAGATACTGACCGAATGACCCCAAATCACCCGGTAAGTAGGTCTTAATCCTTCTTTTAGTGGAATATGGCCTGTAGCTATCCCTGAGCTTTTTTTACATGGAAAAGATGGAGAGCTGTCTTAATCCTTCTTTTAGTGGAATATGGCCTGTAGCAGGCGGGTTTCTGTTTTTAATCGCACCCACAGACCCGGGTCTTAATCCTTCTTTTAGTGGAATATGGCCTGTAGCAGGCGGGTTTCTGTTTTTAATCGCACCCACAGACCCGGGTCTTAATCCTTCTTTTAGTGGAATATGGCCTGTGGCGCTGACATCCAAAAAGCTGGATGTTAGGACCATTTCGGTGTCTTAATCCTTCTTTTAGTGGAATATGGCCTGTGGCATTTTCACAAGTAATCTGAATGAAAAAATAAATATGATGTCTTAATCCTTCTTTTAGTGGAATATGGCCTGTGGCCCGTTTCGTTTCGCATCATGCACAACAAAGGCGGCATGGGGTCTTAATCCTTCTTTTAGTGGAATATGGCCTGTGGCTTACGGATTATGAACGAATTACTTTCAAAGTCTTAATCCTTCTTTTAGTGGAATATGGCCTGTGGCTCAGCCCAGCGCCGACGGGAAATACATGAATTGGGTCTTAATCCTTCTTTTAGTGGAATATGGCCTGTGGCTGGAAAGTTTTTATCAACGAATTGCAGCTAAAAGTCTTAATCCTTCTTTTAGTGGAATATGGCCTGTGGCCGCAGTATATTGTAAAAAGCTGTAAATCAATGAACTAACCTACGTGCGCAGCCTGTTAGAAACGTTTTTTCTCGCCGCTTGCCGTAGCTTTTTTCTGGGTGCAAAGGTACGCCTTTTTATTGAAAAAAACAAATGTTGGCAGCATTTTTTTTAGAGGTGCCCCGCTCTGCGCATTGCCCAGTCGCGGGTCCATTCATCGCCAAACTGAAACATCTCGTAGCCAAAGTGCTCGAAGCCCCAGCGCCGATAAAAATCAATGGCGCGTTGGTTTTGGTCCCACACCACCAGCCAGAGCCAGTCGTATTGGTCTTGGCGGGCGGCATCTATGGCGTATTGCATGAGCGCCGAGCCAACCCGCTGCCGCCAAAAGTCGCGCCGCACATAGATGCGGTGCAGGTACAAGGCACGTGCCGGTGCCAGTAGCTCGTGGGTATGGTCGGTGCGCAGCAGCAAGAACCCGGCCCACTGGTCAGCGCAGCGCGCCAGCACAAAACGGGTAGCCGGCAGCTGAAAATCAGCCGCAATCTGCTCAAGGCGGAAGTTGCGTTGCACATGTTGCTCCATACTCGCGGGGTCGGTGCTATCGCTATAGGCTTCGCGGAAGGTCTGCTCGGTGAGGTCGCGCAGCAGCGGAATGTCTTGCTCGGTAGCCTCGACGATGGAAATGGCCTTTTCGGCCCTGAAATCCGTCATTTGGTAGATATTTTCGATAGCAAAAAGCGTTATTGTACAAAAATACAGTAGCTTTCCTGACAAAAAAACAAAATGATGAAATCATTCGTACAGAAATTTCCGTCCACAGCATTGTTATTACTAATAACATTTACTTTTTTTGCAAGCTGCAAAAAAGACACGAACGAAGATATGACGAAAGAAAGCGCTATGTACACCAAAACGGACATTGAAGCACCTTTGGCCGCTAAGATTCCGCGAGAATTGAGCATCCACGGCGACCTGCGGGTGGATAATTACTACTGGCTGAACGATCGGGAAAACCCGGATGTGATTGCCTACTTGACTGCCGAAAATGCCTATAAGGACGAGATGCTTTCGCACACCAAAGCCTTCCAAGAGAAGCTGTTTGAAGAGCTTAAAGGGCGCATCAAGGAAGAAGACCAGAGCGTGCCTTACAAGAAAAATGGCTACTGGTACATCACGCGCTACGAGCAGGGACAGGAGTACCCGATCTACAGCCGCAAGCGCGAAACGCTGGAAGCCCCAGAGGCTATTATGCTGAATGTGAATGAGTTAGCTAAGTCTTATGACTATTATAATGTAGCGGGTCTTTCGGTCAGTCCCGACAATAAGCTGCTGGCCTACGGCGAAGATACCCTCAGCCGGCGCATCTATACCATTCGGTTCAAAAATATGGAAACCGGCGAGCTGCTGCCCGACATGATACCAGGAGTGCAAGGCGACATTGCTTGGGCCAGCGACAACAAAACGGTTTTTTATACCGCAAAAGACTTGCAAACGCTGCGCGGCTACAAAATTATGAAGCACCGCTTGGGCACGCCGGTGTCGCAGGATGTAGAGATTTTCAATGAAAAAGACGAAACGTTCAACGTGTATGTGTATCGCTCCAAGTCGGATAAGTACCTGATCATCGCCAGCTCCACTACCCTTTCGCAAGAATACCGCATCTTGGAGGCAGATAAACCCGATGCTGCTTTCCGCATTTTTCAGCCACGAGTGCGCGAATTGGAATACAGCATTGATCACTTTGGTGATAAATTTTATATTCGTACTAATCTGGATGCCAAGAACTTCCGTTTGATGGAAACATCAGAAGCAGCCACGGCTAAGGAAAACTGGCGCGAGCTGATTCCGCACCGCGAGGACGTGCTGTTGGAAGATATGGAGATTTTCAAGAACTACTTGGTGCTGTCGGAGCGCAAAAACGGCATCACGCAGCTGCGGGTACGCCCTTGGGCTGGCGGCGAGCATTACATTGCGTTTCCAGAGGAAGCGTATGTAGCTTACACCGCTATGAATCCAGAATTTGATACTGATTTGCTGCGCATTGGTTATCAATCTATGACGACTCCGGCTTCTACCTACGATTATAATATGCAAAGCAAAGCTTTCAATTTGCTCAAACAGCAGGAAGTGCTGGGCGGCTTCTCAGCGGATGACTACCAGACCGAGCGCGTGTATGTGAGTGCCCGCGACGGTGCCCGGGTGCCGGTGTCTATTGTGTATAAAAAAGGCGTACAGAAAAACGGGCGGGCCCCACTTCTACTCTATGGCTATGGCTCGTATGGAGCCAGCATGGAGCCTTATTTTAGCTCGGCGCGGCTCAGTTTGCTCAATCGTGGCTTCATTTACGCCATTGCCCACATACGCGGCGGCGAAGAGATGGGGCGCTACTGGTACGAAGAAGGCAAATTGCTGAACAAGAAGAACACGTTCACCGATTTTATTGACTGTGCAGAATGGCTGCTGGCGAATAATTATACCAATAAGGATAAGCTCTTTGCCATGGGCGGTAGCGCTGGCGGCTTGCTGATGGGGGCTGTTGTAAATATGCGGCCCGACCTGTGGAAAGGCATCGTAGCGGCCGTACCTTTTGTGGATGTGGTGACCACCATGCTCGACGAAAGCATACCTTTGACAACTTTTGAATTTGATGAATGGGGCAACCCCAAAAACAAGGAGTACTACGACTATATGAAGTCTTACTCGCCCTACGACAACGTAGAAGCAAAAGACTATCCGGCGATGCTCGTGACCACGGGCCTGCACGATTCGCAGGTGCAATACTGGGAACCCGCCAAGTGGGTAGCCAAAATGCGCGAATTAAAAACCGATAAAAATCCGCTGCTGCTGCACACCAATATGGAAGCAGGGCACGGCGGCGCGTCGGGGCGTTTTCGGGCGCTGAAAGAAACCGCTATGCAATATGCGTTTCTGCTTGATTTGGCTGGCAAAAATGAAGAATTTTTGAACTGATAGAATTGGCAGGGGCGGCCTTGCAATTGCAAGGCCGCCCCTGCCCTTTTTTTTAGAGCGACCTCTCCCCTACTCCTGTACCAATACGAGCGCTGCAATGGCCGGCACATTCAGTAGGCCGCCCGGCAGCTTGCGTATGCCCTTTTCGTTGATTTGATCGGCATCCAGCACCAATATCCATTCGCCGGCCGGGATACTGATTTGTTGCTCCCGATTATTGCCATTCAATACGACCAAAATGTTTTTCCAAGTATCGCCGTTGGCATGATTAGCAATGGTATAAGCGACAAGATTTTGCTCGCGGATGTCAAGAAATTCCAGATTATTGGCAATTTGTTCCGTGCTCGTCATTCGGAAAGCCGGGTGGTTTTTGCGCAAAGCGATTAAATCCTTAAAATAGTTATAAACCGGTTTGTACTGCGCCTTGCGCGACCAATCAATCAGGTTGATGCTATCCGGCGATTCGTAGGAATTTTCCACGCCTTGTTTGGTGCGCAGCAGCTCCACGCCCGCGTGCAAGAAACTCACGCCTTGCGAAGTCAACACAATAGCTCCGGCTAATTTATGCATCCGAATGCGGTCGGTTTCGCTGGCTTTGGGTACCGAAAGCAGCAGCCGATCCCAGAGGGTGTGATTGTCGTGACAAGAGACGTAAGTAATCGTTTGAAATGGCTCGCGTGCCCAGGGCGCGTCGGAGTAGTTGATAGCGTCGTATTGCACTTGGGGGTGCTTGGTAGATGCTACAATGCCGAATTTGATACTTTCCTCCAGCTCGGGCAGGCCGCTGATGAAGCCCTTCGCATCGTGCGTGAAAACGTGGCCTTTGATGGCATCGCGGATATCGTCGCTGAAAGCTGCCACCCGGTCTAATTTATAAGTGTATTTTTTCAAGGCGCGCTTTTCTTCTGGCAATGGCGAATCGCCGGCTGTCCAGCCTTCACCATAAACAAAAATGGTCGGGTCAATTTCGTCCAGAGCGGCACTTACGGCGTTCATGGTTTCTTGGTCGTGAATGCCCATCAAATCGAAGCGAAAGCCATCAAGATGGTATTCGGTAGCCCAGTGCTGCACCGATTCTACAATAAACTTGCGCACCATAGCGCGCTCGCTGGCGGTTTCATTGCCACAGGCCGAAGCATCCGAAAAGGAGCCGTCGGGACGCTGACGATAGTAATAGCCGGGCACCAATTGATTGAACAGCGAGGCTTCGGTGTCGCCGGTATGATTATAAACCACATCGAGGATGACGCGCAACCCGTTGTCGTGCAAGGTTTTCACCATTTGCTTAAATTCGCGGATGCGCACCGCCCCGTCGAAAGGATTCGTAGCGTAGCTGCCATCCGGCACGTTGTAATTTTTTGGATCGTAGCCCCAGTTGTACTTCGGATTGTCGGCAATGCGCTCGTCAAGCGATTTAAAATCGAAAGAAGGCAACAAGTGTACGTGCGTGACGCCGAGGTCTTTGATGTGATCCAGTCCGGTCGCTTCGCCTTCGCGGCTTCGGGTGCCGGTTTCGGTTAGTCCAAGAAATTTGCCGGTGTGCCGGATGCCTGAATTCGGATCGGAGGACAAGTCGCGGACGTGCAATTCGTAAATAACAATATCGTTGAAATGCGCCAATGGCGGGCGTTGATCATTTTCCCAACCTTCGGGATTGGTTTCTGCTAAATCCACCACCATGCCGCGGTCGCCATTTACGCCTACGGCTTTGGCATAGGGGTCGGGGACTTCGGCCAGCCACTCCCCTTTTATTTTCACTTGGAAAGCATAAAACTGCCCTTTTAAATCTTCATCAAAACGAGCCGTCCAGACGCCGCTTTTTTTGTCTTGGCGCATATCTTGCGAGCGCAGCGGCAGCCCCCCCTCCCCTTCCGCGTACAGATGCACGCGCGCTTCTTGGGCCGGTGGCGACCAGATTTTAAAAACGGATTGTTGGGGCGTGTAACTTAGGCCAAGGTCTTGACCATTGTAAACAGGGTACTTTTCAAAAGGCATGTCTGCATAATCAGGTGTTGGCTGACAGGCGGCCAGTGTTAACAAAACGATTAGAGCGATGAATATGGATTTCATATTATAAAATATTGGTTTTCAGTACAATAAATCGGTTTATTATTTGTATATTGGGCGAAATTCCAGCCCGTTTTCCGTATAATCCACTTCGATGCTACAATTGGCAATATCGGGATTTTTGAGCAACCACTTTGCGATTGGATTGGTAATTTGCTGCTCGATGGTTTTCTGAAGCGGGCGTGCGCCGTATTGCTCGCTGAAGCCAGCTTGTTCGAGATAAGCGAAAACACGCTCGGTAAAGCGAAGTTGCAAGCCTTTCCGCAAGAATCCTTCGCGCCGGATGTAGGTGTTGAGCTCCTTGCGGGCAATTTCTTGGACAGCGTCTTGCGAAAGCGGTTTGAAAATGACCACATCATCAATGCGATTGAAAAACTCGGGCCGAAAATGCTGCTGAATAGCCGAGAGATAAACCGCTTCTGCGGTGTCGGTGCGCTGAAAACCCAGCGATTGCCCGGTGACTGCGCCGAGGTTGGAAGTCATAATGACAATCGTATTGCGAAAATTGGTCACACGCCCATAAGCGTCCACCAGCATCCCTTCGTCGAGTAGCCCCAGCAGTATGTCAAACAAAACCGGATGCGCTTTTTCCACTTCATCGAGCAGCAGCACCGCGAACGGGCGCTCCCGACTTTCGCGCACCAACTGCCCGATTTCCTGCCCTTGCCCAATAAAACGGCTGATTTGTGTTGGGTGTTGTAGCTCGCTCATATCAATGCGAATCAGCGGCGACTGCTGCTGCCCCTGCCCGAAAAAATAGTCTGCCAATGCCTTGGCTGCAGCCGTTTTGCCGACGCCGGTGGGCCCCGCAAAAATCAGAGACGTAATCGGTTTGTGTGGATTATTCAATCCGGCTTTATACACTTTTACGATATTCGCAATATGATGCAGAGCTTGCGGCTGCCCGATAATGCGGGAAGAGAAAAAACGCTGCATTTCGTCTTGGTCGAGGCGCAGGTCATCGCGCAGAAACAGCTCCGGTAGCCCGGTTTGCTCCACAAAATTTTCGATGACCACCTTTTTATCAATTTGGGTGCCTTGCTTTTGCTGCACATTGCTGATACAACGAGACAAAAACCGGATAGCTTTGCCCGGAAAGCGCTCGTAAGGCTCGTAACGATGCAGCAGCCGATAGACTATTGGTAGGGCTTCTTCTTTGATGGTAATTTTGAGGTTGCGCGCTGCGTGCTCGGATACTTTTTCAAGGATACGGCTAATGCTGGCTTCGGACAATTCTTCGATTGTAACCACCTGAAAAAGCGCCATAAAACCAGGCAGCAGCCGGCGCATGCTCTCCAACTCAGCCGGTGTGGCCTCACCTATGATTTGTAATTTCCCTTGTTGCAAAAAAGTTTGCAAAAACGCGGCTACGCTGGTTTCGGGGCCTCCGCCCCCGATTTGCAACAGCCGCACCATATCCTCTACCCACAAAATGCCATTGGCTGCCAGCAATTCATCTACCAGTGCTTCGCAGGTTTCTTCCCATTCGCCGAGGTATTTGGCACTGGCGGTAATGCGTTGTGGCATAATGCGCCAAAAAGTGTAACCCAATTGTTGCTCTTTGCCCTGGTTTGTTATTTTCCGGATAGCTTGCCGCAATACCGCACTTTTGCCCACGCCTGGGTTGCCTACAATGAGTACATTGGAACGGGTAGCAATGATTTTATCCACCACTTGGGCCACTTGGTCGTCCAATTCCCAAGCTGCGTCGGGCAGTGCATTGTGCCGGCGCGTCTGCCGAGAGGGGTACTGCTCGGTCAGGCTATTGAGCGTTTTGAAAGTGCGTGGCGTGTAGAACCCGTCCCAGGTATAGTTTCGATCAGATTTGATGCGTAGCGACACCACATCCAATTGTATTTTCGGATATTGCAATAGCTTGTAAATAGCATCAGCTTGCATCTGATTCAAGATGCCGGTGGCAAAATGCCGAATGAGGGCGTCCAATTGCTCAATATCATAATAATGAAAATGCCGGTGCAACATTGGTAGGGCACATTCAAAATCGCCGTAGGTCGTTTTGCCGTAAATGGCTACCACGGGCACTTCCACTGATTGCGACATAGGATAAATGCCCGAATTGCCCGTATAGGCTGGCTTTACTGGCAGGTGAATAACTTTCAGCTTTGGCACGGCGGCATATCCCGGCGCATAATCATTAAATTTCTTATATTGCTTTTGCAAATGCTTACTTAGTACAGACTTAACGCTGCGCAGATCGCGGTCAATAACTTCATATTCTGTACCGACCAGCAGCCCGAGTACAGTATTTTCATCTACTTTGAAGTAAAGCAAGGGATAATGAATATAATCCATTGATACGTTAGTCAGCCATCAAAATAAAACAATAAAAATGAATGTTATTGGTGTAAATGTAAAATAAAGTTATCTTAGACAATAATCTACAGCCTCTTTTTTGTTGATAGTATTAAGAGCCTGTTTAAATTTCGTCCCTTATAGTACAAAACGATTCTCGACTATATAACCATTTGATAACTTACTATGAAACAAATTACTACTACACTCCTGCTGAGCGCCTGTCTTTCTATCCTGATGGCGCAGGAGCTACAAATGGATCAATGGCTCAAGCGCAGTGAAACACAAACCATAGCACAGTTGGATCTCAGCCAATTGTCACCGCAACAACTTTTTGTCCGAATGCCCTATGCCATGCGCCATTTTGTCAACTTCCCCGGGGGACACGTTTTTCGTGGTTTGGCGCTCGAGCGCGTGGATATCGTATATACCGACTACCCACAACGAAATGGGCGTCGGCAGCAAGCGCTGAATCGGGCGCGCATCCGCGAGCTGGCCCGCCGCCTCCCCGAAATATGGGAGCTACCGGAAGCTGCGCGTGGTGTCATCATCCAAAACAATTGCCCTACGGAAGCTACCGCCCGCACCCTACCCCATGGGTTTTTGTTGACTTTTTCGGAGCCGCACGAGCTGCCCGACTTCACCCGTACTGAGCAGCTCGCTGAGTTGATGGAGGAAGATTCCACCGTGCTCAATGCCCTGAATCGAAACCCCAATTGGAAAAAGATGCTGGTTGTTACCGATCTTACCGGTAGCATGTCGCCTTACACCGCCCAGTTGCTGCTTTGGTTCAAGCTCGCCGAAAACACCGGCAAAGTAGAGCATCTCATATTTTTTAATGATGGTGACGACAAGCCCGACTCTCTAAAAACCATTGGTACAACCGGTGGTGTTTATAGCCTTCAACCACAGACTTTTGAACAGATTGCTCAATTAGCCAACGAAGTAGTCATACGCGGCAACGGCGGCGATGAACCCGAAAATAACATAGAAGCGCTACTGCAAGGGCTGAAACAATGCCCTCACTGCGACGAAGTCATTATGATTGCTGATAACTGGGCTACCCCCCGCGACATTGAACTGGCACATCTGCTCAAGCGTCCAGTGCGCATCATTCTCTGTGGCACAGAAGAAGGTATCAATACGGCCTATCTCAACTTGGCGCGCCAAACAGGAGGCTCCTTGCACACCATCGAGGAAGATCTCTATGATTTATTGGAAATGAACGAAGGGCAAGAGATACAAATCGGGCGAGAAGTCTTTACTATTCGCAATGGTCGGTTCGAACTCTCCAAACGGATATAAATTCAACTCGTGGCGTATGGCTAATTTTTTGCATCGGCTTCATACTTTTCGATTTATTTCCATGATTATAAATTTGAAAAAATGTAAAATAAAGTTTTAGATGAGGTGATTTTTGCCAATGAAGTAGTTATGGTGAGGTGATTTTCTTTCATTTTCCTCCTTTTTAAGCTAATTTTATGTGGTATTGCTCGGGTTCGAACAAAATTAAATTGTTAAAACGGAAAGGGCAATTCAGGTGGAAATGCTTATGAAACAAACGACTACTTTTGTATTGCTTTATATCATCTCGACGCTCATCAGTTCCGGTGCTGTATGTGCCCAAAGTGTTTATTTCTTCCGAGACAGCGACCGCTCTGGCTACTACGATTCGGGCCTCGCATTTCAAACAGCGCCCAGCGACATCCTACAGGCAGGTCCCAGCGGCGACAAGATTCCCACCAGTAGTAATATTGTTTTTCAAGGAGATAACAGCCTGCGCCTTACCTGGACCTCCCGTACCGGCGGCAATTGGGACGCACTCGTCATTGCACCAGGTTTTCCTTTTCAGAATATTACACAAACCGATACCCTTGCCTTTTGGGCTTATGCACCCGACGGTTTGACTAAAGACCTTTTGCCGGTAATTTTCCTCGAAGGAGCACCCGGCACTACCAAATCGCGCCGGTATCCGCTCGCTGATTATACCAACGATTTACCCGCACAAGTCTGGACGCAAATAAAAATCCCCTTGACGGTTTTTTTCAATGACCCGACTCAAACCAATATCAATTTCTCGCAAATCAAGGCGGTCATTTTTGGGCAAAACACTGCCGACGGTGCACCTCATACGCTCTACATTGACGAAGTGAGAACTTACCGTGCGCAAGGCATTGTACCAGCTCCGCCCGCTGAATTACGCGCTTTTGGCTACGATAGCCATACCGAGTTGCGCTGGCGCAATCTTGCCAATCCGGGGCTTGACAGCTATCGCATTTATCGCTCAGTCAATGGCGGAGCTTATCAGCTTGTACGTGCCGTCAACCGCACCGATACCCTTTTCATTGATTTTGTACGCCCGATAGGCAATAACCTGGACTTGAGCTACCGAGTAGTTGGTGTCAACGCGAGCGGCGAAGAATCTGCACAACCGGCGATAGCCACCACCCGCACCTACGATATGAGCGACGAAGAGCTGCTCACAATGGTGCAAGCATACACTTTTCGGTACTTCTGGGACTTCGCGCATCCAGTATCGGGGTTGGCGCGCGAGCGCAATACATCGGGTGATTTGGTCACTTCTGGTGGCTCCGGGTTTGGCATTATGGCTATATTGGTAGGCATTGAGCGAGGCTTCATCACGCGGGCGCAGGGGCTGGCACGTTTGTCGAAAATTGTCAATTTCTTAGAAAATGCCGACCGCTTTCGAGGAGCGTTTTCGCACTGGCTGCACGGCAGCAGCGGGCGGGTGATTCCCTTCAGTGCTCAGGATGACGGCGGCGACATCGTGGAAACAGCTTTTTTGTTTGAAGGCTTACTCACAGTACGGGAATATTTTAGCGAAGACACAGCCGAGGAAATCGCCCTGCGCGAGAAAATAACCGACATGTGGGAGGCTATTCAATGGAATTGGTACCGCAAGCAAAACCAAAACGTCATTTTCTGGCACTGGTCGCCCAATTTTAACTTCGCTATCAACCTACCCGTGCGCGGTTTCAACGAAACGCACATGGTTTATTTGCTGGCATTAGCTTCGCCCACCAATGCGGTGCCTTCGGGGCTTTATACCCAGGGCTGGGCTGGCGGCAACTACGTCAACGGCAATACCTACTACGGCTACACGCTCGATGTGGGCAGCGGCCGGGGTGGACCGCTCTTCTTTTCGCATTATTCTTACATTGGCTTCGACCCGCGGTTTGTACGGGATGCTTATACCAACTATTTTATTCGCAATCGCCACCACACCCTTATCAACCGTGCGTATTGCATTGAAAATCCGAAGAATTTTCCCGGCTACAGCGACGTAAGCTGGGGACTGACGGCCAGCGACAATCCGTTCGGCTATTTAGCGCATGAACCAACACCCGACCGCGACAATGGCACTATTGCGCCTACGGCCGCCTTATCGTCCATGCCTTATACGCCGGACGAATCGCTGGCAGCCCTCAAGCATTTTTACCGCGACCGGGGCGACCGGCTTTGGGGGCCAATGGGCTTCTATGATGCTTTTAATGATGCGCAGGATTGGGTGGCTTCTTCGTATTTAGCTATTGATCAGGGTCCCATTATTTGCATGATCGAAAACCACCGCAGCGAGTTGTTGTGGCGTTATTTTATGCAAAATCCTGAAATAGAAATCGGATTAGCCAAAGCAGGTTTTGTACCCGATTCGCTGTCGGTTTCAGCAGAGCAATCGCTTTTAAAAGACGTTTTAGCAATTAATATTTTTCCCAATCCTGTTCATGACAGGGTTATTGTAGAATTGGAGCAACTACAGGCTGCCGGAGTGCGCGTCGAATTGTGGGATGCCACCGGACAACTCCGGCAGATTCTTTTGGACAATGAGCAATTACTACCCGGCACCCATCGCCTTGAAATGAACACCACGCCGTTCGCCAACGGTATGTACCTGCTACGCGTAAGAACCCGGAATGAGCAACTGACGAAAAAAATTATTATACACCGTTAAAACGAATAGAACAGCTATTTTCAGATTTCCTAACCATTCATTCACATACAAAAACGCTAACTAATGATGAAACGACTACTACTTACGCTGGTTGGGCTACTCGCCATCACTGCTATGGTCAGCGCCCAGATAGTATATGAAGATTTTGAAGGTGGTCCCAAACTCAATTGGAATCCCTTTGGTGACGGTACCTTCAATGGCGCTGTCGAAAATCCTGCCATTGCCATACCCGAAGCCGATCCGCTGGGCATCAATCCGGGCGGCGAGGTAGGCTCTTACACCAAGGAGGCTGGCCGCGCTTTTAGCTTGCTAATTGCGGTATTAGACGAGCCGATGGACCTTTCGGTGAACAACAAATTCACTATTCAAGTGAATGCACCGGTGGCCTCGGCCATGATTTTCAAGCTCGAAGGTACCGGTGAGGCTTTGGAAAGAAGAGCCAACATTGCCGTGCGCGACCGCTGGATCGAATACACGTTCGACATGAGTGCCGCTGCCAACTTTACCACGATTGACAAAATCATCATTTTCTTTGACCCGGGTAATGCCGACAGCGAAGATACTTACCTCTTCGACAATATCATTGCCTCGCCGGCGGATGAATGCGCTGGTACGATACCCGATCCGCAGATTATTGACGATTTTGAATGCCAGCGCAACGCTACTTATGGTAGCCCAGGCTATTTGGATATTCGTCCGGTGGACAATCCGGATCCTTCTGGCATCAACACCAGTGCCCGCGTAGGCGAATACACCGACCGGGAAGGCGCATTTCACGCAATGGTAATTGCCTATGAAAACGACATTGATCTCACCGAGCGCAATATTGTAAAAATCAAAGTGTGGGCACCCGTAACGGGGCGCTTGCTCGTAAAATTTGAAGGCGGCAACTCCCCTGCCATCGAGCGCGACGCGCAAGTGACAGAAATCGAAACTTGGGTAGAATACAGCATTGACTTCAGCGACCAAGCTGGGGCCAGCCACCGACGCCTTGTGTTCTTCTTCAATGCTGGTGTGGCTGATGCGGACGGCGATATTTATTACATTGACGACATTATGTTGGTGCCTGTACCGCCGAGAGAAGCCCTCGAAGACTTTGAGCCGGAGCCAAAACTCTTCTGGGAACCCGTGGCCGGTGGCGTATTCAACGGAGCTATTGACAACCCCGACAAGAGTGGCGTCAACACCAGTGATCGCGTCGGTTCTTTCACTAAAGGTGCTTCTCGCTTTGGCGGTTTGTCGGCTTTCGTTGGTGCTATTGACCTAACGGAAGACCCACAGTTTGACCTGCAAGTATGGGCACCGGCCGGAGCAGCCAGCTTTACCATGCAATTGTCCAGCCCGACCGAGGGTTTGAAATCTGTGAAGCGCGACATTCCCGAAACGCAAGCTTGGGTACAATTGTCTTTCAATTTTGAAGACTTCGACGCTATTCCTGATTTCGAGAGCATTCGCCTCATTTTCGATGAAGACCTTGAAGCCCAGAGCACGTGGTTCTTTGATAATTTGACCCAGGGCGGCGCTACGGTGGATCCTTGCGAAGGGGTGATGCCTATCTCTACGATTGTAGATGATTTTGATTGCCAACGCAATGTGCTTACCACTACGGCAGCCCTGCGCGTCATCAACAACCCCGATCCGCGCGGCATTAATCCGAATCCATTAGACAAAGTAGGCGAATACACCGACCCGATTGGGCAAGCTTTTGCCGCATTGGTGTATAACTACGGCGCAGCCGGCATCAACCTGAGCACTTTCAATCAGTTGAGTGTGAAAATCTGGTCGCCGAAGGCTGTACCGATGGGTTACAAACTCGAAGGAGGCTCCTCACCCGCAGTAGAAATCGTAGAAAACATCACAGTGACCGAGCAGTGGGTAGAATACGTCATTGACTTCAGTGATCAAGCTGAGGCCAATCACCAGCGCTTGGTGTTCTTCTTCAACTTTGGAGTGAATAACCCAGATGCCGATGTGTATTACATTGACGACATTCAGTGGAAGCGCTCGCCGTTTACCAGTTGCATCGCTGATTTTGAAACACCAGAAACCTCACTGACCGGCTGGCGTTACTTCGCCAATGGCTCATTGGAAGGCAATCAGATTCAAATCATTGACAACCCTGACAAGAGCGGCGTCAATCCCAGCGACCGGGTAGCCGTATTCGAAGAAGCAGCAGATGGTCTGAACTTTGCTGGTGCTTTTGCCGATCCGTCTGCACCTATTCTATTGGGTGCCAGCCGTACCATGCGCATGAAGGTATGGAGCCCCGTAGCGCACTCTTTTGTAATGAAACTCGAACGCCCCATAGCACCTGCACTCAATTCTGGCGACGTACGCGCTGAATACACCACGCCCGGCGTGTGGCAGGAACTCACTTGGGACTTTTCCAAGACCCAAGGCGGCGCCGACATTGCCGTGGGCTCCATGTACGAACGCATCACGCTGATTCCGGATATTGACAATGTACCCGATATGGATCGGCTGCATTATTTCGACGACATTACCGTCGGTGAAGGTAGCTGCGGCGTGACGACGAGTGTTTTCAACCCGATTCGCGTACAAAACCTGAAGGTATATCCGAATCCGGCTTATAACGAGCTGATTATCGAAGGTTCTGAGAACATTCGCCAGTTTGTTATTTTCAATGCCGTCGGGCAGCAAATGGCGATTGTACAACCCAACGGACAATCCAACCTGAGCATTGCTGTAAATCAATTGCAAAAAGGTATGTACACCTTAGCTGGCTACGACGAAACCGGTCGCTTAGTAGCGAACGCACGTTTTGTAAAGCAGTAACAATCTGCCGCTAAAGCTGGCAGGGCCGCGTGCCCTGTCAGCTTTTTTTCGCTTGGAAAACAGAAAAACGGTATTTTTTGCTTGAATCTCAAATTTGTAAATATGAGAACGGCAATCCTTTTGTTGTGCCTGCTGTGCGCTTCGGCCTGCCAACAGCAGCCCGCACCAGAAAAAAATATTAGCACTACCAGCCTCGACCTCGACGACCTGCAGCGCCGTACTTTCAACTATTTCTGGGAAACCGTGGACACCTTCCCTTATCAGGTGCTCGACCGCTACCCTACCCTCAATTTTTCTAGCATCGCCGCTACCGGTTTTGGCTTGACAAGCTACATCGTAGGCGTTGAGCGTCAATTCATTACGCGTGCGCAAGCCGCCGAGCGGGTGCTCAATACGTTACAGGTGCTGCGCGATCTGCCGCAAGGGCCCGAGCCTGCTGAAGTAGCTGGTTATAAAGGCTTTTTCTATCATTTTTTAACTTTAGACAAAGCCCTGCGCTATCGCCAGGTAGAACTTTCGACCATTGACACCGGGCTGCTGATGGCGGGCGTGCTGAGTGCAATGAGTTATTTCGACGCGGAGAATGACACCGAGCAGCAAATTCGGGACATCGCCGATTTTCTCTACCGCCGAGTAGAATGGGACTGGGCGATGAACGACCGCGGCACTATGAGCATGGGCTGGCACCCAGAGCGCGGCTTCCTGGACGCCAGTTGGCGCGGCTATAACGAAGCGATGGTGTTGCTCATCATGGCCATTGGCTCACCAACGCACCCCATTCCTACCGAAAGCTGGCAAAAATGGACCGACACTTACCAGTGGGGGGAATATTTCGGGCAGGCGCATGTCAACTTTGGGCCGCTTTTCGGGCATCAGTATTCGCATATGTACATTGATTTTCGCGGCATCCAGGATGCTTACATGCGCGACAAAGGTATTGACTATTTTGAAAACTCGCGGCGCGCCACTTACGCCAATCGGGCTTATTGCATGGCAAATCCTGCCGATTACATTGGCTACAGTGATAAAATATGGGGTTTGACCGCCTGCGATGGCCCCGGCAATCGCGGCAAAAATAATCCGAACATCTCTTTTTACGACTATCGCGCGCGCGGCGCGGCCCAGTGGCACGTAGTGGACGACGGTACCATCACCCCCACAGCGGCAGGTGGTTCTATTCCTTTTGCACCGGAAATTTGCATCCCCGCATTGGACGAAATGCACCGCCTTTACGGCAATAAAATCTACGACGAATACGGTTTCAAAGATGCTTTCAACTGGACGATCACCTATGAAGACGGCACGCAGGGCTGGGTGGACAAGGACTACATCGGCATTGACCAGGGGCCTATTCTCATTCAACTCGAAAACTACCGCTCGGAATTGATTTGGAATATCATGAAAAAAAATCCTTACATCGTGGCGGGTTTGAAAAAAGCAGGCTTCACGGGGGGCTGGCTGGGGGAATAGTACGATGGGGAATAGGTTTAATAGGGGAATGGGGGAATAGGTTGAGAGGGGTTTAAAGGTTTATAAAAGTTGAATGGGGTGATAGGGGAATGCGGGAATAGGTTTAGAGGGGTTTTGTCCCGTCCTGAAATAGGTTGACAACAAAAAGTTGAGAAGTTGAGGGGGCAGCTCCAAAATCTAAAATCTATCATCTAAAATCTATCGTCTATTATCTATTGTCTGGCATCTGGCATCTAAAATCTATCGTCTATTCTATAAAAATTACAAACATGATAAGGATATTACAATTGGCAGTTATTTTATTACTTTTAGTAAATGGAATGCTCGTGGCGCAGCCTATGAGTGAGGCAGAAATTAATCGCAAAATAGACGCACTGCTGGCGCAAATGACGCTTGAAGAAAAAGTCGGGCAACTCACGCTGTTCACCAGCGACTGGGATGTGACGGGCCCCACTATTCGTGCAGGTTACAAAGCGGATATTCAGTCGGGGCGCTGTGGCAATATTTTCAATGCGCATACTGCTAAGTACAACCGTGAGTTGCAACGCATCGCTGTGGAAGAAACCCGCCTGAAAATACCGCTGCTCTTTGGCTACGATGTCATTCACGGCTATAAAACCATTTTTCCCATTCCGCTGGGCGAAACCGCCAGTTGGGATTTGGCTGCTATTGAAACCGGCGCACGTATTGCCGCCATCGAAGCGACGGCTGCCGGGCTACACTGGACTTTTGCCCCCATGGTGGATATCGCGCGCGACCCGCGCTGGGGCCGCATTATGGAAGGTGCAGGTGAAGATCACTACCTCGGCTCATTGGCAGCGGCCGCACGGGTAAAGGGTTTTCAGGGCGATGACATCGGCGCGCCCAACACTATGCTGGCTTGCGTAAAGCATTTTGCCGCTTATGGCGCGGGGCAGGCTGGCCGCGATTACCACACCGTGGATATGTCGGAGCGAATGCTGCGCGAGCAATACTTACCGCCTTACAAAGCCGCCATTGACGCGGGCGCCTACACCGTAATGACTTCTTTTAATGAATACGATGGCGTGCCGGCTTCGGGCAGTGTGTTTTTGCTGCGCGATATTCTGCGCAATGAGTGGGGCTTTAAGGGCTTCGTGGTGACCGATTACACTTCTATCAATGAAATGGTGCCGCATGGCGTGGTTGCTAATGACAAAGACGCGGGCGAACTCGCGCTCAACGCAGGCGTGGACATGGATATGCAAGGGGCCGTATTCTACAATTACCTCGACGAACTGCTCAAGGAAAAACGCATTGATATAGCACAAATTGACGAAGCAGTGCGTAATGTGCTGCGTACCAAGTACTTACTCGGCTTATTTGATGACCCGTACCGCTACAGCGACGAAAGCCGCCAGGAACAATTGCTACTGGCCCCAGCCCACCGCGAAGCCGCCCGCGATGTAGCGCGCAAGTCCATCGTGTTGTTGAAAAATGAGAAAAATACCTTGCCCTTATCGAAAAACTTGAAAACAGTAGCGGTCATTGGGCCTTTAGCTGACAACCAAAGCGAACTGAAAGGCGCCTGGTCGGGTGCCGGCGAAGACCAGCACAGCGTAAGTTTGCTCACTGGCATTCGCAACAAACTCAGCGGCAGCGTGCGCATTAGTCACGCCAAAGGTTGTGATTTTGAAGGCACGGACAAATCGAACTTCAAAGCAGCCATTGATTTAGCAAAAAAATCCGACGCGGTGGTAGTGGCCGTTGGCGAAACCGCATGGATGAGCGGCGAAGCGGCCAGTCGGTCGAGCATTCGGCTGCCAGGCGTACAATCGGATTTGGTAAAAGAACTCGTAGCCACCGGCAAACCAGTAATTGTGGTGCTGATGAACGGCCGTCCCTTAGCCATTCCTGAGGTTGACGCCATTGCGCCAGCTATTCTGGAAACTTGGTTCCTCGGCACCGAAACAGGCAACGCCATTGCCGATGTGCTCTTTGGCGATTACAATCCAAGCGGAAAGCTACCGGTCACTTTCCCACGCAACGAAGGGCAGATTCCGATTCATTATAATATGAAAAACACCGGCCGCCCGATGAATCCCGACAACAAATACACCAGTAAATACTTAGACGTACCCAACACCCCACTCTACCCTTTCGGCTACGGGCTGAGCTACACAACTTTTGAGTATAGCGACATTCGCGTAAGCAAAACCGTTTTCACGCCTCGGGAAGCCTTGAACATCCGTGTCACAGTGACCAACAGTGGCCCCCGCGACGGCGAGGAAGTGGTGCAACTATACGTGCGCGACCTGGTGGGCAGCGTGACCCGTCCGGTACTCGAACTCAAAGGTTTTCAGAAGATTATGCTCAAAGCCGGCGAAAGTCGGGAAGTGACGTTTACGCTTACCGCAAATGACCTGCGTTTCTACGACCGGCAGATGAATTTTACGTACGAACCCGGCGATTTTGACATTTTCGTTGGAACGAATTCGGCAGATACGAAATCCGTACGGGTGAAATTGGTTGAGTAGATGTGGATGAATGGGGATATAGGGGAATAGGACGAATAGGGCAAAACGCTGGCTGGGATTTTGTAAATCTTTAAGATTTGCAAAATCTGAAAAGTACTTATTATCAATTGCCTGTATTGCGAATAGCAAACAGCAAATAGCGAACAGCATTATCACTAAAAAACTTAAGCTGATGAATACAACAATACCAATGCTTTGCAAACGCTTGGCGCCGCAGGTCGGGATACTTCTCCTGGCATTGCTGTGCAGCGCGGCCTTACACGGGCAGGTCACCGTCAGAGGGGTGGTCACTGCCGCCGAAAACGCAGAAACCCTTATCGGGGTGAATATTCAGGTGAAGAATACGACGATTGGCACGATTACGGATGTTGACGGCAGCTACGAATTGCAAGCACCCGCCGCCGACGCAGTGCTGGTGTTTTCTTACATCGGCTATCGCACGCAGGAAATAGCGCTAAACGGCCGCACTACGCTCAATGTGACAATGGATATTGACGCTGGCGTATTGGAAGAAGTGGTCGTCGTGGGCTACGGAACCCAACGCAAAGGCGACCTCACCGGCGCTGTATCCACCCTGAAAGGTGAAGAATTGACGCGGGTACCAACGGCTTCGGTGCAACAGGCTTTACAGGGTAAAATACCTGGTGTTCAGGTAGTTACGGCTTCCGGCCGGCCCGGCGACGGCGCAGTGGTACGGGTACGGGGCATCGGTACGCTCAACAACGCCGACCCGCTCTACGTGGTGGACGGCATCATTCTGGGGAATGTGGGCAATATCACCGATTTTGTGAATCCCAACGATATTGAAAACATTAGCGTGCTGAAAGACGCTTCGGCTACTGCTATTTATGGTGCGCGTGGTGCCAACGGCGTCATTCTCATTACAACCAAAAGAGGTACGCCAGGAGACCGCGCAGTCATCTCGTTTTCAAGCTATTATGCCTCGCAGGAAATTGTACGTACCATTCCGCTGACCAATGCCCGCGAGTACGCTACCTTGGCTAATGAAGTGATTCGCAACGAAACCAACAACCCGAACGCGCCGGTACCTTTCCCCGACCCCGATGCGCTGGGCGAAGGCACCGATTGGCAAAGCGAAGTGTATCGCCGCGCCCCGATGCGCAATTATAATCTCTCGATTAGCGGCGCTTCCGACCGGGTGAGTTACAATATCAGCGGCGATGTATTCGACCAGCGGGGCATCATTCCCGGCTCGGTGTATCAACGCATTACCATTCGCGCTAATAGCGAATATAAGGTAAAAAATTATTTAAAACTCGGTCATAATCTGTCGTTTATACATGTGGACGAAAGTAATGCGCCAGGCGTAACTGGCAATGCTTACCGCGCCGACCCCACCGTCATCGGCCGCGATGCCGACGGCAACTATGGCAATACATCCACCCGCTCATCGGTGGCTAACCCCTTGGGGCAGCTCGAATTTGAAAATGATAATGAAAACAGGAACAATCGCCTGTTGGGTACGCTGTACGCCGATTTCAGTTTCCTAAAGCACTTTGTTTTTCGTAGTAGTTTTGGTCTAAATCTGTTTCGCGGTGGTTTTCAGAGTTTTGTGCCAGAATTCATGGTCACGCCTCAGCAGATGCGTTTGGTCAATTCCTTGAACATTTCACGCTCGGAAAGCACCAACTGGCTCTGGGAAAATACCCTGAGCTACAACCGCGACTGGCGCAACATCCGCCTCGGCGTGGTGGGCGGCGTCACTGCCCAAGAAAACTATTCGGGCTTCTTGTCGGCTTCGGCTCAAGATCTACCCTTCAACGACCCGGCGCTGCGCTTCATTCCGCTGTCGGACTTAGACAGTCGCACCGTCAATCAGGGCGCTTCCGAATGGAGTATGCTCTCTTACCTCCTGCGCGTGAATACGACCCTATTTGAAAAATATTTGGTCACTGCATCTATCCGAGCCGACGGCTCCTCGCGTTTTGGTCGCAACAATCGCTTTGGCTACTTCCCCTCCTTTGCCTTTGGCTGGCGCCTCACCGAAGAGGAATTTTTTAAAGACCAGACGCTGTTCAGCAATCTAAAAATGCGTGCTGGCTGGGGCCTTACCGGCAATGACCAGTTGGGCAGCGACTACGCCAGTAAAGCTACCATCAGCTCACAGTTGTTTGCTGTTTTTGGTGTAAATGAAGACATTGTCAATGGCGCTACGCTGGTAGAATTATCCAATCCCGACCTACGCTGGGAAAGCACAGCGCAGTCCAATATCGGTGTTGAAATAGGCTTTTTGAAAAACCGCCTCAACCTCGAAGTGGATTATTACACCCGTACCACCAACGACATCCTCTGGCGCGTGCCCATACCCGGCTCGGTGGGGCTGGAAGCACCTCCGGTAATCAATGCCGCCAAAGTGCGCAATAGCGGTTTCGACTTTGTACTCAACTGGCAAGACCGGAAAACCGTGGGCTACCGCGTCACCGTGACCGGCTCGACTATCAACAACGAAGTGCTGCAACTCAGCGATGGCGAAGAAGAATTCCGCGGCGGGGGCCTTGGCTTCGGCGGCGAACTGGGTACCATTACCCGCGCTGGACTGCCCGTTGGCTCGTTCTTTGGCTATCAAACGGATGGCGTCATCCAGACCCAAGAACAACTCGACGCACTCAACGCCCGCGCCCGTGAGCTGACCGGCAATCCGAATGCTTTCTGGCGCAGCGCGAGCACCCGCCCCGGCGATTTGCTCTTCCGCGACCTCAACGGCGACGGCATCATTGATGGGCGCGACCGCACCATACTCGGCAACGCCATCCCAGATGTGGTGTATGGCTTGAGCCTCGGCGTGGATTACAAAGGCTTCGACCTTTCGGTAGATTTTACCGGTCAAGCCGGCAATCAGATTATCAATTCTAAGAAAATGGCGCGTTTCAATACGCCCAATTTCGAGCGCAGCTACCTCGACCGCTGGACGGGGCCGGGCACCAGCAATAGCGAACCCCGCGTAACTAATAGCGGCGACAACTACCTGCTGACGCCTCGCTTCATCGAAAACGGCTCTTTTCTGTTGCTGCGCAACGTGCAACTCAGCTACACCCTGCCGTCCAATTTGACGCAGAAGTTTTATTTTACCAACCTGCGGGTATATGTATCAGGTAGCAACCTGCATTATTGGACGGAGTATAGCGGCTATACCCCCGAAATCATTAGCGGCTCGCCGTTTGAATCGGGTATTGACCGGGGCGTGTATCCCGTAGCGCGGGTTTATACCGTTGGGTTGAATGCGTCGTTTTGAGGAGGGTTAAGGGGGTAAAGGTTTAGAAAGGTTTAGAGGGGGCGAAAAGCAAAAAGCAAAAAGCGAAAAGCAAACAGCGAACAGCGAACAGCAAACAGTGTCCCGTCGTGAAATCTGGCATCTAAAAACCTAGCATCGTCAAGAAATAACTTTCGCGTTTAATATTTTATATTTTGCGGTTTAGAAGCGTTGAAAAGTTGAGAAAGGTTGAGATGAATGTTATAAACTTCAACTACAAATTCATTGTTCAAAATTATAAAATCATTGGTTATGAAACATAGATTCTTTCGTATGTTCTTTGCTTTAAGCTTGCTGTGGGGCGCGGCGGCTTGCACGGATTTTTTAGAAAAAGAGCCGCTTGGTCTCATCACCGAGGATGCTTATTTCAAAACGCCGGAACACGCCGTGGAGGCAGTCAACGCAGTGTATAACATGCTGCGCCGCTGGGAAGTGCACGTTTTCAGCTATATTGGCATGACCGACATCATTTCGGATGACGCCGACAAGGGCAGCACCCCTACCGACGCGAGTTTTTTGTTAGAATTAGAAAATTTCAGCTTCAATGCGACCAACATTGCACCTTTAGGCGTGTGGCAAGGCTACTACCGCGGCATCCACCGAGCGAATGTAGCGATTGAGCGCATTCCGCAAATTGAAATGAACGCTGCCCTGCGCGATCGCTTAGTAGGCGAAGCAAAGTTTCTGCGGGGTTATTTTTATTTCAATTTAGTGCGTTGGTTTGGCGATGTGCCATTGATAACCAGACCTTTGCCGCCCGATGAGTTCAAGCAGCCGCGCGCGCCCAAAGAGCAGGTGTATGCGCAAATCATCAAAGACCTTGAGGAAGCTGCGGCCGTACTGCCTGCCACTCATTCTGCTGCCGATCGTGGTCGCGTGACGCGCGGCTCGGCCAATGGCATGTTAGCGAAAGTATATCTTACCCTCGGCGATTTCCAGCGTACCGAGCAGTATGCCTTGACGGTAATCAATTCCGGGACGTATGCCTTGTTTCCAAACTATGAAAGACTCTTCCAGAAAGAAGGCGAAATGTCCTCAGAATCGGTGTTTGAGGTAGTAACTACTGCCGACCAACAGGGGCTGGGTGGCTCGCAATTCAACGAAGTGCAGGGCGTGCGCGGCGTGCCCAACCTCGGCTGGGGCTTCAACCGCCCCTCGGATGATTTGATCCGAGCTTACGAACCCGGCGACCCGCGCCGCGAAGCCACCATCCTCTATGTGGGTGAGGTACTGCCCGATGGCACAGCTATCGTAGAAGACAACCCGGAAACCATCAACGAGCGCTACAACCAAAAAGCCTGGGTGCCTCGCCGCCCCGATGGACGGAATGGCGCCGGTGGTGGCAATATTCGCATCTTGCGCTACGCCGATGTGCTGCTCATGGCTGCCGAAGCGCTCAACGAAAATGGCAAAACGCAAGAAGCCCTCACCTACCTCAATCAGGTGCGCACTCGCGCCCGTGGCACCCGCCCGGCAACGGTGCTGCCCAACGTGACCGTGACCGACCGCGCCCAACTGCGCCAACGCATCTGGCAAGAACGCCGCGTAGAGCTGGCCATGGAACAACAACGCTGGTTCGATCTGCTGCGCCAGGGCCGCGCCGGAGCCGTCATGAAAGCCCTCGGCAAAAACTTCCAAGAAGGCAAGCACGAGCTGTTCCCCATTCCGCAAAACGAAGTGGACCTCAGCGGCGGGCTGATTACACAGAATCCGAATTATTGAGTGATAAATAACCTTAGCCTTGTTACAAGCAGAAAAACTGCGGTTGCTGATCCAAGTAATCGCAGTTTTTTTGAAAAAAGGGAGTGTTATACGATTTGAGATCAAAAAACTATTTTTTTAGTTAAAGTTTATGCTTGCTCTTGACAAGATGAATTAATAATTATAATTTTGTAATAAAACTACACACTAAATAATCGTCTTTCTGCCCTTCCAGTAGAGAATTAAGTTCTATTGAGTAAAACAAGACTATACTAACTAAGTAACAAATCAGAAATTACTGTAAACAAACGTATTGTAGTACGCATGTTTATGCAAGTAATTATTGGAAATTTTATTTTCATTCTGCTTGATTATGCGGGATGACCAATAAGATAGTATCATAATAATTAATAAATATAAAATACTATGCACTCAAAATCCTTAAAAACCGGTCAAAGACTTGTCTTTTTTATAATTGGAATCATTTTTCACTTTGTATTAAAAGGACAAATAACAAGTTACACCCCTCTTTTTACAAATAGTACGTTTGACAGTAAAACGATAAATGTGAGCCTCCCTGTCGGTTCGATAGCAGCTGAGGCAAATGCTATGGATGGTAAGGCAAGTTATACCATCCCAATTGCTGTACCGCTTGGTACAAACGGAATTGCGCCCCAGGTCGCTATTGCATATAATTCTTTAGCAGGAGACGGCGTGCTAGGATATGGCTGGAGCATTAGCGGTCTATCTGCAATTTCCAGGGGTTCAAAAAGCATTTATCACAATGGTGCAATAAGCCCTGTGGACTTAAGTTCTAATGATCGTTTTATACTTGATGGGATGCGGTTAATTGCCAAAACAGGTAATTATGGAGGTGATGGAACAACGTATGGGACAGAGGTGGAAAATTTTGTAACTATTACCTCATTTGGAGTAGGACAACCAAATTATTTTCGAGTAGTAACGAAAGATGGCGTTACAATGGAATATGGAAATACTACTGATTCTAAGTTTTTGAATCATGACGGTACAAAAGTCCTGTATTGGCGTCTTAACAGGGTAAAATACAATGACGGAAATTATATAGATTTCAAATATACTAATATTGATAGGGATTCCAGAATAGATGAAATCAATTATACGGGTAATGCAACTACAGGGGCAGCGCCATATAACAAATTAAAGTTTAGCTATTCCATTAGGACGGATGTTAACACAACGTATGAAGCCCATGCTTCTATGGTTTCCAAATATCTCCTAGACAACATTACGATTACGGCAGAATCTGGAGCCGCTTTTAAGACATATACTTTCAAATATGGACTTAATGATGCCAATTCCTTTTTAAAAGAAGTTATTGAAACTGGTAGCAATGGAATATCTCTAAATTCAACTATTTTTAAATATGGAAATGAACCAGCAGATTTTCCAACACCTACCAGTTCGGGTGCTATAGCAGGACAGACCGTAGATATATTTTCTGGAGATTTTGATGCAGACGGATATTCTGATATTTTAGCTGCTACTCGGGTACTTTCAGGCAGTACTGTCTATCATTCGGAGTTCAAAATTTACAAACGGACAGCCAAGAATAGTAATTTTACACTATCAGCTACAAAATCCTTACCGGCCAGTTTTACTATAGTTGACAAAAAAGATATACCTAATGCTTATAACTTCTTTACCACTGACTTTACAGGCGATGGTGCCGATGATATCGCTACTGTTAAAACAACTTCTGGCTCTAATCGAGTTCTGAGTGAGGTGAAAATTTATAAAAGTTCAAATAATGCTACCGATTTTAATACAATTATTGACGTAGCCTTACCCATAGCCTATAGCAAAATTCATTCGAGCGGGCATTTTATGTTTTCGGGCGATTTTAATGGAGACGGGATTGGGGATTTACTTTCTATGCTAGGACGTACTGATGGAAGTAACAACTACCATGCTCATATGTATTTCGGAAATGGCTCTGCTTGGCTCGGTACATTGGGAACCAGTGGTACGCTTAACTTTCCTATTTCAACTTGGGCATCCGTAGATAAAGTTCACGTCATAGACTTCAACGGAGACGGTAAAAGCGATTTGATGCTCATTAAGGATGGATATTGCGAAATCATCACATTTGACGGCTTTTCCGCTCGAAGCATCTATTACGCGGGCTTCCCAACCAAGTGGCATCTCTTGTTTTTTGGAGATTTTAACGGGGATCGCAAGACAGATATTTTAGCACGAACTAGCACTACGAATAACTTGGCTCCTTGGAACAAAGCAATCTCTACAGGTACAGGTTTTGTTGAGACACCTTTTACATTTAATCGTACTCCTAATATTAGTCAAATCTACACAGGTGATAAATTAGCTATCAGCGACTTTAATGGTGATGGGAAAATGGATATTATGCATGGCTGGAATCATGAAGTAGGAGGAGTGGCTTCGGATGCACGTATTGACATGTATCAAAGTCGAGGTGATAATTTCTTTTATGAGCAATATTATTACAATAATGTTTTCTTCACATCTCCTGCCACCGTTTATGATTTGAATGGAGATGGAAGGTCTGATATAATTAACAGACAAGACTATACTCAACCTTTTTATATTTTAACTTTTAAGCCCAATGGGAAAGAACTACTACTAGAAAAAGCTAAGAATGGAGTAAATCACGTTACCCAATGGACCTATAAGCGAATGTCGGAAGCCAGCACCTTTTATACAAGAAGTAGCCTCACTAATCATCCTCTTAATAATGTGCAATTGCCCATTAACCTGGTTTCTGAATTGAAATCGCAAAATGGGATAGGGAGTGATACTTATGTACAATACACGTACGAAGAAGCCAAATTACACAAAGAGGGAAAAGGCTTTTTAGGAATAAAAAAGGTAAACGCTCACAATTTAATTACTGGAATCAAAACCGTAACAGAAAATGAATTTAATACTTCATTTTACACAGCAGCACCTTATAAAATAAGTACTTATTACGTTCCAGGTAGTTCGTTGTTATTGAATGAAATAACACTAACCAACCAATTCACACAGCAAAATTCGGGGTTGTACGAAAAACGATTCTGGCATAAAGTGAATAGTAGTTATGAAAACCAAGCCTTTGAAGGGCGTTTTATCTCATCGTCCAGCACATACGATAGCCATGGGAATATTACTGTAAATACAGTAAACAATAACAACGTTGAGACTACTACAACCACAACAGCCTATGGCACATACGGTACACCAATTCCCGCCAAACCTACTTCTGTTGCCGTCTCAAATACTCGAAGTGGACAATCAGCATATTCTGTTACAACAACTTATGGTTACAACACTTTAGGTCAGTTAACCAGCAAAGTTGACTTTAGTGGTCAGTCACAAAGTGTAACCACGACCTATAGCTATAATTCTCTAGGCAATCAAACCGGAATGACGGTCACTCCATCGGGTATGACTGCTCGTACGACTACAACGTCCTATGATAACAAAGGACGTTTTCCGATTTCAATGACCAATCCCTTGAGCCAAACTTCAAGCGCAACTTACGACGCCAAATGGGGTAAACCACTTTCAGAAACGGGTGTAAATGGATTGACGATCTCTTATCAATATGATGCATTTGGCAGACTGATACAAGCAACACTCCCTACCGGTTTTAATATCACACAATCTTATGGGTGGGATGTGAATGCCTCAGAAAAAACAATTCATTATCAACTTACTTCCCATCCAGGTAAACCAGATGTAAAAATATGGTTTGATTTATTAGACCGAGAAAAGAAGCGACAAACCGAAGGTTTTCAAAATAGCCCGCCAACAGCGCAGTGGGTGACGGAAGTAAAAACCTATGATGAGCGTGGAAATGTTGCAACTACAACGACTCCTTACAAATCAGGAGAATCTGTATTAACTACAACTTATAACTATGACAATTACAACAGGTTAACAAGTGCAACAAATACGCTCGGCACAACGACCTATGGATATAGCTATGCTTCGGGGAATTTAACTACTACGACCACAAATCCTGCCAGTCAGGTATCTTCTAAAGTGACCGATGCAAACGGCAAGGTAATTAGTGCAACCGACTATGGAGGCACGTTAACTTATACCTACAACAGTCAAGGAAATTTAACGCAAGTAAAACAAGGTACAACTACCTTAATCTCTAATACCTATGATGCCTATGGCAGGCAAACGCATCTAACGGATATAAATGCCGGAACGATGCAGTATGGATATAATGCGCTGGGAGAGTTGACTTCTCAGACAAACGCATTGAGCCAGACCACAACGACACAATACGATTTTCTGGGGCGCCCAACTACACGTACTGCACCAGAAGGCACTACTACTTATGAATACTATCCCACAGGTACTGCTGCTGCCAATCAAACCAAAAAAATTACCGGATTTGCAGGCAATATAGAGGAGTATTTTTACGACAGTTATGGTAGAGTAAGTACCGTACGGCATTCTATTGATTTTGCTCAATTCAATACAACTTATACCTACAATATTTATGGTGATGTTACATCAACAACCTACCCATCGAATTACAAAGTAAACGCTACTTATGATGCAAATGGTTATTTAAAAACGCTCAAAAATGGAAACAATACGGTCACTATTTTTACGGCGAATGCCACCAATGGCTTTAATCAATATACAAATTATACGCTTGGAAATGGGAAAACTTCTCAAAACACTTACTATTATGGTATTCCTACTCGGTACTACACTGCTGGCACACAGGATTTAAACCTGACCTGGAATTACCAAACGGGTAATCTGACCAGCCGGAATGATGCCATAAAGAGTAAAACGGAATCGTTTACTTATGATAACCTAAATCGTTTATTAACAGCTACTGTGACAGGATTGCCTGGATTAACTATTAACTATGCGAGTGGAGGAAACATCACTTCCAAGACCGATGTCGGTAATTACACCTATCATCCTTCCAAAATAAATGCGGTAACGAATGTAACCAATACACCCGGAAACATACCGACGCTGACCCAAAGCATCACTTATACGTCGTTCTACCAACCAGCAACGGTTTCAGAAAACAACTATCAATTAACTTATACCTACGCATCTGATTTACAAAGAATCAAAAGCGAACTAAAACAAAGCGGTACGACTGTAAAAAGGCGGTATTACTTTGGTAGCTATGAACATGATTACAGCCCGGGCACCACCACCAGGCATATTCATTACATCAGCGCTGGCGAAGGGCTGGTTGCCATAATGGTCAAGGAAAGCAGCACGGAAACGTATTATTATACTTACACCGATCATCTTGGCTCTATATTAACCGCTACCAATAGCGCAGGGACAACCGTCACGGAACAAAACTTTGATCCCTGGGGACGTAAACGCAATCCAGGCACCTGGAATTATTCCAGCGTGCCTGCTGTACCTGTTTGGCTATACCGAGGCTATACCGGGCATGAAGATATGCCGGAGTTTGGGCTTATCAATATGAACGGGCGCATGTACGACCCGATCCTGAATCGGATGCTGAGCGCGGATAATGAAGTGCCGGGTGCTTTGAGTACGCAGGGGTACAATAGATATACTTATGCACTGAATAATCCACTTTTATATAATGACCCAGATGGAGAACACCCGGGAATTGTAATAGGAGCCATTGTAGGTGGATTAGCAAATTTAACTATTGGGTTAGTAAGAGGAGAGGTTCATAATTTGCGCGACGGACTGTTTTATTTAGGAACGGGTGCTGCGATTGGTGCTTTGGCTGGCGCTACTGGTGGTGCGAGTTTAGCTGTCACGGGTTTGTCAGGTGCTAGTATTGCTGGTGGAGCAGTAGCGGGTGCTGTTGGGGGTGCTGTGGGTGGGGCACTTACGGAAGCTACTAATGCTACTTATCAGACACTCGTATATGGTGCACCAGGTGATAACATCGGAAAACGTACATTACAAGGATTTGTGGGCGGCGCTGTATCTGGTGCTGTTGTCGGTGGAGTAGTTGGAGGGTTTGTAGCTTGGAAAAATAATACGAACTTGTGGACGGGCAAGCCGATAGAGATTGGTCGGACTAGGTGGAGTTTTAATAATAGTGCTAATTATTCTAAAGCAAAAGGTGTCGTTGAAATTGGTGATATTATTGGAGAGTGGCCAGATGGAAGACAGTTTGTTCAAGCCCGAGGAAGTATAACTGAAGTTTTTGCAGAAGGTTCGTTTTCAATATTTGATTGGACAGGCTATCCAACAGTTGGGAACGTACCTAAACCAACGGGCTCTTTCAGAATATTGGAAGGTGCAGAATATGATGCTGCAAGAAAATTAGCTAATCAGACAAATGAGGTATTGAAAAGATCTGGGGTTTTTCCTAGAGGAACAGATATACACGAAATACACCCTATAAAATTTGGAGGAAGTCCCACAGATTTGTCTAATAAAATTGCACTGCCGCGCCCTACTCATGTACAATATACTAACTGGTGGAATAATTTATTAAGAATAATGAAAAAATAAAATGCCATAACATGGATTACTTTGATGTCTTGGGGAAAAACTTTTTTTTGAACCCTAACCCATCCAATAGTGAAATTGATCTATTGAAAGAAGCTATGTGTTTTAAATATCCGATTGATTATTTTGCCTTTATTTCATCTCATAATGGTGGTGAAGGCGAATTAGGAGAAGGGTACTTAGCGCTATGGTCAATTAAAGATATGATTGAAACCAATTCAATTCAGAAAACAGGTATGCCTGAGTTTTATGACAAGTATTGGATTTTTGGTTCTAATTCCGGTGTTTTTCAATATGTATTCGATAAAAAAAACGGTTTAATCATAGAAATTGACCCTTATGAAGAAAATCATAAGGTGGTTATAGGAGAAACTTTTCAAGACTTTATCACTGATTTCAAAAATAAAGTTTAAACAGCTTCATTGAGTATATTATTATGGAGAACAATTATCTATACTCAAACCTTCCGCCTTGATGCTGGTGTTAGCCATTCTGTGATCGACTGGACGTACCTAAACCCTACCGGCACCAGCAGGGAGCAATACAACGCGCTGCTTATCGGCTATGCGGTGGGGCTGGGTGTGGAATATATGGATCCAGGTCTATTATTGCGCCTTGGTTTGGACAACCAGGTGGAGGAGTACAATATTTTACGCGTAATATACCTATTCAATATTTAATTGATCTTGGCTACCTTGGTCCAATAAAATAAATATTATGAACATCAATGAATTGACCAGTGCATTAAAAGATTTAGGCATTCCACCTAATTACTTTTCAATTTTAGAAGGTTTAAAACCAGATTCGATAATTCTTGACTTTTATCATGGAATTTGGAAGGTATTCTATTTTAGTGAAAGAGGACAAGAGTCTGACGAACACATGTTTTCTAATGAAGAAGAGGCTTGTATGTATGTATATAATAAATTCAAGAAAATGAAAGAGTCAATGGAAGGATCAATAAATAACGAAATATGAAACAGAAGATTTGTGGGCGGCGCTGTATCTGGTGCTGTTGT
Organism: uncultured Saprospiraceae bacterium; assembly: GCA_937872385.1. GTDB lineage: Bacteria > Bacteroidota > Bacteroidia > Chitinophagales > Saprospiraceae > JADJNW01. The sequence continues at coordinate 49,960 of CALMSO010000095.1, forward strand.
CGGTGGAGTAGTTGGAGGGTTTGTAGCTTGGAAAAATAATACGAACTTGTGGACGGGCAAGCCGATAGAGATTGGTCGGACTAGGTGGAGTTTTAATAATAGTGCTAATTATTCTAAAGCAAAAGGTGTCGTTGAAATTGGTGATGTTATTGGAGAGTGGCCCGATGGAAAACAATTTGTTCAAACGCGAGGAACCATACATGAAAACCTGACAGCAAGAGTTCAAGCAAAAATAAGCCTTTACCCTGATGTTATTGATCCTAGAACAGGTAGTAAAATTACATTACCTCACGTTAATGAGATTGTTCCTGAGGGAGCGAGAGTGCCATGGGGACGCATTGAACGCGCTACTTTTATCAAGGAATGGCATAGTAGAGGTTTCCCTCGACCTAAAGGGGGATGGGGAGTCTATGACATTCATCATATTACTCCTAGAGCATACGGAGGGACAAATGACTTTTGGAATTTAGTACCTGTTGAACGGAATACGCATAAGCTTTTTAATAACTTTTGGAGATTATTTGGTGGTTTATGAAAAAAATTGAAACAATAGTTAAAACGTTATCTACAGAATATTCTTCTGTAAGAGTTCTAAGAAACGAAGGTGGGATGTCTTTCCCTTATGTTTGCTATATCAATGCTGCTACTGAAGGATACAGAAATCTTTTAAATCACCCACTTCCCTCAGACATCATAGATTGGTGGTCATTGGTAAAATATGCTATCCTTTTTAAGGATATAGAATACGGACAATGGGGTTTAGAGATACATTCAGAAGAACAGTCTTTTAGACTCACCCAAAACTGTTTGCAAGGAAGACCATCTGATTTCAAATTAACTGATATAGTTATAGGCGAATTTTATGGCGATTCAGATTTACTTCTGGTTTCTTGTGAAGCAGGAGAAGAATATGGTAGTGTTTTGGTCGTTTCACCAATAGAAGGAAGAAAATGTTGGACTAAAGTTGCCAATAGTTTTTCTCAATTTTTAGAAGAATACATAAAAATGGAAGGTGAAAAGTTTTGGGAAGGTTAGAAAAACACATTTGGAAAAGGCAAATTCTCAAAACGCTATGGATCAAAAACTTAATGAAGTAATTGAATTTATCCACAAAAATCAAGGGATACCCAGAAAAAAAATTAACCGAGATGCAATTTTAGAAGATGATCTTTGGATTACTGGAGATGATGCAGATGATTTCATAGCGGCTTTTGTAGAACACTTTAAGTTAGATATAACTGGCTTTGAAATCACTGATTTTTTTAGTGATGAAGGTTCTGAACTATTAGGTATTACTAAAGTTCTACGAAGAATAATGGGGATTAAAGAAAATATGGTACGTAAAAAACTAACCGTTCAAGACCTAGAAGAATGGGTAAAAAGAGGGTATTGGAAAAAACACAATTAACCTATCCTCTGATGGATATTTTGTAACTGAGTTTAATATTCAACTTATATAAATATTTTTATATATGAATTTTACCTTTTTATTTGTTGTCTTAATTAATGCATTTGGATACAGTCAGAATGTATATTTGAGTATGGGCACAACCTATTCTTCCCTTGACTGGATGTACCTAAATCCCAACGGCACCAGCCAAGAGCAATACAACGCGCCGCTTATCGGCTATGCGGTGGGGCTGGGTGTGGAGTATATGGATCGAGGGCTGTTTTCGCTTAGCTCAGAAGCATCATTTTACCGCAGTGGCGGGCAATTTTCGGATGCAGAAAAGGAACAAAGACCAGAACCGGGAGAAACATTCTATATAAACATCAATGGAAAAGAAGTATTCTCAACACAAAAATTAGGCGAGAGACAAACATTAAATCTTCGTGCTCGTCAAAATATTTCATGGGGACTTAGAGGCGTTTCAACATTAGCTCGAACAGCTGATCTTGGCACTGATTATAATTCGTATTTAATAATAACTGGAAAATGGAGATCATGGGACGGGTTTTTATTTTGGAAATAATTCTTTCTTTATTTTTTATTTACAATTTGTTTTCTCAAAATTTAATCAAAAATGGAAATTTTGAAGACGTTATATCGAGCGTTGGAGATTATAGAATGAGGCAAGATTCATTCTATGCTAAAAATTGGTTTACTCCAACAGATTGTTCTGTTGATATATACAGAAATCGAGAGGTTTGTAATGACAATTATATTCGGGCTCATGAGCCAGGGCTAGATTTTTGTGTTGAAGTTGCATCTGGTAATTATTGTTTAGGACTATATCTAATTAACTATTTTGGCTATATGGAACATATAACTGGAAAGCTTAAAGAGCCTTTAGAAGCAGGTGAGCAATATCTTGTGTCCTACAGCATCAGATATTTGGGCGGAAACGACGCTAGAGCTTCCATAGGAATGGGATTTAAGTTTTCTAAAGACTCTATCCTTTTTAAAAGCAATATAATGGATATAGCAGGTTTATCTCCTTTTTATTCTGATTTGTATGGAGTCAATAAAGTATATGCTGATTATTCATTAGCATATAGATTTATAGATACTAATTGGACAAGAATAGAAAGTATTTTTACTGCTGAAGGAGGAGAAAAATTTCTAACATTTGGAAAGTTTTGCTATCAGGATGATAAAAAAATAATTGGTCAGTTTAACTATTTGAGACATCACCCTAAAGCTGTTAATAATAAATCATTTTTGGATAAAGAAAAGAGTCTGGTCATAAAAAAAGTTAGGGCATCTAAAGTTCAGGATACGCCAGAGCTGTTGAATTATTATTTATTAGATTCTGTGAAAGTAGAACTTATTAAAGGCTCTACTAATAAAACATCTAAAGGAAATTTTAATGAATATAAATCCATTGCTGATTCTTGTCCTTTGTGTGTTGACTTAGACCCATTAACAAATTTGCCAAATAGAAGGCAAATAGAGGTTGATAGAGGGTTTGTAGGAAAAATGGATATTCAAATCGTGGCAAGATTAAGGCCCATGGAAAAGCTTGTTGTTGAATATAGTAAAAATAATCAAATTGTAATTGTCAATTTAAAATCAGCAGAACCCCCTAATACCTATAGTGAGATAACATATTTACTGAAAGAATCTGCAAAAAAGCTTAAGCAAAAGCCAATTGTATATTACGCTGAAAGAACAGACAAATTTGAGATACAAGACTTTGAAAGAAAATATCATAAAAAAATATATAACCACGGTAGTTTTGAAGGAATAATATTTTATAAATATAAATGATTTGTATCGTATGCCAAATACATGTATTTTACTCTTTACTATTTTTTTGTTTTTTCATAACCATATACATGCTCAAAAAATACAGGTAAGCGCAGGCACAACCTATTCTTCCCTTGACTGGACGTACCTAAATCCCAACGGCACCAGCCAAGAGCAATACAAGGCGCCGCTTATCAGCTATGCAGTGGGGCTGGGTGTGGAGTATATGGATCGAGGGCTGTTTTCGCTTAGCTCAGAAGCATCGTTTTACCGCAGTGGCGGGCAACTCTCGGATGCAGAAAAGGAATAAAGGTTACAAACTAAAATAATTTCCATATGAAAAGAATTATCTTTTTTATCCCGTTACTGCTCTTGTTTTGGAAAATAGATGCCCAGACCGGCGTTTGTTATGAGTACGATGCCGCAGGCAACCGAACTTTTCGTCACGATTGTATGTCTATGCTTGCCTCAGAAGAGCAACATTATAGCGACCATGGATCAATAGGCATAGGCAAAATAGAAACAGCACAAGTACAAGGAGAGTTAATTGTTTTCCCAAATCCTACGAAAGGTGCTTTTCAACTGCAAACAAATGACTTTCAGCCTGAATCAGATGTTTCCATATTCGATATAAATGGCAAGCTTTTATTGAAGCGGAAATTAAACGATGGACAATTTGACTTAACGGATTATCCGGCTGGAACATATTACATGAATATCGTTAGTGAAAGTGTCTCAAAAACAATCGTCATTGCTAAATCAGACCGATAGAATTTTATTTCTAAAATTTACAATCTTATGGATATGAAAGCTCAAAAAACATGCTTTACAATCAGTATTTTTTTCGCATTAACAATGAACAGTTGTGCGCAAGATATTCCTCAACCTGGCACAATTGATAGCTACGAGTCCTGTTGCGGAGCAGAACCTGTCGAATTTAAAACAGAAACCGCCTATGTCTTTGTTCCGAATGTCTTTACGCCTAACGGAGACGGTATCAATGATTATTTTTTACCATTCATTAATGAACGTGTCGTAGAAATTGTTGACTACATCATCTATACCGCCGAAGGCGATACGGTAATTTTTGACCGCCCAACGTTTGACTTCAACGATAAAGAAAATTATGCGTGGAATGGATTGCGTTACGATGGTTCGGTGTATAAGGGTGCTTTCAGATATACCATGCTGGCTGCCTTAAAAGATGGAGGACTCATGAAGGTGGAGGGTAGAGCTTGTAGAATTGTATGCGGGGCTGGTGCCGCTGTTTTCAGAGCAAAACCGGGTTGTTTTTTCCCGACACAGGTAGATGCGAATGGGCGTTTGGACAGAGCACTTTCCAATAGAGAGGATGGCTGTTTTAGATAACCTCCACATGGGTTGTCAAACGATTGTAGCTTTTTGCAATAGCATAAAACTGACCTCAGCGGCGGGCTGATTACACAGAATCCGAATTATTGAATGATAAATAACCTTAGCCTTGTTACAAGCAGAAAAACTGCGGTTGCTGATCCAAGTAATCGCAGTTTTTTTGAAAAAAGGGAGTGTTAGAGTTAATATAATATCGTTTTAGATGTTATACCATTTTCAGTTGGAAATGGCGTACTTATTCATTTTCAAAAGCTTGTTTTACAAAATTTTATAAAATCGTGAATCGGACTTCGCCAATCGTAAATGGTATTATCTTAACCACCCCGGAACTCTCCCCTCTCAAATTTGTTTCTACACAAGGTTGAAAGCCAAAAATGAAAAGGCTTTTGTAACTTTGTTGTAAAGAGCAGAGAAGTAGAAGAGAGCCATTTCACTTCTGAACGCCTTGCGCTCGCCTCTAAAAGAAACGTATGCTGTTAGAACCCAAAGATTTATACGAACGACTGGAATTTGACAAAGTGCTGGAATTGTTGGAGCAGGAATGCCTCGGCGAACTGGGGCGCGCGGCCGTGCAGGCGATCCAGCCGGATAAGCGCCGCGGCTCTATCGAGCAGCGGCTGCTGGAAGTGCATGATTTCAAACGTACGCTTGACAAAGGCGATATTTTTCCAATTACTCAGTATTTTGACATCGCCGAAGATTTGTACTACCTGCGCATCGAGGATTATGTGCTCGGCGAGGAGAGTTTCAAACGCTTGGCTATCGTGCTGCGCTTTGTGCGTGACATCTTCTGGTATTTCAATCCGACCCGGCGGGAGGTCTATCCGCATCTGTATCATATTATCCAACCTGTTGTTTTTGAGGACTTTCTGATTAAAGCCATCGAAAAAGTCATTGACGAGCAGGGCAATATCCGCCCGGACGCCTCGCCAGAGTTGCTGCGCATTCGCAAGCAAATCCAGGAAAAACAAAAAGAGTTAGACAAACGCTTCCGCATCCTCATCAACGAATTCAAAACCAAAGGTTGGGTGACCGACAGCGTGGAGAGCGTGCGCAACGGGCGGCGCGTGCTCACGGTGCCTTCCGAGCACAAACGCAAGGTGCGCGGCATCATCCACGACGAAAGTACGACGGGCAAAACGGCATTCATCGAGCCGGAGGGCATCATTGAAGTGAATAACGATATTTTCGACCTCGAAACCGAAGAGCGCCGCGAGATTTATCGCATCCTGAAAGAGCTGAGCGCTACGGTGCGCCCCTTCGCCGACCCGATTCAAACGTATATGGACTTGTTGGTGCGCTTTGACCTCATTCGCGCTAAAGCTAAAATCGCGCAACGCATGGATGCGCGGATGCCACAACTTTCAGACAAACCTAATTTTGGTTTCAAAACGGCGTACCATCCGCTGTTGCTACTGAAAAACAAGCAGTTAGATCGAAAAACCGTGCCTTTTGACTTGGTTTTAATGGGCAATAATCGCATTCTAATGCTGAGCGGCCCCAACGCCGGCGGCAAATCCATTACATTAAAATCGGTAGGCTTATTGCAACTCATGGTGCAGTCGGGCATGCTCGTGCCGGTGGATGAATTGTCGGAATTCGGCATTTTTCATAATATTTTCGCAGATATTGGCGACCAGCAGTCGCTCGAAGATGACCTGAGTACCTATTCTTCTCACTTGTCGAATATGCGGCGGTTTGTAGAAAATGCAGATAACAAGACGCTGATTCTTTTTGACGAATTTGGCGCGGGCACCGATCCTAAAATGGGCGGCGCTATTGCGGAAGCCATTTTGAATGAATTGAACCGAAAAAATGTTTTTGGCGTCATTACAACGCACTATTCCAACCTGAAAATTTACGCTTTCAAAACCAAAGGCTTGGTGAACGGCTCGATGTGGTTTGACAAAGACAACCTGTCGCCAACGTATGAATTCAAGGTCGGGCGGCCCGGCAGTTCGTATGCGTTTGAAATTGCACAAAAGACTGGTTTACAGAAGAAAATACTCGAATATGCGCGGCATCGCACGGGTAAAAATGAGCAAGCCGTGGATCAGTTGCTCATTGATTTGCAACGCGAAAAACAAGAACTCGAAGACAAACTCGCCCGCCTGAGCGAGCGCGAGCAACAATTGGAAAAACTGATTAAAAACTACGACCAGTTGCACCGCGATTTGGAATTCCGGCGCAAAAAGCTGAAGTTGGAACTGAAAGAGAAGGAATTGCAGCAAATTGCTCAGGAAAACAAGGAGTTAGAGCGTTTGATGCGGGAAATCAAGGAAGAGAAAAACCTCGAAAAAGCGAAGGAGTTGGCCGCCAAAGTGCGCGAGGAGCGCAAGCAGAAAGCCGAGGAGGTCGCTACGATTGTAGAAGAAGTCTATCACGAGCCAGCAAAAGTGGGTAAAAAAGACCCGATTAAGGAAGGCGATTTTGTGCGCCTGATTACCGGCAGCGCCACCGGGCGCGTAGAAGCCGTGGATAAGAAACAGGCGGTGGTGCTCATCGGCGATATGCGCATGACGGTGAAACTGCGCGACTTAGAACAAGCGAAAGAGCCTTTGGATGTAAATGCTGCCCGTAGCGTACAAACCGATGTGAGCTACGCCAGCGCTTTCCAGCCACGCTTGGACATCCGCGGGCTGCGCCCGGAGGAGGCACTCAAGGTGCTGGAAGATTTCTTTGATCAAGCGCTGATGACCAATTCAAATCACCTGCGCATTCTGCATGGCAAAGGCAGCGGCGTTCTGCGCAATACGGTGCGCACCAAGCTTCGGGAGTACAATGTACCCATGCACATCAGCCACCCGCACCCGGAGTTCGGCGGCGATGGCATCACTTTAGTGGAGTTTAAGTAAATAGCTCACTCGCCAACAAAAAAAGGCTGAGGAACATGCCCCAGCCTCTCAAAAAAAGTGTTCTCCCTTACAGTTTGATGCAGCTAACTAAGAGCCGCACATATTTTCCGGTCGCCGTAGCGCATAGTCAATCTCCACTCCACGGGAAAGCCCCGCAATCCACTTTTAGTATGGTAATTATCACGCAATTGTTTACAGCTTCGCATTGCAAACCGTCTCGCGTAGAAAATACGCGACGGCGGAAATAAGTCGTCTTTTTTAAGGGCTGGGTAAAAACCAAATTTGCTACAATAGCTGATTCAACGCCAGTCAGAATATCGCTGAATGGGCCATCACAACCCGTAGTGCTCATTTCCCATTTGTAACTTAAAACAGCGCTGGAAGCTGCAGGTATGATGGGGCTAAGGGTAGCTGGTTTTTTGGTGATACATACCGTTTGGTCGTTGCCGATAACACCAGGCTCTAACCCATCCACCACGACTTCGACTTCAAAATCAGCGCCCTTGCAGCCGTTGGTCGCCGTAGGCGTGACGGTGTAGGTGAGCACTTGGTCGCTGCCGGTGGTGTTGACCAAAATCTGGGTGATAAAAGCGCCATTGCCATCGCTTGCCCCGGAAACATTGGGGTTGGCGGCTACCGTCCAAGTGAAAGTGCTGGACAGTCCGTTTTGAATTTGCTGCTGCAAATCTACATTCAAGGCTACCTTTGAACAGGTCTCCACGGGCAGGAGCTGCCCGACGGGTTCGGGTTTTATGGTCACTTCGACTTCAAAATCAGCGCCCGTGCAGCCGTTGGCCGCCGTGGGCGTGACGGTGTAGGTGAGCACTTGATCGCTGCCGGTGGTGTTGACCAAAATCTGGGTGATAAAAGCGCCATTGCCATCGCTTGCCCCGGAAACATTGGGGTTGGCGGCTACCGTCCAAGTGAAAGTGCTGGACAGTCCGTTTTGAATTTGCTGCTGCAAATCTACGTTCAAGGCTACCTTTGAACAGGTCTCCACGGGCAGGAGCTGCCCGACAGGTTCGGGTTTTATGGTCACTTCGACTTCAAAATCAGCGCCCGTGCAGCCGTTGGCCGCCGTGGGCGTGACGGTGTAGGTGAGCACTTGATCGCTGCCGGTGGTGTTGACCAAGGTCTGGGTGATAAAAGCGCCATTGCCATCGCTTGCCCCGGAAACATTGGGGTTGGCGGCTACCGTCCAAGTGAAAGTGCTGGACAATCCGTTTTGAATTTGCTGCTGCAAATCTACATTCAAGGCTACCTTTGAACAGGTCTCCACGGGCAGGAGCTGCCCGACAGGTTCGG
>CALMSO010000096.1 GCA_937872385.1 uncultured Saprospiraceae bacterium
TTCATTGTTTCATTGTTTCATTGTTTCATTGTTTCATTGCTTCATTGTTTCATTGTTTCATTGCTTCATTGTTTCATTGTTTCATTGTTTCATTGTTTCATTGTTTCATTGTTTCATTGCTTCATTGTTTCATTGCTTCATTGAACCCTGAAACCATGCAGCCATGTAACCATGCAGCCATGTAACCATGCAGCCATGTAACCATGCAGCCATGCAACCATGCAGCCATGCAACTCCCCTCAATTCTCATCAATCGGCATCCGCACGCCTACCACTACGCCAGTTTGCCAATCTGCGCCACGGCGCGCCCACACCACATCGCAGCGGAAAAGGCGAAATACGCCAAAGCCAATATTGTCAATGCCGAAGCCCAGCTCGAAGTATTCTTTCTGCTCGGCAGTGTATAGGAAAGCTGCCTTGAAGATTTCTGACCAACCTAATTTGCGAATGAGTGGTATTCTACCCAAAATCCAGCCTTGAAAGTTGTGTTGCAAATGCGTCCGGAAGTAAGCGTCGCTGGTGCTGTAGGTATAATAATTCAACAAGTGAAAAGCGTCTTCGTAGCGGTCGGGATTGCCAAATATGGTTTGGTTGCCAGGAAAATGGCGAAAATCCATAAATTGTAAAGAATTGGTATTCAAAAATTTACCAGCCTCAAGATTAAATTCTAAGGTGCCGAATACACCCAGCGACTGCCCGTTTTCGACGATGCGCAGCGCCAGCAGGTCGTAGTTGACATCGCTACCCAAAGCCTGGATGCCTTTTCGGTACTGAATCCAGAGGTCGGGCAGCGGCGAGCCATAGCTGAATTTTCGGTCGGGATAGCTGATGTACTTTTGGCGATAGCGCAGGCGAAGGTTGGCAGTGAACGTCAGTGCGTTACTCGGGGCGGCAAAAGCGATCCGCTCCGGGTCTTCAAAAGGATCGTTGGGGCGGTACTGATTCTCCTCGTTTTTACTCCAGCTAAAATCGGTGCGATTCACCAAAGGGCTGCGGCGCGCATACTCCAAGCCACTGCTCAGATATACGCCATTGAACAACTCCCGCCGGAAAGCCAAGCTTCCGAATTCCTTGTTGTACAATTTCATAAAATTGCGCTTGCTCCAGAGCGAAAATAGGGTGTTAACGGTTTTGCCAATGGGATTAGCCGGGTTGAATTGCACAGCATCCGTGCCGCCGGCTACAGTCAGTGAAGTCTGGGTGCGCTGACTGAAACGTTGTGTCAGGCTCAGGGTACCGCGCAGTCGCCGGTCGGCGAAACCATAGTTGAGCGTGCCATTGGCCGACCACCAGCGCGTGCTGTTTTCATCGAGTACCCGCCGATAGGTAGCCCCCAGGTCGGCATTCCAACCTTGCACGGCATTGAACTGAATGGTCGTAACTGGCGAATTGATATTGAAATAGCGGCGCTCGTAGGAGTTTCGATAGTCATATCCGGCAAAAAGGTCAATAAGCTTGAATTGGTTGTTTTTCGCATCTAAGGAGTCCAGAAACGGCTTGGAGCGGCGTATCTCCTGCAGGCTGTCCTTGCGCACGTAGTCCACCTGTTCTTCCAGCGTGAGCGGTATGGGGCGGATGGTATCCCAAAAATTTTGTGGCTTCTCGTTGGCGCCTTCATATACCTTAAAAACTTCATTGCCAAAAAAGCCTTTTGTAAAGCCCGGATTGAGATTGTAATTGCTGTAAATACCCGTAAAAGTGCCCCCCAGCCGAAAGCCGAAGACGCCCGCTCGGAAGGTTACATTTTGTGAAAAAAGCCGCCACACATCCGGAGCTTGCACGGGCACATATACCTGGCGGATGAGCAGCGAATCCAAGCCCGGCTGATTGATACTGCTTTGCAACAGCAACAAATCGGCACTTTGAATATTCCATAGCCCTTCGGTGATGTAAATATGACCGCGATACACGGGGTCTTCGTTGCGTCGGGGTATTAGCTCTATTTTGTTAATCAGCCGCCCTTCTTCGTCCAAAAAAGTGCCCACCATCCGGTAGCGATAGTAGCTCATAGCATTATTAGCAATAGGCGAAACAATCTGCCGGGAAAAATCGGACGTATTTTCGTACAAATTAAAATCCATATCCGAAGCTCGATTAAAGCCAAAACCATTGTCGTTGCCACTTACTTTTGACGAGCGCATCTCCTCGCGGTATTGATTGGGCTGCTGAAAATAAAGCTTCGATTGCGATTCGGAAAGATACACAATGCCCTGCCGATTGGAATCGAGCGTGCCAGCGAGGTCGCCGAGGTCGCGTCCCATAAATTTTGTCGGCGCATCCAAGAATTTGATATTGCCCTTGATATACACATCACAAGCATAAGCATTCACCAGATCGCGGTAGTACCTGCGTTTTTCCATTGCCTTGCGAATGACGGCATAGGCCGGGTCTTCGGCATCGGCGCGCACCACCACTTCACCGAGTTCGATGGGCTGCTCCTGCAATACTACATTGAGCACCATAGGTTGATTGCCCACTTGCAAAAGTTCGATCCGTTGTTTGTAGCCGACAAACTGAAAAACGAGTTCGTAGCGGCCAGCGCTCAGCTCCAAGCGATAAGCACCTTCCACATTGCTGGTGGTGCCGGTAGAAGTGCCTTTTACATATACGCTGGCGAAAGGGAGCGGCTCGCCCGTAGCAGTAGTGATGACGCCAGTTACTTGTCCGTGTAGTGCCGTGCAGGTCAAAAATGCCCAGCAGAGCAGAATGGAGTGCTTCATAAAATGTTTGCTTGTTTTTTGGTGTTCGGTTTCTAAAACGGGGACGCGAACAAAGATATTATTACAAACCCCAAAAGGAGCTGAAGGTTAATTTAATGAAAGTTTAAAATCGGCAAACGAAAGGCTACGCTCGACGAATGCTGCCTGTTTTTTTTGAAAACAGACAATTCAACGATAAGGATACAATTTTACCTTTTCCTGTTTATCTTGGCGCAATCAACTAATCATTCCATTATTATGAGCCTTCGCATCGTTTTTATGGGTACACCCGATTTTGCTGTGCCTTCGCTCGACTTACTATTGCAAAATGGCTACAACGTAGTGGGCGTCATTACTGCTCCCGACAAGCTGGGCGGCCGCGGCGGGCGGCAGTTATTGCAATCAGCAGTGAAAAAATACGCCATAGATAAAGCATTGCCCGTTTTGCAACCGGAAAAGTTCAAAAACCCAACTTTTTTAAAAGAATTGCGCGCATTAAACGCTGATTTACAGATTGTTGTCGCTTTCCGGATGCTGCCAGAAGTAGTGTGGGCCATGCCCCCCAAAGGCACGTTCAACCTGCACGGCTCGCTGCTGCCTCGATACCGCGGCGCAGCCCCCATCAACTGGGCCATCATCAATGGCGATACCGAAACCGGCGTCACCACCTTTTTTCTGCAACAAGCTATTGACACCGGCGATTTGATTTTGCAAAACCGGCTGCCCATCGGCGAAAACGATACGGCCGGCGATGTACACGACCGCATGATGCTACTTGGCGCACAAACCGTGCTGCAAACCGTACAACTCATTGAGCAAAACCGCGTACAGCCACAGCCACAAAACGATGCCGAAGCCTCGCACGCACCCAAGATTTTTCACGAAACCTGCGCCATTCGCTTCGATCAACCCACACAAAAAGTGCACGACTTCATCCGCGGCCTCAGCCCCTACCCTGCCGCTTGGACCCTCCTCGACGGGCAGGAACTCAAAATTCTCAAAACGACCAAAATGCTGACACCACATGCCCTCGCTCCCGGCACCTTTGTTTCGGATGGCAAAAAATACCTTCGGATAGCCACAACCGACGGCTTCGTGCAAGTACACGCACTCCAGCTCCAGGGCCGCAAACGCATGGATACAGTCGCCTTTCTCAATGGCTATTCTATGACACCCGATTCGTAGATACAAAAAGAAAGTTAGCGCCGCTTGCTAAGGGCTTTTTCGCACCCCAGTCTTGCCACCAAAAGAAAAAAAACTTAAATTGAGGGCTAATGTATAAGGGATATATACGCAATATTGCGTGTATAAAGGTGTTGTTCAAGATACCTCGCTGCGCTCGGCATCTTGAACAACGGCAGCAGGGCTGACGCCGGTGCTGCACTCGGCGCCTCGCTACGCTCGGCACCATCGTACAACACCGGACTGACGTCAATTTTTGAAAAATTTTTTCCGCTGCGCGGAATTTTTCAAAAACTGCGTCAGCCCTGCTGCCGTTGTACGCAATGTGCAAAACTTGAACAGTGGGGTTAAAACGGACGACAAAATACCTGCGCTTTTGCAGCACACTTGCCCGTTCCGCAGGGGCAGTTCATTTTGCCCAACCGCACCCAAAGCCCACTCACTGTCCATCATTCCCAACAACTTAAAAATATTTTCAAAATTTTCATCCGTTTTCATCGGCTCGTTTGTCAGAACATCATTACTTACAAAATTAATGTAAAATGACAAAGACAATGAAGCAGGTGCAACTCAACCAATATGGCTCACCTGACGTGTTAAAACTCGTTGAGACAAACATTCCTCAACCCAAAACGGGTGAGGTTGTAATTAAAGTAGAAGCTATTGGAGTAAACTATTCTGATACCCTTCGCAGACGAAATCAATATTTTCAGCCGACACCTTTGCCTTATGTGTTAGGTTCAGAGGCAGTTGGACAAATTATTTCTATAGGAGAAGGCGTAACAGAACCTTTTGCAATAGGAGCAACTGTTTTAGCCATGCTGCCTTTTGGTGGTGGTTATGCTGAATATGTTTTAGCAATTGCACAATATTGTGTGCCACTTCCGCCAAACATTGATGCCAAAACGGCAACAGCCATTTTTGTGCAAGGTTCAACCGCTCAACTAATGATTTCGCAAGTGGCTAAAGATTTGAAAGACAAAACGGTTTTAGTAAATGCTTCTGCTGGTGGTGTAGGCTCGCTGTTGGTTCAGTTAGCCAAATTGAACGGCGCAAAAGTAATTGCGGCCAGTAGTTCAGACGAAAAACTAAAAGTTGCAAAGGCGAATGGAGCAGACGCAACAGTAAACTATTCCAAGGAAAATTGGAGCGAAAAGGTAAAGTTAGCTACCAACGAACAAGGTGTTGATATTGCTTTTGAAATGGTAGGTGGCGATGTGTATAATGAAACTATAAAATCATTAGCACCAGGTGGACACCTTATTGTTTACGGATGTGCAAGTGGCATTCAAGGACAAATTCATCCCGAACATTTTGTTGATGAAAACATCAGCCAATCAGGATTTAATTTAGCTTTTTACATCACCACTAAACCACAAGTTTGGCAAGCAGCCTTAGGAACTGTAATTGGGCTAATTGCACAAGGCAAATTGAAAATTGAAACGCCTAAAACTTTTGCTTTAAAAAATGTTGCCGAAGCGCATCGGCAAATTGAAGCAAGACAAACCACAGGTAAAGTGGTATTGATTAATTAACTTTTATCACAAGCAGGCAGATTAAGTCTTTGGGCAGCGTTATTTTGGATATAATTCTTCATAATACATTGATTATCAAAAATATGAAAATTATTCCAATTAACAAGTAACAATGCCCCATTACTTATACGCTGCCTGTTTTATAACTTTACACAAATGGAAAATAAGAACAACCAAATATTAAAAGATGCGTTAGATGGTGACATAAATGCATTTCAAAATTTATTTACTGGCTTTCAAAATCAGCTAAAATCATACTTGTATCGCTTATTAGCCAACCGAAATGATGCCGAAGATTTGACCCACGACACTTTTATTAAGGCATTCGATAAACTATCCACCTTTAAAGGCGAAGCTTCATTAAAAACTTGGGTATTTCAAATTGCTACCAATTTGGCCTATAATTATCTTCAGCGACAAAAAAGATGGACACCTGATGTAAGCGAGCAAGCTAAAAAATTAGTAATAGAAAACCCTACACTGAGAAATGAAATTATTAAGATTCACGAAACCTCACCTGATGCAAAATATGATATGAAGGAACATATTGATACTTGCTTTACTTGTATTTCCAAGAACTTGCCTATTGAAAATCAAATTGTTTTGATGTTGAAAGATATATATGATTTTTCGATAGCAGAAATTTGTTTAATTATTGAAAAAACAGAAGGTGTTGTAAAATACTTGTTGCAAGACAGTAGAAAAATAATGACAGATATTTTTGACAATCGTTGTGCATTAGTAAACAAGAACGGCGTTTGTCATCAATGTTCAGAATTAAACGGTTGGTTCAATCCGAAAGAAAATCAACAACAAGCTTTAATAAAATTAGACTTAGCAAAAGGCTCAAAAAAATATAACCGCAAGGAACTTTATCATATCAGGACAGCGCTTGTAAAAGCTATTGACCCTTTGCGTTCAAAAGGCTCAGACTTACAAGAAATTTTACTAAAATGTAACAGCATGGCTATGGGCGAAACTCCAATTCCAAATTAGACAGACCAAAAGAATGCCAACGCATCTGGAAGTACATTTACTTTTTTACCAACGTGAAATAGTCAAGATGTAATGTAATCTGACGGTTTTTGGTAAATCTATGATGTACCATTATTAAACCTTTAAAACAAGATCATACTATCACTGTTTCCTACCAATTAGCATAACGCTAATACTGAATCTATCTTCTTTTATTGGGGCTTCTGCAATAGGCGGCGCGACTTACTTTCTCTATACTCCCTTGATTATAATTTGGTATAACCAATTTAATAAGCGAACGAATGCTTTTGAAAACGTATAACTTCTCTTATTACTTTTATCATAAAAAAGCGGGTGAAAGAATGCTCTTCCACCCGCTTGGCGTTATATTACGTTTATGGTTCGGCGCTGCTTATTCGGTGCGCACCATTTTTCTGGTGGCGGTGTATTCGCCGCTTTCAAGGGTGTAGGTGAGTACACCGGTCGGCAGGTCGCTGCTGTTCAGGGTCACTTGGTTGTACCCTTGAGCGTAGTTGCCGCGTACCAGTTTAATCACTCTACCCGTGATGTCGCTAACGGTGATCGTAGCGTCGCCTGCTTCTGGCAAGTTGAAGCCGATCAGCGTCTGACCCTTGAAGGGGTTCGGCGTGTTCTGATACAGCTCGAAACCTGCGTTGGCAATGGTGCCGCTGTTGAATTGGATGCCTACGTTCATCAACTCGCTGTTGGTGTTGTAAGCTTCAGCTACTGTGTAACGGCTGCTGATACCCAATACGTTGCTCAGGGCTACGTCCGTTTTGGCACGAACCACCAGGCTGAACAATACGTCGTTGGCAGTGGCTGCACCGTTCCAACTGGTAGTGATAACACCTTGCTCTACGAAGCGCAGACCGAAGTTCTCAGCCGTAGCTACGCCAGCGATGATGTCCACCAGTTCTACTGCATTGCGATCGAAGGTCAGCGTACCTTGGTAGCCCAAGATGCTAGCTACGTCCGCTGCGCGGAAGTCAACCGTGTATTCGTTGCCGCTTACCAATTGTGCATCGGCTACTTGGAAGTTGAAGTCACCGGCGATGTTACGTACTTCCGTGCCAGCGATGCTGCTGGTGCGGGCGTTACCGTCAATGTCACCAATCTTGATGGCGATAAAGTTCGCATTGATAAGAGCTTCCGCTAAGTTATTGATGTTCTTCACTTCCGGGAACGGCTGCGACCACGGGTTGGTCGGGTCGGGGAAGTTGTAGGAAGCATCCACGAAGCGCCAGCTGGTGTTGTTGGCTAATTCCAAATCTACACTCAGAATCAGCTTACGCAAAGCGATCAGGTCAAGAATAGAAACAGAGCCTGAATTATTGGCATCAGCTGCGATATATTGATAAGGACTGCTGAATTGTTGAATAGCAAGTATATGTCTGGTTATCAATACGATATCAAAAGTAGAAACCCCGTTCAAATAATCTCCATCCTTGAAAGGTGTAACCGTATAATCATGCCCTAAGCGCAAACTTACAAAACTGTAGGTGCCTTCCGCATTTGTAATGTGAGTACCCGAGCGCTGGCCGCTCAACTGTACCGTCACCTGTTCTACCGGATCTTGCCAAGCTGTTTTAATAATACCAGCTATCACACCAGGATTCACTTCACCGCAGTGGTTCATGTTGTCTTGTACCAGTACATAGGTTTCGCAGAAGTCGAA
>CALMSO010000097.1 GCA_937872385.1 uncultured Saprospiraceae bacterium
TGCCAACAAGGCACCGAAACATCAGCCGACCTGGCACAGATCAAAACAGACATTCAGTCCGCCGAAAATGCTTGGGCTACGGCGCTGAACGCACGAGACCTCGACGCCCTCATGGCCATGTACACCGACAATGCCGTCAGTATGCCCGACAACGCGCCGATACTGGTGGGTAAAGACGCGATTCGGAAAAGTCAAGAGCAGGAGTTTGCCAACACACCGGCTGGCATGACCTATTCCTTTGAAGTGCTGGATGTTTATGCCCATGGCAACACCGTAACGGAAACCGGCAAATCCACCTACAAGGATGCCGCTGGCAAGGTGACGGGTACGGGCAAATACATGGTCGTCTGGGAAAAGCAAGGCGGCAAATACCTGTGCATACGGGAAATTTACAACGGCGACACGCCGCCAGCCCCGGCTGCAACGCGGAGCATTCACCTGCTCGATATGCCTGCGGGGGTCACCGAGGCAGAATTGTCGGCAGCACTCAAGGATATGAACAGCGTCATAGCAGAGCTGGGCTACCCCGGCGCAGGCTACTATATGTACAAAACCGAAAGTGCCGACGCCAAAAACTACCGCTACTACTTCGAGGGCGTCTGGCCCAGCGCGGAGGCTTACGCAAAAATTCACGAAGACCCAACTTGGAAAGCTGCCGCCGAAAAATTTGATCCGCTTTACGATAAGATCAAAGCCGTGGAGATTTATCGCCGAATGAACCTTGTGAAATAGGCTTATTCCACCTAAGCTGAATCAAACATGCTATCATGTCATTACTAAATTTCATTTTATGAAAAACACATTCTTTTTCATTGCTCTGTTTGTAGGCAATATGTTTGTGCTAAACGCACAGGACTTCTACCTACCCGTTTCTACGACTTCTGAGGAAGCGAAAAAAGCCTATCAGGCGGCCACCTACCTGGGGTCGAACCTGCGTCTCGACGCTGCCAGAGTAGAAATTGAAAAAGCCCTCGAAGCCGATCCTAATTACTTCATGGCTTATGCATATGCCTATCAAGCGCTGGCCAACGATGCCGAAAAGCCTGTCTTGATGGACAAAGCACTGGCTATTGAACCAAGCGGTTTCACCGAGGCTGAAAAAATCATGCGCCGCCAAATGGCCGCCTGGAAAGCCGACCCTAAAGCCAAACCAGCCGAGGTCATGAAAGCACTCACGAAGGCGTACCCGAACACCGTCGAAGCTTTTGAATACGCTTACCTGCACGCCTTCTACACCGACCGCGACAAAGAAGCGGGCTACGCTTATGCGCAACAACTGATCAAGCTTGACCCCAATTTCGGGCCGGTCTATAACAGCTTGGGCTATTATTATATGGACGAAAAAGAGATGAACAAGGCCAAAGCAGCTTTTGAGAAGTACCTCGAAATAGCCCCCGCCGAAGCCAATGCCCACGATAGCATGGGGGAGTACTACATGACTATTGAGGACTACGCCAAGTCGGCGGAATACTACGACCGGGCGGTTGCGCTGGGGCTGGAAGGCTCGAAGGCAGGCGCCGAGAAAGCGCGGGCGGCTTTGAAGAAAGCCGGAAATTAAATTTTTTCACCATAGTTATCGGGCAATTTGGAATTGTCCGATAACTACATCCAACTAAAACCATTTTCAATTATGAGAAAGCTACTTTTCCTCGCAGCCCTGCTCTGCTGCACCATGACGCTGCAAGCCCAATCCGTAAATGACGAAGTGGACATGCACACCTTTGCCCGAAAATTCATGGCGGTTTACAACTCGAATGACCACGCTGCCCTCGGGAAAATGTACACCCCCGATGCCCTGCGCATTGATGCCCAGGGCAAGGAAATCAAAGGCGCTGACAACATCGTTGCCTACTTTGCCGATCAGTTCCTGAAGAACAATGCCACGCTGTTGCTCAAACAAACCGAGCTCGTCTGGGCGGATGCAGAGCAGGCCTTAGTAGCTAAAGGCACCTACGAGATATATGGCAAGACTAATGTGTATGACATCCCAATTGACGTCGCTGGGCAGTATGCCAACGTCATGTTGAAACAAAACGGCGAGTGGAAAATAGCCAAATCCATGTTGTTACCGCTGGCGAGCAGCGACAATGTAGCCGTGGTGGACGGGCTGTACCAGGCATTCGCTAAAGGCGATGTGCCTGCCGTACTCGCTGTAATGGACGCCAATATCGTCTGGAACGAAGCCGAAAGCTTTCCCTACGCCGACCGCAACCCCTACATCGGGCCGGATGCGGTGCTGAACGGCGTCTTTGCCCGCATTGGCGAGGAATGGGCGTACTGGAACCTGACCGATATCCAACTGCACGAGATGTCAGATAACATGGTGCTGGCTACCCTGCGCTACAAAGCGAAGCACAAGAAGACCGGGAAGGTCATTGATTCCCAAACGGCGCATTTGTGGACGCTAAAGGACAATAGGATCACAGCTTTCCAGCAGTTTACCGATACAAAACAGGCCGCCGAGGCCGTGAAGTGAGGTAGAACGATATAGCCCTTGCGCTTCCCTGTTCTGCAAACTAAAATACGCTTTTAACAGTAAAAAACCTTCGGTCAGTCAAAGATATGCTTCGGTCAGTCAAACCCGATGTTGGGTCAAAACTGCCGGAGCATTGCTTTGGGAAGGGCTATTTTTAAACATTAACCAGAAATTTACTAAATCTTAGAGATTTAGCAAATTTATTTTTGACTATGTAAAAACTTAACATTTCTACCGATGAAAAACACATCTTTTTTCCAACGAATGGCTGCGAGCCTTGCTTATTATTTCAATTCATTTCAAAAAACGATACAAATGAAATTAAAATCTACCCATTTTATTTTGATACCGCTGATACTACTTGGCATACTGCTAAATGTGCAGGAGATAAATGCCCAGAACCAAGTGGCTTCTAGTCAATTTGCTTATTTTAATCATCCCCGCCTATTTGATGTTCAACCTGTACGCGTAAAAAACAGCGCGGGCACGGTTTGTAATAATGAGAGCCCCCTGATCTATAACCATTACATCGTCACAGGAGGGCAACCTTCACCAGGAGCTGTTTCCTGGAATGACAGTTTAAATCTTACCAATACAGCAAAAAATACGCCTTTCCAGAATCGTTTCAAGGCGACAGCGGGCAAGCCGACGACCCTCACGGTTGACATTTATGTAGGAAGATTCCCTGACCAGCCTAATGCGCCAACCACTCAAAATAACTTCATCAACAATGATGTGGAAGCGCGTATTGGTACGATCGGCGGGGCAAGCCATTATGATGAAACGAAAATTGCGAGTAAAACATTAATAGAAGAGACTGTCGTTTACAGACATTATCGCTGCGCAGTGGAGGTTAATTTCAGACGAGGATCAACGACCGGCTATGTCGTTTTGACCGTTCCCATTTATAGTTATACCGTTTTTGATCAGAATACGCGCTACGAGGAGTTCGTTATCCCATTTTTAGTGGAAGGCGTATTAGACCCCTCGCTGCCACTATTAGGAACGATGGAAGAACCCGCCATTCCTTATCTGGTGCTGCACCGTCCGCCGGGAGATTTGAGCAAGAGTTCTATCACTACAACCACCACTTCATGCAGAAGCATTGAAGAAACGGTGGTGGACGAACAAGCAAATACCGTCAACGCCTCTGTAAAACTGGGCGTGAAAGGTTCGTTTGGTCTTTTTGTGACGGTGGACTATGAGATTTATGCCAAATTTACCGGCAGTGCGAGCCTGGGAAGTATGCAAATGAGCGGTAACTCTACGGAAACCTGTCTGGAGATAACGAATACGTTTTCTACCCAAGACCTGGCAAATGGGGCAATTGGCTCGGACATTTTTGTGGGTTACAGCAGAACGCTGGATTACGGCGTTTTTCCAAATGTGGTTGCCGATGGTTGTTCCTATCGCATTGATACCAGTTTGATCTATGTCACCCGGGAAACCAAGCCTTTTTCGCTCACTAAAGATGGCATATTAGCTGATATTACCCGACTGGAACAAGTCGTAGCCGATTCCAATATCGTCGGCATTGATAAAAGCGCCGCTGCGAAATACCAAATTGACCTTTGGAATGAGGTGCTGGCCCTCAATGAAGCCAATATCAATAATCCGGATAATGCGCCGCTGCCAAATGTTACAGAAGGCCGGTTTAGTGGTGGTACGAGTAAGGAGTACTCTACCACATTGGGGCGTACCAGTACGAGGTCGCTCACGGTGCAGCATTTTCTGGAAGGCAATGCAGGTTTTGAAGGTGTGGTAAATGTGGCCGGTTCAGGGTTTTCGGCAGGCTACAATTTTAAAACTAAAAAGACCTTCGGAGAATCTACTTCCGCTTCTCAAGGCTCTTCCACGACCATCAGCTATACCCTTGCCGATGATGATGCCGGCGATCTTTTTGTGATGGATAAAGTAGTAGCAGACCCCATGTACGGCACGCCGGTATTTATACTGGATTCGGGTTCCAGAACCAGTTGCCCATATGAAGCAGGCTACCAGCGCGACCAGCCCAAACTCAAGCACGACGGGCAAACCGAGGAGTTGATTGTTCTGGAAGGTATTGCCGAAGGCGCGTCGGCTACGTTCAAGCTGGACTTGTGCAATGAATCGAATGAAAGACGCGATTACCTGCTGAAACTCAATGCAGGCTCGAATCTTAACGGCGCGATTGTGACGGCAGCGGGTGTTCCACTCAACGGCAACGACCGGGGGCAGTTTTTCTCTATCAATCCGAATACTTGCATCCAGGATCTTGTGGTAGAAGTCAAAAGACAATCTACCACCAGCCCGCTAACTTATCCCAATCTGGAAATTTACCTCTACGCTGATTGTGAGGAAAGCATCCAGTCCAGCGTGTTTACTTCGGTCTTTTTTGGCACGGCTACCAGTACGCAGGAAACATTGGGCGATGCGGCGATGCTGTCAGTATTCCCCAATCCTACGACCGGCTTGTTGCGGGTAGAATTGGCAAATAATTACCAAATAGAAAATTACCGATTAACCGATATCACTGGCAAAACGGTGCTGGCGTCGCAGCTGGCAGGTGCAGTACAAAACACCGATCTGGATTTGAGCGCTTTGCCCAAGGGTGTGTATGTACTGCAAGTGCGGTCGGAAGAGCGCATTTTTGCGCGGAAGGTGATGGTGCAGTAAGCACATATCGGAACGCTTTTCATAGTCATAGCAGACGCTGCGACTGCAAATTAATTTCATCAGTTAAATAATTTTATAATGAAAACAGTAGGTATCATCGGCGGCGGCGGCTTCATCGGCAGCTACGTCACAAAACAATTTCTGGAAAACGGCTACCGGGTCAAAGTATCGGCTACCGACATTTCTACTACCGCGAAATACGCGCACCTGTCCGCGCTGCCCCATGCGGAAAACATGGAACTCGCCCCACTCGATGTGCAAAACCTTGAACAACTGAAAGCCTTTGCCGCAGGCTGCGACATCCTCGTACACGGCGGCACGCCATTTCAATTGGACGTGGAAGACGTACAACGGGATTTATTCGACCCGACCATCAAAGGCACGGAGAACTTCCTGCGGGTAGTCAGCGAAACTCCAACCGTGAAAAAGGTGGTGTTCATTGCTTCGGTAGCTGCCATGAATACCAACTTCCCCCTATTGCCAGCCGGCAAAACCGAAGGCGATTTGATTACAGAAGCCGATCCTTTTTACTTCAGTGAAGAAAATATCCCGTATGCGCAAGCAAAATTCCTTGCCCATCAGGTTGTCGAGCAGTTCATCGCTGATCATCCAAATATAGGCTTTGAAATCACCACCGTTTCACCGACGGGGGTTATGGGTATGGCGATGTCAGCACGAGAGGATTCCACTTCAATGGGTTTACAATTTTTATTAAAAAATAAAATTGCTCCCAATCCATTCATCCAGATGCTTTACGATCAGGACGTGTATTGGGCGCTCGTGGATGTGGCGGATGTAGCCGAATCGGTGTATAAAGCGGCTACCTTTCACCAACTGCACGGCAAGAACTACTTGATTTCCGGCGAGAGCTACCGAATATCCGATATCTCGTTAATACTCAACGGTGCAGCACCCGTCGGGGAAGCCCGAACTGTGTATAGCGGCGCATTAGCAACGCAGGAGTTGAGCATAACTTTCAAACCCGTGCATTTGCCTTTGAGCCAATATGCGCAGGCCATGAGTTAGAACATTAGTTATCGGACAATTTTAAATTGTTCGATAACTACTAAACATATATTTTGCATTTTCAAACCATAAAATTTTCAAACCATGAAGAGTTTCATTTTGCTCGCCGCATTGCTCTTGACCTCCGTCGGCATACAAGCCCAAGATCTCAACGCAGAGATGACTGCCTTAGGCAACGCTTGGAAGGCCGCCTATGAGCGTGGCGACGCAGCAGCCTTGGCCGCAGTATATGCCGAACGGGTTGAGCTTGTCAATGACGATGGCAGCGTCAGCACGGCCACCCGCGCCGAGGTAGAGGCTGATTGGGCAAAAACCTTCGCAGCCCAAACCGGCACCATCGAGTTCGCCGATGATTTAGTCAGTACTCTGCTCTCTGACGGCAAGGCGAATACGAAAGGCAACTTCACGCAAACCATGACCGATAAGGAGACCGGCGAAAGCACGACCTTCAAAGGCCGCTATGAGCACCAAGCCGTGAAAGTGGACGGCCGGTGGCTGCTAAGCCGCATGAAGGTGACGCCGCAGTAAAGCCGCGTTGCCGATGCCGCCATGGGGGTGTGAGGCCGTCATGGCGGTTATTATTTTCAATCACAAAAACCGCACAAATATGAAAAAACTTTCTTACTGCTTATTGGCAATTTTTTACGCCGTCAGTCCCGTCCATCTCGCCGCCCAATCGGCCAGCGAGGAAATGTCCATCCGCGCCTTTACCCGTGCGTACATGGCCGCCTACAACCGCCAGGACATAGCCGCGCTCGTGCCCATGCACACCGCCGATGTCAGCGTGATATTGAGAGGTAGCGACACCATCCGGGGCGGAGAAGCCTTAGCCAAAAGATACGAAGATAGCTTCACCCGGCATGACGGCACCCTGCTCATGCGCCATATTGGGCTGAACTGGTCAGATGAACAGCAAGCCTGGGTAGCCGTGGGCACTTACGAAGGCTACGGCGCCACCTACGTCTATGACATCCCCTACCACGGGGTCACCGCCTACGCCAATACGATGGTAGAAGAAGACGGCCGTTGGAAGATAGCTCGATCGGTGGTCACGTCCCTCGTGCGCACCTTGGTCTATCAGGAAGTAGCAGATTTTTCAGAATGGAACTCCGTGCTCCGTGGTTTCCTGCACCAGACTAATGTGTTGACCCACGAAATTGGCACTTTGCAAAACGCCCCCGGTACTGCCTACGCCCTGCTGCAATGGCCGTCGCTGCAGTCTGCACAAGATTTCTTTGCGAGCACGGGCTGGCAAAACACCCTACAGTTGGTCAGCAAATCTGAGATCAAGCCGCCTGTGGTGCTGTTTTTGGACAAATAGTAACTCCCATTCGGA
This sequence comes from uncultured Saprospiraceae bacterium, assembly GCA_937872385.1. Classification (GTDB taxonomy): domain Bacteria; phylum Bacteroidota; class Bacteroidia; order Chitinophagales; family Saprospiraceae; genus JADJNW01. The sequence goes on from CALMSO010000097.1 coordinate 7,494, forward strand.
AAAAATCCATGACCTACATGCGGATGCGAAACAGGCTGTCTATTACACGTAAATTGACACTACCGATTTTTTTTACAAAAAAACTAAATGAAAGGTTATTAGAAGTGAATAACAAGGGATTGCCGTTTGTCAATTTAATAAAACTGATGCCTTGGCCGTCATAAACTTTTACACTAAAGAAATTATATCCGGATAATTAAAAAACAAAAAATTGCCTCAATGAAATGCGCTTTTTCTTATTGCAAACAGCATAATAAATGATTACTTCTCCGCTTCCTCTCCCTTTTGCTTCGCGCGCAAAGCCTCAATTTGTTCAGCGATGGCCTCGGCTTCGGCCACCTTGCCAGAGTACGCCTTGATATCGCCGCTGCGCTGGATATGCATAGCTTCCTCCATCAGTTGTTTATATTGCGCTTCGAGCTTTTTGATCGGGTCTTTTTTGAAAAATCCAAACATAATATTGATTAATTAATTTACGCATTAAAAACTAAATGGAACGGTGTAACATTCCAAAATGGAAAAGGTTTTAATAGAATGCGCTCCCCTACTCTATTTCTACAATCATTTCTACTTCCACGGCGATATTGAGCGGTAGTGAGACCATGCCTACTGCCGAGCGGGCGTGTTTGCCGCGCTCACCGAACACCGCTACCATCAAGTCGGAAAATCCATTGACTACGCGGGGCTGCTCGGTAAATTCGGGCGAGCAATTGACCATGCCCAACACTTTTACGATGCGCTTCACGCGGTTTAGGTCGCCAATTTCTGCTTTGAGGGCTGCTAATTGGTTGATCCCCACTAATCGAGCGGCTTCGTAGCCTTGCTCTATGGTGAGGTCCTGCCCTACCTTGCCGGTGATGTAGGTGCCATCTGGCTTGCCGGGCCCCTTGCCAGCTAAAAAGATTAGATTGCCGGTGCGCACGGCATTGACGTAGTTGGCTACGGGCTGGGAGGCAGTGGGTAGTTCGATGCCCAACTGACGCAAATTGGCTTCGGCGTCCACTTTGGGTAAGGTGTCTGCAAGTGTGCTTAGGGCCGGGCGATTACAAGCCGAGCATAACAAGACAATAGGCAGTAGCAGTAATAGATAGCGCATAGTAAGGCGTATTTTTTCGGATTTAATCATTTTCGGCGTCGGCTACGAGTACTCGGTTTTTTTCATCAAACAAATATAACAAGTCGGAAATACGTTCGCGTAGTTCTTTTCTATCTACTACAAAATCTAAGAAACCGTGCTCAACCAAAAATTCGGACGTTTGGAAATCTTCCGGGAGGTCGCGCTTGATGGTTTCGCGGATGACGCGAGGCCCTGCAAAGCCGATGAGCGCTTGCGGCTCGGCAAAATTAATGTCGCCCAGCATGGCGTAAGAGGCCGTCCCCCCGCCAGTGGTGGGGTCGGTGAGTAAGGAAAAATAAGGAATCCCAGCTTTGGCCAAGAGGGTAAGTTTGGCGGCGGTTTTGGCCATTTGCATCAGCGAGAATGCGGCTTCCATCATACGGGCCCCGCCCGATTTGGAAATGATGAGCAAAGGAATGCGATGCGCTAAGCAATGGTCAATCGAGAGGGAAATTTTTTCGCCGACCACTGCCCCCATGGAGCCGCCGATAAAGTTGAAATCCATGGCGGCAATCACGAGCGGACGTTTGTTGACTTTGCCTTTGGCTACGGTCATTGCTTCGGTGAGGCGCGTTTTTTTCATAGTTTCCTCGATGCGCTGCGGGTAGGGCTTGAGGTCTGTGAATTGCAACACATCTCTGGCGCGCAGGTTGTCGAAAAGTGTTTCATAATTACCATCGAAAATCAGCCCAAAATATTCTTTTGAGCTAATCCGTACGTGATAATTACAAAAAGGGCATTTGAAGAAGTTCTCTTTCAGCTCCTTCATGGTGGAAGTTTCCTTACACGCCTTGCATTGATACCAAAGGCCTTCGGGCGCCTCTTTTTTGTTTCCGGTGGCGGTTTGGATGCCTTCTCTGAGTCGTCTGAACCAACCCATATTTTAGTTAGTTATGGTCGAATATAGTTTGATAATGGCGTTTTGGATAACGGCAGCAAAGTTCAAAATTAAGACACTCCGGCGACAATTGATAAGATAATGCGCAAAAGTTTTAGTATTCGTATCGGAAAGCCTGCACGGCCTCGATAAATGCACGTACTCCTGCCAATGGTGTATCGGGATAGACGCCGTGCCCCAGATTGGCAATGTGCCGCCCACCAAAGGCTGCGAGCATAGCCTGGGTTTGTTGCCGGATATAATCGGGCGAAGCGTAGAGACAGCAGGGATCCAAATTGCCTTGCAGCGCTGGCCTCTCCCCTACCCTGCGGCGGCTGGCTTCGGGGTCCATGGTCCAGTCTAATCCAATCACTTGGCAATCCATACGCGCAAAATCTTCGAGCGCAAACCAGGCACCCTTAGCGAAAACCGTCACTGGCGCTTCTTGAATCGCATTACATATTTGTGCAATATAAGGTGCAGAAAACTCCCGATACTGCTGGGGCCCGAGAATACCTGCCCAAGAGTCAAAAATCTGCACAAGGTCGGCGCCGTGCGCAATCTGGCGTTTCAAATATGCGATAGAAGCATCGGTTATTTTTTGCAGCAAGGCGTGCGCTTCGGTTGGCTGGGTATAAAGGAATTTTTTGGCCCGGGAAAAAGTTTTGCTGCCGCTGCCTTCCACCATGTAGGCTAACAGCGTCCAGGGTGCTCCGCAAAAACCGATGAGCGGCACGCGACCGTTAAGCATTTCTTTGGTCACGCGCAGGGCGTCATATACGTATTGCAAATGCTCGGCCGCCTCTTCGCCACTGCGCAAGGCCTCTACATCGGCGGGGGTAGCAATGGTGCGCGGAAACGCAGGGCCTTTTTTCTCTACCATTTCATAATCTAAGCCCAACGCTTCTGGGATGACTAAAATATCGGAAAAGATGATGGCCGCATCCACACCCAGAATATCCACTGGTTGTATCGTTACTTCGGCCGCTCGCTCCGGCGTTGTTACTAGCTCCTTGAAATCGCGCAACTGCTCGCGCACCGCCCGATACTCTGGTAAAATACGTCCAGCTTGTCGCATCAGCCACACCGGCGGCCGTTCCACCGACTCGCCCCGGGCTACTCTCAGCAAAAGATCGTTTTGTAATTTCATGCTGCAATGATAGTGACTTTTCCTTTTTTTAATGTTTGTTTAAAGTAAAAAGAAAATTTCGTCTGAGTAAAATTTTATAATAACAAAAACAATTGCTCCTTTTACGCAAGGGAATATCTACGCTCGGTTTTGGTCGCTTGGGCATATTTATCTATTTTGCGCGTCGGACAAAATGAAAAGCAAGCATGAAAAAACTCGCACTACACTGGCAGATTCTTATTGGAATGCTGGCCGGCGTTCTTTTTGGCATCTTGGCGGCATCTCTGCAATGGAACCAGTGGGTCACCGACTGGGTCAAGCCCTTTGGCACTATTTTTATCAATATGCTAAAACTGATAGCCGTACCGCTCATTGTAGCTTCTTTGGTAAAAGGCGTTTCCGATTTGCAAGATATTTCCAAACTGTCCAAAATGGGCGGCCGCACGGTAGGTATCTACATCATGACCACTACGGTAGCCATTGTGCTGGGCCTGCTTTTAGTCAACATTGTTCGCCCTGGCAAACTTATATCGCCCGAAACCCAAACCGAACTGATGGAGGCTTATGGCGGTGATGCCTCTACGCGCATTGCCGAAGCGGAAAAACAAAAAAACCGCGGCCCCCTCCAGCCGCTGGTGGACATTGTACCCGACAATATTTTCGGGGCTGCTACCAACAATGGGAATATGCTCCAGGTCATTTTCTTCGTCATTTTCTTTGGCATCGGGCTCATCCTCATTCCCAATGACAAGGCGCAACCGGTGCGCGAGTTTTTTGAAGGTTTGAACGAAGTCATTCTGAAAATGATTGACCTGATTATGCTGGCAGCGCCTTATGGGGTGTTTGCCTTGTTGGCGGCCTTAGTAGTAGAATCGCCCAGCGCTGATCTGTTTATAGCTTTGCTGGGGTACGGATTGTGCGTACTGCTGGGGTTGGCGATACTTATTTTCGGCTTCTATCCGGTGCTGGTGCGTGCTTTTACCGGACGAGGCTACCGTTTCTTTTTCAATGGCATTTCGCCGGCACAGTTGCTCGCATTTTCTACCAGTTCGAGCGCGGCCACACTGCCCGTGACGATGGAGCGCGTGGAGGAGCACCTTGGCGTAGAGGAAGAAGTTGCCAGTTTTGTATTGCCCATCGGCGCTACAATCAATATGGACGGCACGAGTTTGTATCAGGCGGTGGCGGCGGTGTTCATAGCCCAAGCTTTCGGGATGGAACTATCAGTAGGCGCGCAGTTGGGCATCATCCTTACGGCACTGCTGGCTTCCATTGGCTCAGCGGCGGTGCCGGGCGCAGGCATGGTGATGCTGGTGATTGTGCTGGGGCAGGCGGGCATCCCAGAAGCGGGGCTGGCCTTGATTTTTGCAGTGGACCGCCCATTAGACATGTGCCGCACGGTAGTGAATGTGACCAGCGATGCTGCGGTTTCGATGCTGGTGGCTAATAGCATGGGCAAGCTACGCGAGCCGCACGTTAAGGACTGGGACGACCACTATCCGAAAGACCGGAAATTGTAAGAATAGGGGGATAGGATGAATAGGGGGATAAGGTTTATGGTTTAAAAGGGGTGATGGGGCGAATAGGGGAATGGGTGATAGGTCATGGGTGATAGTGTCTCGTTCTGAAGTCTGGCATCTATCATCTATCATCTAAAATCTGGCATCTAAAACTTATCGTCTATCATCTAAAATGTCAAAAAAAAGGAGCAAAATCTTGCGATCTGCTCCTTCAATTTTGGTAATAAGATAGCCTCTATTTAAAAACAAGCTCATTTGCTTTTTGATGATCGGCGAGGAATTGCTCCAGCCCGATGTCTGTTAGCGGATGCTTCAGCAATCCGAGAATAGCCGAAAGCGGGCAGGTCACCACGTCGGCACCTGCTTTAGCTGCTTCTACAATGTGGCGCGCACTGCGAATGGATGCGGCAAGGATTTGTGTTTCAAAACCCTGGATAGCGTAAATTTCGGCAATTTCCTTGATTAATTCAATACCATCCCAATTAATATCGTCAATTCTACCGATAAAAGGCGACAAATAAGTAGCTCCGGCCTTCGCTGCGAGGATGGCTTGCCCCGATGAGAACACCAGCGTGCAATTAGTCGGGATATTTTCTTCGTAGAAAAAACGCAGTGCTTTCACGCCATCTTTAATCATGGGTATTTTCACCACGATGTTGTCGGCAATATCTGCCAGTGCCTTGCCCTCCCGAATCATACCTTCGTAATCGGTAGCAATTACCTCGGCACTCACGTCGCCGTCCACGAGTTGACAGATAGCTTGGTAGTGCTGCATGATTCTATCTTCGCCCGTGATGCCTTCTTTCGCCATAAGCGAAGGGTTGGTCGTGACGCCATCGAGTACGCCCAGATTTTTCGCTTCTTCTATTTGGTCGAGATTGGCCGTATCTATAAAAAATTTCATTGCCTATATTTTGCGTAAAGCTACAAATAAGAAATGGTTTGGTGCTAATTGTAATACGTAATTTTGGCGAGAAAAATGAGGTGGGACGCCACATCGCACCGCTACAACCTCCTACCCTTGCTGCGTTTCCACCCTGGGGGAGTTCAGAGGGAGCTGGTCGTGCGACGCCCACCGGGCGGCAAAGATAAAATGCTTTTCGGAAAAAAGCAAATTTATCCTGTATATAGGGTATGTGGTAACCGCTTACTTGAGCAAACCGTCTATCATTTCTAAGCGGCGGTCGCTCATCGTGGCGAGGTCTTCATTGTGGGTGACAATAATAAAGGTCTGTGAAAAATCGCGGCGCAATTCAAAAAGCAACTGGTGCAGCTCTTGCGAAGAAGCGGAATCAAGATTGCCGGAAGGCTCATCGGCAAATACAATCGCGGGGTTATTGATGAGGGCACGGGCCACAGCCACTCGTTGTTGCTCCCCCCCCGAAAGCTGGGCTGGCTTGTGCGTGAGGCGCTCGGCAAGCCCCAGATAGTCCAATAGCTCCTTGGCGCGCCGCTGCGTGGCCCCCTCGGCCTGCCGCCCAATGTACGCTGGAATACATACGTTTTCGAGCGCCGTGAACTCCGGTAGCAGATGATGAAACTGAAAAATAAAGCCGATATTCCGATTGCGAAACGCTGCTAACTTACGGGTGCTCAGCCGGGCTATTTCCTGGTCATTGATGAGCAGGGAACCTTCGTCCATGCGATCGAGCGTGCCGAGTATGTGCAGCAGCGTGCTCTTACCTGCGCCCGATTTGCCTACAATGGCAACGATCTCAGCCTTTTGCACACTCAAATGAACGCCTTTCAGTACGTGGAGTTTTCCGTACGACTTGTGGATATTGCTTGCCTGAATCACGTATAACAATTTTGGGGCTAAAGGTAGTAAATTTTGTGGGATGCCCTAAGCATAGCAAAATTTTATACAACGCCGCGCCATGCAAGGCAAGGCAATAAAAAAGCCGGGCAACTGCTGAGAGAAAGCCCGGCGACGATTATTTTGTATGAAAAGGTTCTACGCTGTTTTTACAAAATGAGGCTCAGAAATTACACAGATACGACAGTTTTTCGACACCTTTTTTATAGCCAAGCTGCACGGCTTGCTCCATATCATAACAGGCGTTGGCGCGATTATTGAGCATCAAATAAGCAATACCTCGATTGAAATAAGCTTCCGCAAAATCATTTTGCAACTGAATAGCTACATTAAAATCATTTACGGAATGAAAATATCTTTCTAACAGGATGTAAATATTGCCACGGGCATAGTAATATTTCGCCTTGCGCTGGTCGAGCTCAATCGCCAAGTTAATATCTTCCAAAGCACCGGGCACATCGCCCGACAACTGCTTGGAAACAGCCCGATTGAAGAGCACTTCCGGGCGGCGCTGATCGCTTTCCGCTACCAGCAGCGTATAATCGGCGATGGCGCTTTGGTTGTTGCCCAGCATTTTGGAAAGTAAAGCCCGCTGAAAATAAGCATTGCCAAAATCCGCGTCTAAGCCAATCGCGCGCTCGGCGGAGGCCCAAGCCTCATTGAGTTGGTCATTGGCACGTTGCAATAAACTCAAGTTGTAATGCGCTGGCGCATAGGTCGAGTCTTGTCTCAGTGCTTCTGCGTACATAGCCTGCGCCATTTCCGGCGCATTGTGCTCAGCATAAATAATGCCTTTCAAATCATAAGCTACTGCCGAAGGACGACGCGCTACGGCCTCATCGAGTTGAAACCGCGCCACTGTCAGCTCACCTTCGAGCAGCCAAATAATCGCTTTTTGAACGTACAATTCAGCTTTATCGGGGTGTAATGCGGTGCGGCGCTCCAACCAATCTAACCAATCATAACGCGCTTCGCTCGATGTGAGCGTTTCTTCCAGCCCCGGAAACATTTTCGTATAATAACGAAGCTTATCCGTTAATTCTGGTTTAAAAAACAGATCATAAGGCTCAAAAGCCATTACATTCAGCTTACGCAAATGCCCGCCGTAGCCGTACAAATCGGCGATGTAAGGATTCAGCCGAGCTGCATATTCAAAATCTTGGCGGGCGCGCTCGGTCCAGCCAAGACGATACCGAGCCATAGCCCGCTTGATGTAAGCTTCGGCAAAATCGGGGTTTTGGCCAATGGCTTGATCGTAGCTCAGCATTGCTTGCTCGAAGTTGCCCTGCCGCATCAGATTGTCACCCCGGACGAGGTGCCCCAAAATACCATTGCCGTATTCCCGCTGGCTGTTTATAATATTGCCTTGAAATATTTCAGCGCTATGCTGCTGGGCTGCTATATTGCCAGCTACAACCAGCAATAAACTTGTACAATATATGATTATAAATTTCATAGCTATTTATTTTAATAGTTTTACTATTTTTTTAAAGTGCTTTACTGTAAATAATACAATATGAGGTGTCATTTTGTTCATTTTCTAATTAAAAAAACCAATGTGCTGTTGCTTGAAGTAAGTGCGACCGAACGAGAGCAAACCTATCGAAGCTTCCAATACTAACTTCAAACCGATGTTGCGCTAATCAATTTTTAATAAAAAGTGGGTGTGCTCATTTTACATCATAACCTTGTACAAAAAAGCAGGAAAATGTTTCATTTATGCGTATAAATTATTACATTTGTTTGCTTCAACTTATAAAACACAAAACACTATACACCAAATGAGTAGCCTCGTGACTATCCGTTTTATAGAGTGCCACAACCAGTTGCGCGATAGGGGTCGCGTACGCTCAAGTCGGCAGTTTGCCTTGGCACTCGATTATCTGCCGCAAAGCCTTAGCGAAATGATTAAGGGCCGCAGAGATGTTACTATCGAATTAATACGTAAAGCCGTAGCGTTATATCAGTTCAATCCGGGGTATTTATTCACTGGTGAGGGGCCGCCGTTTTTGCAGCAAGAAGTACCGCCCGAAGTGCGTACCTTGACCATCGTCACCGACAGCAACTCCCATGAGCGCATCGTACACGTACCTGCCTCTGCCCAAGAAGCCTATGCAGCCGAAGCAGGCAATCCGGCTTTCGTGCAACAACTGCCCACCTATACTTTGCCAGACCAAGCGTATCAGAAAGGTACTTATCGCTCGTTTGATATAGCAAACAATAGTATGGAACCCACGCTCGTGCCCGGCGACAAGGTCATCGGCCTGTATGTAGCGCCTGCGCAATGGACTACTGCTATCAAGGATAACAACGTGTATGTTGTTGTAACCCATCATGATGTATCCATAAACCGTGTAGTAAATAAAATTGCTGAGGATGAATACATTGAGCTGCATTCCGACAATAATATGTATGATAGGCAGCCGCTGCTCATTGATACTATTCGGGAGGTTTGGCATGTGCGCAGCCGCTTGAGCAATATACTACCCGACTCAGCGCATCAGAGAAACCACCAATTGCAGGAGCAAATAACGGTGATGCAACAATTGCTCGAAGAACAATCTAAGCAGATACAGCGTTTATTGGGGCATACAGCAGAATTTTCTAAGCCTACCGACGGTAAGCACATAAATAAGCAACACTAATAAACCATTATGAAAAAACATCAAATCACTGGCAAAGTTGTATTTGAATCCATCGGCCCTGGCCTCTGGGGTATCGTGGATGCGGCAGGCGGGCAATGGCGCCCGGTCAATATGCCCGAACAACTCAAACACGTTGGGCAGCAGGTATCCTTAGTAGCTAAAGAAGTGGACGATATTTCCCTTTTTATGTGGGGTACTCCTGTCAAAATCATTTCCTTCCATACCATCACGCCCAAAGCTTGATTGTCAATACCCGTATTTTTCTTGCCACTGTGCTTGCAACTGCCGCCGGATTTTCTCCTCGGCTGGGTTTTGCTGTGGCAAAAATAAAGTACGCCCGCTGAGCGCTTCTGGCAAAAATTCTTGCGCGATAAAATTTCCTGGAAAATCATGCGCATATTGATACTTTTCGCCATAATGCAGATCCTTCATCAAGCGGGTAGGCGCATTGCGCAAATGTAATGGCACGGGTAGCCCGCCAGTGTCTCGCACGATCGCCTGTGCCTCGTTGATAGCCAGATACGCTGAATTGCTCTTAGGAGAAGTAGCCAGATAAATAGCCGCTTGCGACAGGATGATGCGCGCTTCGGGCAGGCCCACCGCCTGCGCCGCTTGAAAAGCCGTGGTAGCCATCAGCAGAGCATTGGGATTGGCTAATCCTACATCCTCAGCTGCCGCTATCATCAGACGCCGGGCAATGAACTTGACATCCTCGCCGCCTTCAATCATCCGTGCCAGCCAGTACACTGCGGCGTTGGGATCGCTGCCGCGAATAGATTTGATAAAAGCCGAAGCCACATCGTAGTGCTGCTCGCCGCCTTTATCGTACAATGCTATATTCTGCTGCACCCGCTCGGTTATCCAAGCGTTGGTCAGTGTTAGTTCCTCACCTTTGCCCATCTCCTGAGTGGCTAATTCCAGTATATTGTACAACTTGCGCGCATCGCCGCTGGCAAAGCGAATCAAGGCTTCGTACTCGGCTATCGTAATACGTTTTTCGCGTAAGTATTCGTCTTCCACAATCGCCCGGTCGGCTAAGCGCTTCAAGTCCGCCGCTTCTATCGGATAAAGCACATACACCTGGCAACGCGACAACAGAGCTGGCACTACCTCAAACGAAGGATTCTCGGTGGTGGCACCAATCAGCGTGATGGCACCCTCTTCTACGGCTCCGAGCAGCGAGTCCTGTTGGGATTTGTTAAAACGATGAATTTCATCAATAAACAAAAGCGGATTGCCCGCCGAAAAGAAGCGTTGTCCCCGTGCTTTTTCTATGGTTTCGCGCACGTCTTTCACTCCGGAATGTACCGCGCTCAAGATGTAAAACGGGCGCCCCAACTGCCCGGCAAGCAACTTTGCCAAGGTCGTTTTGCCTACGCCCGGCGGGCCCCACAAAATCATGGATGGCAAATGCCCAGCCGCTACCGCCCGGCGCAGTACCCCACTGGGACCCACCAGATGCTGCTGGCCAGCAAAGGCATCAAAGTTGGTTGGGCGCATTCTTTCGGCAAGCGGTTTCATAGAGATAAAATTTTGCTTAGGCAATTAAAATTAATATTTTAAAAATTTGTATTAAACTTATTATCAGAATTTTAAAGCATTTTTATAAAAAGCAAAAAAACTTTGATAACATTGTTTTTTGTATGCAATGGAAAAAAATGTGTCATTTAGCCGCGATAATTTACGATTCCGCCCGCATTTTTGTAATGAAATTACTATATTTGTTTCTGCATACTACCTGACAATCTACCATACCAATCGCACTGTACTGCACGTTTTGCCATTTACCCGTAGCTTTTGAGAGGAAGTCCGAGAGATTTTTTATGAGAAAACTTCACAAAAATGACATTAGGATCAGATTCCGGAACGGGGGCTATCAATGCTCAAATGCTGCTGCATAATTTTTTTAACGAAACGGAGCCTCAAATACGCGACTTCACGATTGATGCATCGCGCATGACGATTATTGTCGGTACGCAAGGTATTCGCTTTTCGTTTCAGCCGTTTAGCTTTCGAGACTTGACGGGGCAGCCGGTGAGCGGCGAAGTGCAATTGCAATTGCGAGAGATTTTTCGCAAAGGAGACATGATATTAGCCAACCGAATGGCGACTTCTGAAGACCGCCTGCTGGAATGTGCCGGGCAATTCGGATTGTTTGCTTTTCAGGATGGGCTACCGCTCGAAACTACCCAGCCTATTACCGTGGAGGTGCCGGTACATTACGGATTGGTCAATCCCGTCGGGATGCGGCTCTTTGCCGGAAGCCATTCTACGGTACTGCCTTACGATGCCGAAAAAATATTCGACTGGAAATTAATCAACGATAAACCGTTGAAAATAAAGAAATTGCATGGCAAAAAGTATTTTCAGTTTGCTATTACAGCATTCAACTGGTACGGTTGTCAGTGTTTCTATGCCAAAAAATCAGGGCGCGCTATGGTCAGTGCACGGCATACGCTCGACCTTGAAGGTCTTGACGACCAAGCGGCTTTTCTCGTTTTCCAGAATATCCAGTCGGTAGCTCGGATGTATCTTAGCGGGCAGCGTTTCACTGCATTCAATATGCCTACTGGGCTGTCGGCTACGGTGGTCCTTATCGCCGTTAAGGAGCGGCAGCTTTACCTCGGTGTTCATGCTATTGACCGCCTGTCCAGCCAGTTGGTTCAGGTGCCAACCGCGCCGGTGAGTACCCGACAATTGTTAGATATATTACAGGAATTATAAAATGCAAATGTCTGAAAATCAATTATTTGAACAATATGATTCAAGTAAAACCAATATCTGAATTGCAACACTGAAATCGTAAACCATTGCATGGCCATGCTCCCCCCTGACGCATACGTACAAACCTTACAAAACCTCTATCGGCAACACGCGAACCCGCCCAACGCGGAGCTTATGGCCCGCTATATGAAAAACCAGTTTGCTTTTTTTGGCTTGAAAAAACCGGAACGAACGGCGCTTTCGGAGCAGATGATTGCACAATATGGCGTACCCGAGGGTGCCGACCTACGTGCCGTGTGCCAGCTTTGCTTTGAAGCAGAACAACGCGAAATGCAATATTTTGTGCATGATTTGCTGGGCAAAAAAATCATTAAACAATTAGATGCTCGTTTTCTCGAATTGCTCGAAAGTCTTATGCTGCAAAAGTCATGGTGGGATAGTATAGACTTTTTGGCACCCAAACTTGCGGGTAATATCCTCATGCGCCATCCCGAAGCCATTGCCCGGTATCCGCTGCGCTGGATTGAATCCGACAATATCTGGCTACAGCGCGCCGCTATTTTGTTTCAACTCGATTATAAAAACCGTACCGACGCGCCGCTGCTCTTCGCGCTCATTGCCCGGCGCGCCGATTCCAAGGAGTTTTTTGTACAAAAAGCCGCTGGTTGGGCCCTGCGCAGTTATAGTCGTTTCCAGCCGGAGGCCGTGCGCCAGTTTATTGCGGAGACGCCCCTTTCCAAACTCACCGTACGCGAAGGACTGAAACGGCTTAGCTAAGATCATGTTTAAATCTCATCCTTTGGTCTGTAAATGTTCATCTATGGAAGCTCGCTTGGCCTTTTCCTCGCTCCGTAGCGCTGCTATGTCTAACGAAGCAAAGTGCAATCGCCGGACAAGGTTGCCGTGCTGCCATCATCGGCTTGATATACCAAACGCCAGATATAAACGCCGGTTTTCAAAGGGCTGCCGCGAAAAGTGCCGTCCCAGGTATCATTCGGATTTTGCGAAGCAAATACCTGCACGCCCCAGCGATCGAATACCCTGAAATCATAGGTTTGGAAAAAACATTCCGAAAACACTTCGAGCCGGTCGTTGATGCCATCGCCATCGGGTGAAAAGGCATTGGGCACACCCGTACGACAAGGGCCGCAGTACGCAAAGTCTATGCGCACGGTAGCCGAACTACTCCCACAGCGATTGCCCACACGCACGGTGTAAAGCCCTGGTTGCAGCACTGGATAAATAGCGGCTTCAAAACCATCTTGCCAACGGTAAAACGTGGCGTTATTAGCGGAAGCATCCAACCTGAACACGCTGCCTTCGCACACTAAGGTATCAAAACCCAAGTCGGCCTCCGGCGCCCGGTCAAAGCGAATCAGCACTTGGTCCGAAGCAGTATTGCCGCAAAAATCGGCAACCGTTACTGTGTAAATACCGGCTTGCGTCACCGTGAAAGTTGCATTGGCACTGCCATCCTGCCAAAGGTAAGTAGCTGCTCCGGGTCGGCTGGCGTTCAATTGCAAGCGTTCTCCTTCGCAAAGCGTGACATCTGGGCCGAGATCAACGCTGCGCACCGTTTCGTAATAATCCACCCGAATGGTATTACTTGCGGTGTTACCACAGTTATCACCCAAAGTAACCGTGTAAGCCCCTGGCTGACTGATGCTCAGCTCGGGGCGGGTGCTGCCATCTTGCCAAAGGTAAGTAATCGCTGCTGGGTCAAAAGCATTGAGTAGAAGCGTTGTACCAGGACAAAGGCTCGTGTCGCGCCCAATGTCCAAGGTCTCTTCAAGCACTGAAAAAAGACTGACGACCATAGAGCCACGCGCGGTGTTCCCGCAATTGTCCATAGCCATTACCGTGTAAGTGCCTGGTGACTCCACGCTGCGTACCGGGTTAGCATTGCTATCCTGCCAAATATAGGCGATGGCCGCCGGATTTGTAGCATCTAATCGCAGACTTTCGCCTGGGCACAGGCTTGTATCGCGCCCGATGAAAAGCCCGCCGCTCAGCACGGCAAAGTTGTCTATCAAAATGCTATCGCGGGCGGTGTTGCCACAATTATCGGTCAGTGCAACCGTGTAAAGCCCCGGTTGTCGAGCTACGAAATTAGTATTGGTACTTCCGTCTTGCCAGAGGTAGCTAATCGCAGCAGAATCTGTGGCGTCCAGCAATAGGCTCTGTCCCGGGCAGAGCGTTGTATCATTGCCAATGTGCAATTCCGACAAGACAGCGAAATAATCCACCACGATGGTATCAGCGGCAGCATTGCTACAAACATCGGTCAGCAATAGGGTGTAAACTCCGGCCGTAGCCACCGTGCGTATGGAATCCGTGGAGCCATTCTCCCAGAGATAGCCCGCCGCGTGGGGCCAAAAGCCGCTAAGGCGCAAAACCTCGCCGGGGCAGAGTGTAGTATCATTGCCCAAAGCTACTTGTGGCAGCGGAAAATAGTCCACCCGTATGGTGTCAGTGTAAGTTTGCCCGTATTGTTCGATGCGCACACTGTAAAAGCCAGCTTCCGTCACCGTGAAAGTATTATCAGCACTTCCGTCTTGCCAGCGGTAGCTCGCACAAGGATAATCGCGCCCCAGCACTAAGGTTTCGCCCAGACAAAGGGTGGTATCCGCGCCGAGAAAAGCCGTGGGAGGAGTAGCATCCGGGGTGATGCCGACATATACACTGTCGCGCCAGGCGATGCAATTCGCAAAGACGGCGTCTAATACATAATAACCGGTATCGGCCGGAGACACCGCCGACAAGGTAAAAGCCGCTTGATTGCTTGAAAAGCCGTTGGGGCCGCGCCACTGCCAAGTAGTGGCAGGACTGGCGCTGGCAGCGATGGTCAAAGCTTCCGTGCGACAAACAATAGTATCAGGGCTGATGGTGTAAGCGATTTGCGCACGCCAGTCCGGCACGGGACTTAGGTTATTACAATCGGAAAAATCTTCCTCCCAAATCAATTGGGCCGCGCCATCGTAAAGCCGCACCCAGTCCACTAAGCCGGAGCCTTTAAAACGCAAAATGAGGCGCTGAATAAAATGAATCTGCCCGACGTAGGGCCGGCTGTATAGCAATTGATTGTCTATAAAAATGGCAAAAGTATTGTTGAAAAACACATAGCGCAGCACTCGCCAATCCGAAAAATCTTGCACTAAGTTAGGCAAATTGCCATCGAAAAAATTGCCTATATACAGTGAAGTAAAAGGCAGCGCCCAGTCATCGCCCATCAAGGTGGCACCCGCGCTGAGGTCACAGGCGTCGAGGTACATACCGGGGTCGAAGGCAGTAATACCACCGTTGGCCTCCGCATTGAGCATACGCGCCTCAATCGCAAAAGCATTGTTAACAAAAAAAGTGTCTTCCAGAATGAGTCGCGTACGATAATCCGTTGAATTAGCCAATGCCGGTGGTATGGTGGCAATGCCATTTTGAACCGCATCGCAAAACGGCACCTCGGTGTTTTGCTCTAATTCTATCACCGCGCGCCAAGATTGGGCTTGCGCTATCGTCGTCAGCCACAAGGCCCCAACGAACAGCAGGTAGTGTTTTCTCATTATTCCCGAATTTCAAAAATGATTATTGAGCAGAGGCAATAAAATGATTGCCCCAGCAGGGTTGGACAAGCTGGAAGGAATTGGAGATAAGCAATGATAACAACGACGTACGGGCGATGGTTTAGTATCTGATACCCGCTTTTTGATAAATAAAATGCAGCAACCAAGCTGGCCCGATCAGCAAAAATTGCACATCCTCGAAAAAGGACGGTTTTTTACCTTCAATTTTATGCCCAATAAACTGCCCAACCCAGGCCACAGCAAAGATGACCAGCGATACGATAGCCAACTGTCCGCCATTGCGGCCCACCGCCTCGAAAATAGCATTATTGCCCCAAAGCATTAGCCCACCGATGACTAAAAAGCCAGCAAACATAGGAATAGAAAGCCGCAGATAATACAACAGTGCCAGCGCCAAAAATACCGCCGCCCAATTGGTAAACAGCCCCCGCGCTACCGGGAAGGGAATAGCGTACAGCAAGCCCAGCAAACTGAACATAATGGCTGGCACACACACCCAGTGAATGAGTTTGTTCGTCGCATTCTGATGGCTTTCGCCGTATTTGTCTAAAAACCATTGCATTGTTTTTGCCATAACTAAGCGTATTTTTCCGTTAAAAATTTGGTTATCGCAGAAAATTATACAATTATTGACGGATTTCAGCATTTTTTAGAAAAATTTTTGTGCCCTTGCTCCTCTACCCTACTCGCGCTGCCAGAACAAAACAGCCGTTAACCCGTTTTGTGTGCAAAATCATGTTGATACAATCAAAATAACTAACTGTCATTGTTATGATTACCATTATATCCGGCACCAACCGAAAAAACAGTGAATGTCTGCGCTTTGCGCGCAAATATGCCGAAATATTGCAAGCCAAAACCGACGAGCCGGTGCAAGTGCTCGCCTTAGAAGATATTCCGCACGACTGGTTTTACAATGGCATGTACGAAGATGACGGACAAAGCTCCAGTCTCGCGCAATTGCAGGATGCCTACATGCTGCCCGCCCAGAAATTCGTATATGTGATGCCGGAGTACAATGGCAGCTTTCCTGGAGTGGTCAAACTTTTCATAGATGCCTGCTCGGTGCGGCAGTACAAAGCTACTTTTAAAAACAAAAAAGCGGCCTTAGTAGGCGTGGCCACTGGCCGGGCTGGCAACCTGCGCGGCTTAGAGCACTTCACCGGTGTACTCAATCACGTAGGCACGGTCGTATTGCCCAATCGCTTGCCCATCTCCCGCATTGAACATTTGGTGGATGCCGACGGCGACATTAGCGACCCCGGCACTTTGCGCAGCATCGAAAAACAGGCAGAAGAGTTGTTGCACTTCTGAGATGATTCACACAATTTTATGCGCACACCTGGCGTTTATCCTATTTAGAAAACAAGGTGTAATAATGAACAAATGCTTTGCCACACTAATTGCCTTACTATTAATAGCTTCGGCAGCCTGGGCGCAAAAGAAAAATGCGCCGCGCATCGCGCCGAATGACCTCGAAGCCCTCCATACCTGGGAAGATACGCTCACCATCTTGAGCTACGCGGTGGTGAATGATTCTTTGGCAGAAAATCGCTTTGCCGCCTGCCGCACCATGATTCCGCTCTTAGTAAAGGCGCTGAAAACGGAACATTCCTTTCAGTATCCTTTTGAGCGCCTCAAGTCGGTGTCCATTCAATATCCGCAGGACAGCTCCTTCCGGATTTTCACTTGGCAACTTTACGTCAGTGAAGACGATTATCGCTACTACGGTGCTATTCAGATGAATACTCCGGAGTTGAAACTCTTCCCGTTGATTGACCGCTCAGCCAATGTCGCCGACCTCGAACAGGACGAACTCAGCCCCGACCAGTGGTACGGCTCCGTTTATTACAATCTTCGAGAATGTAAAGGCCCCCAGGGCAAGTATTATCTGCTCTTTGGCTTCGATGGTTTGGAATTTTTTCGCAAACGCAAACTCGTGGACGTACTGCACTTCCGCAGCGACGGGCAGCCGGTCTTCGGTGCGCCAGTCTTTGTACATCAAGAAAAAGGCAAGCCAACCACTACTAAAAAACGGGTTTTTATAGAATATTCTGCCGCCGTGAGCGTGCGTTTCAATTATGACGAAGCCCTCGAATTGCTCATCTTTGATCACCTCATCCCGCTCAGTGGCCAGCATGGCGAAGGCATGGTGATGGTGCCCGACGGAAGCTATCAAGCTTATACTTTCCAAAAAGGGCTCTGGTACTACCAGCCTCGCGTGCTCCACGAAATCCTCGACGAAGCGCCCCGCCCCTACCCTGTACTGGATCAACGCGACAAAGACATTTTTGGTGGCAAAGGGAAGAATTAGGGGAAGGGGTTGATGGGCGGATAGGGGAATAGGACGAATAGGGGAATAGGACAAATAGGTGCTCAACTTTTAAATCCTTGAATTTCCCAATTTCAAAATATCCTAATTTCAAAATTTCCCAATTTCAAAATGCACCAAACCTCTCCTGTCTTTATCACCGTAGTGGATGGCTATACCCTGAATCCTGGTGACCTCGACTGGCAACCGCTTGCGAAGCTCGGTCAGCTCTCGGTTTTTGACCATTCTACCCGCGAAGTACTACTCGAACGCGCGCGCAAGGCCCACATTATACTCGCCAATAAAGCCCCTTTCGATGCCGATATCATCCGCCAGTTGCCCCAATTGCGCTGCATCTGCGTGACGGCCACTGGTTATAATAACATTGACATCTTGGCTGCCCGCGAGCGCGGCATCACTGTGTGCAATGTGACTGGCTATGGCACCGAAACCGTTGCCCAGCATGTTTTCGCGCTGCTGCTGGAATTGACCAACGCCGTCGGCCGCCACCACGCCAGTGTGCGCAACGGCGACTGGGCGCGCGCCCGCGATTTTTGCTATACCTTGCAGCCCATCATTGAGCTGAGCGGCCGCACCATGGGCATTTATGGTTTCGGGCGCATCGGGCAGCAAGTGGCCCGCATCGCGCAAGCCTTTGGTATGCAGGTACTTGCTACGCACAAACACCCCCAACGCGACGCCATGCCCCAGGTACAATTTGTTGATGTCCACACGCTCTTTCAGCAAAGCGACGTCATCAGCCTGCACGCCCCACTTACACCTGAAAATGAACGTTTTATAAATGCAAAACTGCTCGCCACCATGCGCCCCCATGCCTTGCTCATCAACACGGCACGAGGTGCCCTCATACACGAAACCGACCTTCGGCAGGCCTTAGCAAGCGGCCAAATCGCCGGCGCAGCCCTCGATGTGCTCGCCCAAGAACCTCCCCCACCCGACCACCCGCTCATCGGAGCGCCCCATTGTATCGTCACCCCGCACAATGCCTGGGCCAGCCGCGCCGCCCGCCAGCGCCTCCTCAACGAAAGCATCGCCAATGTACAAGCCTTTTTGAACGGGCAGCCGCGAAATGTAATTTGAGAAAGTCCATCACTTGTTATCTTATCCCCACATTTTCCACCCAAAAACCAAAGTCTAATCCGGTTGTTTCGTAGCTTTGCAAACTAAAAAAACAGACTTGCAAAGGCATGAAAGTAACCGAATATTTTGATAAAGCCAATGGCAGAACGCTGATTTCCTTCGAGGTACTACCCCCGCTCAAGGGAGGAGGAATGCAAGCAATTTTTGAAACCTTAGACCCCCTCATGGAGTTCAAGCCGCCCTTTATTGATGTGACTTACCACCGGGAGGAATTTGATTATAAACGGCGCGAAAGTGGCTATTATGAAAAAACAGCTATTCGCAAGCGCCCCGGCACAGTGGGTATTTGCGCAGCTATTATGCATCGTTATGGCGTAGATGCAGTACCCCACCTCATTTGTGGCGGCTTCACTAAAGAAGATACCGAAAACGCGTTAATTGATCTTAATTTCCTGAATATCAACAATGTATTGGCTATTCGTGGCGATGCACGCAAGTTTGATGGCAAGTTTATACCCGAAGAAGGCGGGCACGAATTTGCCTTAGACTTAGTGCGGCAAATTACGGATATGAACCAGGGGAAGTACCTCGATCCTGACATTAAAGACGCCGTAAAAACAGATTTCTGCATTGGTGTGGCTGGCTACCCGGAGAAACATTTTGAGTCGCCCAATCTCAATATTGATTTGCAATTTGTAAAAGAAAAAGTGGACGCCGGTGCCGATTATATCGTCACGCAAATGTTTTTCGACAATGCCAAATACTTCGATTTTGTAGATCGCTGCCGGGAGGCAGGCATTACCGTGCCAATCGTACCGGGATTGAAACCGATTACAAAAAAATACCAGTTGAATGCCATTCCGCGTCATTTTCATGTAAATTTGCCAGACGCGTTGGCTACAGAATTGCTGAATGCCAAAGATGCCGAGGCATACCGCGAGGTCGGTATTGAATGGTGCATTGCCCAATCCAAGGAGTTGAAAGCCCGAGGCGTACCGTGTTTGCATTATTATACGATGGGCGATTCGGCTACCATCCGGCGCATTGCGGAATCTGTGTATTAAAAAAACAGCCAAAAAACATGACGCAGCCGAGCAAGACCAAATCCGCGCGGGTTACTGGTCTGAATATCAGCCAAGAATTGTTCGTTACTGAGGACGGATTGCCCTACATTCACCGCGATATCAGCTGGCTGTCGTTCAATTATCGAGTGTTGCAAGAAGCGATGGATCCTGGCGTGCCCTTATTTGAGCGCATCAAGTTTTTGGCGATTTATTCTTCCAATCTCGACGAGTTTTTCCGGGTGCGCATGGCCAATCATCGCAGCTTGTTGCGCATCAGCAAGAAGACTAAGCGCGAATTGGAGATTTCGCCGAAGATAATTGTACGGGAAATTCAGCGTCTCGTCAATCGGCAGCAGGAAGCATTCAACCGCATTTTTGAAAAGCAAATTATACCAGAGCTGCGGAGCCATCAGATTTACATTTTGCGGCGGATGCAACTGAACGAAGAGCAGCGGGAGTTTGTCGAAAGTTATTTCAAAGATCACATGTTGCCTTTTGTACAGCCGGTACTGCTGGTGGGCAAAAAAATTCGCCCTTTTCTCAATAATGCCGCCCTTTACCTCACCGTGCTCATGCAGGCGAAGGGAGTGCCGGAAGCGCCCCACGAGTACGCCATTGTCAAAATTCCGTCCGATCATTTGCCGCGCTTTCTCAAGCTGCCCTCCGCACCCAATCGCCATGATATTATTATAATTGACGATATTGTACGCCACAGTATATCATGGATGTTTCCGGGATATGATATTCTTGATACTTATTCTATCAAACTGACCCGCGACGCCGAATTATACATTGATGATGAATTTTCTGGCGATTTAATTCAAAAAATAAAGGAAAGCCTGTCCAAGCGACACGTAGGGCCCGCCTCGCGCTTTGTGTATGACCGCGAATTGCCCGCCGAAATGCTCCGCTTTATGATGGCCGCTTTCGATCTTGATAAATACGACCTACTGCAAGAGGGGCGTTATCATAATAATTTTGACTTTTTCCGGTTTCCGGATTTTGGAATGCAGCATCTTAAAAATGCACCGCTCCCGCCCTTGCCTTACCGCCCCTTGGAAGATACCAAAGATTTTTTTAGCGCCTTTGCTCGCAAGGATCACATGATTTTTGTGCCCTACCATTCTTACAATTCGGTGATGCGTTTTTTTGAAGAAGCTGCCCGCGATCCCCAAGTTACACATATCAAAATTATTCAGTATCGGGTGGCGCGCAATTCGCGCATTATGCAAGCGCTGATGGATGCCGTAAAAGCGGGCAAGCAGGTATCGGTGTTCATAGAAGTGAAAGCCCGTTTTGATGAGGAAGCTAATCTCGAATGGGGTGAAAAATTAGAAAAAGCCGGCGTGAATGTACGCTACAGTTTTCCGGGTATCAAGGTGCACTCCAAGCTGGCATTGGTGCGGCGCGTAGAAAATCGGCAGGTGCAGCTTTACACCTACCTCTCCACCGGCAATTTTCACGAAGACACCGCCAAGGTTTATACCGATCTGGGGCTATTCACCGCCGACCCTCGCATCACAGGCGAAGTAGGACGCATTTTTTCCTTCCTCGAAACAGTGCAAATGCCTTCACAAGACTTCGAGCACCTATTAGTAGGCAAATTCAATCTGCGCTCTGGGTTAGAACAATTGATTGATTTTGAAATGCGGCAGGCCAAAGCGGGGCAAGAAGCATCTATTGTACTGAAAATGAATAGCTTGCAGGATATGCCTATGGTACAAAAGCTCTACGAGGCCAGTCAGGCAGGCGTCAAAATCAAGCTTATTATTCGCGGCATTTGCTGCTTAGTGCCCGGCGTGCCGGGGCTGAGTGAAAATATCGAAGCCTTCAGCATCGTGGATCGGTACTTGGAGCATGCGCGCATTTTTATTTTTCATCATGGGGGCGCCAATCGCATCTTTTTATCTTCCGCCGACTGGATGGTGCGCAACCTTACCTACCGCGTAGAAACAGCTTTCCCCATTTATGATGAAGACCTGAAAAAAGAAATCCTCGATTATATTCAGATACAGCTAAATGATAATGTAAAATCTCGCATTTTAGATAAAAACCTGTCTAATATCTATCGCAAAGATGCCGCCGATATTGCTACGCGCTCACAGTTGGAAACGTATTATTACATTAAAAGAAAAAGCGAAAAAGGGGCTTGATGTATTATGTTATTATATCAATTTCAATGAATTGTGGCGTATTCATAGCTTTACAATTGTTTGGTTATCAATGTAGTTCACCGTTCACTAATAAGACATTGTTATTTATTAATTAAAATAATTTTCAAACATTTGATAATCAATTTTTATGGATTTTTTATATTTAAAGTAATTATGTCTGGATACTTACGAAGTCCGATTTACAATTTTATAAAATTCTGAAAAGCAAGATTTTAATAATAAATAATTACGGCATCTTCAATTGCAAAGGCATGATCCATTAAACGTGCTGCGCCCTGCCGCCAGGATAATGCATATAGCAGTTTTTTCAAAACTACCAGCACCCAATTCAAGAAAGCCTGCCGGAACATTTTGTAAAAGCAGCATTTACCGGCGTGGGTTAGGTCGGGTGATTTCAATTCCAATCTGGTGGCGATTCAGCGCTTCACTCGGCGCAAACATTATTTTTGAGTCAACTTTGACACATCAATTATAATAATAATCAGAAAAATAATAAACAATACTTTAGCTATTGGAATAGTGAGCAGAAACAACCACCCAAATGCGCCCCAAAAGCAGTTGCCTTCATGGCAGGGTTCGTTGGTCATCGCTTCCGTGATCCGAGCGCCTATCACACTTATGAGCACTGGGCTGATAGCGAATAACAAGATTGAAAGCAAGATAATTGGCACTCTACTGTAAAGGTGTCTTCTTGATTGAATGATTCGTCCCATTTTGATTTTTTACGAAAGGTGCGCTAATGATACCGACGCTGCTGTAACGGTGAAACTTTTACTATTGTTGTATGGTAGATTATAATTTTAACCTATCAAGAAAAGCGGTCTTATTAATGTTATTCTCATTGTTTAAATTTTTAGGTAGGGTCATTTTTGTATGGTACACAACGGCAGCAGGGCTGACGCAGTTTTTGAAAAATTCCGCGCAGCGGAAAAAAT